>NZ_JAFFQA010000009.1 GCF_016919065.1 Desulfobulbus rhabdoformis | reverse complement strand
AACTGTTTGCCAAAGCTGTGCGCTCCCATTGGGGTATAGAAAATTCCCTTCACTATGTACTTGATGTTACATTTCGTGAAGATGAATGCCGAATCCGAAAAGACGATGCTCCCGAGAATTTTGCCGTGCTGAGGCATATAGCTCGTAATCTGCTACAACGAGAGAAAACCAAAATGAGTATCAAACAAAAACAATTCAGAGCAGCCTGCGACAATCGGTTTCTTGGTAGTGTGCTTGCTAGCTAAAAATTTCGTGCGCTTGCCCTGCTCCATTGCCTTGATGACACAAAGGTCTTTTTGGAACAATGTAGAAAAATTATCGCAGATGAAGGGAAGATGTATTTTACCACTTTAATAAAAAATAATCGTTTTGCTGATAAGTATCTTGAAGCGCTTGCCGGAAGTGGGAAATTAGTGTCAAGAAATATAGAGGACCACAAAGAGAGTTTCAGGCAGGTTGGTTTAAACCCGCAAAGTAAAACAATCGGAAATATGTTGATAATAACCTGATTCCATGAGCATCTAGGGGGACCAACAATGATGCTATCTGGCATGATGGAAAAATACCTGAATCCGTGACGGCGGGTGTTCACGGATTCAGAAATATATGAGGAGCACTTTTTAGGAGCCTAAAAAAAGTAGCGGATTCTCAGTTCTACTTTGTTTTTATTGATTTTTTCGCCGAATTCACTGACAGCGCTTCCATGGAGAAGAGAAAAACGGAGCTTTATTTCCCAGTTGGTCAACCCCGTGTAAACGGCTTCCGGGCTGAGAGAAAAGCTCTCGTCATCAAGATTGACTATGGCTGTACAACCGGGCGTAAAATAAAGCACGTCGAACGGTTCTTTTTGGGTTACCCGCACATAGAGATAGTTTCGCCCGGACTGGGGCTGCCCATAGGCCCCCCGAGCCACTTGATTTGCGCGTTGATACAGGCTGGTATCCCCGGTTCGGGCATACAGATCATTTGCCTGTGCCACCAGATCGTAAAAGCGTTCGAATTCCTCGACGGTATAGCCGTGATCGTTGTGGTAGTACTCTATGATAGAGGTAATGTCATGCTTTGAGAGGTAGCGGAAACCGAGGAGGTAGCTGGTCTCTGCAAACCATTGTGTTTCGACTGTTTGTGCAGTGGTCAGAACTTTTCGCTTCTGCCTGGGGATATGGGCAAGTTCACCATGAATCTCGAAATTACTGGCAAGGTTGGTGGAGAAATCAACCCCGTAACGTGTTGTCCGACTGTTACCGGTAAAGAAAATACAATCAATATCAATATCTCGGTACAGGAGATACAGTTTTGAGGCCAGGTTGATGTTGCCCTCTGCCCCAAAATCTTCATTCACTCCTCGCCACACCGGTAAGGCCACAGCCGTCAGGGCAACAGTTTGCAACGGGCTTGCCGCATAACTTTTAATCAGATCAAGCCCGACCCCTGTATAGCCCTCCATCGCCTCTTCCGGGTTATTGGGGTCTTTTACCCGGTCAATAAAACCGACGGGGTTCCAGGCGTAACCTTTTCCCCATTTGAATACTTTTTTGCCCAGCTCAAGAGTGGCAAGTGGCGTTGGTTTGATGCTGGCATAGGCATCGAAAATGACCGCGTCGTTAGCCCACTGTCGTTGATCCTGTTGGCCGTACGCCTGAATGAGCCAGTTGAAATCAACAATACTCTTGTTGAAATTGCCTTCAAGCTGGATGGTTCCCGTCGCACGATCGGAGGTCGAGCGAGGTCTCTGGTATGCATCGAGCCAGGCAAAGGCACCCTGCTCATTGATATCCATGTGCTCGCCCTTCATCTCCATGTAACCGCTCCAACTCAGACTCTTTTTCTCGAATTCTTCCAGATCAAATGAAAAATCTTCTTCGGCAAAAGCTGAGGAGAAACAGCAGAACAAGCAGAGACAAAGGGGAAGGGCTATTTGCCGGTAGAATATGTGCATTTGTGACCGACAAGGTTTTGGTCAAAAGATGGTTTTGTGGCTGAAGGCATGGGGGATCCTTTAGGGCATCTTGAATAATTGCTTTTTCTGCCAATCCCGCGGAGTCTGGCGCTTACCTCGTCATACTTAAAATCTTATCCTCGGAGGTAAGCGAAGACTCCGATATCAGTTATATGCCTGCGGTAAAATTTTGCGCAATCCTCGAAGTCTGCGCTTATCTGGCCTTGATTGAAAAATCTAATTATTCAAGACACCCTTTAGCTTGAGATAAGGGAATGCAAGGGGTTATCTGAGTTCTTCAACTCTGGAGAGATAGTTCAACGAAAACACCTCATCAGCCAATTCTTTCTTCTGTATTTTGGCGTATACCATGACAGATTTATACCCTTTATACAGGGGGCTGTCGGTTTCCAAGATCGAGGGGCGAACAATCCCATCTCCGAAATCCTTGGAATTTGTATAATACAACGTTTTTATGAGCATGCCGCTGGCAGCGTAGCATTCGATGGTTGTGGGGACGACAGCTTTCTTGTCCACCAGCATCTTCAACCGGTCATAGGCGACAGTGCTACTCTTGGCCTTTAATTCCAGGAGGTAGGTTGCCCCCTCATCGGAAATGCTGAGAGCATCATACTCGGTGCTGTAATCGAGTCGGAGAATATCGGAGTTATTGAAGACACCACCTACCACAGACTGTAGGGTGCATCCGCTACTTATGGCATTATTTAACCCGCCGGATCCTTTTTGGGCGTGATACTCTCTGCTGCTTTGCCTTTTGCTCATACTCCTCAAAAAAGGAATCGAATTTTGAATTGTACTTGGCACATCGCAGTTTGAGGATGTTGTTTGCATAATCAACTTTCCACCAGGCGCCGGATCTCTTGAGACGAATATTGCTGATGAACTTATTGGCACTCTCAATCGCTCCACTGCCAAGCGGGTACCCACCTCGCCGCAAACGACCGTACTCGATTCTGCCTTTGTTCTTTGTCAGGTAGTTTACCAACTTAGTTCTCTCTGTTTCAGCAGTGGCTGTCTTACATTTCATTCTTTTCAAGCCAGCGATGACATGAGAGGCATTGTTGTGAAAGAGCCGGACCTTGGTTTGCTCTATCCACTCATCCCCTTTTTTCGACCCAGCAAACTGATGTTTGGCAAAATCGTGGAGGTGTTCCGAGCAGTGGAAATAATCAAGGACTTGGCGGCAGGTTGGGAAATATTCTTTGACGCAGTCCCATATCCAATCGGCTCCATCACCTACAAAACACAGGCGAACTTTATCCTGCGGAATAATATCCTTGTCTCTTAACTCGGCAAGGAATCCTCGAAATTCAGTAATATTGCTGATTTGATGCCAGCTTAACAGGTGAACGATCTTATCCTTGTCGAGCAGGTATCCACGGATTCCTTTAGCTTCCCGCCAATGATGAGGTTGCCCCTTGTCTTCTGTCCTTATTGGGACCATGGCGCCGTCAGCAGAAAAGACCAGAACTGGCCTTCGATAGTTTTCCTCCGAGATATCTTCTATGATTTTAGATATTTCTTGAGAAGTAGGAGTGATCTCTTCAAGGCTGATTTCATCCGCGACTTGATTGGTGAGTTTATGGACAGTGTCTGCGGAAATGTCAAAACGATAAATCTCGTTCATCATTTCTGCAGCTTCCTCAAAAGTTTCCTTGGAACCGAAGAGAGAAGCTATTTTTTGTACATCGTACTGGTACTTGCCATCCCTCAAATTAAGAGCATTTTCGTACGGGGTATGGACGGCTTTACATTTGGGGCACACATAGTACGGGCAGTCAATGACAAGAGTGCCAATAGTGGTAACGCACTCTTTTTTCGTGGAATATTTTTTATGAGCTTTGCTCCCGCAAGGAGTGCATGTCGGAGCTTGTACCTGCCGATCAAGTTCACCTTGAATGACAATCTGGACTAATTCGGGATCTATTGACGGGTACTCTTTCCTGATCTTGTTAATTATCTCAAAAAGCGTGTTGTTGGGCGCATCAACACACTGGATAATGTGAGCAATTTTTTGATCGAGAATATTATCGTACATGTCTTTGTAACATTTAGACCAATTCCGAATTTTTCGCACAGCCGCCATGATATAACCTCCTGATTTAACGGGATATTATATCATGTAAAAAGCAGCATTTAAACAAAAAAATAACGTAACATATTAAAATTATTAACCAAACAGGCCAGATTCGATCTACAGGGCAATTCCATAACTATCGGATGCTCCCCAGACTGTAGGCTGGTGATACGCAGAGGTTTTCCTACGTTTGGAATATAGAGCCACATATTATCGCCTAACCGCAGGGTAGAGCGTCCCTTTTCACTGGCAGGGGAAAGGAAAAGGGCCACCATCTTATCCTGCCCTTTTTTCACGGAATAGAGGACAAACTCTTTCTTGGAGCCATCCGGCTCGATATTGATGAGCTTTCGATACATCTCATAGGATTGGGGCTGAAGATTGGCATCCACCTGCTTGAGTATTGCGGTACCATCAAGTTCAGCCGTCTGCCCAACTGGAATCAGGACAAACAGCACGAGTCCCAAAGTCACAAGCCAGTTGCTTCCCATTTGTAGTCCATGTCGTAATCGCATCAGTGACAACTCCTCTTAGTTTGTAAAAGCTCATCCCGAAACCGACAATACGTCACACGTTCAGATTGTATCCCTACACGTGCCTGAGTGCCGTTATGGGATCCATGCGGGCAGCTTTCCAGGCTGGCTGCAGACTGGCAAGCACGCTGATGGCAATGACAATACAGCCAATGGTCACCACATCGGTGGCTTCAATGGTAGGGGCAAGCAGTAAACCGGTCTGACGACCGAAATCGAAGCAGATCTGGGAGATATTCAAAACATACATTGTAACAAGGCTGATCAGGGTGCCGGTAACGGTTCCGAGGATCCCCAATAAGAACCCCTCCATGACAAAAAGCCCCATTATCTTGCCTGGGGAGGTACCGATGGCGGCGATGGTACCGATTTCGTTGATGCGTTCAAAAACGGCCATGATCATCACATTCATAATACTGACCAGGACAATGGCCACCAGCATGATTTTGATAAACAAGGTCATCAGGTCGATCATCTTGGCAATATTAAAAAAGGGGGAAAGCTTTTCCCAGGTGTGGATTTCAAAGACTGGCTTGTCCAACTTATTACGGATGGAGCCCAGTTCATGGCTGAGCAGATCAGAAAATCGAGGAAGCTCGCCAATATCTTTCAACCGAATGGCAATCTCGCTAACTTCCGCCTGTCCAATACGAAGCAACGACCGAGCGTCATCGATATGTATTATGCCATCACGTCCGCCAGGACCGGAGAGGCCCTCCAAAATTCCCCGAACCGTAAATGTCTGCCCATTTACCGAGCCGTCTTTATTGTTGGCAACCAGAACAATGGTGTCGCCTACCTTGACCTGCATGCCTTTGGCAATCAGCTCCGGAATAATGATTTCGCCCTTTTTAAGAAGGCCCTTTTTCTCTCCTTTGAGAAAACGGTTCTGCAGGAGCGGGACCGTGGCCATTTCCGCCTTGGGAGAAACTGCGTTGAGCCTGATGTTGGTTGTTTCGGTAAAGTTGCTGAACATGGCGCCAAATTTAATGCGCATGGAAAAGGCTTCAACCGCCTGGTCGCCTTCCAGGAGTTCTTTTACCTTGTTGATCTGTTTGCCTGTGAGATTACGGTTCAGGGGAAGGCTGTCCACCGAGGCAACATAGCCTTTTTTATGGATCTGGATATGGCCAAGCATGGAGTCGGTGATCTGGCCAACCATCATGGATTTAAAAGAGCCGGAGACGGAAATAAAGAGAAGAACTGCCACCACACCCAGAGTGATCAAGGCAGAGGTCAGCATGGTACGACGTTTGTAGCGCAGGAGGTTACGGGCGGCCAGGTTGAAAATTTTAAGCATGACGGGTACCTCCGGGGACCAGATTTTGGCTCAATTTGCCATCTGTAAGCGTGAAGGTGATCTCGACGTTATCAACAATGCGAGGGTCATGGGTGGAAAAGACAAAAGTCGTTGCAAACTCATCGCGCATCTTTTGCATCAAGTTGATAATGCGGCCTGCTGTTTCGCTGTCAAGGTTGGCTGTGGGCTCATCTGCAAGGACCAGCTTGGCATTGGTGACCAGTGCCCTGGCAACGGCGACCCGTTGCTTTTGTCCCCCGGAGATCTGGTTTGGATATTTGCCGCTTTGCTCAGCCATGTCGACTGCCTCAAGCAGTTCCATGACCCGTGCTTTTCGTTTGGCACTCGGCCAGTCCTGCACCATTTGCAGAGGATATTCCACATTCTCATAAACGGTGAGCACTGGAACCAGATTAAAGTCCTGGAAGACAAAACCTATATGCTCGCCACGGAAGCGTGCGGCTTCTTTGCGACTTAAGCCGGTGATGTCCTGGCCAGCTACCAAAAGGCTGCCACTGGTGGGAGGGTCAAGACAGCCTATCATATTCAGCAAGGTGGACTTGCCGCTGCCCGAAGGCCCAAGGAAAGAGACAAACGATGCTGGCTCAATGGAGAAATCTACCCCTCGTATTGCCTCAACTCTGATATCGCCGGCGACATAGGTTTTTTCTAATGCTTTTGCAACAACGACTGACATGGCAGTATCTCCTGTTAGTATGAGGATATACACACTATATTGCAATCATTTTTACCGGAATCTGTGTCGGTTGATGACCGATGAATAGCAGATTATCGTGAATAAATTAGGATTTATTCAAAATCACATTTCTTGTTCAGCTTCATCTCTTGCCACGGATGCCGGTTTAAAGCAAACCAATAGACTATTGTGGGCAGACGCTGTTTTTAATGTATCATGAATGCGTTGTTAAAATTCCAATCAATTACCTGCTTCGCCAACAGCAATAATATTCGAAAATTTCTTTTCAGGCATAGCAGCAAAGGGACGATTACAAAACGAGAGTTTGAGCTGATAGCGGCCTGGGGCAAGATCTTCAGGCAAATGGGTGGTTAAGAATCGGGTTGCCTTACGGGTTCCCATCATGGTGCAGTCGGTCTTTTTTGCCTGATCAAGAACCAGACTCGTGATCCGTTTCTTCGCGCCATCCGTACTATATAGATCGACCGTGGGGGCGACCCCAAAATCGAAGTTACTCAGGCTGGAGAGTGAGAGCCGCACCTGCTCACCGGCATCGTAACGGTCATAGTCGGTGGAAAGATAGAGGTGGCGGTTTTCATCCGGACGTTTGGAGCGGGTGCCCGAGGTGGCAGCCTGCCAGAAACGGGGGCGGCCCGCGTCAAAGTGCACTATTTTCCCGCCGTAATGACCGATGCCTGCACAGTCTTTTGCCTTCACTGTTTCCCAAATCTTTTTCCCTGCCACTCCTTCCAGCCAGAAATCGAGGGCCATTCCGTCGATATGGGTTGAGGTGCGGGCAGCGTTGTTGCCCATGGCTCGAATTTTTTTATTGTATTCCGGGCTTCTGTAGGCAGAGGTGATGTGAATGGTCTTGCCGGGGGCGAGTTGCTCTGCAAAATAACTGAGCATAAAGAGCATCCGGGGGGAGATATGTTCCCCCATCTGTTTGGTGGGGTAGCCAAAGATCCAATCCACGGTATCGAAAGCCTTTTCGTTGAGTGAACCATCTTTGTTGAGCAGGTGGACGGTTGCTTCCCGGTCGTTGCGGTGGTTGAGTAAATGCATGGTGCCGCTTCCCATAAGGAAGAAACGGGATTGCATGGTTTCCGCGGAGGAGGAGAGAGCAATGAAAAACAGAAAAAGGCTCAGGCAAACGGCCAATAAAGAACGCATGGAATCAGTACCTGTGGTTGGGGGAACCTGAATCCGCGACGCCTGGTGCTCACGGATCCAGGGGAAAGGAAAGTCAATCGGGCAACTCAGTGATCTGAAAGCCCTTGTCGTGGATGAATTTCAACAGTTCTTTGCGTTCTCTGCACTTGCTTTTGATCTGCACCTGCAACCAGGAACGCCATTCTTCCCGTTTTTCAACATGAGGATCATCGGCAGCGAGTGCGGGACTGCTGTCGAGCTGAACCCGCACCTGTTGAATTTCGTGGGTGAGGCGATCGTACTGTTCCTGAAAGAGCGCGAGGTCGCGTATGGACTGATAGGTAATCGTGGTTGTTTCCATGGTCTGCACCTCCAGAGATAGGCAAAAGAAACGCAAGGGACCATTTTCACCGAATCAGGTGTCAATAAAACATCCTGTCTCAACTATACGAGATTACTTGAGTAAGTGCAACTCGTTCTTATTCTACTCTTCGGCAGATATCTTCCACTTCCTGCCATTTTTTGGTGAGCCGTTTTTCCGAAACCTGTTGTACTGTTCCCAGCTCGGGGGCGAAAATGGAAACACGAAATTCCTCAAGGAGTTGCAGATACTCCTGTTGGCAGGTCTTGCAGGCCTGGGTGGGACTGGTGAACTTGGCCATCTGCTCCAGCCTGGCCAGGGGCTTGATCAGGCGTTGAGCCTTTTTTTCATCTTTGAGTGGATCGTGTTCGGCACGCTCGATACGCAGTGCCAGGGCTTGAAGGTAACGCGGTTTATGCAATAACTGATCAGGATGTAAGTCGTGAAGAAAACCAATCGGGACGATCTGTTCCAGGGCACTCTGGTATTGCTGGTAGCGGCTTTCCTGAAAGGAACGGTTGGCGCGGGAACGGGTTTTCCAGTCGTTTATTTTTTGTTGCACTACCCGTCGTTGTTGCAGGGCCTGCTGCACCTGTTCCAGCAGTTTTGTTGCCGTGCGCAGCAGTCCCTGTTCTTTGACCTGACGCACGGTTTGGTTAAACTCGGCAACACTTGGCAGTGAGTTGCTGGTAGCAAAGACACCGTCGAGCAGGTAGGCTTGCAGTTCACTTCGCAGGACCGCCGCAGAGACCTTGGCACCCAAACTGAGCCAGGAAGCCGAGTGGCTGGTGAGGGAGGTCTTGCAGAGTTTGCGCAGGCTGCTTATCTCCTTTGAAAATTCAAGCATGTAGAGAAACTGGACACCCAGGCGGATTGATTCCGCACTCTGCTGCGCATCCTCAATATAGGAGAGGGTGATTTGTTTCTGGGCAGCGTCGAATTCAAGCAAGGGAAAGTAGAGCCCTGTAACGCGTCCCTGCTTATCGGTCAGGGGAATTTTGGCTTCGATTACGTCCAGGTCCCCGGCGGTTATTTCACGCCGCTTTGGAAGTTTGGTTGCCTGTTCTTTTGCAGGTGTTTTGCTCAATTGTTGGTGCGCGAGCTGCTCCAGTTCATCAAACGAGCGGCTTTCACCCAGGGCTTTATTGTTTGCATCGACCAGGACAAAGCGCATGCGCAGGTGTACCGGGATGGTATCAATCTGCCAGTCGCTACGATCTATGCGCACCTGGTAGCCACGCAGCAGGATCCGCTCCAGTTCCTGATACAATGAGCCGTTGTAGAGGTCGATACTATCCATGATCCGGTCCACTGCATCGGGCAGCGGGACCAGCCTGCGACGCAACTGTTTGGGGAGACGTTTTAAGAGCAGTAGGAGCTTGTCCGGCAGCATGCCGGGAACCAGCCACTCAAAGAATTGGGGGTTGAGATGGCCGCAGAGATTTTGAGGAATGTGAGCGGTAACCCCATCGGCGGGATCGCCGGGGGCAAAGGCATAGGTCAGCTCCAGCTCAAATTCTCCGCAGTGCAGGGTTGCAGGAAACCGGTACAGTTCCTCGGCATCCGGCACGCCCAGAGAGATGTCTTCCTTGCTCATGCGCAGGAACTGGTCATCTTTTTTACGGCGGAGAAAGCGATTTAAAGTAAAGCGATCATAGACTTTGCCCAAACGCGCATCGTAAAAGCTATAAAGTACCTCATCATCAACGAGGATATCCCGGCGACGCGTTCGTTCTTCCATCTCCTGAAAGCTTTCAATCAGCTCCCTGTTGTGGGCAAGAAAGGCGTACTTGCCTGGGATCTGGTGCTCAATCAGCGCCTGGCGGATAAAGATTTCCCGTGCCTCGGCCATGGTCTTTTCGTTGATACGGCCATACTCGACCTTGCGCCCGGCAACAATGGTGAGTCCGAAAAGCGTAACCCGCTCAAAGGCAATCACCTTGCCGCTGCGTTTTTCCCAGTGGGGCTCGGACCAGGTGCGCTTGCAGAGGCTGCCTCCCAGGCCTTCCAGCCAGTCCACATTGATTTCGGCTACACCACGGGCAAAGAGTTGGGTGGTTTCTACAAACTCACTGGCAACAGCCCATTGCGGCCCCTTATTATACAGGCCCGACCCGGGAAAGAGCACAACTTCCCGATTGCCGCTTGCCTGGTAGCGGTTTTTCTCTTTTTTCAGGCAGATGTTGCGCAAAAAACCACTGGTCAGTGCCTGGTGAATCGCATCATAGCTCGCTGCTTCCTTAACCTTGGTATACCCTTTTGTTTTTCGTAACAGACGGGTGATCTGTTCATGGACATCCATCCATTCGCGCATGCGCTGCCAGGAAAGAAAGTTGGCCTTGCAGAATTTAGAGAGTTTGGACTTAGAAGGAGTTGGTTCACCGGGTACAAAAAAACCATTCCAGATGTTGAGCAGGGTGAGGAAATCTGATTTTTTGTCAACAAACTGGCGGTGGACCTCATCGGCCTTATGTTCCTTTTCCGGGGGACGGACCCGAGGATCCTGAATGGAGAGCGCCGCCGCCAGGATAGTGAGCTCGTCGCTGGCACCAAGGTTGATCCCCTCAATGATGATACGCGAGATACGCGGATCAAGCGGTAGGCGGGCCATGAGTCGCCCATTGGCAGTCAGTCGATGTTGGCCGGTGATGGCGCCGAGTTCCCTGAGCAGTTTATACCCTTCGCGAATGGCAGTGGAGAGTGGGGCGTCAATAAAGGGAAAGCGAGCCGGGTCGCCCAGCTTGAGGTTGATCATCTGCAGGATAACCTCTGCCAGGTTGGAGCGCTGAATTTCGGGCAGGGTGTAGGCATCACGGGAAAGAAAATCTTCCTCGCTGTACAGCCGTATACAGGTACCGGGGCCGGTGCGCCCGCAACGGCCCTGGCGTTGCTGGCAGCTGGCCTGGGAAACACGGCTGACTTTCAGGCTTGTGGTACCGCTGCGGGGATTATAACGGGCAATGCGGGCCAGCCCCGTATCCACCACAAAACGAATTCCTGGGACGGTCACCGAGGTCTCAGCCACATTGGTGGCGACGATGATTTTTCGTTTTTTTGCAGGCCGAAATATTTTGCGCTGGTCGGCGGCGGGAAGCCGTCCAAAAAGCGGCAGCAGCAGATGGGAGTCAGCCAGAGATTTTAATCCATCTAAGGTATCGCTGATATCCCGCTCTGTGGGCATGAAGACGAGAATATCCCCACCCTGAGGTCTGGTGGCCAGATCTTCCACCGCCATGATCGCCTGATCCACATAGGAGCGTTCCTCCTCGTCATCATCCTCCGGTTCGAAATATTCGGTGGTGATGGGGTAGGTGCGCCCGGAGACCGAGATAACCGGTGCGGTGTCAAAATGTTTGCTGAATTTTTCAGTGTCAATGGTGGCCGAGGAGATGATCAGCTTGAGATCCGGCCGTGTGGGGAGCAGGTTTTTTAAATAGCCCAGGAGAAAGTCGATGTTGAGACTTCGTTCATGGGCCTCATCGACAATAATGGTGTCATACTGCGAAAGATTCGGGTCTTGTCGTGTCTCGGCTAAAAGAACACCGTCGGTCATGAATTTGATCGCAGTGTCCTGGGAGGTCTTGTCGTGAAAGCGGATCTTGTAGCCCACTTTATCCGGTGCGCGCATCTCTTCAGCCACACGCTCCGCCACTGAGATGGCAGCGATCCGTCGTGGCTGGGTGCAGCCGATCAGGCCGTTATGGCCACAGCCCGCCTCTATACACATCTTGGGCAGCTGAGTCGTCTTGCCTGACCCCGTATCACCGATGATGATGAGGACTTGGTGCTGGGCAAGAGTAGAGACGATCAGGTCGCGTTGCTCACTGACCGGGAGTTGGGGAGGATAAGAAAGATGCATGAAATTAAAGGAATTTTCTTGAGTCTCTGGCTAACTTCGGGATACAATAACACACTTTTTCACTTAAGAGTGCATTTTGCTGGTTTCAAATATAAAGGGGAAGCCTTTGATACCAAAGCTTTGCCCCTGAAGCAAACACTAAGGTGATGCTTAGAGAACGTCTATACACTATGAGGACTGCATGAAAACGATCAGAAAAGCCGTCATCCCGGTGGCGGGATTGGGGACTCGATTTTTACCGGCAACCAAGGCCATCCCCAAAGAAATGCTGACCATTGTCGACCGTCCCACCATTCAGTATATCGTCGAGGAAGCGGTGGCCTCAGGCATTGAGCAGGTTATTCTGGTGACCAGTGCTGGAAAGTCAGCGATTGAAAATCATTTTGACTACGATTTTCAGCTCGATACCGTACTTAAAGATCGCAAAAAACATAAATTGCGTGAAGAACTCAACAATATTTCCAACCTGATCGATATTATTTCCGTACGTCAGAAAGAGCCGCTCGGGCTTGGCCATGCAATCTGGATGGCCCGTAATGTTGTTGGCGACGAACCTTTCATGGTGCTGTTGGGCGATGATCTGGTCATGAGTCAAACAGCCTGTTGCAAGCAGATGATAGATCTCTACGATCAGGTCGGCGAGTCCATCGTCGCTGTCCAGCGTGTTCCCATGGAGGAGACCCACCAGTACGGTATTGTTGAAGGGCAGGCCATGGAACAGGAGCGTACCTTTAAGGTCGACCGTATGGTGGAAAAACCCGTCCCCGGTACCTGTAATTCGGATATGGCTATTATCGGCCGTTATCTGCTGATGCCGGAGATCTTTGAGCTACTTGAAAAAACCACGCCTGGTCACGGTGGTGAGATTCAGCTCACCGATGCCCTGTTGGCGCTTTCCAATCGACGTGGCATGTACGCCTACGAATTTAGCGGCAAGCGATACGATGCCGGGGATAAACTTGGATATCTCAAAGCCATTGTCGATTTTTCTTTGGGAAACCGTGAGTTGGGTGGACCTTTTCGCGAGTATCTGCGCAAGGTCTGCGCGGATATGTGATGCTCTTGATAACTGATTGAACACAGGTGGCGTGTTTCTACGAAATTGCGGTTGACGCACCCCTGCTTCACCCCTTGACTTACGCACAGCCCACCGGAAGTGATGATCCACTTCCGGTGGGCTGTTGTGTTCGTGTCCCTTTGGGAAATCGCAAGGCTGTGGGCTATGTGCTTGGCCCTGCGGAGAAAGAGAAGGGTGAGCCGCGTTTTGTCATCAAGCCCATTCTCCAGGTTTTGAGCCAGAAACCTGTCTTTCCCGAAGAGTTACTTCCCTTTTATCGCTGGATCGCCCGCTATTATCTTCATCCCTTAGGCGAGGTGCTGCGGACAGCGCTGCCTCTGCAACCCACCAGCAGAGGGACGGGGCGGGTGAAAGAAAAGCTACAGACCGTAGTCGTGCCGGGAGCGCAACTAGTTGATCTGATAGAGGGCAGAGAGGGGCCAGAAATTGTTGCTGCACTGGCCAAAGATTCCACCCTGCAACTGAAAAAAGCAGAGCTTAAGACCCTTGGGATTTTTCTGGAGACATTTACTGCCCAGGGGCACCAACCGGTTCTGCGTTCTCTGTTAAACAAACTGTACAGCGGAGCGGGGCCGCGGATAAAGCAGTTGGCCTCTGCCGGTCTACTTGAGTTGGCAGAGCAGCGGGTCTACCGCGACCCCTTTGGTGAACCGCCTCCGCTTTTTCCTGCCCCGGACAGCTTGACCGGTGAGCAGGAGAAAGTTCTTGCCGAAATTCTTCCCGCCATTGACGGGGAAGCCTTTGCTCCCTTTCTTCTTTTTGGCGTCACTGGTTGCGGTAAGACGGAGGTCTACCTGCAATCTGTCGGGCATACGCTTGCGGCCGGGAAAACCGCTCTGGTGCTGGTCCCTGAGATTGCCCTGGCCTCGCAGCTTGAGGCACACTTTTTTTCCCGTTTTGGCGATCAGCTTGCAGTCCTCCACAGTGGACTCAGCGATGGCGAGCGCTTTGACCAGTGGCAACGGGTCCTGCAGGGAAAGGCAAAAGTGGTTCTTGGAGCCCGCTCGGCTGTCTTTGCCCCTTTGAGGAACCTTGGGCTGGTGGTGGTGGACGAGGAACATGAACCTGCCTACAAGCAGGAGGATGGGCTCCATTACAATGGCCGTGATCTCGCTGTGCTACGGGCCAATATGGCCAAGTGTCCGGTTGTTCTTGGCTCGGCAACCCCGTCGGTCATCAGTTACCATCACTGTAAGGAGGGGAAATATACGCTTCTGCAGATGCAAAAGCGGGTGGCCAACCAGCCGCTTCCTCAGGTACAGATTATTGACTTAACCGAAACCGGGCGCTCCCGCCCTGACTTAACCTTTTCCGACGCGCTGATCAATGGGCTTGCCGATACCCTGGAAATGGGCAAGCAGAGCCTGCTCTTTGTCAACCGTCGGGGGTTTTCCTCTTCCATGCTCTGCCGTGATTGCGGAGCCATTGTTCAATGCCGTCACTGCGAGGTCAGTCTGACCCTGCATCGTGGCCGAAACAGACTGCTCTGTCATTACTGCGGTTACAGTCGGAGCCCGAACGTGGTCTGCGACGCCTGTGGTTCTACCCGGGTTCATGGGGTGGGCATCGGCTCAGAGCGGATTGAGGAGGAGGTGCAACAACTCTTTCCCCAGGCTCGCGTCGCCCGCTTGGATAGCGATACAACCGCCAATCGAAAACATTACCTGTCGACCCTTAAAGATATGCGCGAGGGGCAGGTGGATATTCTCATCGGTACCCAGATGATTGCCAAAGGCCTGCATTTTCCAGGCATTCGACTGGTTGGAGTGGTCTGGGCGGACTCCGGATTGAGTGTACCGGATTACAAGGCAGCCGAACGCACCTTTTGCCTGCTTTCCCAGGTGACGGGCAGGGCAGGGCGGGGGGAGGATCCCGGTGTTGTCATTATCCAGACTTACCAACCCCAGCATTATGCACTGGAGCTTGCCCAGAAACATGACTATCCGGCATTTTTTGCTCGGGAGATAGCCGTGCGGGCACCTCTGGCCTATCCGCCTTTTACCCGATTGGTCAACATCCGGTTCTCCGGTGCCCGTGAACAACAGGTTCAGCAGGCTGCGCAGCAGGTAGCGGGATTTATTCGCAACCACAAATGGGCATCCAGCTTGGAACTTTTAGGTCCAACTCCTGCGCCTCTGGTCAAGATACGGGATAAGACTCGCTGGCAACTGCTCATAAAAAGCAGCAATCAGCAGGTGCTGCATGCTGTGTGTGCAGCGGTTCTGGAACAAAAGGGAAAACTCTGGCCGTCAGCGGTTAGGTTAGGTGTGGATGTTGATCCGGAAAATATGATGTGAACTCAGGGGGGGAGGCGAAAAACAGAGCAAAATGGTAGAAGAAGAGCTCTGAAGTACATGAAGGGTGTCAACTCTCACAGGGGGTCGGAGATGCAAGGCATTGCCCTGTGCCGCGTCAAGGGTGCGTAAGCAGATCGATGACATGGCGGGTTCGATAGAAAACGCCCCAGCGGAAAGGAGGGAGGGAACCGCCGGGGCGACAGGAGGGCTTGGAAAAAAATACAACTACGGGTTTGGGTTAGCGTCGCTTCATACCACCTGTAGGGTAGTTATGATATTTCATGCCGTGTTTTCCAGTTTCCATGAGGAGCATGGGAAGTGGAAAGCCTGTTTCTCGTGCTTTCAGACGGAGTTTTTCGTGGAGTTCAAAGAGCTCTCCGGCAACCGCAGAAGCTTTGACCGTATCCGGTGTACCTGCTTGCATGATTGCCTGCATCTCTGCCTTTTTTTGAGCGAGTAACTTGCGCTCAGCTGTGGTGTCTTGCAGGAATGCTTCTCGAGTTTTATTGAACTCGCTGTTCATCTGATAATGCCAAGGCATGTCAACCTGTGCGCCCTGAGGGCCTTTCCCACCGCCTTTACCCGGTTGGGCCACTGCCGCCTGGCTGATTGCCAATGTCAGCCCGGTGGTCAGGATGGCAGCCATCATGAGTTTGTTTTTGGTGTTGGTTGTTGTCATGGTTTCATACTCCAGAGTCCATGAGGTTGAAGATTTGCCTGTTGTGCCTCTTCTGTAGCGAGATGTGTGCCAGAAAAAAAATCATATTGTATCTCGCTGAATTTTCGTGGTTAACTTGTAGGCTCCTTTTTTGGGTAACAGCTTGGGGCTAGTACAAGGGGGCCAACTGTCACCTTTCTATCCAGTTGTTCTTGTTGGGGTGGGTAAAAAGTATCCAGTTTTGATAAGAAGGGAGTCGGTAACCATCCTGCATCATTACTTTTATCAGTTACTGAGTACTGTGAGCCGCTTGGAGTACTCTTTGCAGACAAGCTAGCAGCCCTATATACAAAACGCATCCCTCAGAAGGTGTGGAGACAACGAACATACCCATGGCCTTAAAACGACCTTCCTTTATTTTTTCCTCCCCCTGGCTGCTGGCAGCTGCAGGCGGCCTGTTGATTATGATAGTGGTGACGTTTGCCTTTCATAATCTGCGGCTGGAAGAGCGGCTTATGACCAATGCCATGCTACAGAAGGCTTCGACCCTGATTCGAGTGCTTCATTCTGGTGCCCGTGCCTCCTACATTGCCGACCTACGCAAGGATTACTGGAATAACGAGTCCTGGGCAGTCCATGTGCAGCGGGTTATTGACCATCTTGCTGAAGACCCAGACCTGCGTTTTTTTATGGTGGTGGATAAAGACGGTCGCATTATCGCCCATGATAACCATGCAAAGGTCGGGCAGGTAGCGAAACTGCCAGAGCTTGAGATAGCTGGAAATACGGATCAGGGACCACCCAAGCTGATCTATACGATTCAGCAGTTTAAGGAATTGGGGCGCGTCTTTGAGACCATTCGCGCATTAAACCTGGTCCTGCCGTCGGTACTTCCTCTGCCCATTGCCCCATTGGCGCAGCAAGGGCCATTATTTTTTCAATCACCCGCCCCAACCAAACATTCCCTGTTTCGTCTTGTCCCTGATGGGAGTCAAAAGAACAATCCCCATTATGTGGTGATTGGCCTTGATATGCAGGAGTTTGACCGGACACTCAGGCGATTGCAAATGCAGATTTTCATGCTTTCCCTGGCCATGCTGTTCGTCGGTTTGGGGGGCTGGTTTTCTCTGTCGACGGTCCAGGGCTTTCGTATCTCCCAGAAGACCCTGGACACCATTCAGGCTTTTACCTCCTTGCTCATCACCAAACTGCCGGTTGGCGTAATCGCCACCAACGAACACGGGTACATTACCACCTGGAACCATGCCATCAGCCGTTTGACCGGGATTGAGCGCCACAAGGCCACTGGCAGGCGGCCTGGCGATGTCTTGCCCCATCAACTCTCGAGTTTTTTTGACGGTGAACCTGCGCTATCAAGCGAGGACGAGCAGGGAAATCAGAAAGGAGTGCAGATTCGTTTTGGCGAGCGTCGTTGCGCGCTTCTCTGTCATCCGTTGACCATTGTCAATTCTCAGGGCCAGTATATGGGGCGGGTTTTGTTGATCTCTGATGTAACCGAGATCCGCAGTCTGGAACAGAGAATGCGGGAAAATGAACGGCTTGCAGCGGTTGGGCGAATGGCAGGTGGTGTGGCCCATGAGGTGCGTAATCCACTGAGTTCGATCAAAGGGTTGGCACTACTGCTCAAAAATAAATTTCCCGTTGGTAGTCAAGAGCAGGCAACCGCCGAACTCTTAATTCAAGAAACCGAGCGCATGAACCGAACCATCACCGAGATGCTCAGTTTTACCAGGCCCTCGGTGCTCAATCTGGAGCGTATCGATCTTGCCGCTCTGGTCGAGACCAATGTGACCCTCATTCGAACCGAGGCAACAGAAAATCAGATTGCTCTTCGTCTTGAGTTGGCCCCTGATTTGAAACCGATCACCGGTGACAGTGACCGTCTTCAGCAGGTATTGATGAATGTTTTTATCAATGCTATGCAGGCCATGGAGGAGGGCGGTGAGCTTGCCATTAGCCTGAATAATCAAGAGGAGGCCGGGCTGGTTGAGTTGAAAATTCACGATACCGGACCAGGGATAGAACCTGAGCTTTTGTCCCAGGTTTTTTACCCGTATTTTACCACCAAACAGGCTGGCACCGGTTTGGGCCTGGCTATCTCCCAGAAGATTATTGCCGATCATGGTGGTTCCATTGAAATGGAGAGTGAATCGGGCAGCGGTACCACGGTGATTATTCAATTACCGTTTTGGAAGGGAGAAGAGTCGTAAAGACAGGTGGTTATTAGTGACGACAGTTGACAGGAAACAGCGGCTTGCCACGGATATTCAGACCCATTTTCGTAAATTCATGCTTGAGTTGGAAGCAATGCCACCGGCCATGGTCAGCATGGGAACCATCCCCGGCTATGTTGCAGGCCGTGAGCTGACCGGCAATGAACTTGTTGCCCATGCACTTGGCTGGACAGAGCTTGGAATTACATGGTGTGAGCAGGTTGTCGCAGATGAGGGGAAAGGGATGGTCACCAAGCCCACGGAGGGGGGCCAGTGGAATATCCTCGATTCTTTAGCACTCAGATTTTATCCAAGGTATGGAGAGCTTGAATTTAAAAGCATCTGCGAAAAATTGCAAAAAACGCAGAGACAGCTTGTCGAAAGCATCTGTCAGCTCGCTCAGGAAACCCTGTGCAGGCCTGTGGCCATGCCCGAGCTGAGTCTTGAGCAACTGCTTGAGCGGCATGTGGTTGGACTTTATGCAAGTGATCTGTTGCGTTTAAGATACTGGAAGAAGGGGTTGGGTTGGATTTAACCCGAATCAGGTTTAAAAAGAAATTCTTGCTCGTTGCTTTGTCACCTGTTCGATTTTTGAACAAGACGGGGAGGGTGGCATGCAATGCTGAAGGATTCTCACCCGTGCTGGTGCAGGGCAGGTTGGTTCATGCGGAGATCGATTTGGTGCGCCTAGCTCGTCATTGCAGGAGCTTCAGGCGGCACATAATGATCTAGAAAAAGTGAGCGCAAACGTGTTGTGAAGGATACACCAAGGTCCTTTCTGTAAATGTTTTTTGTTCCAAAGTAGAACACCTGAAGATAAAAGATCGACATTTTTGAGGGGACAAGTGGCGAGCGGTGCTGAAAAGGGAACCGGAAGCAAACTCAGGCCCTGCGAAAAGAATGCACTTTTCAGCGCCCACCCGCCGTCACTGATTCAGGAGTCAGTCATTCAAGCGTTATCGGGCTCGTTTTTTAATGCCAGGTGAATCCGCCATCCACATTGATATTCTGGGCGGTTATATGGTCCTGAGTTGCAAAGAATACAGCCAACTGGCCCATATCCTGCGGTGTTTGCCCTTCTCCCTGGGGAATGAGGATATCCTGGTGTCGTTTCCAGGATTCCTCCATGGTCTCGCCCTCAAGTTTCCATTTGTCAGCCAGGCCATTGGGTCCATACCACATCTGGGTGGGGACAATTCCCGGGCAAATTGAATTCACCGTGATGTTGTCTCGCTGCAGCTCTTTGGCCAAAGAAACCGTAAAACCAACCACAGCAAATTTGGATGCCGCATAATGGGAGAGTTGAGGAAATCCTTCTTTTCCGGCAATTGAGGCTGTGTTGATGATGCGCCCCCAGCCGTTTTTCTTCAGTTCTGGTATGGCAGCCTTACAGCACATGAAAACACCCTTGGCATTGACATCAAGCACGAAATCCCAGTCTTCCGGTGTCAGTTCCTCAACGGATTTAATACTGATAACACCTGCATTGTTGCAAATAATATCAAGTTTTCCCAATGTCTCAACCGTGGTTTGAACCATCTTTTGTACATCGTCCCAGTCGGTGACATTGACTTGAATTGCCAGGGATGTTCGGCCAAGCGCCTGAATCTCAGCTGCAACGGATTGGGCATCGTTCAGGTTCATATCAGCCACTGCGACGGAGCATCCTTCTTTGGCAAGCTCCAAGGCTATTCCCCTGCCAATACCGCGACCTCCACCAGTTACTAATGCTACACGATCTTGAAGCTTCATGTCATACACCCCTCTGTTATGTTGAGTAAGGTTGTCTCGATTATTCAAAAGCGTTGGCGTACCCTCTTGGAAATTGGAGAAAAATGCACAATTCCAGGCAGCTTGAGTTTCGCTTTAGCGTAATCGATCAGCGGGTTGTGCCAACTTCCAGATACTTCCCCCTGGTTTAACCGTGGAAACAGGAGGAGCTTTTACGTCTGGTTGGCACAAAACAGAATACTGAGTCTGCTAACGCAAAATAGAGGCCATGAGGCAAAAGAAGGGAGCAAAAAATGGGGCTTCGAATCAGTGAATACTTGTTGAACTCTTGTGCTGGAAGGACTTTCGCCTATGCACTTAGGGCTGAATGAGTGCAGGATAGAAATGTGTCCTGGGCAGGAAAAAGAATGGAGTCTGAGATCTCCCTTTTACTAGAGGAGGAAGTTGTTCAAAAAGTGAACAGGGGATCTTGGCAGGGCAATGTTTTTTTTCCGGATCCGTGACAACGAGCAAAGAGTGCCTGCTCACGAATCCAGTATGGTCCTTGATTAGCCGACGTAGTGTATGAGCTTTAACCTCCTCCAAATCTTTTTGAAAAAGCGCCCTCTAAGCCGTCGCCTTGGCAAAGTGCTTATTTAAAAACTCACATTCCAGCGGGGTCAGATCAAATCGGAGTTCTGCATCCTGGACAATCGTATGCCGAGGTTTTTCAGGATTGTTCTGCAGGTTTTCCGCCATCCAGGTGATAGCATTTTTCATTTTGGTGGATTGGCAGTTGAGAGGGGATTGTTCGCTCATAGTCGTCCTCTATTGCTAAGTAGGGCTGGTGGGGAACAAGGTAGCTGTTTTTTCGCCAGACACGCGATGGGCTGTCGGACGTGATGGAAAAATCTAATTATTTAAGCTACCCAGTAGTTGCTTGAAAATTTTGTTCAGATTATAAGTTACCCAAAACTTAAGCTTCCAGCAAGCTTGCTCTACCCCTTGTGAACGGAAAAATACCCCAACTCCTGCGCCTGCTCTAGAGAACCTGTGTGCTAGCCTCACTTCTCCGGGATTCGGGGAAACACTCCTTGACCCTGTTTGAACTCAGGTGGTAGCATAGAGTTGAAACGAAGAGTTCAACGAGGACCATAATGGAAAGTCTGGCCGGTAATTTTCTCATATCCACACCTCAGATGCCTGATCCACGGTTTCAGGAACAGGTGATCTATATCTGTGCGCATAACGAGGAGGGGGCTATGGGGTTGGTGATTAATAATCCTAACCCGGAAATTACCCTGCTTGACGTTTTTCATGGCTCCAGCCTGCCTATTCCTGACGGCCCCATTGAGCCGGTCTACATGGGCGGCCCGGTGGAGGTAGATGCCGGGTTTATCCTCTATTCCACTGACGTGGAGGATCGTTACTCGGTGGAAGTGCAACCTGGAATTCATCTCAGCCGTGATACCCGTCTGCTTGAAGATATATCCCTGGGACGAGGGCCCAAAGAATACCTCTTCATGCTTGGTTACGCGGGATGGGGCTCCGGGCAACTGGAAAGCGAGCTGGTGGATAACAGCTGGCTTACGGTACCCGCCGACGCGGAAGTCCTTTTTCATACCCCGGTCGAACAGAAATGGCGCTTGGCTGCGCTGAAATTCGGGGTTGATATTTCAATCTTTGGTGATATCATCGGCTACGCCTGAGGCCCTTTTGGTTGAATGGTAAGCGATCACGGGGCACCGAATCTGCGGTGTTATCGGCCTGTTTACGTACAGGGGTACGCTGCACAGGTCGATGCCTTGCATCTCCGGCACCCCGCAATCGCTTACAGGTTCGGTGATAACCGGCATTTTTGGGGCTTACCCCCATGATCGGTTACGTTGAATGAACATTTGACGTCGGCCTTTGTTGCAAAAGGACCGGCGCTTTTTTTTGTGCATTTGACATGCCTCAGTTTGATTTTGCCGAAACTCGAGCCAAACTTTTCCCCGCCTTATTGGGCCCAACCAAGACATGACCTGCTATGAGTTCTGATTCCTCTCCCACCATTACCGATATATTTACCTGTAGCCTCTGTGGATTTTGTTGCCATGGAGAAACCACCGTCTCGTTGGATGAGCACGACCAGGAGCGTATGGTCCAAGCCCTCGGATTGAGTCGTGAGGAGGTCGAGCAAAAATATTGGCGCATCACCGGCTCTGTAGTGCAGATGCAGATTCGTGACGGGCACTGTATCTTTTATGATAAGAACACCGGGTGTACGGTGCACGAAGGTCGTCCCTGGCGCTGTCGGCAATGGCCGCTGCATCCCAGTATGCTCGCCGACGAAAACAACTACACCACAATCACCGAGTCGTGTCCTGGTTTTAACAAAGAGATCAGCTACGAAGAATTTTGCCGCGTTTTTCGAGCTCTGATCGACCGGGGGGATGTGGATAAGTTTTCCCGATGAAGTTTCTCATCCCCTTTCTTGGGAAAACCAAGGAATCCTATCTTGATGCCGGTATACGGGATTATTCCGGGCGGCTCGGTCGCTTTGCTCAGGTGGAACTGCCTGTTCTTCGTGAAAAGCACAAGAAAAATGATCCTGATGATGTTATCAAGCTCACTGAGGCCGGACTGCTTCTGGAGCAGGCCCAGGGGGCTCATATCTGTATCGCTCTTGATCCCCGCGGCAAAGAGCTTGACTCCCTGGATCTGGCCAATCTTCTCAACAAATGGGAGGATCAGGGGGCATCGCAGATCTGTTTTTGTATCGGTGGTTTTCTAGGCCTGCATCAATCGGTTGTTGATCATGCCCAGCAGACCATCTCCCTGTCCAGGCTTACCTTTACGCACGAGATGACCCGCCTTATCTTACTTGAGCAGCTCTATCGTGCCTGGACTATCAAGGCTGGCCATAAATATCACAAATAGCCATCGCCTTTAGGGGATTCAGGCTTCATAAATCTTGCCAGCTGTGGTAGGTAATCTCTTTCGGGAATCTTGAATAATTGCTTTTTCTGCCAATCTCTGCGTTATGCGAAAAATTTTATCCTCGGAATATCATGTATATGCCTGCGGTAAAATTTTTTGCATGCCTTGACCTTGATTGAAAAATCTAATTATTCAAGACACCCTTTTGTCGTATTTCTCCATTCCTTTTGCTCTGTAGACAATCGTGACCGAGGAAAACCCTTCATCGTCGCAGAACGGATGCACCCTTGCCTGCCAAGGTCCTGAGTCCTTATCTCCCTTTGCCGAAGTTTTGACCAGGGAACTGAAGCCGGGGGATGTCCTTCTGCTCTATGGTCCTTTGGGGGCAGGAAAGACAACTCTGACCCAGGCCTTGGCGCGTGGTCTTGCGGTAGGGGACGATCAGTATGTCTCCAGTCCCTCATTTGCACTTCTCCACGAGTACGAGGGGCGTTTGCCCATCGCCCACATGGATCTCTATCGCCTGGCTGATGAGGATGATATTGAAGCCTCTGGCCTTGCGGAGTACCTTGAATACGACGGCGTCAGCATTATTGAATGGCCTGAGCGGCTTGGGGATTTAACCCCACAGAATCGGTTGGAGCTTGTTTTGGAACCAATCGATGCGGAGCTGCGCCATATTCATCTTGCCGCCCGGGGAAAAGAGTGGGGCGAGCGAATGGTGAACATAGCACAACAGCTAGCCAACACAGCCGGAGTTCACATTGTTGCATAAATAACATTTGTCCCCTGTATGTATTGAAACGATAAACCAATGCCCGCGTGCACGACCCTGAAAGAGATTTATGGAAAAGCGACTGATAAGCTTGCAGCCCTGTAGCAAACAATACACCCTTGACCAGGATAAGGCCTGCAGTCCGGAAGAGACCGTTGCCCGTTTTCAAGAACGGTTGAAAACAACTAATCTCGATGTGCTCAAAGAGATTCGCCGTATTGATAACGGACGTCTGGATATTCCGGTTTATTTCAGTGTATGTGGAGAAGATGCCCGCAGAATCATCGGGAATAAAAAACAGATGGGCAAAGGGTCTACCCCTGAGCAGTCCCGTGCCAGTGCCTGTATGGAACTTGGCGAGCGGTTTAGCTTTTTCAGCTTTCTCTCGGATGAGGAGAACTTTATACGAGGTGACTATGCGACCATGGAGGCTGCAGGGTACCCTGTGCTGCCTATGGAAACGCTGCTCGCCTCGGTGCATGACACGACTCTTGCGCCCGAGACCCTACGCCAGCTGTTGACCGGTCTGCCCCTGCAATGGACCTGGGCGCGTAAACTACGCGATAACAGTGAGGTGCTTGTTCCTTTTTCCTGGTTCTATGCCATTAACGAATTTAATGGCCCTTCTGCCGGCAATACCTATGAAGAGGCGGTGATGCAGGGAATCAGTGAGGTGGTGGAGCGGCATGTCTGCGCTCTGATCACTCGTGAAAAAATACAGACGCCCCAGATTGATCTTCAGTCAATAACTGATCCGGTGGCTGCCCAACTGGTCGAAAAGTTTCGAAGTAACGGCATCGAGGTGTATCTCAATGATTTTTCCTTGGATACCGGCATCCCTACAATCGGGGCTCTGGCCTGGGATCCGAGTACCTTTCCTGACTCAAGTGAGATCGTCTACACCGCCGGGACCACGCCCGATGCCAACAAGGCGCTGATCCGTGCCCTGACCGAGGTAGCCCAGCTCGCCGGGGATTTTAATTCCAATGCCAACTATGTTGCCAGTGGTCTGCCCAAACCACTTAGCTTAAGTGAGGTTGCCCATGTGGTTGAGCCGTCAAGTTCCATCGGGCTCTCCCAGGTCGCTGATCTTCACGACGCAGATATTTACCAGGAAGTGCAGAACTGTGTTCGCGCCCTGGAAAAAATCGGTCTGGAGGTCTTTGTGCTGGATACCACACATCCTCAGCTGCAGATACCGGCAGTCTACACCATTATCCCCGGTGCCCATTTCCGAGAACGGGCCATAGGGGGGAATGCACCGCTTTTTGCTGCCAAACTCGCTGCCGAACTGCTTGCGGGTGAGGAGCTTGATGAAAAACTTGCAGCCATGCAGGCATTGGTCCCCGGTGCCTACGCCTTGCCGTTTTACCGTGGTCGTCATCTCTATGAGCACGGTCTTGCCGAGGCCGCTCTGGAGTGTTTTGAGGAGGCGTTGCAGCTTGCCCCTAATGATGAGGATCTTCCCTACCTCTTTTCGTATAGCGGTTGTTGCTTACGGGACTTGGAGCGGTACCAGGAGGCTGTCGAGGTTCTTGCCAAGGGGCTGGAGAGAGATGAAGAACGACCCGATATTTACAACACTATGGGCGTCTGCCATTTCAAGCTGGATCAGTTTCAGGAGGCTGTCCACTGTTTTACACGGGCTGTTGAGCTGAACCCTGCATCGGCCATTGATTTTGCCAACCTCGCCCTCAATCTGGAGCGTCTGGGGAAGACACATGAGGCCATTGCCAACTACGAAATTGCCCTGTCCCAGGATCCCTGTATCACCTTTGCCGTCGAACGTTTGACTGGTCTGATTGCCAAAGCTTCTTAAGTACGCCATGAAACCGCTGCCCAAATCACTTGAAAAAATTCTGATCTGGTCCGCTGATCGTATCGGTGAATCCGTGATGTCCACCCCAGCAGTGCGGACCCTGCGTGAGAATTACCCTGATGCGGAAATTACACTTCTGGGAACACCGCGGGTGCATGATATCTTTCAATTCAGCCCACGCATCGATCGTCTTCTTATTTATGAAAAAGATGGTGAGCATAGCGGTGTCCGTGGCTTTTTTCAGCTTGTGCGGGACCTGCGACAGTACAATTTCGATGCGGTGGTCCTGCTTACTCCCCGTTTTATGCCAGCTTTGGTTTCCCGGCTGGCAGGTATTCCAATCAGAGCAGGGGCCATTGCTGCAGGACGCGGTTCTCTGTTGAGCCACGGGGTACATGAGACTCTGGCGGTGGTGAAGAAACATAAGGTGGATATGTATATGCGCCTTATGCTCAGTTTTGGCTTGCGTTCAGGGAGTTATGACCTTGAGCTCTATCTTTTTGGTGATCAGATCGATGCCATGAAGGCGCGGGTCAGCTCGCTGGCCGATATCAAGGTGGGAGAGCAGCCGCTGGTTGGATTTATCCCCGGAGCTACCTACGCACCTTCAAAACGCTGGCCCGTAGAGCGCTACGCCGAGCTTGCCCAGTTAATCTGTCGTGATCCCCAGGCGCGAATCATCCTCTTTGGCTCCAAAGCGGAGCGGGCCAACTGCAGCGAGATCATCGCCCAATCGGGAGCAGCCGCTCCCAAAATGCTGAATATGGCGGGGACGGCCCGCCTGATAGAGACCATCGCTCTGCTTGGTGAATGCGACGTTCTGGTCACCAGCGACTCTGGCCTGATGCATGCGGCAACGGCCCTACAGGTTCCTCTGGTCGCCTTGTTCGGTGCCACGGATCCGCAGTGCAGCGGTCCTTATTCAGAAAATGCCGTGGTCCTGCATAAACCGGTACCTTGTAGTCCCTGCAACAAACCCCGCTGCCCCAAAAAGCACCTCCAGTGTATGAAGCTTATCACCAGCACTGATGTCTATGCCGAGGTGGCCAGTTTCCTTGCTGAACGATAGGGAACAGACCTCTCTGTTTTCTCTCGCCCCTCAGATATCCAAAAGTGATTGATTTTGCTGCCGCTCTGCAAAATTTTTCAGATAGCGGTCCACCTTTGCCCTAGCCACCTTCATCAAATTCTGCATCAGATAGAAAGGGACTTCATTAAGTCCATAACGGTCCCTGATCAGCTCGGTCATGGCAATCCAGAGGTGCCCTGTCATCTCTGCATCATTGAGCGCCCGGTGAAAGACTCCTGTATTGGCAATGCCAAGAAATTCAACGAGTGTGGCAAGTTTGTGGTTGGGTGAGGAGGGGAAAATACGTCTGGAGGTGAGCACGGTACAGGCCAGGGGATTGTTCCGTTCGCGGCCAAGTCCAGCCAGTTCTGCATCAAGAAAACTTCGGTCAAAACCCACATTGTGCGCCACCAGAGGCAACTCTCCAATCCAGTCGGCAAATTGAGCGATTACCTCTTCGCAGGAGGGCGCTTCAATCAGAAGCTCATTGCTGATGCCCGTCAGCGATTCAATGAAGCCGGTAATGGTAAAACCAGGATTCATCAACGATTGAAATCTGTCGACAATGTATCCCTGTTCGATTTTTACCGCCCCAACCTCTATGGGGCGATCACCGTATTTGGGAGCCTGGCCGGTGGTTTCAAAGTCAAAAACAATAACAGGAGAAGACGAGGGAGACACTGTGGTAGTTTTTTTGATAGAAGAGTTAGCGGTTAGAGGTGAGAAGAAAGAAGGATTTCAAAGGTTTTTTGTCATACAAACGCGGTGCGGTTTCTCCTTATTTAAGGTACATTGGCAGTGTTCTTACACTACTTGTTGATCAAATTCAATGTATGGAGGAATCATGCGGCCCGATGAGATGCAGGAGAAGGCACAAGATCTGTTTTTAAAACGTTTGCATTGCAGTCAGGTATTGGCCATGATTGGTCAGGAAAAACTGGGAGTGCAGGATCCTTCCGTCATCAAAGCTCTGGGTTCCTTTGGTGGGGGCATCGGTGGAACAGGTCATGTCTGCGGTGCGCTAGTTGGGGCTGCCAGTGTCATAGGTACCTTGTACAGTCGCTCCAGTCTTGAAGAAAAGGAAAATCCCCGTATGTGGGCTGCCACAAAAAAGGTGATGAAGTCATTCAAAGACCTCACCGATGAATATGGTGGGATCAACTGCGGCGAGATTGCCCGTGTCGATTGGATGAACCGCGATGAGGTGAAGAATTTTTACGGGAATGCAGAGAGTCGGCGTCAGCACTGCCTCAAGGTTGTGGGAGAAACAGCCAGGTTACTTGGCGAGGTGCTGGAAAACGAAGCCGAAGTGATGGCCGCCAAAGAGGCGGAAAAAAAGGCGCAATAAATTTGATCCATGGTGCACAGAGCACCGCGTTTTTACAGGGGCAGCTTTTAGCTGCCCTTTTGCTTGTGGGGGGAATACATGGAGATGTTTAATTTCTCAAGTGCTGAGAGCAAACGCATCAACCGGGCACTTGAGTTTATCGGGACAAAAGAGGTTGAACTCAAACCGTTGTTGGCAAAGGTTCTGCTCGTCAAGACAGAGAACTACATCGATGAATGTGAGCAGCTCGATGCCTATTTCGCCCGACTCGGCCTGGAGGATGGTTCGGCCCGCCTGGCCTTCAATACCAGTGCTGATGGCATGCACAAAATTTTGGTGAACAAGGAGGCGATCGTTGATCTCTCCTACATCTATTCTGTGGTCAGCCAGATCGTGCATTTGGGTAATCTAGACCAGTTTAACCGGGAGTATGGCAACATCTATCGCATGGAGGCGGATCAGGCCATAGCCGACTACTACTATGAATTTTTGCTCTGGTCCCGCTTCCAGGCAATGAAAATCGCTACCCGTGCCCATGCCCTGATCAGTTGGCATGAGGTTAATGGTGACGAACCTCCACAAGATGGAAAGTATCAATTCTCCCAGGTAGACTTTCCTGTCGAGCCGGTGGGGGATTGTCTCTATCAGCTGGTTCAAGCAGGAGGGATTGGTGCCTGGCGTGAGGGATTTTGGGAGCTCCTTGGAGAGATGGCAAGCTATTTTGGTCGCCTTGCTTTCTACCAACAGGAGGCAAATCCAGCCGCAATAGATGCTCGTTTTCCCGCAGAGCCAATTGACGAGACCATTGGCCTTGAGAACGCCTTGCTGCTCTACGGTGCCTTACAGGTATCGCGAGAT
This sequence comes from Desulfobulbus rhabdoformis, assembly GCF_016919065.1. Taxonomy (GTDB): domain Bacteria; phylum Desulfobacterota; class Desulfobulbia; order Desulfobulbales; family Desulfobulbaceae; genus Desulfobulbus; species Desulfobulbus rhabdoformis. The sequence continues at coordinate 110,347 of NZ_JAFFQA010000009.1, read as the reverse complement.
TATGTGAGTTGGAAAGAGATGCGAGAAAATATTCGTCGTTCTGTGGTGGCGATGCAGGATTTCGGTAAGCAGAAGTTTGAGCAAAAAGGGGCGTGAGTGGCTGTAAAAGGCTAGGGCTTAAACTGAAGGGTGCCCTGAAAGTAGACAACAAAGGACCTGTGCCGATGGCGGCCAGGTCCTTTGTTGTCTGTATCGTTGCAACAGAGGGAGCAGTCATCCAACAAGACGAGGCTATCCCACCGTCATTTCAGCAAATGATGTATGAAAAAGAGAGCGTAGTCGTCTGAGACCGGCTTTCCCTGCGGTGCTTAAAAAATATTACTCACCAAAGACCAAATCGTCGCGAATCCAGCCGACCTCAGAGCCGCCGTGGTAATACCCCAGCTTGACCCAGTTGCCGCTCTTGCTCAAAATTTTGTAAATTTCACCCATCTCAGCAATGGCTAGAGCCTTCGATTTGACGGTTGGTTGACTACGCACGTTAGCCTTTTCTACCAGAATGACCACAGTATTAATTTTTGAGACCAAGGGTTTGTATACCCAGCCTTTGTTGTTTTGCCAATCTGTGAAAAAGACCCAGTCCTTGGATTCTTTTTCAATGGAGATGGGATATCCCAGGGGCGCGCTGAAGAGAATTTTACTTTTTGTACTGGGATTTGAACGTATGTTGACCTGATCTTTGCCGATACTTTTTGCCTCCAGGGTACAGCTCAGGCCAAGGACCAGAGGGGCAATGAGAAGACAGGCGCGAACAGTGGAGAGAAGGTTTCGATGGTGCACAAAAAACTCCTTTTCAGTTGTTTTTTTGGGTGAATGGGCTTCCGGTCGGGGATTGTACCCAAGGAGAGGGCAGTTCTTGATTGCTGAAGAAGAATGTGGACATGAGGTTATGCAGTAACTTGACGCACATCTAGATACCGTCGTTGCTCCTCCCTGTACTTTGCATGAACAATTATGCATGGAGTGTCAAACTCTCTGTAACCGGATCCCGACTGCGATACTCTATGCCAGTTGGCAGTATAAAAGTCAGCTCGTCAGAGGTCCAGGAAAAAACGAATAAAGCGAGGCGAAAACAACGGATATTTAGTCTAAGGTCCGGTCAGAAATGAGGATTTTTGTTCGAGGTCGGGTAATAAACCTCGACTCCGAAAAAGCCATTTCTGGACGGGAACTAATCTAGCTCTACAGCCCACTCCTCAAGTTGGGGAACCTTGGTGACGATCTTCTGTTTTTGAAGAAAATCGGCAAAGCGGCGATAACGCTTTTGATCCAGGGCGCCGGGGCGCAGAGCAAATCGGGGGAGGGTGTCTTTCCAAGCTCGCCGGTTGAGTTCATCATCAAGCGACTCTCGACCATGACTGACAAAGAGTTTCCAGCTTTTATCGGGATGATTGACCAGATATTGTACCCCTTCTTCAAGAGCATCGACAAATTTGCGTAGTTTGGCATCGCCCAATTGTTTTTTGTTGGCTACCAGGATGAGTTCATCGTACGCCGGTACGCCATACTCTTCGACCAGAAAGGCCTTGCCTGGACGTTTTTCAATGTCCATCTGGTTCAGCTCAAAGTTGCGAAAGGCGCCAATGACCGCATCTGCCTGACCGGTGAACAGGGAAGGGGAGAGGGAAAAGTTAACATTGACCAGCTTGACATCATCAAGGCTGAGTCCTTCCGTTGCCAGCATGGCATTAAGAAGTGCTGTCTCAAATCCACCCACAGAGTAACCGATGGTTTTACCTTTCAGGTCCTTGATGGAGTTGATTTTGCCGTTATCGAGGACCACCAGGGAGTTGAGCGGAGTGGCGACCAGGGTTGCGATGCGAACCAGGGGCAATCCCTGATCGACCTGCATCTGGTGCTGATGCTGATAGGAGACAGCAATATCTGCTTTGCCTGCGGCAACCAGTTTTGGTGGATCATTGGGGTTTGAGGGAGCGATCAGCTCCACATCAAGCCCTTTGTTTTCAAAGTAGCCCATCTCTTTGGCAACAAAGAGCGGCGCATGATCAGGGTTGACGAACCAGTCCAGAAGGACGGTCATCTTTTCACCGGCCAGAGCTGGCATGGTCTGCAACAGGGATACGCAAAACAGGGACAGCAGAAAGACAGATTTTTTCATAATGATGTTCCTTGATTGGGTTGCCAGTAAATAAGTTTATCCAACAGTCGATCAATACAGAAATAGAGAAGGAGCGATACCGCCGCCAAAAGCGCGAGGGCTGCGAACATACTGTCGATCTGCATGCGGGCGTTGGCGTGCAGCATGTAATAACCCAGGCCAGCACTAGAGCCGACCCATTCTCCCACCACGGCACCAATGGGCGCAACTGCGGTGGCTACCCGCAGACCGGAGGCAAAGCCGGGCAGGGCTGAGGGGATGACAATCGTTCGCAGTATCTCAAGTCTGCCCGCTCCCATGATCCTGGCGAGTTCAAGCAGTTCTGGTTCTGTGCGCTGCATCCCACCGTAAAATGAGGCCGTGACCGGAAAATAGATAATCAGTACAGCCATGGCCACCTTGGAGGCCATGCCGTAGCCAAACCAGAGCACCAGTACAGGTGCCAGGGCAAAGACGGGAATGGCTTGAGATATCACAAGAATGGGTAACATCCAACGCTTCAGCAACGGAGAGATGATCATGGAAAGCGCTGTGGAGGTCCCCAAAAGGGTTCCCAGGCTCAATCCCAGGAGAATCTCTGCAAAGGTTGTTCCCAGGTGACCAGCCAGGATGGAAAAATGGGAAACCAGTGCCCAGGCAACAGGGAGAGGACCTGGGAGTATATAGGGCGGAACACCGGTGATGAGCACCAGCACCTGCCAGCATACAAGCAACCCGCAGCAAAGGATCACCCCACGCAGATGGTTCATTGGGGTGCTCCCTGCATTAAGAGGGAGAGGAGATGGGCGTAGTGGGTATTGAGCAGAGTTGTCCCCGCCTCACGCGGCGGCGGTGTGTCGGGTATGAGCTCTTCCACGACCGCAATGGGGGTACCGGCAAGGACGATGATACGGTGGCCAAGACGCAAGGCCTCCATGGGGTCATGGGTCACCAAGATCACCGTTGCTCCCCGGGTTAACTCGGCTGAGAGATTTTGTAGGCGAACCCGGGTCAGCGCGTCCAGAGCGGAAAATGGCTCGTCCATGAGCAGGATCTGTCGTCCTTCCATAAGCGTACGCAGCAGGGCGGCCCGTTGGCGCATTCCGCCGGAGAGAGTGCCAGGTAATGCCGATTCGTAGCCGGAGAGCCCCGCCTGTTGGATGAGTTCACGCGCCTTTTCGTCTTGCTCTGGTGTACGTTCACGGCGCAACCTCGGGCCTAAGAGTACGTTGTCAAGCAGACTCAACCAGGGAAGCAAGAGATCATTCTGTCCCATCCAGGCAACCGGATGCTGTTCCAGGCCAGAGGAAAAGGTGATGTCGCCGCTAAAGTGCAGTGGCGAGACACCCGCGATCAGTTTTAAAAGCGTTGATTTGCCGCAGCCGCTGGGCCCCAGGATGCAGGTGGTCTGACCGCCTGCCAGGCGCAGATTCAGTTCGTGAAAAAGAGGTTTGCCAGCGAACGCAAGACTAATCCGCTCCAGTGAGATTTCCGGAGCCTGTTGGAACAAACTCTTTCTCCTTCTGCTCAGAAGAAGCGGTAAAAATGGTGGACCGGGCCGTGTCCCTGGCCGATGGTGTACTCGGCTCCGGCACGGATAGCACCTGCAATGTACTCTTTTGCACTGCGGATAGCCTCTTCTATGGATTCACCGCGGGCTACAAAGGAGGCAATGGCTGCACTTAAGGTGCACCCTGTTCCATGGTTGTTTCGGGTCGGAATTCGTTCACCAGGAAGGATGACAAGCCGTTTTTCAGCTCCAAGATAAAGGCAGTCATCACTGGCGCCTCCTTCGAGGTGGCCTCCTTTAATCAGTACATTGCGGCAGCCCAGGGAAATCAGTTCCATGGTGGCCTCTTCGATTGCCTTGGCGCTGGAAAATTCTTCCTGCCCCAACAGCACGGCGGCTTCAGGCAGGTTGGGCGTAATCAGCTCAGCGAGAGGGATCAGATGTTGTTTCAGGGCTTCAATAGCCTCGTCCTGGAGCAGTTTATCCCCGCTTTGGGCCACCATGACCGGATCGAGTATAATGGCGCGAACACCATAATTTTTGAGCTGACTGGCAACGGTTTCAATAAGTTCAGGGGAAAAAAGCATCCCAATCTTGACTGCGTCGACGCCTATGTCCGAGAGCACGGCCTCCATCTGGGCGGCAACAAAATCTACAGGAACGGCATGAATCCCGCTGACGCCCACGGTGTTTTGAGCGGTGAGTGCTGTGATGACACTCATGGCGTAGCAACCGTTGGCGCTGATTGTTTTTAAGTCAGCCTGGATACCGGCGCCACCGCCGCTGTCCGATCCGGCGATGGTCAGAACTCTGTTGTAGACTTTCTCGGCGTTCATGGGTTCCTTTGTACGGGGATGGTTGTGTGGGTCGCGCTTAGTACTCGCAGGGGGCAGGATGCATTCCTTTGGGGTGTTCTGCTTTAAACCGTTTGATTTCCCGGGCCAGCGAGGCGGCCGCACTGCGCGGGCAGGGGGCGCTGACAATGGCGGAGACCACAGCGACCCCGTCGGCACCAGCGCCTAGAACATCAAGCGCATTCTCGTTGTTGATGCCACCAATTCCCACCAGGGGTAAGGAGACTGCCTGCCTGATTTGACGAAGTCCTGAAAGTCCGAGAGGCGCTGCTGTGTCGGTTTTGGTCGGTGTCGTGTATACCGGGCTTATACCCAAATAGTCTGCACCAGCTCGTTCGGCCGCAAGGGCATCCTCTATGCATTCTGCGGATATACCTATAATCATGGTATCACCCACAAGCCTGCGTGCGTCGGTGATATGCATGTCGTTTTGCCCCAGGTGTACCCCGTCTGCCTGGACGGCCATGGCAACATCCAAACGATCATTGATAATCAGGGTGACGGGCTGTTCCAAGCTGTCGAGCAGGGTCTTTACGGCCCGTGCCTCTTCCATGAATTCCCTTGTATTGGCCTGCTTTTCGCGAAGTTGTACGCAACTCACCCCACCGCGCAAGGCAGCCGCCACCACATTCACAGTATCGCGACCAGAGGATAGTCGCCGGTCGGTCACCAGGTAGAGGGAGAGATCGATCATGGAGAATTAGATTTTTTCAATACGGCAACGGGACTCTACCTCTGCCGGACTGAGATTGTAGAGGGCATCGAGCAGGTGGATCATAAAACTGCCTGGTCCTTTTGCCTCCCGGCCTGCTGTTTCTCCGGCAATAGCAAAAAAGGCGAGACCGGTTGCTGCTGCAGAGACCGGATCTTTGTCCACAGCATGAAAGGCACCAAGAAGTGCAGAGGCTGAACAGCCGGTCCCGGTAACATAGGGCATGAGCGCATGCCCTCCATGGACACGAAAACTCCTTAGGCCATCCGTGACCAGGTCGCTTTTGCCTGTAATGGCCAGGGTGGTCCCAAGTTCGCGGGCGAGCTCAATGGCGACTCCTGTAGTCTCCTCAATACTGTTGACGCTATCCACCCCTTTTGAGCCAAAATTCAGCCCCCGGAGTGCGAGAATTTCAGAGGCATTGCCACGAATAATACTCACCCAGGTCTGGGCTAAAATTGCCCTAACCGCGTTGGTCCGTAACTGGGTGGCACCGGCACCCACCGGATCAAGAATGATGGGCTTATCAAGCTCCACGGCCCGGCGACCGGCTTTTATCATGGTGTTGACCCAGCTGTCCGTCAAGGTGCCGATATTGAGCACTAGACCACTGGCCAGGTCCACCATCTCCTCAACCTCACTGTCTGCATGGGCCATGACCGGTGAAGCACCGGCAGCCAATAATGCATTGGCTGTATAGTTCATGACAACAAAGTTGGTGATGTTGTGAATCAAGGGTTTGCTTTCCCTGATTTTTTGCAGATTGTCAGCAGTTTTTCCGGCAAATTGGGTCATGTCTGGCCTCTGGCGGTCATAGTAAAGCAGGGAGAACTGAATGGATCATTCAAGCCACCCCAGCAAAAAAACAATCGGCAGAACAGGCTCTCCAGAATAAAAAATTGGCGCAACGAAGAGAATGGGGCAAGGGCCTCTGCCGCAAAGCTTAATCTCTGTGTATAGAAAAACTAACCCAGAGTGTCAAGGTGAACCTCGTTGCGGGAGTGGCTTGCTCAGAGATGCCTGGCTCTTCGCCAGGATTTCTCGTCAGAGTGGGGATGGGAGCTGGACCCTCTGGGCAATGACGGTGTGGGCAGGGAAAAGAGACTCCTTCCCAGGAGGAACAATGCCAAGAAAGTCTAAACCATTCTCCCGGGCTGCCTGGTAATCTGCCATGGCATCGCCAACAAAAAGACAGGAAGTTGGGGAAAAGGTATACCTCTGTAGAATATCGGCCACCACCATTGGCTTTTTACGTGGAGAACCATGCACTTCAACAAAATATTCGTGAAGACCTTTGGCCTGAACAATTGCGTTCATCTCATCATGAGGAGTACCTGAGACAACAAAGCAGGGGATGGTTTGTGCTTTGAGCAACTGTAAGGTTTCCGCAGCCCCCGGAATCAAGGGGGCTGCGATAACGGCATCGCGCACCATATCAGCAAATTTCTCACACTCGAGTGCAATGAGAGTCTCTTCAAGTGGGCGGCCTACAAACTGGGCATAGCAGTGGCGTATTTTGTCGTGTCGGGGCATGCCGCCGTTTTCGAGATGATAGTTGACCACGGCCTCCTGAACCTCAGGTCCGAAGGAGGTGAACAGGGTGCGAAAGGCTTCGATTTTGACTGCGGTCGAATCTGCGATCACCCCGTCGAAATCAAAGAATACAGCCTGCCAGTTTTTTGCTTCTTGTACCATGCTCTGTTCCTCTTCGCCCAACCACGCTCCTGAAACGGAGTCGGGTGCAGGAATTAATTTGTTTTTTGTCGATGGATGCTTTTAAGAACTACACGAGAGCATCGAACAGCCCGGTCTATACCTGGCCCATTCCGGACGTTTACGGGCAAACTCCTCCATATCCGGTTGTTCCTCATAGGGATGGCGTAACACCTCAAGCAGTTTATTTACAAGAGAAAAATCACCTTCTCCCACTTTATCAATTGCGAGTTGGGCAAGATAATTGCGTAAAACAAATTTGGGATTCACCAGGTTCATGCGCTCCTTGCGTCCTCGCCCGGCTTCAGGCTGCTCACAGAGGCGATTTGCGTAACGGGCAAGCCACTGGCTAAATTTTTCACGAATATTTTCGTCAAGTTGTTTGGGTTGATAAAAAGCGTCCATAAGAGGTGCCAGACGATCCTGATCACGATCGACAACAAGGGGGACCTCCGCAAGTTTTCTAAAAAAATGCGTCATATCCGTTTCGATCTGGGGAAGGAGCGCCAGGAGGTCTTCCACCAGGCGCTGATCAGTTGCGGGAATAAACACCTGTAATCCCAGTTTGTTGGCCATCATTTCCTGCCAGGACTGGGTGAAGAGATGAGGATACGAACGAAGGATCTCTTCGAGCGGAGCGCTCTGGGCAATCAGCGGATGAATGGCATCGGCAAGTCTGGCAAGGTTCCAGTGTGCGATCTGTGCCTGTCTGCCGAAGCAGTACCTCCTGCCCATGGCGTCGGTGGTGTTGGGAGTCCAGGTGGGATCGTAATCCTCAAGCCATCCATAGGGGCCATAGTCAATAGTGAGTCCCAGGATTGACATGTTGTCGGTGTTCATAACCCCATGAACAAAGCCCACTCGCAGCCACTCGACCATCAGCTGAGCCGTGAGGCGGCAGACATGCTCAAACCAGGCAAGAATATGCTCTGGAGTCGCTGGAGCAAACTGGGGGAAATGATGATTGATGGTGACTTCGACAAGCTGTTTCAGTGTCGTGAGATCGCCTCGAGCGGCTAAAATTTCAAAATTGCCGAAACGGAGAAAAGAGGGCGCAAGGCGACAGACCACCGCACCTGGCTCCAGGGCGGGGTGCCCGTCATAGAACATATCCCGCATGACCGATTCGCCGCTGAGTATTAGGCTGAGCGCGCGTGTAGTCGGCACTCCAAGATGATACATGGCCTCAGAGCAGAGAAATTCACGCAGGGAAGACCGCAGAACCGCCAGGCCGTCTGCGCCGCGGGAATAGGGGGTGGGGCCAGCGCCTTTCAGTTGCAGCATCCAATGTTCCCCCTGCTGATTCACCACCTCGCCAAGGTTGATAGCGCGTCCATCACCGAGTTGGCCTGCCCAGTTCCCAAATTGATGCCCGCCGTAACACATGGCATGGGAATCCATGCCAGGAAGCAGAGTATTTCCGGAGAAGATTTGAGAGAAGGCTGGTCTCGCAACATCTTTTGGTTGAAGATCGAGTAAGGCGGCCGCCTCTTTCGAGTAGGCAACGAGTTCTGGTGCCTGCACAGGAGTAGGCTGAACCCTTGAGTAGCATGCCTTTTCAACCTGGCGCCTGGTATTGGTGGTCTGTGCATCGGCTGGCAGTTCTCGGGTAAAACGGTTGTCAAAAACTAACTGCTCAAGAGAGCGATGAGATACGTTAAGTGCTCGAGTCATGGTTTCCTCCCATGTGGGTGCCGCTGGGCGGTCAACTCAAAGGAGAGCCAGCAGCATAAACTTATCCTCATCGGAAAAACAAAATCTGTTCACCACGAGGAGAAGAGCTTGTCAGTACAGGTGATTCAGAGTAATCCACAGCCCATGAATACGTTGAAACCTTATATTGCTGGTATTGCCGTGGTCTTTATCTGGTCCGGCTGGATTACTCTTTCTCGTTTCGGTGTGCATACTCAGTTGCAACCATCTGATATCACGATGCTTCGTTACTGGACAGCGTTTATACTAGTTGCTCCGGCGGTGTTTCGTTACCCCTGGCGTCGCTACAGCCTGTTCCAGTATCTTGTGATTGGACTTGGGGTGGGGTTTCCCTACACCATGCTTTCCTTTTATGGGTTAAAGGTCATTAACGCAGCCCATGCCGGTGTTCTTGTCAATGGTATGCTCCCGGTCATGGGAGCTGTGATGGCCTGGCTTGTCTTCCACCAGAAAATAGCACTTCACCGCTACGGAGCCATTGGTCTGATTTTTTTATCCAACCTTGTTATGACAGGAAATTTTTCAGTCTCAGGGAGCCAGCTTACAGGAATGTTCCTGCTTTTGACTGCCGCTCTCTGTTACACCTTTCACATGACTGGCATCCGACTCTGGAAAATTAACTGGCAGGATGTGTTAGTGATTGTTCCTGTGGTTAATGTCCTGATATTTACACCTTTATGGTTTGTTTTTCCCTCGGGAATAGCAGAAGCTAAGTACCACGATATGGCAGTTCAGGCGGTTTATCAAGGGGGGATCGTCAATGTTATTGCGCTTATGTGTGTGGCCTATGCCATTCGTCATCTTGGCACTATTCCCGTTGCCTTGTTCATGTCCTTTGTTCCGGTGACTACTGCCGTACTGGCCTGGATCGTGCTCAAGGAGAATTTAAGTCCCTGGGAAATAACAGGTATTGTCGGTTGCTCTCTTGGTTTGCTTTGGTATGCGCGAGAGCCGGGGAAAGTTAAGCAGAGGGGAAGGGGAAAGAATACCGAAGAAGAAAAGGTGCTTGCTCAAGGTAAGTGATTGCGGAGGGCAAAGAGTGCGGCTAGGGAGGTCGCAGACGTAGATTCGTGCCCATCCAGAAACGGTCTATTTGGGGGCGGGGCTTACCCGGAGTCTACGCTTACCTGGAGTCTTCGCTTACCTCCGAGGATAAAATTTTAAGCGTGACGAGGTAAGCGCCAGACTCCGGGGGATTGGCAGAAAAAGCAATTATTCAAGATTCCCTTCAGTTTTGGTCGGCCCCTAGATACGCCTCGACACGGGAAATATCTTTGGTGAGAAGGAAAAACAAAGAAGAGGAATATGTGCCGGAGAAAACCTTAGGCGGCTACCCGATGAATAACAGCTTCACGGTAGGCCCGCCCCAGCACTCTGTCCTCATTTTGAATATGATCAACAAAAATTTCACGCAAAATATGAAATATTCCGGTGTTTTGTTTGGGGAAATTTGATTCAAGCCCATGGAGAAAGGCGTGGGCTTTCATCATGAGCCGTCGATGCTCTGCATGATGGTCGGCCATGGACTGATAGTGAATCGAGGCCATGTATTTTTCTTCGTTTTGAAAATGGAATTCAGTAAAGGCTACCAGTTCATGACAGTGCTCAATGACCTCATGAGGACTCGCCCCTTTTCTCAGGGCAGAATACATAACATTGATCAGTTCGAGCATGTGGTGGTGTTCCCGGTCAATTTGGGCAATGCCGGTCAGATATGATTTTTTCCAGACAAATGTTTCCATAACAAAATAAAAGCAAAAGAAAACCCCTTTGCCGAATTGGGGGGAACCAAGCACAGCAAAGGGGTTGTTTGGTGAGGTGAGCCCGTGTTGAGCGATCCTCTGCTGTGACTTGTACACCTTTTTAAAATCTTCAACAATTAAAATGTGTTGCCTTGCTAAAAAAAAATAACTTGAATCCGTGACGGCGGAAAAACGTTGAACAACGTATCCTTTATTCAGGAATAAAAAAAGGGTAGCTGGATTTCTCCAACTACCCTCTATATACTGGCGGGGCCGACGAGACTCGAACTCGCGACCTCCGGCGTGACAGGCCGGCATTCTAACCAACTGAACTACGACCCCAGTATGGTATGGTGGGCGAAACAGGGCTCGAACCTGTGACCCTCGGCTTGTAAGGCCGATGCTCTCCCAGCTGAGCTATTCGCCCCAGCAAATGCGAAAATTATACTTGAATCCGCTCGCTTTGTCAATCTATTTTTTGTTATGGTTTGCTGAAACTTTCTGTATCCTCAGTGAGTTATGAAGAGGCAAACCATTTTTCCTCCCGCCTTGAGGGAGAAAAGGGTAGCTGGATTTCTCCAACTACCCTCTATATACTGGCGGGGCCGACGAGACTCGAACTCGCGACCTCCGGCGTGACAGGCCGGCATTCTAACCAACTGAACTACGACCCCAGTATGTATGGTGGGCGAAACAGGGCTCGAACCTGTGACCCTCGGCTTGTAAGGCCGATGCTCTCCCAGCTGAGCTATTCGCCCCAAAGTGTGCGGGTGTATATATCAGGGACCAGCAACTACGTCAATTAAAAAAGTGTGTGCTCGATGAAGAATTTCCAGGGTTTCCATGCTTCGTTTGAGCAAACCTCTGGCGCTGTTGCAAGGCAACTCAGTGAGCTGGTGTATTATGCGAGGAAAGGGTGAAATCTTTATAAACCGAGTCCATGGGGACGTCTTTAAAAAGAGGTTCCTCTTCCTTTAATACAAGTGCTCGCTGGAGTACGTCATCCACATCATCGACCAGGTCGATGGAGAGGCTATTGCGTATTTTTGCAGGAACATCTTTGAGGTTTCGTTCGTTTTCCTTTGGAATCAAAACATGGGTTATGTTGCCTCTCTTGGCTGCCAAAAGCTTTTCGGTCAGCCCACCGATGGGCAATACACGACCCCGCAGGGTGATTTCACCGGTCATTGCCAGGTGGCGATTGACGGGCAGCTTGAGGATTGCCGAAACGATTGAAGTCGCTATGGTTATGCCCGCAGAGGGACCATCCTTGGGTATTGCACCTTCCGGCACGTGAATATGGATGTCGATTTTTTGATAAAAATCTGGTTCCAAGCCTAGCCTGATTGCCCTTGAACGCACATAGGTCATCGCTGCCTGCGCAGATTCCTGCATGACATCGCCAAGCTTTCCGGTAATGGTCAGTTTTCCATTCCCTGGCATGATCGTGGCCTCAATCTGGAGCAACTCGCCTCCGACCTCCGTCCAGGCCATTCCAGTAGAAAGTCCGATTTCATCACGTGCTTCGGCCAGGCCATAGCGGTATTTGGCAACACCAAGATAGCGCTCGATCGACTGGGGAGAAATACGGTATTTCTTCTTCGGTTCCTGATTTTTTAACCGGTCGCGGGCGACCTTACGGCAGATACTGGCAATGGTCCGCTCCAGTCCACGGACACCGGCCTCTCGGGTGTAGCGGCGAACGATTTCCAAGACCGATTTATCGTTTAAGGAGATGTCGCCCTCTTTGAAACCATTGGCCTCCAGTTGCTTGGGCAGGAGAAAATCCTGACCGATACGCAGCTTTTCTTCTTCGGTATAGCCGGTCAACTGAATAATTTCCATACGGTCCTGAAGTGGCCCAGGGATACCGTGCAGGTTATTGGCAGTCGTGATGAAAAAGACCTCGGAGAGATCGTAATCCACATCCAGATAATGGTCATTGAAGGCATAGTTTTGTTCCGGATCAAGAACCTCCAAGAGAGCAGCCGATGGATCACCGCGGAAATCAACAGACATCTTATCGACTTCATCCAGGCAGAAAACCGGGTTGATTACTCCGGCTTTTTGCATGGAATGGATGATTTTTCCAGGCATGGCTCCGATATAGGTACGTCGATGACCTCGGATCTCAGCTTCGTCCCGAACGCCACCAAGGGAGAGGCGAACAAATTCGCGGCCCATGGCACGGGCAATAGATTTGCAGACCGAGGTCTTTCCCACACCAGGGGGACCTACAAGACAGAGGATCGGGCCACGGATTTTTTTGACCTGCGCCTGAACAGCCAGGTACTCGAGGATACGTTCCTTGGGCTTTTCAAGGCCAAAGTGGTCTTCATTGAGCACAGCCTCAGCCTTGTCAATGTTGATTTTGGAGCGTGATTTCTTCTTCCATGGCAGGCTGAGGATGGCATCGATATAGTTGCGAACCACCGTGGTCTCGGCCGACATGGGGGGCATTTGCCGCAGCTTTTTAAACTCTTTCTGGACTTTTTCTTTAACCAGCTTGGGCAGACGCTTTTTATTGATCCCTTCCTCGAGTTCGCTTAAATCATCGCCGCCTTCGTTTTGGCCCATCTCGTCCTGAATGACACGCATCTTTTCGGAGAGATAGTAGTTGCGCTGTGTAACCCCCATCTTTTTCTTGACCTTGGAATGAATGTCCCGCTCCATTTCGGAGAGTTCCATTTCCCGGTACAAAATTTCAAGGACCTTGGAGATGCGTTGGGGCAAAGAAACAATTTCAAGAATTTCCTGCTTCTCTTCGGTGCGAAGCTGAATGTGCGAAGTGATCAGGTCGACCATTTTCGCCGGTTCTTCAAGGGAGGTGATCGATTTATGGACTTCCCGGGGCAGCTTTTTATTTGCCTGGGAGTAGAGATCAAAAGCCTTGCGCATTTCACGCAGGTAGGCAGGAACCTCAGCCTGGTCTACATTTTCATCTGGTGCTTCGACCAGGCGAACCGAATAATAACTTTCTTCGGTTTCGCCGCCCTCGAAGGCCCCGACGATGATCGCTCTTTTCTTCCCTTCGACCAGTGCTTTGATTGTCCCATCGGGAAGCCGTAGCAATTGCATGACCGATGCCAGGGTGCCAAGCGTATAGAGGCCATCCTGCTCAGGATCATCAATCCGTGCATCCTTTTGCGTAACCAGGAAAATATTGGAACGATTTTCCATGGCCGCCTCAAGCGCCTGGATCGATTTTTTCCGGCCAACAACCAGTGGCGCAACCATACCCGGGAACAAGACGATGTCCCGCAGGGGCATCAACGGATAGGTTTCAGCGGTCAGTTCGCTCATAGCTTTCTCAGGCAATTTTTTTGGTTTCAGTATTATCGTAGAGGATGACCGGATATTCACCCTCGGTGATTACCTGCTCATTGATAACACACTCGGTGGCGCCTTCATCGGAGGGTAACTCATACATGACCTCAAGCATGCATTCTTCCATAACCGAACGCAGGCCACGTGCACCGGATTTGCGCTCCAGGGATTTTTGGGCAATCGCCTTATAGGCCCCTTCCGTAAAGCGCAAGGTCACTCCCTCGTACTCAAAGAGCTTCTGATACTGTTTGCTCAGCGCATTTTTCGGTTCTTTAAGGATGCGGATGAGATCCTCTTCTTCAAGCTCTCTCATGGTGGCAATGACGGGCAGACGTCCAACCAACTCCGGAATCAGTCCGAATTTGAGGAGATCTTCTGGTTGGATGGAGGCAAGGAGCTCCCCGGTCGTTTGATCCTTCTGGCTCACGACTTTCGCGCCAAAGCCAATGGCCTTGGTTCCGGTTCGTCGTTTAATCACCCCATCCAGGCCGACAAAGGCTCCGCCCACAATAAAGAGGATGTTGCTGGTGTCAATTCGCACCAGTTCCTGCTGCGGATGTTTGCGTCCTCCCTTGGGGGGCACCGAGGCCATGGTTCCCTCAATGATTTTCAGGAGTGCCTGTTGTACGCCTTCACCGGAAACGTCACGCGTCAGTGAGGCTGAATCGGATTTACGGGCGATTTTGTCGATCTCGTCGATATAGATAATTCCCCGTTGGGCCCGTTCGATGTCATAGTCAGCCGCTTGCAGCAGGCTGACCAGAATATTTTCAACATCCTCACCCACATAGCCTGCCTCGGTCAAGGTGGTGGCATCGGCGATGGTAAAGGGCACATTGAGCAGTTTAGCCAGCGTCTGGGCAACCAGGGTCTTGCCTGATCCAGTGGGGCCAATGAGGATAATGTTGGACTTTTGCAGTTCAACTTCATCTTCGGCCTCACCAGCATTTACCGGGGCGTTAATGCGTTTGTAATGATTGTGGACCGCTACCGAAAGAACCCGTTTGGCCTGCTCCTGACCGATGACATACTGGTCCAGGTAGGCATTGATTTCTTTGGGCTTGAGGACCTGCTGGCTGAATTCAGCCTGAGGAATTTCCTCGTCGGTGGATTCAGCCATGATTTCGTTGCACAAGCCAATGCATTCATCGCAGATGTAGACATTGGGACCGGCAATCAGTTTGCCGACTTCTTCCTGGCCTTTGCCACAAAAGGAACAAACGCAGGCAATGTTGTGCTCGTCTTGGAAATCGTTGCTCACTCTTACTTCTCCCCGCCGAGTTCCTCACGGCTGGACAAAACTTTATCGACTAGACCATACTCACAGGCTTCAACCGCACCCATGAAGTTATCACGTTCGGTATCGGTTTGAATTTTCTTGATTGATTTGCCGGTATGTTTTGCAAGGATAGTGTTGAGATCGTTACGGGTGCGCAAAATCTCTTTGGCATGGATGTCAATATCCGTGGCCTGTCCCTGAAATCCACCGAGCGGCTGATGAATCATGATACGCGAGTTGGGCAGGGCAAAACGTTTACCTGCAGCCCCTGCGGCCAGAAGCAATGCACCCATGGATGCTGCCTGACCCATACAGAGGGTCGCCACATCGCAGCGAATGTACTGCATGGTATCATAGATCGCCATGCCAGAGGTAACAGAACCACCTGGTGAGTTAATATAAAAGGTGATGTCTTTGTCCGGGTCATCAGCCTCAAGAAACAGCATCTGAGCGACAATCAGGCTGGCCACATCATCGTTGACCTGCGTGCCGAGAAAAATGATGCGTTCCTTGAGCAAACGGGAATAAATATCAAAAGCCCGTTCACCACGCGGACTCTGCTCAACTACCATGGGGACTAAGTTCATGCGTGTTTCTCCGAAAAACTCATTGTGGCGGCGAATCGCAGGATCCGCCGCCGAAAGGAACTGGCAAGGGGAAAGGGGCCTGATCAGGCTTCGGTCGCGGGAGCTTCGGTCTTGGTGGGAGCAACTTCTACAAATTTAGCGTTGTCACGCAGGAAGTTGAGCACCTTCTCGTTGTGCAGTTCGTTCATGAACGGCAGAATCTCCTCACGACGTTTGAAATAGCCTTTCACCTCGTCAAGACTCATGTTGTACTGGTCGGCAATTCGCTGATAACCGCGCTGAATATCCTCGTCAGCAATTTTGATTTCTTCAACCTCAGCAATCTTTTTGAGGAGGAAATCTCCCTTCACCCGTTTTTCAGCAACTTCTCTGTTTTTCTCGACCAGTTCTTCAAGATTAATACCGGCAGACTCAAAGGACAAGCCGCTACGCTTCAAATTTTCTTCAGTCTGTTTCAACATTTCCTGAATTTCATAGTTGACCAGACGTTGCGGAACCTCAAGCGGGTTGAGCTCAATGAGCTTATTCATGATCTTGTCGTCGATATCACCCTGCTGTGCTTCTTCTTTGGATTGGGTCAGACGCTCACGAATGTCCTGTTTGAGATCGTCAAGGGTGTTGAGCTCGGGTTTGATGTCTTTGGCGAACTCATCGTCAAGTTCCGGTTTAACACGAACTTTGACATCTTTGATATCCACTTTAAACTCAACGTTTTTGCCGGCGAGCATGGGGTTGGGGTAATCACCGGGAAAAGTGATTTCGTAGAGGGTCTTGTCCCCTTTTTTCAGGCCGATAAGTTTTTCCTCGAATTCCTTGCCCAAACGATTCATGCCGATGTCAACGTTGAAGTTCTCGTTTTGAACTTCCTTCATGGCCTTGCCATTGTGGAATCCCTGAAAGTCAACGACGGCGACATCGTCAGTGGCCAGAGCATGTCCCTCTTCAGCGGTCTGCAAAGCAGACTGGTGACGCTGCAGCAGGTTCATCTCATTGGCTATCTCATCATCTGTGACTTCGATGGAAGCTTTTTCAACCTCCAACTCTTTGTACTCGTTGAGATCAAAAACAGGTTTTATATCAACCATGGCGACATAGACGAAGGTGCCGTCATCGGGAAACTTGTGCTCGGTAATCTCCGGGTGAACCACGGTGTCCAGTTTTTCCTGCTCAACCGCGTCGAAGTAGGTGTCCTGGACCAGCTTCTCGCCCACCTCACCTTCAACCTGCTCTTTGAAATTTTTAACAAGTACGGATTGCGGAACCTTGCCACGGCGGAAACCCTTAAGCTTGACCTCTTTATTGATCTTGGCGTAGGCTTTCTCCAGAGCCGGGCCAACGGTTTCCTTCGGGACGGTGATGGTCAGTTTTCTAGTCAGCTCTGAATGATTTTCGACGACGATTTCCATGGACAGCGGTTCCTTTTGTTCGTGTTTCCGCAGCGGTACCCCGGCGGCGTGATTATTTGTGCGCTCGCGCACTCGTTTATGTGTGCGTGCTGGATTTCTTGAAAAGAGACAACAGGTAAGCTGGTGCGAGCGGGGGGAGTCGAACCCCCATGAGCATAGCTCGCTGGATCCTAAGTCCAGTGCGTCTACCAATTTCACCACGCTCGCAAGTTGTGTCAAACTTCAATCAATAACCAGATTAGCAGCACTCGTCAAGGGATAGCTGGCAGGAAAAAGTTGAATGGCAAACAAATTTGAAATCCTGGCAAATAATGTCAGAAAGGGACATGAGCTCAAGAGGTTGCGTTGGTTTTTACCTCTGAAGAGTCTGTTCGAATAAGCGTTGCAGCCCAAAAACTCAGGGTTGCAATTGCAAGTGCTGTCAGCCAGAAGGCAGCATGCATCCCAAAGAAATCAAGACCAGCGCCTGCGAGGAGCGCTCCGGTGAATACGCCTGCACTCATTGCCAGGTTGAAGACTCCCATCATCGTGCCATGTCCATAGTGTGCTCTGCCTTCTTCCACCGCATAGGCGCCTAGAACAGGCCAAAGAACGGCCTCGCCCAAACCAAGGAAGAGATAGGTAGCGACCATGGTCCCGAACGAGTGGATGAAGGGGATACAGACAAGAGCCAGGCTCGTACAGATCGCGCCAAGCAGCAGAAGGGGGATCTTCTCGTGTCGATCGGCCAGCTTACCCATGGGATACTGCAGTACAGCGTTCATGAGGGTGCGGCTGGCTATGACCATGCCGGTTTGCATCCCGGTGCTGCCGGGCCAGTCCTTCATAAGCACCGGCAGAAATGCCATGGTTGGGACCATCATCAGCACGGTGGCAAAACGTGCTAAAAGAATTCCCATGGTCCGTTTTCGTCGAATCATGGCCTGCATGCTGACCCAGAGACCAAGGGGTGGTTTACGTTCGATCGGGCTGCAGGAGGGCAGGGTGGTAATAACCAGAAGAAAGGCGGCGAAACAAAGCACGGCCATAATATAAAAGACAGAAGGTATGCCCCATATATCAGAGAAAAAACCGCCCACTATCGGTCCACAGCCTATACCGCAAAAAATGGCGATGTTGATGATTCCCATGGAGCGCCCCTCTTGGCCTGGAGGGGCCAGGAAACTGGCATAGGCCATCGCCACAGGGACAATCATAGCCGCGCCTATCCCCTGAAACAGGCGAATATAGATCAGGTGGGGAACATTGGTGGCCAACGGAATGACCAGGCCGACAATGCCGTAAATGAGAAGACCGGCCATGAGAAACCCCTTACGCCCCCAGCGATCGGAGACGTTGCCCACCAGCGGTTGCAGTAGACCACGGCTTAAAGAAAAGGCCGCGGTAATGAGTCCCAGGGTAAATCCTGTGGCCCCCAGTGTTGTGGCCAGCACAGGCAGGACAGGAATAACTATACCGACCCCCAGAAGTGCAATGAATACCGAAAGGACCACAGTGATAAGAATCGGATTGGGCATAAATACCGGGGGAGCAGCCTGGGAGCGGCGGGGGAAGGGGAGAACCTGATTTGATTTCATTTTTTCTTCTTACCATCCCTCAAAAGGAAATACAAACTCCTGCTGGAAGGGAGGTCCGGGGGGCAGGTTTTGTAGCCGCCACCTGAGGCGAGCTGAAAACTGGTCATTGAGCACAAATAAAGAAATCTTTTTTCGTATAGAGAGCCGTCTGTAGTTGAATAAGGTGAATAATTTCAATTTATTGTTGTTGATATTGTTAAATTTCGTCCGGTTGCTCAACCTGGCGAAACCACGTATAGTGAAAAGACTACTTTTTGTCACCCAAGCGATGAAATCTTAACAGGGAGGAATCCATGGAAGAGACCTGCTTCAAGGCTTTGATCGTCACCGAAAGCGAGGATAAAAAGTTTACCCGAACTATTGGCCAACGGAGTGTGAGCGAGTTACCGGAAGGAGACATCCTGATCCGTGTCTCCTACTCTTCTCTTAACTATAAGGATGCGCTCTCAGCCTCCGGTAACAAAGGGGTTACCCGCAGATATCCGCATACACCTGGCATTGATGCCTCGGGCGTGGTGGCCCAGAGCAGTGATACTCTTTTCAAGGAAGGCGATCTTGTCCTGGTAACCGGCTTTGATCTGGGAATGAACACCAGCGGTGGTTTTTCTGAGTATATTCGCGTGCCTTCTTCCTGGGTGGTCCCTCTGCCAGAGACCATGAGCCTGCGCGAAGCCATGATTTACGGAACCGCCGGTTTTACAGCAGCACTCTCCTGCTACCGTCTTATTGCAAACGGTGTCCTGCCTGAGCAGGGGCCGGTTTTGGTGACCGGTGCCACAGGTGGGGTCGGCTCCATCGCGGTGGCGCTTTTAGCGAAATCCGGGTATGAGGTGGTCGCCGTAACCACCAAGGCCAAAGAAATTGCCTACTTGCAGGAAATCGGGGCCAAAGAGGTGCTCTCTGCGGTTGAGGCCGACGATCAGAGCGGACGTCCACTGCTGAAGCCACGCTGGGCTGGTGTGGTGGATACCGTGGGCGGGAATATTCTCAGCACAGCCATTAAAACCACCCGATACGGCGGGACCGTCACCTGTTGTGGCAATGTGACCTCGGGCGAGCTGCATACCTCGATTTACCCGTTCATTCTCAAAGGGGTAAGTCTTTTGGGAATAGATTCGGTAAACTGCCCAAACCCCTTGCGAACCGGTGTTTGGAAAAAGCTTGCCAACGAATGGAAACTGGACCATCTGGACACCATCACAACGGAGCTGCCAAGTCTGGAAGCCTTGGAGGAGCGGATTAACCTCATCTTAGAGGGCAAGAACAGGGGACGGGTCATCGTTCGTATCTGTGCGGACTGACCCGGGGGGAGAGCGTTGGGCCTGATGATGCAGGCAACCGAGAGACGGGGAAAGACGCGCATCTGAAATTTCTAGGCGACAAAATATTCTGATCGTGTAAAAACACCATCTCCCTGATTAGAACCTGAATCTGTGAGGCACAAGAACAAATATATGAGCACCACCCTTCTGAGCGATTACCAAAAACCTGCTCTCGTCGTCCCCGGGCAGAGCCTTTCCTATTCACAACTTCTGCAGATGGCCCATGGTTATGGGGCTCTTATTCCAGAAGCAGCAGGGGGAAGGGTCCTGCTCTATTCTGAAAATAGGCCTGAATGGGTGTACAGTCTCTACGCTATCTGGCAGGCAGGGGGCACGGCTGTTCCCGTTGACTTCCAGGCAACAGTGGATGAGGTCGCTTTCATTCTTGCTGATTGTCGGCCAGTCGTGCTTTTTTGTTCAGCAGAGCGTCGTACTGTCTTGGAGGAAGCCTGCAGCCGCCTTGATTACACACCGGTTTTGCACGTTTTTGAAGAGTTGGATGTGAGCTCTGAACCGACAGATGTGACGCCCATTGTGGCTGAAGATCCAGAAAAAACTGCTTTACTGATTTATACGTCCGGCACAACCGGCAGCCCCAAAGGGGTCATGCTCTCCTATACCAATCTTATCGCCAATATCGAAGCTGTCACTCTGGGAACGCCCATTTATACCAGCCAGGAACGGGTACTGATGCTGTTACCCCTGCATCATATTCTCCCCCTGCTGGGGACCGTAATTCTGCCCTTGCAGATAGGGGCCACGGTAGCGCTCTGTCCCACTTTGGCAGCAGCCGATATTTTGAATACCCTGCAGCAGAATCAGGTCTCCATCGTTATCGGGGTCCCCCGCCTCTACAGCCTGATCATGAAATCGATTCAGGACAAGATCGCCGCCTCCAAGCTGGCGACCCTGCTTTATTTCCTGGCCAAAAAGGTCAGTAATCCCCATTTCTCGCGCTTACTCTTTGCTTCGGTCCATCGAAAATTTGGAGGGCATATTAAGTACCTGGTCAGTGGCGGAGCCGCCCTTGATCCCGAGGTTGGGCAACAGTTCACAACCCTTGGTTTTGAGGTGCTGGAAGGCTATGGCATGACTGAATCCGCGCCAATGATCACCTTTACCAGGCCGGGCCAGGTGCTGATCGGTTCTGCTGGCAAGGCCATGAGCTGTACCGCCATTGAAATTCGAGACGGGGAAATCGTAGCCTCCGGGGCCAATATCATGCAGGGATACTGGAACAGACCCGAGGAGACTGCAGAGGTGCTGAAAGGGGGGTGGCTCTATACCGGTGATTTGGGGTATCTGGATGCAGAGGGGCGACTCTTTGTTACCGGCCGCAAGAAAGAGATTATAGTCCTCGCCAACGGCAAAAACATCAATCCAGCCCTCATTGAGCAGGAACTTGAGGCCCGTCATCCAACTATTGCCGAGATAGGTATTTTTTTTAAGGATGATCAGCTGCAGGCAATCATTCGCCCCAACCTGGTCCTTATTCGTGAACAGGGGATTGCGCAGATTGATGCATATTTCCGCTGGCAGGTTATTGATGCCTATAATAAAAAAGCTTCTCCGGCCAAACGGCTGCACCGATTTACACTGGTGGAGTGCGAGTTGCCCCGGACTCGCCTTGGCAAGCTCAAACGGTTTCAACTCCCGGAGCTTGTCAGCGCCCGTGAGGAGCAGCGAAGTCACTCAGAGCAACCACAGGGGCAAGAGTTCCGCATCCTTCAGGACTTTCTTGAAACGCAGACCTCGCGTATGATCGCAGCCGATGATCACCTGGAGATCGATGCAGCACTGGACTCCCTGGACAAGGTCAGTTTGCTTGTTTTTATCAAGCAGAGCTTCGGCGTGGAAATAGCCGAGGAAAAACTGATGCAAATCCCGACCCTGCGTCAACTGGCCACCTTTATTGCCGAGCGCAAAGATAGGGTGGCCGTTGAGCTGATTAACTGGCGGGAAATTCTCAAGGAGCGTGTGGATACAGGGCTGCCCCGTACCTGGGTGACCATCAACTGGATTAAAAACTGCAGTCGGCTGTTGCTGGGGTGTTATTTCCGTTTTCGCACCGAAGGTCGGGAGCACATCCCCGATTCCCCCTGTATCATCACCCCCAACCACCAGAGTTTTATCGATGGACTTCTGGTGGCCGCCGGGTTGAAAAATTCGTTAATGCAGCGAACATGTTTTTATGCCAAGGCCAAGCATTTGCAGAACCGCTGGCTTCGCTTTGTTGCCGATCGCAATAATGTCGTGATAATGGATATTCACGCAGACGTGCGCCAGTCAATTCAAAAGGTTGCAACCCTGCTTCAAAACGGCAAAAACGTGATAATTTTTCCGGAAGGAACCCGGACCCGGAATGGTGCTCTGGGCGAGTTTAAAAAAACCTTTGCCATTCTCAGCAAAGAACTCAATGTCCCGGTGGTCCCGGTGGCCATTCGCGGTGCCTTTGAAGCCCTGCCATCGGGCTCCCTTCTCCCCAAACCATTCCGTAAAATATCGGTTTGTTTTCAACCGCCGGTCTTCCCCGAAGGCCACTCCTACGACTCGCTCAAAGAAATGGTGCATGAACAGGTGCAGCAGTGTCTTGTCCAATCCGAGCAAACACTCCTCTCTCAGGGACAACAGTCTTGAAATTTGCTACAATCAACACGAGTCACAAGGTTTTATCCCTGCATTATACTGACGGCAGGAGACCAACTCAAAGCGTCTTTTTCACGGTTCTGTGCGAAAGCGAAATATTTTTTTCTGTGCAAGGATTTTTCATGCAACACAATGTTGTCGATGCCCGTATCAGTCCTAACGGCAGTCTGGATGTGCTTTCACGTCTGGAAGTGACCAAGCTGCTGAACGCAAGCCAGGGGGATCTTTACCCCTTGTTTCGGAACAGTTCGCTTGCGGTGCTCAACTATGGCGATCATTTGGATGATGGTCGTGAGTTGCTCAAGCGGTTTGAAGATTTTGACATTCGCGTCATCCAGGAAGAGCGCGGCATAAAACTGGCGCTGCGCAACGCGCCTGCAAGCGCTTTTGTCGATGGCAAGATGATTCGTGGCATCAACGAGCACATCTTTGCCGTGCTCAGAGATATTGTCTACGTTGATGACACCATCAACAACAATCCCCGCTTTGATCTGGCGACAAGCGATGGCATTACCAACGCGGTCTTTCATATTCTGCGAAATGCCCGCATCATGCGTCCCCGGACCAATCCGCATCTGGTGGTCTGCTGGGGCGGTCACTCCATCTCCCCCACGGAATACGATTACAGTAAAGAGGTCGGCTACCGGCTGGGGCTGCGTGAGCTTGATATCTGTACCGGTTGCGGCCCCGGTGCCATGAAGGGCCCGATGAAGGGGGCGACCATCGGCCATGCCAAGCAGCGCATCTACAACGGCCAGTATCTGGGGATTACCGAACCGGGAATAATTGCCTCGGAATCCCCCAACCCCATTGTCAACGATCTGGTGATTATGCCGGATATAGAAAAGCGACTGGAAGCCTTTGTTCGTCTTGGCCATGCGGTTATTGTCTTTCCCGGAGGCGTGGGGACGGCTGAGGAGATTCTCTACATCTTGAGCATCCTTCTTGACCCGGCCAACTCCCGTATCCCCACTCCGCTCATCTTCACCGGCCCTGCCGAGTCTGCCGGCTATTTCGAGCAGATAGACCAGTTCATCACCCAGACCCTGGGACCGGCTGCCCGCCAGATGTATCGCATCGTCATTGATGGCCCGGAAATAGTGGCCCACCTGGTGAAAGAGGGGATTGAGCAGGTGCACCAATTCCGACTCAAGACCGATGACGCCTTTTATTTTAATTGGCTTTTGAAGATCGATTTATCACTGCAGCTTCCCTTTGAGCCCACCCATACAAATATGCATGCTCTTAACCTGCACCGGGAGCAGCCTCCCCATCTGTTGGCCTCCAACCTGCGGCGGGCCTTTTCCGGCATTGTTACCGGGAATGTCAAAGATGCCGGTATTCGAGCCATTGAGGAGCATGGTGTCTTTGAGATATGTGGCGATAAGGAGATAATGGAGCCTCTGGATAGTCTCTTGAGTGCCTTTGTCGAGCAAAATCGAATGAAGCTACCGACAAGCGGCTATAATCCCTGTTATCGTCTTACGAGCCAGGAAGCAGGCAGCGAAGATCGGATGAAATAACAAGGGGATTGTTCAATTTTGGAACTAGCTGTTGTCTGTTTTTAACCGTTTGCTCTCCGCTCTTTGTTGGGAATCCCCCATTCAAACAGGACTATCGAATTGCCCAAAACCTTCAAAAACGGTTACCCGCAGCTCTGAAATACGCCTCTTAGTGTTAAGAACCACTTCGTTTTTCAGGTAAAATACGGTAAGGAAGGAGAGACAAGTGAAGGATGGTTGCCCCTGTTTTCATCCCTTTTGCACCTGACTACCCAACTGCGTAATGGAAAAAGATTATCTGTTAACCATTGTCACAGATCCCGCCTTTGATCTCCATGATACCGGAGGTGGTGAGCACCCTGAAGTTCCGGAACGGATGCAGGTGATCACCGAACAACTCCGAAACAGTCATTTTGCTGATCAAATTCGCTATCTTCCCACCCGACCTGCCACGCGGGAGCAGCTGTTGACCTTTCATACCGAGGGATGGCTGTTTCGTTTTGAAGAACAGGTGCTCTCCGGTCGAACTTACATCGATCACCCCGATAATCAGGTGTGTTTTCAATCCTATGATATAGCGATCCTTTCAGCAGGTTCTGGCCTGGTTGGTGTCGATGCCATTGAGTATGATCCTGGTTCCATAGTTTTTTGTCAGACACGTCCACCGGGCCATCATTCCGAACCGAATCAACCCTATGGCTTTTGTTTTTTTAACAACTGTGTCATTGCGGCACGCTACTGGCAGAACCAATACAATCGACGTCGTGTCTGTGTGTTCGATTTTGATGCACATCACGGTAATGGCATTCAGACCGCCTTTGAGGAAGAGGGGGAAACCTCGTATATTTCCATCCATGAGCATCCCAGTTTCAGCTATCCAGGTACCGGCTGGGCAGAGGACAAGGGAATCGGAGAAGGCAAGGGGACCATACTTAATCTGCCGCTGCCGCCCGGTGCAGGGGCAAAGCATGTATATCGCCTCTTGCCGAAAATCAGAGATTTTTTAGATTCGATCCAACCCGATGCCCTGGTTATCGGTGCCGGGTTTGATGCTCACCGTTTGGATGACATGTCCGGACTGGCGTTTACCGTCGATCTCTATCGACATCTTGGAGTCTTTGTCCGTGAGTTGGCACGTGACTACACGGAAGGCCGTTTGCTCTCTATTCTGGAGGGCGGGTATTATTTGGAAAAACTTGGTGTGTGCGTTGAGGCCTATCTGTCGGGGCTGCTAGAGGCTTGAGGGAAGCTTGAAGAGGTGTTTTTTCTTCCTATCCCAATCTCAAGAGAAAATGATTCAAGTGACCAGAACATCGTGATACTTACTCAGCGAGTAACCGAAGGGAGTCTTTTTTAGTTATGTTTATTCACGATCATATGACGCCGTCGCCGATTACGGTTATGCCGGAACAGACTGTAGCCGAGGCAATAGAAGTACTGGAGCGATACACCATACGCCATCTGCCGGTGGTTGATAAAGAGGGGACGCTTTTGGGGATCCTTTCCGACCGCGATCTGCGTTCGGCCAGGCCTTCTTCCGTTGCCCGGAGCAAGGAACGGGGCACGGTGGAGCAACAGGTCAACTGTACGCCGATTTCTGTTCTTATGAGCCGTGATATACTTTACCTCCGGCCCCACACGACCCTGGATGACGCATTAATCCTGTTTCAATCGCGCAAAATAGGGGCATTGCCGGTGGTGGACGATGATGAGAAGCTGGTGGGGGTGTTTACCACCGCTGATCTGATGAACGCCTACCGCGATCTGTTTGGCCTGGGCGCCAAGGGATCGGTCCTGGTGTCCATTGAAGATAACGATGACCCCCAGGCCTTAAGTAAACTGGTCAAGATCATGGAAGAGAAACAGGTCCAATTTACCCGGCTTGTCCGAGCCGAAGGCAATGACACGCGCTCAGCCATGATTTATCTGCGGATCAATACCTATAACGTACGTGCTGTTTACCGGGCTATTGAGGCCGAAGGGTTTACCATTCATGTTCCGGAAACATCGATTTAAACGAGGTGGTTATGCTGGATAAACTGTTTTCCCCGGAATCGATTGCCGTTATCGGCGCCTCTAAAACAGTCGGCAAGGTCGGCTACGATACCATGAGCAATCTGGTGAGAAGCGGCTTTGCCGGGCCGATTATTCCGGTCAACTCAGCTGGCGGAGAGCTTTTCGGGCTCAAAGTCTATCCACAAATTGCCGAATACCCAGACCCTGTGGATTTGGTAGTGATCGCGGTGCCTGCGGATATGGTTCCGGCAGCAGCCCGTGAGGCGGTCAAGAAAAAGGCCGGTGCCATAGTGGTTGTCGCCTCAGGCTTTAAGGAGACCGGCGATGTGGGCAAGGCGCTTGAGGCAGAGTTGACAGAAATATGTCGACGGGGTGGGGTGCGCCTGCTTGGCCCCAACTGTCTGGGCATTATTAACACCGCCATCAAGCTCAACGCCTCCTTTTCCAAACGTATTCCCCAGGCTGGACACCTTTCGATTTTTTCCCAGTCCGGTGCGCTTTGCACTGCAATGATGGATATCGCCGATGAACGAGAACTGGGGGTTTCAAAGTCGATCTCCATTGGAAACAAGGCCGATATCACCGAAGTGGATGTGTTGGAGGCGCTGGCTAATGATGACGAAACCAAAGTGATTGTCGGGTATCTTGAAGACATCAGCGACGGTGACCGATTTGTCAAGGCGGCCGAAGAGGCCAGCAGCCAAAAACCGGTAGTTGTCCTTAAATCCGGAACCACCTTGGCTGGTTCCAGGGCCGCCGCCAATCATACCGGTGTCCTCGTGGGAAAGGACACCGCCTACGGTGCGGCCTTTAAACGGGCGGGAATTTGTCGTGCCGATTCCTTTGAAGCCCTGTTTGACTATGCCACCGCCCTGGCCCTGCAGCCTACCCCTAAAGGTGACAGGGTACTGATTATTACCAACTCCGGTGGCTCCGGTACCATGGCCGCGGATGCGGTGGAAAAATCCGGGATGTCAGTTGTTGGCTTAAGTGATTCGCTTCAGCAAAAATTTAAAAAGGTTTTACCCTCAAACGCCTTTATCGCCAATCCCATAGACCTTTCAAACGATGCCGAACCTAAGCATTATTCGGCGGCCATTGATATTGCGGTTGCAGACGGCTCCTTTGATGCCATTTTAGTAGTACTCGCCCCTCAATACATGTCCCAGCCTGCGCCCACCGTGCGAGCCATTGTGGCCCATATGGATGAATCCATGCCGGTGTTGGCCTCGTTTCTTGGCGGCTCCGATATCATGCCTTCGCGCAAGGAACTGGCCGCGGCGGGCCTGCCCTTTTACGATTCTCCTGAGCGTGCCGTAGGCGCGCTCAAGGCTATGTACGAGTATGGAGTATGGCGACGTCGCCCGGCGCGCCAGGTGGTCCGTTTCCCGGTTAACCGGAGGCGGGTAGAGCGTATTATCACCCGCAGGCAGCGTACCGGTCGCCTGCGCCTGGATGAGGTTAAATCTAAAGATATTCTCAAAGCATACGGGTTTCATATCATGGAAGGCCGCCTGACCTCCAGCCCTGAAGAGGCCGTGGAGTATGCTCGCTTTATCGGTTTTCCCGTGGCGATGAAGGTGGTTTCTCCCCATATTGTTCATAAATCGGATCTTGGCGGGGTTCGACTCAATATAGGTTCCAGTCAGGAGGTGGCAGATGCCTATGACCTGATGATGCTGCGTATCAGAAAACATGCCCCCATGGCCCGGGTTGAGGGGATCTATGTGGAGAAGATGGCAGAGAAGGGGCTTGAGGTAATCATCGGTATGACTCGTGACCCGCAGTTCGGCCCCATGTTGATGTTTGGTCTGGGCGGTATCTTTGTTGAGGTGATGAAGGATGTGACCTTTCACCTGGCCCCCATCACCGAAGAAGAGGCTGTACAGATGTTGAAATCAACCCGCTCCTATCAGCTGCTTGAAGGAAAACGAGGACTTAAAGAGGTCGATATCAAGGCCATCGCCGTGAGCTTGCAGCGTATCAGCCAGCTGACCACCGACTTTCCCCAGATCAAGGAGCTGGATATCAACCCGCTCATTGTCGGCGAAATGGGCAACGAACCGGTTGTGGCCGATGCACGTATGACCTTTGCCCAGACCTATTGCTCAATTGTAAGGAAATAAAGACCGTTATCACCCATCGCACAAGGGACTTGTCATGGAATATGAACAGAACTGGCAGGAAAAATACAATGACATGATCGCCACTCCAGATCAGGCTTTGAGTCACCTCAAGGCTGGTCAACGGGTGTTTATCGGGACGGGTTGCGGTGCTCCCCAAGAGCTCATCGCTGCGATGACCAAGCGGGCGCGGGGCCTGACCAATGTCGAGGTTATTCAGCTGATAACCAAGGGCGATGCACCTTATGCCAATAAAAAGATGTCAGATTCGTTTGCCATCAATGCCTTCTTTATCAGCTCCAATGTCCGTTCTGTGATTCAGGAGGGATTTGGCGATTATACACCCATCCTGCTCTCTGATGTCCCCAAGCTTTTTGATTCGGGCAGTCTGCCTATTGATGTCGCCCTGATTCAGGTTACCCCACCAGACATTAACGGACGGGTCAGCCTTGGGATTTCCGTAGATATTGTTCGCAGTGCCATTGATAACGCCTCGCTGGTGATCGCCGAGATCAATCCCAATATGCCCTGGACCCATGGCGATACCAAGGTTGAAGTCTTTGATCTTGATATCCTTGTCCCGGTCAACCAACCCATTCTTGAACGGATGTTGGATCCGCCCAATGCGATCAGCCGCAAGATCGCCCAGACCGTGGCCGCTCTCATTCCCAACGGTTCCACTGTTGAGCTGGGGCTGGGGCGCGTCCCCGGTTATGGCCGCATCCCCCAGGTGGTAATGGAGTTTCTCCATGATCGCAAGGATATCGGTTTCCACACGGAGATGATCTCCGACACCATTATCCCCCTGATCGAGGCAGGGGCTGTCACTGGTGCCATGAAATCCATTGATCGGGGGAAGATAACCGCCTCGTTTTGTATGGGAACCAAACGGCTTTATGACTACATTCATGATAATCCGCTCTTCAGCTTTCGCCCGACAGAATATATCAACGATGCCAACGTCATCGGCAAGCATAAGAGGTTTATTGCCGTTAACATGGCCTTGGAGATCGATCTCACCGGTCAGGTCTGTTCCGATTCGGTGGGCGGAAAATTTTATTCAGGTATAGGCGGTCAGATCGACTTTAATCGGGGGGCCGCAAAATCTGAGGGCGGTCGGGCGATTATCACCTTGCCTTCGCTCAATAAGGAAGGCAATGAGTCGCGTATTGTCTGTACCCTGCAGCCCGGATCCGGGGTTACCATCAACCGGGCCAGTGTCCATTACGTGGTGACGGAATACGGTGTGGCCTACCTTCATGGGAAATCTATTCAGGAACGGGTCATGGCGCTTATATCCGTGGCCCATCCGGATTTTCGTGAACAACTCTTTCGCAAAGCGGTGGAGGCAAAGTATCTGCGACCGGACCTTGCCCGCTTTGGCAACCGCTTT
The DNA here is from genome assembly GCF_016919065.1 of Desulfobulbus rhabdoformis. Taxonomy (GTDB): domain Bacteria; phylum Desulfobacterota; class Desulfobulbia; order Desulfobulbales; family Desulfobulbaceae; genus Desulfobulbus; species Desulfobulbus rhabdoformis. Next base: position 80,827 of record NZ_JAFFQA010000009.1, on the reverse strand, counting down.
CTTTTGCCCGCAGAAGAATCGGTACGGGCCAACCTGTTGTTAGCCGATGGGACCGAGGTCAACTTCCGCTCGATCAAGCCGACAGATGAGCCGCATATGCGCGATCTCATCTATAACCTCAGCCAGGAGACCATCTACTACCGGTTTATGAGTCGCCAGCAGCGGTTCACCCCCCGCCAGATTCAGGATTTTGTTTATATTGATCATCGCCGGGATGTGGCTGTTGTCGGGACCCTGCCCGAGGCCCATGGCGAACAGATCATCGCGGTGGGGACCTATTACCTGAATGAGAAAACCAACCTGGCCGAGGTGGCCTTTGTTGTTCGTGACGGCTGGCAGAATAAGCGGCTGGGAACCTACATGTTCAAGCATCTGACCAAGATTGCCAAACGGAATGGTATCACCGGTTTCACTGCAGAGGTTTTACGTGAAAACGAGCGCATGCAGAATGTGTTTAACCATTCCGGTCTCAAGGTGACAAGCCACCTGGAGGATGGTGTTTTCAGTTTTAACATGGAATTTTGATGTGACCTCGTGGAAGCATTGACCTACTCAAACGATATTCCTTTTGAAATCGTCTCCGAATTTACCCCTTCCGGTGATCAGCCTGCTGCCATTGAACAGCTTGTCGCCGGTCTTGAGGCCGGGGCGCGGGACCAGATTCTCTTGGGGGTGACCGGATCAGGAAAGACCTTTACCATGGCGCAGGTGGTTGCAAGGATCCAGCGGCCGACTCTGGTGATGGCACCCAATAAAACGCTGGCCGCCCAGCTCTTTGCCGAGTTTCGTGAGCTTTTTCCCAACAACGCGGTGGAGTATTTTGTCTCCTACTATGATTACTATCAGCCCGAGGCCTATATTCCGGCCTCGGACACGTACATCGAGAAGGATTCCTCCATCAACGACGCCATCGATAAACTGCGTCACTCCGCCACCCGATCTCTGCTGACCCGGCGAGACGTCCTGATCGTCGCCTCGGTCTCCTGCATCTACGGCCTGGGATCACCTGATGAATACAAGAACATGCACCTTTTTCTTCGGGCAGGTGAAGACTATCCCATGGAAGAGGTGCAGCGCCGCCTGGCCTTTATGCTCTACGAGCGTAACGAGTTCTCCTTTCACCGCGGCACCTTTCGCGTACGCGGCGATGTAATCGATATCTTTCCGGTGCATGAGGAGGATCGGGCGGTTCGCGTTGAGTTCTTTGGCGATACCATTGATGCCATTGCCATTATCGATCCCCTCAGGGGGGAGGTGATTAAAGACGTCGAGGAGATGACAGTGTTTCCCGGCAGTCACTTTGTCACCAGCCAGGATAACCTCAAGACCGCCATGCGTTCAATTCAAGATGAGCTGCAGCTTCGCCTGACTGAGCTTCAAAACGAAAACAGGCTGGTGGAGGCCCAGCGGCTGGAACAGCGGACCATGTTCGATCTGGAGATGATCAGTGAGCTTGGCTACTGCAACGGTATTGAAAATTACAGTCGCCATCTCACCGGCAAGGAGGAGGGGGCTCCCCCGCCCAACCTGCTGGACTACTTCCCTGAGGATTACCTGCTCATCATCGATGAGTCGCATATTGGGGTGCCTCAGATTGGCGGCATGTATAACGGCGACCGTTCCCGCAAACAGACTCTGGTCAACTATGGGTTCCGTCTCCCTTCGGCCCTCGACAACCGGCCGCTGCGCTTTGACGAGTTTGAGGCGCGTATCCATCAGGCGGTCTATGTTTCTGCGACCCCCGGGCCCTATGAGTTGAAAAAGGCCGATGAGAGAATTGTCGAACAGTTGATTCGTCCAACAGGTCTTCTGGATCCGCAAATTGAGGTCAGACCCGCTTCTTCTCAGGTCGACGATCTTCTGGAGGAGATTCGAAAACGAACCGAGCGCGATGAGGCGGTGCTGGTGACCACGCTGACCAAGCGAATGGCCGAAGATCTGACCCAGTATTACGAGGATCTCGGAGTTCGTGTGCGCTATCTCCATTCCGATATTAAGACCTTGGAGCGGGTGGAACTGATTCGCGACTTGCGCAAACGGGAGTACGACGTGCTGGTGGGGATCAACCTGCTGCGCGAAGGGCTTGATATTCCGGAGGTCTCCCTGGTGGCTGTGCTTGATGCGGATAAGGAGGGGTTCCTGCGTTCTGAGCGTTCCCTTGTGCAAACCTGTGGTCGGGCCGCTCGGAATGCCCAGGGCACGGTTATTCTCTATGCCGATAAAATTACCCCCTCCATGCGCTACACCATGGATGAGACCATTCGCCGTCGTTCAATTCAGGAGCGTTTTAATCGCGAACATGGCATTACTCCGCAGACCGTTATTTCCGAGATCAAAGATTCCATGGCCCAGCATCTCAAAGCCTCGGGTTGGGAGGCTGCCGATGAGCAGCAGGGAGCCGGACTCCTCCAGACGGCAGAAGCGCAGACTGTCTACCACAGTGTGGATGAACTCCACCAGGAGATTGCTCTGTTGGAGAAAAAGATGCAGGAGGCCGCTGCTCTGCTTGCCTTTGAAGAAGCGGCCGCTTATCGCGATCGAATTAAGGAGCTGAAAATGATGGAGTTGGCTGTTGGCTGATTTTTTGCGGAAAACATCGCTGGTTGTGGTGCCGCGCCTTGTCTGGGGGCTGGTGGCCCTCTGGTTTTCCACCTTACGGCTCAAGGTGCGTGGAGGTGCTGAATTTAAGGCCTATGCCCAGCAGGATACGGGTATCGCCGCCTTCTGGCATTACTCCTTTGCCTATCTCTTCTGGTACCTGCGTAAATATCCGGCGGTGATCATGGTGAGCAGTTCAAGCGATGGTGAATACATTGCCCGCCTGGCCGAGCACACAGGCCATGTGGCTGTGCGGGGATCTGCGCATCGTGGAGGGGCGAAAGCCCTGTTGGGGATGATTCGCGCCATGAAAAAGCATGCACTCAATGCAGCTATTGTGGCCGATGGTTCCCAGGGGCCTGCCCGTAAAGCTCAGGCCGGATGCATTCTTGCAGCGAGTAAATCAGGCAAGCCCGTCTTTCCCATGGCCTGGGCCTGCACTCGATATATTCGTTTTAACAGTTGGGATCAGACTCTGCTGCCCCTGCCTTTTTCCAGCCTGCTGCTGCGCCACGGTGAGCCATTATCCGTTCCGGCCTCCATAACGCCAAAGCAGGTTGAGGAGTATCGCCTGGAGCTGGAATTTCGTCTCAACAGACTGTATGAGGCTGCCTGGAACGAGTTGGGCATGGAGAAACATGATACCAGGGGACGAAAGCGGGCAGGCAGACAGTCCTCGTCCTCCAGGCGTGCCTGAAGTAAAAAAGGAAAAAATATTCCACATCTGTGATATGTCATTATTTGTGTTTGAACGAGGAACCTGAATTTTGGAACGAGTGAAGAGTGTTGTGTTGGCCGGTCTCAGTGGTGGGTCTGGTAAATCCGTAGTTTCCGTTGGTTTGATTGCGGCCCTGCGAAATCGTGGCCGGGGGGTGGCTGTTTTCAAGAAGGGGCCGGATTATATCGATGCCGGCTGGATGAGTATGGCTGCCGGGCGTCCCTGTTATAATCTGGATCCCTATCTGATGAGTCACGAGGCCATTGCCACAACCTTTCAGGAGCATATTTACGGAAATGCCTATGCCGTGGTGGAAGGCAATCGCGGCCTCTTTGACGGTGTCAGTGCCCAGGGCGAATATTCCACTGCCGAGTTGGCCCAGCAGTTGGAACTGCCAATCCTGTTGGTGGTCAACTGTTCCAAAACAACCCGGACCATTGCCGCAGTGGTTCTTGGATGCGAGGCCTTTGATCCGCGTATTCGTATTGCCGGAGTGATTCTCAATCAGATAGCCACTCCACGGCATGAATCGATCATCCGTCAATCCATTGAAACCTATACCGATGTTCCGGTTTTGGGGATCATGCCCCGCCTGAAAGAGGATGTTTTTCCCATGCGCCATCTGGGGGTTACCCCGCACCAGGAATCTGTTGCTGCCGGGGAAACTGTGGATCGACTCGGAGCCCTGGCAGAGACTAACTTTGATCTGGATGCCATTGTCGAACGTATGCCGCGCAAAGTTCCTATCCCGCCTGAGGAAATACATCTCAGTTCCCCCCAGGTTACCATCGGCGTCCTCAGGGATGCCGCCTTTCAGTTTTACTACGAGGATAATCTTGAAGCGTTGACACGGGCAGGAGCGCGCTTGGTGATGATTGATGCCCTTCGCTCGGACTCACTCCCCCAGGACCTTGATGGGTTGTATATCGGAGGCGGTTTTCCAGAGACCAGTGCCCGCCAACTTGCTGAAAACGAAAGTTTTCGTCAGTCTGTCCGCGAGGAGGTGGAAAAAGGGCTTCCTGTCTATGCCGAATGCGGTGGCCTCATTTTTCTTGGACGCTCTATCTTGTTGGATGGGCAGGAATATCCTCTTGCCGGCGTTTTTCCTGTCACCTTTGGTCTCAGTCGTAAACCCCAGGCGCACGGATACTCCAGTTTTGTGGTTGAACAGGAAAATAGTTTTTATCCGGTGGGGACAAAAATTAAAGGGCATGAATTTCGCTACTCCATTGTCCGTACATATGATGATCCCCCTGAGTCACTGGTTTTGCGTATGCAGCGTGGAACCGGTTTTATTGAGGGGCGAGATGGCCTGGTGAAAAAAAATGTGCTGGCCCTGTATACCCATGTCATTGCCTCGGGGACTCCCCAGTGGGGGGAAGGACTTATTGGTGCAGCGCGTCGATTTTCCCAAGAGAAAGCCGGCTGAGGGGACACTTGTCCTCTGAATATTTTCACCGAAGATGCCGCAAACCAGAAAGCCGGAGCTTTTTTGAGAACAAAGACCAGAAAAGCGGGGAGCATATGTCTGTAAGGAACCTTCCTTTGCTCACCGACCGAGGTAAAAAACGACAGAACCAGATTGGTAAAGGCGCAGGGTTTTTGACAATCGTTTAGCAGGGCTTTATAGTTAATCAACTCTTTTTTTACCTCACTTAAACGGATCGTCCTGCGCGTGAACAAACTTGTGTTGATCAGCGGCTGTCTCGTCTTCCTTTCTCCCTTGACCGCATCAGCTGCTCAGGAAATGTTACTCTCCTCAGCCTCCTTTGGCCTCATAGTCGGCCTCTCTGCACTTATTGCCGTGGGGAGCGCCGCAGTTTGCCTGAGTCAACTCAGAGGACTGAGACGTCGTAAGCGGGAGCTGGAGGCTGAGCGGGAACTCCAGAAGGAGTTGATCGCCGGCGCACCTTTCCCCATTATTCAAATAAATCAACACCTCAAAATTATAGGCGCCAACCGGGTTGCCCAAGACCGTTTTGGTCCTGAGTCTCTGGTTGGGGGCTCCTTTCCCGAACTCTGCCCGGGTGAATCAGCGCACCCACTGCTTCAAGTGCTCAAATCAGGTACGCCACCTAAAAAAGCAATTCATCCCTCAGCCGGGATGGAAGGGGCGACCTTTCGTCTCTATTCGTCCGCTGGTCAGCGATTTGGCTTTTGGTACGGCCCTCCTGAGGAAGAACAATGCCTGCAAAGCTCGAGCGCTTTTATTGCCCAGGCCGAAGAGTCAGCCAATCGCATGAAGAGCGAGTTCATCGCCAACATCAATCATGAAGTGCGTACCCCGATGAATGCCATTATCGGGTACACAGAGATGCTGGTGAATTCTTCCATTGGCGACAAGGAACGTCGTTTTGTAGAGACAATCCACAAGAGCAGCATGGCCCTGGTGACCATTTTTAACGATATCATGGAACTCTCCAAGATTGATTCCGGTCGGTTGCAGATTCTGACCAGTTCTATCCGGATTGACTCACTGGTTCGTGAGGTTGAGGGGCTTTACAGGGATCAGGCTCGGGAAAAAGATATACGCCTGGAATATCAAATCGAGCCTCACCTCCCGATTTCCTTTGTCCTTGATGGTGTCCGTATTAAACAGGTCCTGCATAATCTGGTCAGTAATGCCATTAAATTTACCAGTGAAGGCAGCGTCCAGCTTTTGGTCGATGGGGTAGCCTCCAAAGAGCATGAAAACTGCTACGACCTCAGCTTTACTGTACAGGATACAGGTATCGGAATCGCCAAAACCGACCAGCAGAAAATTTTCGAGGTATTCAGTCAGCAGGAAGACACCATGGCGAAACGTTATGGTGGAATCGGTCTTGGGTTGACCCTCTGCTCACGGCTGGTGACCATGATGGGTGGCCGGATTGAACTCTTCAGTACACCGGGGGAGGGGGCTCGTTTTACCGTTCTCTTTCCACAGATCCCCACCGCTGATCCTCCTAAAGAACAACCGGAAATTGAGATGGAACCCGACCAGTCTCCCGCCTCAAGGGCCATGACCTTGCTGGTGGTTGATGACGTTGATTTGATAAAGGATGTCTTTATAGATTTTTTTCAGGATGGTCCGCATAAGGTCATTACTGCAAATACAGGTGAGGAAGCACTGCAACAAGCCCATCAGGAGCACCCTGATTTAATTTTTATGGATCTCAACCTCAGCGGCGATATGGATGGTCGTATGGTGACCGAGCGTATCCGTGAGGATGATTCAATCAAGGCTACCCCTGTGATTGTTATGACCGGTGAGATGCTTGATGAGGAAGACTACCTCCCTCTTTTTGATGGTTTTCTCCAAAAACCTTTTCGGCTTGATCTGCTCAATGAGGTCATCGACCAGTTTGCAGCCATGCGGAAGCAGCCCCAAAAACAGCAGGGATTGACTGGTGAGCAGGATGAAACGACCCTTGAAGTGACGATTGCCACAAGTGTTCAGGCCGTCTGGAATGAAGAGCTGGACCAGCTGTTTAGGCAGGCTGTCCGTTCTGGCAGTCTTACCGATGCCGCCGCCTTGGGAGCGGCGGTGGGCAAGGCTGGAGAGATGAACAAAGACGGTTTGCTCAGAACTTTTGGTGGCGATTTACTGCAGTTTGCCGCCGAGCCCAATATCATGGGTGTTGACCGTATGCTCGCAAAACTATCACGAATCGTGAACCGGAAGAATGCATGAATAGAAAGAAGCCACTTATCTTCATCGTCGACGATGTTCCGGAAAATATTCAGATAGCCATGTCTCACCTGCGTGAGTTGGACTGCGATTTTGCCTATGCCACCTCAGGTGAACAGGCCCTGGAGCGCATCAGAGCCACCCATCCTGATCTTATTCTCATGGATGTCATGATGCCGGGTATGAGTGGGTTTCAGGCTGTGGAGATGCTCAACCAGCACAAGGAAACCCATTCAATTCCTGTTATTTTCCTTACAGCCCGCGCTGAATCCGAGGACGTTGTTCATGGATTTAATTTGGGCGGGGTTGACTATATTATCAAGCCGTTTAAAGGGGTCGAGCTCCGCTCACGGGTGCGTAACCATCTTGAACTGCATGCCTATCGAAGTAGCCTTGAACGACTGGTTGAAGAACGCAGCCGGGAAGCTGAATTGCTCAAGGACGTTATAATTGAGGCCATGGGTGAGCTTGCAGAGTACCGTGATCCTGAGACCGGCAGTCACATTCATCGGACCAGAGCTTATGTCCAGTTGCTGGCTGAGCGTCTGGTGCTCGATGGCCACTACCTTGACGTCTTAACGCCAGAGTACATTGTTCTTTTATGGAAATCTGCTCCGTTGCATGACATCGGCAAGGTGGCGATTCGCGATTCAATCTTGCTCAAGCCCGGTAAACTCTCTGCTGAAGAGTTTGATGAAATGAAAAAACACACCCTCTATGGTGAAGAGGTCATTGCCAATCTCGAACAGATGGCAGGCCAGCCCACATCCTTTCTCAGCTGTGCCAAAGAGATCGCCGGTTCTCACCACGAGAAATACGATGGCAGCGGGTATCCTCGTGGTATTGTGGGAGAGGAAATCCCCATTGCTGGACGGATCATGGCCATTGCCGATGTCTATGATGCGCTTATTTCCAAGCGGGTCTACAAAAGTTCCATGTCCCACCAGGAAGTTATGGCGATTATGGTTGAAGGGAAGGGGTCTCATTTTGACCCGTTGCTTATTGATGCCTTCCTAGAGGTGGAACCATCCTTTTCTCAAATTGCCGCAAACAATACCGACTAATCTTTGTCTTCTATTGGGCATAATGCATCTTTCGTCACAATAACGGGGAGCACCTGAACAGGAAAGCTGCCCGTTATTTTTCCGGAGTTTTTGATTCAATAAAAAGAGCTGGAGTTATGAAAAGTTACCATAAAGAGCTGTGGTTTGATGTGCCTACCCGGCGTGCCTTTATTAATATCACTCCCCAGGTCGAGGAGTGCTTGCGTGAAAGCGGCATAGAAGAAGGATTGCTCCTGTGTAATGCTATGCATATAACCGCCTCGGTATTTATTAACGATGATGAATCCGGTTTGCATCACGATTACGAGCAGTGGCTTGAGCGGCTGGCTCCCCATGCACCAGTAGATCAGTATCGTCATAACGGTTATGAGGATAACGCCGATGCCCACATGAAGAGACAGGTCATGGGGCGTGAGGTGGTTGTGGCTATTACCGAAGGCAAACTCCATTTTGGCACTTGGGAGCAGATTTTTTATGGCGAGTTTGACGGACGCCGGAAAAAACGTGTGCTAGTTAAAATAATCGGTGAGTGAGCTGGGGGAATAGGACCTTTATTGGGAAATATTTCGTGCCCAGGTTATCCAGGATTTTCAGATACAAACAACCTGAACGCTGTCACGGATTCAGGACCAACACTCTTCGTGAAATACCAAGGTGACTAAAAATAATTCAAGAATGCACAGGTTGCTCGTCGTCTTTCTGTTTGTTGTGGGTGCCTGTGTGGTTTCCTGCAATGGCGAGAAGAAACACGGCGGGGAAGAGAAAGGAATCATCCTTTTTGGCAATGTGGATATTCGGGAGGTACAACTAGCCTTTCAGGATGGTGGACGCATTGCTCGTTTATTAGTGGATGAAGGTGCAACCGTTAAACCTGGGCAAGTCGTGGCAGAGCTCGACCCCACCAGGTTGCAGCTTGAGGCCGAGCGCCTTGAGGCAGAGAGGAAGGCTCAGGCACAATTACTGGCTAAACTTGAGAATGGAAGTCGGCCCCAGGAGATTACCAAAGCCAGGGCCGGGCTTGATTCGGCAAAGGCAAGCCTGAAAGAGGCCCGGCTCAATTTGAAGCGGGTGCAGGTCTTGCGCGTTACCAATCGTATATCCCAACAAGATGTCGACAGTGCTCGGGCAAAGGTGGAGGTCTTGGAGGCCTCGGTGCGTGCTGCCGAAGATACGCTCTCTCTTGTGGTCGAAGGGCCCAGAAGTGAAGATATACAAAGTGCCCAGGCAAGTCTGCAGGCCTTGACCGCTGCCCGTAACCTTGCCCGTGAACGGGTGGAGGATACGCAGCTTCATGCCCCGGCGGCAGGCGAAATCCGTACCCGTATTCTTGAGAAAGGTGCCATGGCGTCAGCCGGCTCCCCAGTCTTTACTCTTGCTCTGACAGATCCCCTCTATGTGCGTGCCTATGTCAATGAACCCGATTTGGGGAGCTTGCATGCAGGCATGAACGTCCAGATTTATACCGACTCCTATCCCAATAAATCCTACCAAGGATGGATCGGATATATCTCCTCTACCGCAGAGTTCACCCCCAAGACCGTTGAAACCACCGAACTGCGAACCAAGCTTGTCTACCGAGTGCGAATCCTCACCTGTGACCCCCAAAACGAGTTGCGTTTGGGCATGCCGGTCACGGTGATGGTGGATCCTTCCGGGGTAACTGCCAAGTCCCCATCTTGTCAAGGGGAGGAATAGTCCTGCCTTGTATGTAGGTGAGGTTAGGTGAAAGCGCTCTCCCCAATAGGGAAAGGGCTGGTGGTTATGCAACCAACCTGCCCACCAGCGTAGAGACATTCCTTAAGGGCATCTTGAATAATTGCTTTTTCTGCCAAGCCCGCGGAGTCTGGCGCTTACCTGGCCTTGATTGAAAAATCTAATTATTCAAGACACCCATAACAGGACCACGTTACACCGTTTGGGTGACCGCTTCCGCTATCTTCACCAATAATCAGTGTGCTGTAACCTGGGATGTCATTTCAACTACATAGATCTGGCCATCATACATTCCTTGAATTCTGGTGTTTTGTGCAATGAGCATACGGAGGTAGGTTATGGTTTCCTGCTCAATAAGCTGTCCTGGAACCAGGATCGGAATGCCGGGAGGGTAGGGCGTCACCAGGCCGGCAGAGACCTGACCGATGGCGTGTTCGATATCGATGGTGGCTCGTTTACCAAAAAAGGCATCCGAAGGCAGACAGTGCAGGCTAATGCCTGGAAGCGTCTTGATTTTTGTTTTTTTGCCCCGGTTCACTGGAAGCGCCACCTTTTTCTGATCCAATTTTTTCAAGGCATTATAGAGTCGAATCATTTTTGATCGTGTTCCACCAAGGGTGAGCAGCACCAGAATGGTCGCGTGGGTGTATTTTTCGATCTCAAGACCGATCTCGTCAAGCAGGTAGCGATGGATCTCGTTGGTTGAATATTCGAGTCTCGAGACATCAAGGAGGATTTTCAAGCTGTCATGCCCCAGGTTATCCTCGCTGAAGTGAGGGAAAAGGGCCTGGAAATCCGACTTGTCCAAAATGCGTATCGACTGAAAAGAGCGCATCTGCTGCTTCAGCTCTTCCACCTGGGCAAGTAACCCTTTCAGCAGCCCGTATCCTTCCATTTCAAGCTGTTTATGGCAGACGTCCAGAGAGGCGATAATCTGGTATTTGGGTGAGGTACTGGAGTACATCGAGTACATTTCATGGAAAAAATCCGCATCGAAATCCGGATCGTTCACATGAATGTACGAGGCCTGGGAAAAGGCTGAGACCACCTTATGGGCGGAATGGGTAATATAGTCTGCACCTGCATTGATTGCCGAGTAGGGACGGAATGCCGGATGAAACAGGGAGTAAGCAAACCAGGCCTCGTCAATAAACACCTTGATGCCACGGTCATGCGCCATTTCAACCACCTGACGAACATCAATAAGTAGACCATCATAGGTGCAGCCGGTCAGAACAATCAGCTTCGTCTCGGGATGCTCTTTTATTTTTAGCCTTATTTCAGAAAGAGCGGGAGGGGCAAATATACCCAGTTCCGGACTGAGTATAGAGCTGAGATAAACCGGGTTTGCCCGTGCCTGTAAGATTCCGTAATGGACGGATTTATGGCAGTTTCGGTCAATGATGACCTTGTCACCGCTGCGCAGCAGTGTCTGGAGAATGATCTTGTTTGAGGTGGACGATCCATTGGTAACAAAAAACGTCTTGGTGGTCTCAAAGGTATAGGCGGCCGCCTCCTGAGCTTTGCCGATGGCGTTGGTTCCCTCGGTGAGAGAGCCTAAACTGTCAACAGAGACGGAGAGGTCGCCGACAAAGACATTGCGCCCGTAAAACTGATAAAAATCCTGGATATAGGGTGAATTGCGAAAGCTGAGCCCCCCGCTGTGGCCCGGAGTATGCCAGGAGTCATTGGCCTCGGTGATATAGCTTTTATAGGCATTCCAAAATGGTGTCTGGCAGCGATCGTCAAAATCATTGAGGATGTATCCCAGAATGGATTCGGGGTCGGCGATGATGTCGTCGCGAAAGAAAAAGGATTCAATGTCGATTGATTCATCTATTATTTCAAGACCTTTGCTTTCTTCTCCCAGGATGTATATCGGCAGACTCACTCGAATTGCCTTGATTGCGGCGATGATATCGCAGCTTTTAAGTATGGAATCGGTCCCGGAAGAATCAGACGTATGCCATGGAGCCTCACTGTCCCAGCTGAATATAACCGCCTGGATGTCCACATCGTTTGTTATTGTGTCCTGAATGGCTGAAAAATTTTCTGCCGTTATGGTTTCTATCACAATGTCTTTTCGATTAAATCTGTGGACACAGTGGAGAATGCTTTCCACAATTTTCTTGAGTAAATCAGGGTCTTTTTCTATGATGAGTATCTTTAAAACCGGAAGATGCATGAAGTATTCCTCGTTGGTTCCAGAGGGAGTTCTCTACTTTTTTGATAGCTGAATGTGTGAGCGGAGATGCTCACGTATACTCATTCAGGTTCTCATTTGTTGTTTTCTTTTTTAGCACGCTTTTTTTTATTTTCTTACATACACACCCATGACTCCAGCCATAAAACTTGCCCAGAAAAAGAAGATCCCGTACACAATTCACGAATATATCCATGACCCCAAGGTAACTTCCTATGGTCTTGAAGCTGCTGAAAAGATCGGAGTAGACCCGGCATGCGTGTTCAAGACCCTGGTGGTGACTCTCGATGGTCAACAACTCGCCGTGGGGGTGGTGCCGGTAGAGGGCATGCTCAACATGAAACGCATGGCCAAGGCAGCCGGGGCGAAAAAGGCAGCCATGGCTGAAAAAACGGCGGTTGAGCGGGCAACCGGTTATATACTGGGCGGTGTCAGCCCTTTGGCGCAAAAAAAACGGCTGGCGACAGTCATTGATGCCTCTGCCCAAAAATTCCCCACTATCTTTGTCAGTGGTGGGCGCCGAGGGCTTGATATTGAACTTTCCCCGAAGGATTTACAGCAACTTGTCAGCGCCGTTTTTGCTGAAATCAGCGACCCGTCTTGAACCCGTCTCACAAATTCAGGGGCAATTTTGCATTGCCCTTGGAAGAAAGCATTCTTATCTCTTTTCCGATAATCCTTTTTTTGCATTTGTTCTGATATCTACAACGACCCGGATGAGGGCCTCACGGAGAAAATAATGAAACAGTTTGCCATCCGATATATCCTTTTGGTCTGTAGTCTGATAGCTGTGGCTCAGCTTGCGTGGTCTGGAGAGCTGCAGCATCAGCTTCGGGCTGAATCAGCTCTTGAGCAGGTGTTGAAGCGGGGAACATTGCGGGTGGGGATGGATGTTTTCGTTCCCTGGGCGATGAAAGATAAAAAAGGGCAGCTCATAGGCTTTGAAATTGATGTGGCAAAGCAGTTGGCCCAGGATATGGGCGTGAAGATTCAATTTGTTCCCACGAAGTGGTCAGGTATCATTCCAGCCCTGATTGCCGGGAAGTTTGATCTGATCATCGGGGGGATGACCGTTACCCCTGAGCGTAATCTGCAAATCAATTTTACCAGACCGTATTATTACACCGGTCAGGGATTACTGGCCAATAAGAAAATGACCTCGGGCTGGAAGCTCGATGATTTTAATAAACCCGGTGTGACCTTGGCTGCACGCCTTGGTTCGACTGCAGCAGTTGCAGCGAAAAAACGTTTTCCACAGGCAGGCCTGCGCCTCTTTGACGATGAACCTGCAGCCGTGCAGGAGGTTCGTAACGGCCGGGTGCAGGCGATGGTTGCCGGTCAGCCGCTCCCGGCCCACAGTGCTGCGGATGCCCCTGCATTGCTTGTCGCCTATCCAGAGCAGCTGCTCCGCGAGCCCATCAGTATGGGGCTCAATAAGGGGGATGTGGACACCTTGAACTTTCTGAACAACTGGATTGAGCAGACACGGGCCAAAGGCTGGATTGACGAGCGTTATGCCTACTGGTTTGATTCAACCCAGTGGAAAAAACGCGTCTGGTAAAAGCGTTATTGAGCGTCTGTGTATTGTTTTCAAAGCAAAAAAAGATTCCAGTTTCTGGATGTGGTGCTTCTTCTTCTGCTGCTGTACGCAGGCGTTTATATAGTGGACCGCATTACCCAGCAGTTGCACTACAACTGGAACTGGGGTGTCCTGCCTCAGTTCCTTTTTTATTTTGATGAGGAAGAGGGACGCTGGGTTGCCAATTATCTGATGCAGGGGGTGTTCACTACGCTTCGCCTGAGCATCTGGGCTGCGGCGATCGCACTTCCTCTGGGGCTGACTCTGGCCCTGGCTCGCATTGGCCGTAATCTTTACGCCAGGCTTGTGGCGCTTACAGCCGTGGAGCTTTTGCGCAATCTGCCGCCTTTGGTGCTGATCTTTCTTTTTTATTTTTTTCTGGCAGATCAGCTCATTCCAGTGTTGCAGTTGGACCTGCTGGTACAAACGGCCTCTCCCTTCACCCAAAAAATTGTCGCTCTGGTGTTGGCGCCTCCGCACCAGGTCTCAACGGTCCTTGCTGCGCTTGTAACCCTGGCTGTATTTGAGAGCGCCTATATTGCAGAGATTATCCGCTCGGGCATACAGTCCATTGATCGTTCACAATGGGAGGCTGCAAAAGCGCTGGGGCTGACTCGCTTGCAATCTTTGCGTCATGTCATTCTTCCCCAGGCATTTCGCCGAATACTTCCCCCGCTTGCAGGGCAGATGATTTCACTGGTCAAGGATTCTGCAATTGTCTCTGTTATCTCCATTGAGGAGTTGACCTATCAGGGAACCCAGCTCATGGCCTCGACCTATATGACTATTGAGGTCTGGTTGACAGTTGCAGTACTCTATTTTGTTTTGACCTTTCCCTGTTCCTGGCTTGTCAGTCGTATGGAACAGCGGCAAAAGCGACTCTGAGTGGTTGCGTCATCTTGTGCGTGTTGCGTAAACGCGCTAAGCTCAACCTGAAAATATCCTGAATCCGTGCCAGCGGGTGGACACTGAACAACCACGGATTCAGGAATATCCGTCACAGGCCGTTATTCCCTGGATTGTATTATGCTGCGAAAAAAAACTTTTCTTCGATGCGTTGCCCTTGTTTCACTTCTTGTGTGGTTCCTTCTGCCCCTGCAGGTCTGGGCGCTGAGCATAGGGGAGGAGAGAAAGATTGGAGAGCAGCTACTCTATACCATGCGTAAGGGGCTCCCCCTGTTAGACGAGCCCGATATCAGTCAGTATATTAATTCTCTTGGTCAGGAGGTCTTGGCGAAAGTTGGTCCCCAGTATTTTTCCTATCGGTTTTATGTGGTGAAAAGTGATCAGTTCAACGCCTTTGCGGCTCCTGCCGGACTGGTCTTTTTTTATTCCGGTCTGATTGAGCAGGTGCAGAACGAGGATGAACTGTTAAGCGTGCTTGCCCATGAGATTGGGCATGTGGTCAGTCGCCATATTGCCCAGAGGATGGAAAAAAATTCCGTGGTCGGTGCGGCTTCATTGTTGATGGCCATAGCCGGTATCGCTATCGGTGTTCCGGGGCTTTCATCGGGCATAATGATGGGTTCTCTTGCGGCTGGTCAGGCTGCCAATCTCCAGTACAGTCGTGAGGATGAGGAACAGGCAGATCGCCTTTCCTATGGATGGATGTGCAAGATGCAACGCAATCCTGAAGCCATGGCAAACATGCTGCGGACCATGCGTCGTATTACCCGTTACAGCATCGGAGGGGAAGTGCCCCAGTACCTGCTGTCCCACCCCAACCCGGAGGCGCGCTTGGGGTATATTCAGTCGATGATTGAATCAGATAGGCAAAAGGAAACAACAGGTGAATTTCAGCAAACCGATAATTTTGCCTTTCTTCGGTTCAAGTATCGTGTCTTGATGCACTCCATTGATCATGAAAAAATCAAAGTGTACTGCGTCACGCTGCTCAATACCAACTCCGATCCCGAGCAGAAAGTTATGGCAAACTATGGAATGGCGCTCTTGGCAGCTGATGAGCGTGATTTTGAAGGAGCTCTGCGCTACCTCGGCACCCTCCAGGCCAAATATCCCGATAGAAAGATCCTCAACGTGGATCGGGCGGTTATTTTACTTGAGGCCGGTCGCCAGGACCAGGCCCATGCCCTACTTGAACAGGCTGTACGTGAGGACGCGGATGATATGTACGGGCTCTATCAGTTGGCCAAACTGGAATCCATGCGCGGGCATTCGGGCAGGGCGGAGCAGCTGCTGCAACGTTTCAAAGCACTTATGCCCGAGTATCCCCCGCTGTATTTCGAACTCGGGCGTATTGCTGCCAGTCAGGGAAGGCAAGGGATGGCGGGATTTTATCTCAGCAAGTACAATCTCTACCGCGGTCGAGTAAAGCTGGCTGAACGCTACCTCAAACGGGCGGCCAAGGATACATCCATTGCCGAGAAGTATCGCAACGAGGCTCAGGTACTGTTTGATAAATTAAAGGAACTTGAAAAAGGAAACTAAGCTGTATGTTGAAACGATTTTCCATTTCGTTGGATGAAAAACTCCTCGAGCAATTCGATAATTATATTCGTCCTCGAGGGTATTCCAACCGATCAGAGGCGGTACGGGATCTGATTCGTAAGGTGCTGGTTAACGAGGAGTGGGCTCAGGACTCTGAGGTTGTAGGCGTGGTCAGCATTGTGTACAACCACCACCAGCCGCAGTTACAGGAAAAAATAACAGAAATCCAGCATGTCTATCATCACGCCATAACATCGTCCACTCATGTGCACATGGACCATGACAACTGTCTTGAGGTGACCATCGTCAAAGGAAGGGCCTCGCAGGTGCAGGCCCTGGCAGAACAGATGATCTCTCTACGTGGTGTCAAGGATGGGAATCTCTCCATGACCAGTACCGGTGGAGGGCTCCACTGATTCAGCCTGAATCCCTAAGCAGCCATCGGTTATTCTTTCTTGTGTTTGCGCCAGTTGGGGTGGGTTATCCCGAATTTTTTTATTTTATAATTCAGGGCTCTGGGACTGATATCAAGGCATTTGGCCGCATCTTTTTGCACCCAGTGGTTATCAGATAAGGCACGAAGAATCAGTTCTTTTTCATGCACTTCCAGGGATTCTGTCGTTTGGATGAGAGGGGCGTGGGGCCGGCCCATCTCTGGAATATGCATGGAAGAGAGGGATATTTGGTCGTCATCTTCCAGGATAACGGCCCGCTCGACCGTATTGGCCAGCTGGCGAATGTTGCCCGGCCACTCATATCCTTGAATCAAGGACAGGACTTCTTCTGAAAAACCGGTGATATTGCCTTTATTGAGAGACTTGATTGACTTTTCGAGTAAATTTTCTGCAAGAGCGGCCAAGCATTTAGGGCGGTCTTTGAGTGGGGGCAGGTGGACCGGCAGCACACTGATGCGGTAATAGAGGTCCTCGCGAAATTTTCCCTGCATAATCAGATCCTGCAGATCTTTGTTGGTCGCGGCGATCAGGCGAACATCAACCTTGATGGTTTTATTGCCGCCGATACGCTCAAAGGATTTATCCTCCAGGACTCGCAAAAGTTTGGATTGAATTTCCAAGGAGATTTCCCCGATCTCATCAAGAAAGATAGTCCCGCCGTCGGCCTGTTCAAAGCGTCCGATCCGTTGTTTGTCGGCACCGGTGAATGAGCCGCGCTCGTGGCCGAAGAGTTCCGATTCCAAGAGAGTTTCAGGGATATTGGCACAGTTTATTTTTATAAAGGGATGCTCTCGACGGGGAGAGTTGTAATGGACGGTGCCGGAAAGGTAGCTTTTACCGGTCCCGGTCGCACCGGTAAGCAGGATAGTCGCATCGGTTAAGGCAAATTTTCTTAAGCTTTTAATCACCGCCTTGAAGCTTTCGCTCTCTGCAATGATACGATCAAAACTATAGACAATATTCTGGGTTCGGCGAAGATAGGCTAGCTCGTTTTCCTGACGTCGTTGTTCAATGGCATGGCGCACGCTGCGTTTAATGCGGCCTGGTGAAAGCGGCAGGTTCAGCACATCGTAGATTATGGGTTCAAAGGACTTGTCGATCTCCAGGGTCTCCTCTGATTGGCAGGCCAAAATCACAGGCGTGGATGGCGTTTGTTCCTGAATTTTTTCCAACAACTGTTGTTTTGAGCCGTTTTCCTTGTGAAAATTCATCAAAATAACATCAAAGGGTTTCTGAGAGACCTCCTTTTGAAAAATCAAGGGGTCGCTATGAAAGCTGAGTTCAAAAGTACTTGCCAGGGCAGATTCGATGCTCATTCGGTTTTCATCGGAGCATTTATAGGCAAGAATAGTTGCTTTTTTGTTTACCATTTAAGGCGCCTCGCAGTTGCAAATTCGTATTTACAATCTCTATTTTGTAATTATACGGGTCAAACAAAGAAAATCAAAAAAGATTTTTCCTGTTTGTTTAAAGTGTCGCGCCTTCTGAGTCATTCGAGCTCTGAGACCCTTCGGGCTTAAAAATCAAATATGCAAAAATATGCAAATACAGGTAGAACAAGCTCGGCCACTTGATGAAATCATGATGCAGCGAGCCCTGGTCCAGGCCAAATTGGCGGCCGCCATGGAGGAGGTTCCAGTTGGCGCGGTATTGATCGATCACCAGGGGCAGGTGCTTGCCGAGGCGGGCAACAACTGTATTCTTGACTCAGACCCATCGGGCCATGCTGAAATGCGAGCTTTACGGGCGGCAGCCAGAGCGCTGCATAACTACCGTTTGCTGGGCACGACGTTGTACGTTACACTTGAGCCTTGTCCCATGTGCGCGGCACTTCTGGTTCATGCGCGGGTGGCTCGTGTAGTCTTTGGAGCCACCGATTTCAAAGGCGGTGGGCTCGTCTCAAAATACCAGATTGGCAATGATGGCCTGCTGAATCACGGATTTAGTGTCACGCCGGGAGTCCTTGGCGAACAGTGCAGTCAAATACTGAAAGATTTTTTTCGAAGGCGTCGTTAATTTTTCCTTGTAAAATTCCAGCCCTCAGTATAAAAAGGAGCCCCACGTCGAACGGGCAATCACTGCCGATCGCTGTTTATATATGTCATCTTTGGAGAGGTGACCGAGTGGCTTAAGGTGCACGCCTGGAACGCGTGTGTACGCAAGTACCGTGAGTTCGAATCTCACCCTCTCCGCCATATAGAAAAAGGCCTTGTAACTTTAAATAGTTACAAGGCCTTTTTTGTTGCTTGCTGCGTATAGGGTGCGGACGCTCCTGCATTCCTGGAAGCTTGTTTACTCGCCGCCAGATGCAGATTTCCTTTGCTTTGTTTTCTCTTTCCTCTTTGGGGTTGTTCCCGATCGAGAATTTGGCGAATCGTTTTTGCAAGCTCAATCTGTTGCACAGGCTTATAACAATATGTCTTTATTCCAACTTTTTTCATCAAAATCACAAGTCTCATTCGCAGTTCTTCGGATTGTCATCCATCACCTTCTGTGAACCAATTTCCTGTTATGATTATAGAAGAAAAATATTTGGGGATAATTTTGATTTAACTAAATCTTCAATATGAAGGGGAGACTCCCCCGATCATTTACACCATTGAATCTGCTCATACTGGGCTTGGCAGAGCTTGGTCAAAACCGGGATCATTCACGAAATCCCTCCAGTGTCCAAGACCACCGATAGAGCTGTTGGTTGCTCTTTGTGTTTGTTAGGATCTCGTTAAAATAAGGGGAGTTTTCGGTAAACGCTTTGGTTTGTGTCCGAAATCCTGTAAATCAGCTAAGGGTGAGAAAAAGTCCAGAATCATTCTCCACCAATGGTTTGGGCCGTGTTCAGCGAATTTGGAAAATTGACGGATGACTCCATGAAAAACAGTACACGACTATTCAGGGGACTTCTTTGCATTGCTCTTTTAGGGGGCTTCTTTCTTGGGAACCGGATTTCTTGGGCGAGCGACACTCTGACGATTGCCTGTATTCCCTATCGTCCGAAACCAATCCTTCAGGAGCAACTTGCCCCGCTTGTGGAGTTGCTCGGGCGAAAACTTCAGAGAAAGGTCCAGGTGGTTATTGCGGATAGCTATGCAGATATCGGGGAGCGACTGCACCATCAGGTTGCTGATATCGGTATATTAGGGCCCAAAAGTTATGTCGAGGCCAAGGCAAAATACCCAGCCATTCACTATCTTGCGACCAACAAGAGTCCTGAAGGTTTTTATCACAGTCTTATCCTCTCGCGGAAAGATTCCGGTCTCCGAACAATCGCTGATCTTCAGGGAAAGAGTTTTGCCTACACCGAACGGGGATCAACGTCAGGATATCTCTTTCCGCGGCAGCTTATTCGACGTCAGGGATTTAACCCTGATACCCTTTTTTCGGTATCCTATTTTCTCAACAAACACGATAAGGTGTATGCAGCAATCGCTTACGGCTCAGTCCATGCCGGGGCCGTTTCTTCGACCGGAATGGATGATGCCGTGCAAAAATTCGGAGATGTCTTTCTCGTTCTTGACTCCTCGGATCCCATCCCTCGCAACGCCCTGGTTGCTGGTCCCCACATCTCTTTGCCTGAGGTGCGCAAGCTTAAAGAAATACTCCGCTCCGCGGAAGACGATGCGATTTTTAAAGAAAACTCCCAGGAATTACCCAATAAGGGGTTTTGGATCAAAGACGATTCTCTCTATGACATTGTCCGTCGGCAACAGGAGGTGAACTAGTCTGATTATGTTCCTGCAGAGCCTCAGTCATCAAATCGTTCTTTGGGTTTTAATCCCCATTGTATGCGTCAATAGTTTTATCTGGTTTCAACTTGATTCCCTCCACTCACGATCTCTCAGCTACCTTGAACGGGATATTGCAGCTAAAGGGCATCGCATCGTCAACCAATTCCAGATGGAGTTGAACACCATCGGTCAGCTTGCGTTGATGACTGCCCGGGATAGTGAGGTGATTGCGGCCTTCACTGATCGGGGGACGGATAGGTTGTATCGTATCGGTAATAACCTGATCACTTCTACCCTTATTGATCAGGTTACCTTTATTGATCCACAGGGTATTGTCGTGGCACGGGGGCATCAGGAATACAATTTTAATGATTCACTTGCGGATTCCCTTCTCTTTCAACGTGCAAAAGCAGGAGAGATATTTACGGGGATCGCGCAAACAAAAGATGGCCTTGCCTTTGTATCAGCCAGACCGGTCCTGGAGTTTGGGGCCGTCCTTCGCGGTGCCCTGATCGTAGCCCGCCTGATCACTCCCGGGTATCTCCAGCATATTGGTGATGATCTGGGACTGGAGGCAAGCATCAGCCGTCAAGGTCGAACCGGAAACTCCTCTCCGCCTCAAAAGGACGGCATCGCCTTCTTTACGCAGCAACTTCCCTTGCACACGTTCAAGCAACCATCGATGACGCTTGTCATAAAAAAGAATTACCGCAACGAATTGCAGGCCCTGAATTCAACCCGTCTGCGAATTCTTGTTTTTTCCCTGGCCGCGACCTTGCTGGCCATGGGAATCGTCTATTGTCTGGTGAGTTATCTGCTCCGTCCCTTACGCCACCTTCGGACTTGGTTACAGGCGTTTAAGGAAGGTGAATTGGGAGTAGAAGCCCTGAATGCCAATATTATCAGGCAAAACAATAAGAAAAACGAACTCGGGTTTATCGCCCATGCAGCTCTGGGAACCATTCAGGAGCTTGAAGGGGCACGCAATGAACTGCAGTGTATGCACAGTGAGTTGGAAGTGCTGGTTGAAGAGCGCACCCAGGAATTACTCTTTAAGGCAACTGAACTCGAAGAGGAAATTCGAGACCGGGAACTGGCTGAAACCCAGGTGCGAGGCCTTAAAAATCATCTCCAAAATATTTTTGATTCCATGGGCTGTACCCTTATTGGAATTGATGCCGCAGGTGTGGTGAATTTTGTTAATGCCCACGCCGAAACCTTTTGTGGACGTACCTTTACCGAGCTCTGTGGCGAATCCTTGGTCAATGTCCTCGCTGCGTATGGTCTACCGGGGGAAGAGATCTATCTGCGTTCTCAGTCAGGCAATGAGCAATGGAAGAGCTGTCGCTACGTTGCCAGGCACCGTGGTCAACAGGTGTATTTGGATGTGACCACCTATCCCTTTTCCTATGGCGGGGAAACGGGACAGATTATACGCATTGATGATGTGAGCCGCCATGTACACTTGGAACAGGAGCTTTTTAAAAACGAAAAACTCAGATCTGTTGGTCTCCTGGCCGGTGGCATTGCCCATGATTTTAACAATTTTCTTTCAGCAATTCTTGGCAATATCAGCCTGGCCCTGGCTGATGAAAGTCTGACAGAACGAGTCGGCATTCTGCTCTCCGACGCGGAAAAGGCAAGTGTTGCCGCAAAAGAGCTTACCGGTCAACTGCTGACCTTTTCCAAAGGCGGGCAGCCGGTGATGGAACTGCAGGACCTTGCCAAACCTGTCCACGAGGCTGCACAACTTGCAGTTTTGGATAGGGCCCATTTTCTGGTTTTTGAGATAGAGGAAGAGTTGTGGCCCGTTATGATCGATCGGTTACAAATCGAGCGGGTTGTGCGTAACATAGTATCCAATGCGGTCCAAGTGACGACAAGTGGCGGACAAATATTGATTACCTGCGCAAACAGGGCAACCGTGGAGCACCACAACCCTCTTCAGTTACCGCCAGGCTCCTATGTGCGTCTTTCCATCAGTGACTCCGGGCCAGGTATGGATTCGGAGGTACTGGATCAGATTTTTGACCCGTATTTTTCAACCAAATCTGAAGGGTATGGCTTGGGGCTGGCTATCTGTCATTCGATTATAGAGAAGCATAAAGGAGCCATTGCTGTTGACTCATCTCCAGGAAAAGGGACCACCTTCTCTATCTATTTACCCGCTTACCCGAACAAAGTCAGCCTGCCCCAGGCAGAGCAACAGGTGGCGCAAACCGCAAAATGTCGTCGTATTCTGGTCATGGACGACGATCTTATGGTTCAAGATATGATCGTGTCCATGCTTGAGGTGCTTGGGCATAAGGTGGTTTGTGCCCAGGACGGTGAGGAGGCAATCAAAAAGTATCAACAGGCTCTTGAGACCTCCGTCCCATTTGACCTTGTAATCATGGACCTGGTCATCCCCTGTGGCATGGGAGGGGTTGAGGCTGCTCAGGAGATACATCGACTTGATGAAAAGGCGAGGCTTATCGTATCAAGCGGATATTCTCATGACCCCGTACTCGCCCAATATGAGGATTATGGATTTTGCGCAGCCCTTCCCAAACCGTATCAATTCCAAGAGTTGGAACAGATTATTACCCGGGTCATCGAAGACAACTAGTGTGCCCCTGCCGGTCTTGCCATACGGATTCTGGTGAAAAAGAGATGGGGACAAATCCATGCTTGTACCCGGAAAAGGATGGAGAGGGGGAAGTGGAGAGGAATTGATTAAGCGATCGCAGATTTGGTATCTGCGATCGCTTGTAAATTTAGGGGGATTGAACTCTTCAAGGGGGCCGAAGATCTGCGGTACATCGCAATTGGCCACGAAAAATGTTGTTTTTGCCAGAGGGCTCTGCCTACGAGGCGACTGCAGGTACAGGTTTCAAGCCGTGAAGAGTGCAGGAACCATCTTCCTCTTTTGCTTGCACTCTTGATATGGGTAACTCTGAAGGGCTGGAATGTATTTTGAACTGGAGGACCAACTCGTTGAGACCTTCAGCCAGGGTTTCAAGTTCTCTGGCATTCGTTTGCACCAATTGCGAGTTGTCACCCACCAGAGTGGATTGCTGGTTGATATCGCTTATTTCAAAACTGATTTGGCCGATCCGTTCAGAACTCTCCTGGATCGTGAAAGAAACCTCCTGTATCCCGAGAGAAGCCTGGTTTATGTTGTCGGCTATTTCGCTGGAGGCTGCTGTCTGTTCTTCGACCGCGCTGGCTATTCCGTTGATCACACAACTGATCTCTTCTATTACCTGGGAAATCTGTCCTATATCGGTCACCGCCGTGGTGGTGATATCCTGCATTTCATGGATTTGGTTTTTTATATCTACAGTTGCCTGTGAAGTTTGATGGGCCAGTTCTTTAATTTCGTTGGCCACCACGGCAAACCCCCTGCCTGCCTGTCCGGCCCGAGCCGCTTCGATTGTGGCATTTAATGCAAGCAGGTTTGTCTGTTCAGATATTTCGGTGATTGCTTCGGTCACCTGAGAAATACGCCTGGCCGCTTGCCCAAGGATGTTCATCTTTTTCGATGCCTGATGCGACTGCTGCACCGCCCCTTCGGTGACATTCCGGGCTCGTTCCGCATTTTGGGCAATTTCTTTAATGGTAGAGGTCATCTCTTCACTGGAAGCAGCGACCATGGAGATATTGGAAGAGGATTGCTCCATGGCGGTTGCCAGGGTCTGCACACTTGTACTCATCTCTTCCGCTGCAGAGGCAACAAGAGTGGATTTGGTGGCCGTCCTCCCTGCCGCAGTGAAGAGTTCTCCCGAGATATTGGTCATGGTCTGGGATGATCCATGCAATTGTTCTGCATTGCCGATGATTTCCTTGAGCATAAAGCTGAGCTTGTTCACCATGCCATTGAGTGCGGTCGCCATCTGTCCGATCTCATCTTTGTTCTTTGCCTTCAACGTATGGGTCAGATCCCCCTCGGCCACAGCCTGGGTACAGCGAAGGGCATTGCCAATGGGGCGAGTGATTGCCCGGCTCAGGCTTATACCTAGAATCGCGGCGAAGAATAAACCACAGCCTGTAACGCTGTAGAGTATCCTGTTCCCCAAAGCAATGGAATCAAGAGCCTCAGCTTTGTCCTGTTCAATAACCTCCTTCACGTCTTTTTCAATATTTCCCAGACGGGAGAATATTTCCTCACCCATCATATCAACCCGTTTATCCGCAGATTCAAGTTTAGCTGAATCAACGACTTTACCCTGAAGGGCATCACGTTTCAGATTGCACAGCAGGTTTAACGGAGGGGTGAATTGTTTTTTATGGATATCTGCAATGGCGATGACCTGCTGTTGCAGGTGCGTATCCAGGGTGGGGACTATCTTTTCACCATCAATCTCTGCACCATCGGTGATTGCTCCTGCATATACCTCGAAGGTCGTGGAAAATTTATTGTGCTGGGCCCAGAAAGCATCAAACTCATCCAAAGATTCACTTGCCATGATTTCCATAACAAGCTGCATGTCGCGGGCTGCGGCATACTTCATTTCCATTGCCGCATCAATAAGGCCTGAATTGTTGATGCAGAAGTTCATCTTGTCATGGATCAGGGAAAACCCCTTATAGGATGCAGCGGATTGCAGGCACAGCAACAACCCTACAGCTATACAGCCACAATATAACTTCGTTGATATCTTCACTCTTTTCTCCCTCAAAATTAGCGGTAAAAAACATACGGAAAAGAGCATAGCAGTTCATATATCAGGGATAGGTTAGATTTTGGTAAAGGTGCCATTAAGTGGTATCTCTGGCCGTTGGTCGTGTGAAAAAATAATTGAAAAGTCAATATATTATTGATTTTGAGTGGGCGGTGGGGTGGGGGGGCGAATGTTTTCCTGACCAAGGAGGGGGCAGATTACCGAGTGCCCATCCAGAAACGGGTTTTTCGTAGTCTGCGTTTACCCGGAGTCTACGCTTACCCGAACTTGAACAAAATCCTCATTTCTGGACGGACACTACCTAAAGGGTGTCTTGAGTAATTAGATTTTTCAATCAAGGTCAAGGATTGTGAAAAATTTTACCGCAGGCATATAGTTGATATTCCGAGAATAAAATTTTGAGTATGACGAGGTAAGCGCCAGACTCCGGGGGATTGGCAGAAAAAGCAATTATTCAAGATTCCCTAAAGAAGGTTTGCCAAGACCTCCTTGAGCTTTGAAAACAGGAAGGGCTTTTCAAGAAAGGCTTGAATGACCAGCTCGTTATGGCCGACCATGACGTGCGCCTCGTTATAGCCACTGGCCAGGATGACCGGGATGTCGGGTGCTTTTTCACGAATAGAGGCAACCGTGTCCCAGCCGTTCATACGTGGCATGACCACATCGCAGAGAACACAGTCGATGCTTTCCCGGTTTTCGTTGAAAATCTCCACAGCCTCGGCGCCGTTGGCAGCCTCAAGTATTGAGTAACCCAACCGTTCAAGCATTTCTCCGACAATTTTTCGAATAATTTCTTCATCATCAACCACGAGAATCGTGCCGCCCTGGAGAGGGCTCTCTTTGGGTGAAGGCGGTTTTTTACTTTCAACGATATTGAGTTGTATCAAGGGGAAATAGACCGTGAAAACACTCCCTTCTCCTTCCTCAGAGAGTACAGTGACCACTCCTTTATGGGCTCGGACAATCCCAAGGACAGCCGACAGTCCCATGCCACGGCCTGTGAATTTACTTGAAAAGAATGGGTCAAACAGCCTGGCGATATCCATTTGACGGATGCCGACGCCCGTATCAACGACTTCAAGGAAGGCATAGGGGCGTTCTTCCGGGACAAAATCCACTGGAAATCGGGAATTAGCCGGAATTTCAGTCCCTTCAACCTTGCCAATACGCAAACGCACCTCGCCCTCATGGTTGGGGCAGGCTTCCCAGGCGTTGGCGACTAAATTGGTCAGTACCTGCTGGATATTATTGGCATTAGCATTGATCATCAGGCTCAAATCCGTTGCCAGAAAACTGTAATGAATGCTTTCAGGAATAGTTGCCTTGAGGATAGGCTGATAATTGGAGCAGATGACACGTAAATCCAGCAGAGAGAACTGACAGGGAGCAGACCCCAGATAAATAAGCAACAGTTTACTGACCTCAGCTGCGGCCTCAGCCGATTGGAGGGCGGAGCCTGCAAGATCCTGTATCTGTTGATTTTTAGGGTACTGTGGTAACAGTTCCTTGACCATCTCCAGGCTCATGGTCACGGCCTGGAGTTTATTGTTGAAATGATGGGCAATGGCTCCCGCCATCCGTGCCAGGCTCTCAGCTTTTTGCAGCTGAATGTTTTGGGTCTCAAGGCGTTCGCGTTCTTCTTCTGCCTGTATGCGTGAGGTAATATCGTGGACAATGGCAAAGTTAACCGAACTGTCCTGAAATGAAATCGAGGCGGAATGCATCTCCACGGTTCGTACTGAACCATCGGCAAGTCTGTGGGGAACAGCAAATTCACTGAGTTCCCCTTTATGAATCTGTCGTAGGATCTGATCGATATTTTCCTGCGGCAGGCAGCTTATTTGGCCGATGGACATCTGGTTGAGCTGCGCACGCGAGTATCCGTAAAATTCTGAGGCAGCATTATTTGCCTTAATGATGTTTCCACTTTCCGGATCCAGCAGAAGCATTATTGCGCTGTGCTCTTCAAAGAGTAAGCGGAACTGCGTTTCACTTTTCTTCAGAGCGTGTTCCAGCTTTTTTCGTTCGGTAATATTTTCAACCAGAGCCACCATGCCTGCAGCCCTGTTGTCACGATTTGTTAGCGGGGCACTGTACCATTCGCAATCAATGATTTCCCCTGTCTTAGTCCGGTTTAACTGAACATTTTTGCCATCTTCCTGGTTGTTGGTTTGAAGCAGGCTGAGTTTACGTCCAAGAACATCTTCAGCTGTATAGCCGAAGATGCGCGCAGCTGCGGGATTCCATGCCGTGATCAACTCATTTTGATCCCATTCAATGACCGCAAGAGGGGATTGCTGAAAATAGAGGGCAAACTTCTGTTGCGTCAGCAACTGCTCGTGCATCTGAGCGGCGATAATAACGGCCTGTTGTCGTGCGCGGCTCTGCATAAAGGCCAACAGGCTTAACCCGAAACTGATTAATATACCTGCGACCAGGATGATTTGGGGCTGGTTTTGATCAAATCCAGTGTCAAACTCCGGGAGTGAGCGAAAGGTCATGCACCAGGTGGTTCCATAGACGTCCAAGACAGTGGTTTTTTCAAATTTTGACTGGTAAGCGGTATGAGCGGATCGGCCTTCGGCTTTCCAGGTGTTGAAAAGCTCCTCTGAGGCAACAGGACTGTTCCCCGTATAAATTGTGAAATCGATATCTTGGGGCATGATTTTAAGCGCACCATAAGCAAAATCGTCCATACGTATAGGGCTGTATACATATCCGCGAAGCGCTTTTCTTCGTTGTTCCAGGGTGCCAAGAGGCATGCCGGTACGGTATGAAGGAATGTACATCAAAATACCGTTTTGCTTGATTACCTCCATTTCCTGAACCAAAATAACTTTTCCCGTGATCGTGGTGTTGCCCGTGTCCCGAGCTTTTTCCATGGCTGCCCGGCGCACCGGTTCAGAGTACATGTCATAACCGAAGGCTCGTTGGTTGGCTTTATTAAACGGTTCAAGCCAAATAATGGTGCTATAGGCATCACGTTCGCTCTTTGGATGCAACCGAAATTGAGGAAAACCCTCCTGTCTGATCTTTTCCTCCAGGCTGGAAACCTTTTGGGGATCGAGCCAGACCGAATAACCAAACCCAAGGATACCGGGATTTGTTTTTGCCAGGTGCAACGAGGAAGCATAGGTGTGCCATTCAGAACGTGTCAGCTCCTCACCACGGACTTCAAACAGGGAGTTGCCCCCGAGTAAAATGGTCTCGTTGTTTTGTAAACGGCTGGAGAGTTGGCGAATAATGTCATCGCACAGGGTCTGAAACCGCATCTGTGCCCGTTTACTGATACGTTGGTCTATATTCTGCCAGAGTAGGAAGGTGGTGGTCAGGGTGATCCCCAGAACCAGCAGGGGCAGCAGAAACGAGTAAAATACGGAGTGATTGCTTTGTGTTACCGTTCGGCTTTTGTCGTTGAGCATGAGCAGCGACTCCGAAAGTGAGAATCAACCGAAAAACATTGGGGCAGAAGAGTTCAGTCGATATTTGCTAGTTAGGTAAGTTTACTGTATTTGGGAAAGAAACCGCAAATATATGAAAGAATTTTTTGAAATGGTGTTTCCCACACGGAGTTACACATGAAGGGAAAGCATTGCCAGCACAGGGGAATCGTCGTGGATACAAGAAAAATTTGCCTCGGACCTTTAATCTCTCTACAATTAAAGGGAATCTTGAATAATTGCTTTTTCTGCCAATCTCGCGGAGTCTGACGCTTACCTCGTTATGTGAAAAATTTTATCCTCGGAGGTAAGCAAAGACTCCGATATCATGTATATGCCTGCGGTAAAATTTTTCGCATGCCTTGATCTTGATTGAAAAATCTAATTATTCAAGACACCCTAAAATCAAATTGGGTGCAAAATTTCCGATTTGAGTCAGGTTTTGATTTTACTTGGTTCAGTGGAACATATTCCGGGTATTGGAGGCGTTTTCCCTTCTCATGCGACCTCATAGACAGAAAACAACCCGCCATCTGTTGCTCCTTGCCGGCGGTGTTATCATCCTGCTTGTGCTGAGCTGTTTTTTCGGTCTGACTGTCAAACAGGAACGCATCATTAAACAGTCTGTGCATCTCTCAGCCCAACGCCTTTTCGAATCAATCGTGCTGACCCGTCGCTGGAACGCACAGTATGGGGGGGTCTTTGTCCTGAAAAAGGAGGGGATGCACTCCAACCCCTATCTGAAACACCCGGATATCACCTCTGCCTCTGGCAAGACCTACACCTTGAAAAATCCTGCCCTGATGACCAGGGAAATCTCAGCTCTTGCAAAAAAAACAAAGCATTACCAATATCATATCACTAGCCTGAAGTTGATGAATCCTCACAACCAGCCAGATAGCTGGGAGCGGGAAAGCCTGGAAAAATTTGAGAAGGGAGATCAGTTAACCACCCAGATCACCCGTATTGATGGAGCACAGGTCTATCGCCTCATGCGTCCACTGGTGGTTGAAGAGAGTTGTATATCCTGTCACGGCAAACAAGGCTATAGCATAGGTGAGGTGCGGGGAGGCATCTCAGTTTCTCTTCCCTATGGACAGATAGCAGCCAACCTTGTCAGCAACCGGGTAAAAATGGCCGGACTCGGCCTCGCCATCATCGGAATTTTTCTTTTCCTTTTTTATTTCGTGATTTGGAGGCTTGTTGGCCATCTCTTTTCCATTTCCGGGGAGTTGAAAGAGCAAAAACAACAACTGGAGCATCTCAATGCTGACCTGGACCATAAGGTCAATGAGCGAACGATGGCTCTCCAGGAAAGTGAGCAGCGGTTTCGTTCAACCTTTGAACAGGCGCCAGTAGGCATCTGTCATATTGGTCTCGATGGGACAATCCTGAGAGTAAATGATCGTTTTTGCGAAATTCTAGGAATTCATTCCGCCGGGCTTCTCGCGCAGCAATTTCAGGAAATCTCTGCTGAAACCAAAAAAATTGCAGCACTTTCAGAATGGGATGCTTTACTTCTCGGGGAAAAGGAATCGTTTACCTGGGAACAGTTGTACCTGGGGTCTGATTTCTCTGAAAAGTGGATGAATATTACCTGCTCGCTTATACGGAGAAATACTGGTGAGCCTCGTTATTATATCTACGTGCTTGAAGACAGGTCAGAGCGCAGGAGTCTGCAACAACAGTTACAACAAGCTCAGAAAATGGAAGCCATAGGCACCCTGGCTGGAGGTATTGCTCACGATTTCAACAATATCCTTACTCCAATTCTTGGCTATACTGAAATACTCATGGAAGATAGTCAGCCAAACGAAAAGCAGTTTACTTCGCTTCAGGCTGTTTTCAATGCAGCGACCCGAGCCCAGGAGTTGATTCGCCAAATTTTAACGTTCAGCCGTCGCAATGATGCCGAACAACATCCGCTCAATATCTCTCTTGTCATCAAAGAAGTGATTAAATTGCTGCGTTCTTTTTTACCTTCCAGTGTAGAGGTTCGCCAGTTGCTCACCACCGAAGATTGCATTGTTCGCGCAAACCCGACTCAGATCCATCAGATCATGATGAATCTTTGCACCAACGCTTATCAGGCCATGAGTGAAGGCAGCGGCACTCTCACCATCGAACTTGCTAATAAAACTTTTGATTCCAAAGATCCGTCTACCGATCTACCCGCAGGACGCTATGGAGTCCTACAAGTTAAGGATACTGGTTGTGGCATGGATGCCCAAACCTTGGAGCGTATGTATGAACCCTATTTTACAACCAAGGATAAAGGGGAAGGAACCGGGCTGGGGCTGGCCATGGTTCATGGTATTGTTGAAGATCTAGGGGGGAAAATCAGTGTTGTGAGCACACCGGGGAGTGGAACCTGCTTTACACTCTATTTCCCACTTGTCGTCAGAGATGAGAAGCAACAGGATCCAGTCAGTCTTTCTTTACAGGAGAAGCCCAGGGGCGGAGATGAAGCCATTCTCCTTGTGGACGACGAGCCAACCATTATTTCCATGCAAACCGTTATTCTTGAAGAACTGGGGTATTCTGTGACTTCCTGCATGAATGGTCTCGCGGCATTGGAAGAGTTTCAGGCGCACAGCGCTCACTTTGATCTGGTGATCAGTGATATTTCCATGCCTGAAATGAGCGGTGTCTCGTTAGCCAACGAGATAAACAGGCTGCGACCCGATATTCCCGTTATATTGATCACCGGGTTTACTGCCGAATATTCCATGGAAATTTTCAAACTTGGTAACGTTGATAGCCTCCTGACCAAACCCGTGCTCAAGCATGATTTCGCCCAGGCAGTACGGCACGCGCTTGATCGACAAAAGCAGCAAGAAGAAAAAGAAAATAAAAATTATTCCTAGTGAAGTTCTTTGCCGATGATATAAAATACAAAAATTTCAGACGGATCTTTTTTCGGCGTTCTTTCGGGGGGAAACAGTATGAAAAGGTTCCAAAAAATTAGTACTCGCTTAACGTTACCTATCGCCGGCGCCACAATTATTTTTTCGGTCCTGCTCTACTTTGTGGCAGAAAATACCATCGGTACCATGACCCGTGACAATCTTGAGCGCATTGGACGATCAAAGATGGTGGACATTCTTGCCAGTGAAAAACGCATTTCCCAGGCAATGCTCGCCCAGGCCTCACTTTTTAGTGAGCAGCAGGCCGTCCTGGATGCTTATCAAACGGCCTACGAGGGAGATATTACCTCCGAAAAGGATCCTAAACTGGCCCAGGGACGTGAACAGCTGCGAGCTTTTTTTAAATCCGTGCAAAAGGGGTATAAAGCCAATAACAACGGGCAATCGGTCCGGCTTCATTTTCATCTTCCCCCGGCACGAAGTCTTTTGCGCGTCTGGAAAAATAATCAAAACAAGAGTGATGATCTCACTGCTTTTCGGCAAACAATCACCACTATCTCCCAGAGTAAAAAACCGGTGACGGGGATTGAGGTCGGTCGTGGAGGATTTGTCATTCGTGGCCTGGCTCCAGTCATCGCACAATCAGGAAAATATCTAGGATCTGTAGAAGCGCTCTCTTCTTATGATCCGTTGGTAAAATACGGAGTAAGCAATGAAAAAGAGCAGGTCGCAGTCTATATGAATATCTCCCTGCTCAAGATTGCAACGTCGCTCCAGGATAGTTCAAAATATCCGGTTATCGACAATAAATACGTCTTTGTCTCGTCATCCGACCCATCTGTTACCAAGAGCCTAGTCAGCCCCGAGTTGTTGAACAAGGGCAGTGAGGGCCTCTCCATGCAGCGCGTTGGTGAGAATTATGTGACCCTGTTTCCGATTAAAGATTTCTCGGACAAGCAGATTGGAGTGATGGTTTTTGTCTATGATGCCTCTGAGGATGTTGCGCACTTACGCAAAATTACACATGGGATTCTGGGGCTCAGCTTTGGACTGTTGCTGGTCATCATCATTCCGCTTATCATCAGTGTTCGCGGGGTGGTGACCCCAATTAACCGAGCTGTGAATATGCTGCGGACAATAGCCCATGGCGAGGGTGATTTGACCCAACGAATGCACATACACAAAAACGATGAGATTGGGGAACTTGCCCATTGGTTTAACCAGTTCCTCGATCGCTTGGAGCGTATTGTACGCGACTTTGGCTCAAAAGCACATTCCTTGAGCCTTTCTTCTGATTCGTTAGCTGGGATTGCTGGAAATTTGACTGAAGCCACCTCCGATTCCAACCAGCGTTCACAACGTGTCGCGGACGGGGCCAGTACCATGAATTCAAATATGTCATCGGTTGCTGCAGCCAGTGAGGAGGCTTCAACCAATGTCAACGCCGTCGCCTCTGCTGTGGAGGAGATGGCCGCCACAGTACAGGAAATTGCCAGCAATTCAGAGAGTGCGCGCGCCATCGCCCAGAAAATGGCTGAATCTGCAGCGGTTACCTCTGAAAAAGTCAGCCAGCTTGGGTTTGACGTTCAGGAAATCGGTAAAGTAACCGAGGTCATCACGGAAATTTCCGAGCAGACCAACCTGCTTGCTTTGAATGCGACCATAGAGGCCGCACGCGCTGGTGAATCCGGTAAGGGGTTTGCCGTGGTGGCCAATGAGATTAAGGAACTGGCCAATCAGACCGCTACTGCAACCGGTGAAATCAAGGAAAAAATCAATGCAATTCAAAATTCGACATCTGGAACTGTCAATGAGATTGAAAATATATCTAATGTTATCAGTGAGGTAAATGCTATCGTTACGACCATTGCCACCGCTGTTGAGGAACAATCTGTTGCCACGGCCGAAATCGCCCAGAACCTGAGCCAGGCATCTCTAGGTATTCAGGATGTGAATCAGAATGTGGCCGAGGTTTCCCTTGTCACCGATGAGATGTCCCAGGATATTGTAGAAGTCAGTCATGCCACAGAAGAGATGAATATCGTCAGTGCCGAACTTTCGACCTATGCGCGCGATCTGCTTAAGCTTTCCGCTCAGCTTACTGAAGTGGTGCAAAAGTTTAAAACGCAAAATGCCGCCTTTGATATTGGCAAGGTCAAGGAGGCGCATATGCAGTGGCGTGCCCGTTTGGAAGCCCTTCTTCGTGGGAAAGAGTCCCTGCGTCCAGAAGAGATCAGCTCTGATCATGAATGTGATTTCGGTAAATGGTATTTTGGTGAAGGACAGTCTTTAATTGATCGAGAATACTTTAAAGAAGTGGGAGAGCATCATGCCATGGTTCACCAGTATGCCAGGCGCATTGCCGATCTGGTCAAACAGGGAAAACAGCAGCAGGCAACTGATTTAATGGGGGAATTTGAACAGGAACGCGAGGCGTTTTTTAAAGCGTTGGATGAGCTGTATTTACGCTGATTTTTTGGCGCAAGAAATGTTTTTGCTATTGAAACCTCACAATAATACCGAAGCAATAGAACCTGAAATCGTATTCACCTCCTGTGAAAGGGAAAATGCTGTGATTTTTTTCATTATGAACAAACGCTGATGAAACCTTTTTCCTCTGTGCTGATACTCAATATTGTCTGTATTTTTCTCTGTAGCTGTAGCTTGACCTCATCACTGATAGGCGATGAGAAAAAGGTTGATTCCGCGCGTGGATGGAACCTGCTGGCAAACCAGGTCGCCCATAGAATGAATGAAGAGTTGGTTCGGCAGGAAATGTTTTCAACCCGAATCTATGTCCATAACAGCTGTGGTGCTCCCAAAAAATGTAAACCAAGCGATACCTTTGCCTTTGATGAAGGCTTTCATGATCTGGTTGTCCATCAGCTGGTTAATTTTGGAGTTGTCACGGTGAGTTCACCCAAAACCGCAGACTTAATCATGGAGTACAAAGTCCAGACAGTCTTTCATCCGCCACGCGATGCCACCTGGTACTGGTTTGGCAAAGATGGCTATTACGAAGTCTTGGTCAGTGCTCAGATAGAGAAAAATGAGAAATATTTTTTCCTTTTTTCTGATATATTCAGCATCCCCCTGCGAGAATTCTGGCAGTATACCCCCCTCACTGCACCCCCTGAAGTCAAGTTGACCGATGCGGAAGGCATGGCCTCTCCTGAGCCACCTGCAAAACAATCCATATCCCTGTGAAAAATACGTTCGTTGAGGTAAATTTTTGTCAAAATATAGGCATATAGCCCCATTTGCATTCGTGTTGCTTTTCTTGCTTTTGGTTCTTTCGGGCGCAACCGGTTGCAGTAAGCTCAACGGCACCCGACTTGAACCGGTGTTGGGAGGCGATGTCAACCTGGTCCGCCTGGGCGATACGGTCGTCGAGGAGCTTGTTGCCCAACCAGTGCCGCCGCTGATTCCCTTTCGTGGCGATCAGCCAATATTGGTCTCGACCCTGGTGAACAACGAGGATTTACAGCAAACATCCCCTTTTGGCCGTAGCTTTCAAAATAACCTGATTGCAGGTTTTGCCCAGCGTGGTTACGCAGTCAAAGAGCTGAAACTCCGGCGTGATCTTCTGGTCAAGTTACATCAGGGGGAATTCATGCTCACTCGAAATCTGGCTGAAATGGCCCCTGTACAACGGGCCCAGGCAGTGGTGGTTGGCACCTATACTCTGGTCAACCGGGTTTTGTATCTCTCGGTGAGGCTGGTCTCACCAACGAACCAGGCTATTCGCGGAGTTTATGAGGATAAAATATATCTCGATGAAGATACTCTGCGACTTTTCGGGTTCACCATGAAGAAAAGAGAAACTGATGAAAATGTGATTATGCCTCCCAAACCTTCAGTGCTTGATTCCATTCTTTATTAAACCTGAATCTGAATCAGGTCGAAAGTATAGCCTTACTTGACATTTGTCACCAACTCCGAGTACCTACAAGAGCGAACTTGATCCAAGGGAAAGGAGGCGATCTTGGCAAACACACTCACCCCCCGCCAAAAAGAATTTTTCCAGTACCTGCAACAGTGTAAAAAAAATCATGATTCCATACCCAGCCTTCGGCGGATGGCGCTTGAGTTAGGCGTGAGCCATTCTGCGGTCGCCGACCTGTTGCAAACACTCCAGGCAAAGGGCTGGATCAGACGTGAAGGTCGTTATAGCCGTAACATTACCTTGCTGAAAAAAGAAATCGGTTCGCCGTTGCCCGAAGACGGCCGTTTCGTGCCAATTATAGGTCAGGTAGCGGCAGGAATTCCGTTGTATGCCCAGCAGGAGTCGGCCGGAGAAATTCTTGTTGACGGGCGTATCTACAGGGGAGAACAACTTTTTGCTCTGCGGGTCAGTGGCGATTCCATGCGTGATGCCGGTATCCTTGAAGGAGATTTGGCGATCTGTGAACCTCGTCAATTTGCCTCTAACGGCGAGATCGTGGTCGCGCTTATCGGAGATGAGGCGACGGTCAAACGGTTTTATTACCTTGGTGATGCCATTGAATTACGCCCTGAAAACGAGCAGTTTTCAAGCATGCGCTATGATTTTGGGGAGGTGCTGATTCAGGGAAAGGTGATTGGAATTCAGCGCGGACCTGAGGAGATGTCTCAGCTGTAACATGGTGAGATTGCGCTCGGAAAAAGTTCCTCTATCGATTGTAAAATTGAAAAAACACTGTAAAATCAGTGAAGAATCAACAGTAGATGTTACATTTTCAGAGATATTTATTCTCTCAAACATTATTGGTGACTACTCAACATGTTTAATAAACTTGTTCCTCTCCAGAGTCAAAAACACGTAAACACCAAAATTAAAAACATTCAAGGCTTTGCATTTGCCCAAGATTTTCATCTAGCCTCCGTTATGGTGCATGAGTTTGTACGAGCAGCGTCTCTCTATCCAATTGTCTTTATAGAAGATACGGCTCAAGATCAATTTAAGCCCATCGTTTTGCTCGGGCTGGAAGCCAAACAGAATCTTTTTGTCGACGCAGAGGGCAAGTGGCAGGCATCGTATATTCCAGCCATTATTCGCCGTTATCCCTTTGCGCTTGTTAAGGGGGAGAACCAGGAGCAACTCACCGTCTGTATCGATGAGGAAAGTGAAATTATCAGTGAGGATGAGGGGGTTCCCCTCTTTCATGAAGATGGCAGCACGACGGATGCACTGGAAAATGTAAAACGCTATCTCAGCGAGTTGCATCAGATGGAGGTCATTACAACAGAGTTTTGTAAGTTTATGTCTGAAAACAACATGTTTGCACCATTAAACATGCGTGTCCGTCAGAGTGATCAAGTCCAAAATATAGCGGGATGCTATGTGATCAATGAGGAGCGGCTAAAAAACCTCTCCGATGAACGTTTTCTTGAATTACGAAAAAAAGGGTTCCTGCCCGCTGTCTACGCCCACCTTGTTTCTCTGTCGCAGATCGAGCGTTTGACAACCCTTGCCAGTGGTGCCCAGAGTGCACCGAGTGACAACGCTCTGGAGAGGATCGCTGAAGAGGCTGAAACGACAACCGTTATACAATAGGGTGTCTTGAATAATTAGATTTTTCAATCAAGGTCAAGGCATGTGAAAAATTTTACCGCAGGCATATGCTTGATATTCCGAGGATAAAATTTTGAGCATAACGCAGAGATTGGCAGAAAAAGCAATTATTCAAGATTCCCAATAAGCCTGAATTGGTCGCAGGGCGTTATGCGGTGACGAATGCTCCTGTTTTTCAGACCAAGAAAAAACGGATCCGTGAGTGTGGCGTGATGCCAACACTCACGGATTCATGTTTTATTTAGATTCCAGAATATTACGGCTGCGCTTAACCGCACAGAGATCACCGCACATGGTGCAGACTTCTTTGTCGATGGGTTGCGAGGAGGCCCGGTAATCCTTGGCCTTCTCCGGATCCATGGCCAGCTCAAACATGGTAGTCCAGTCCAGTTCCTTACGTGCCTTGCTCATGGCATTGTCCCAGTCGATTGCTCCGGGGATCCCCTTGGCGATATCCGCGGCATGGGCAGCGATTCGTGAGGCCATGATGCCCTCTTTCATATCATCTGCATCGGGTAAGCGCAGATGCTCGGCGGGGGTGACATAGCAGAGAAAATCTGCGCCATAGGTTGCCGCCAGGGCTCCACCAATGGCCGAGGTGATATGGTCATAGCCTGGAGCAACATCGGTGACGATGGGGCCAAGGACATAAAACGGAGCTCCGTGGCAAAGTTTTTTCTCAAGCTGCATGTTGGCAACAACCTCATTGAGCGGTACATGACCAGGTCCTTCGATCATTATCTGGACGTCGGCATCCCAACAGCGTTTGGTCAGCTCACCCAGGATGATGAGTTCCTGGATCTGGGCCGCGTCGGTTGCATCGCGCAGGCAACCGGGGCGGAGGCCATCACCCAGTGATAAGGTCACGTCATAGAGCTGGCAGAGCTCAAGTAACCGATCAAAATGCTCAAAAAACGGGTTTTCCAGCCCGTTGTTTTCCATCCAGTCCAGCAGCAAAGAGCCACCCCGGCTGACCACATGGGTCAGGCGCGGGTTGTTGCGCAGTCGCTGTACAGCGGTTTGGGTCAGACCGGCATGGATGGTCATAAAGTCCACGCCATCCTCGGCGTGCATCTTGACCACATCAAAAAAATCATCCACGGAAATTTTCGAGACTTCTTTGCCATAACGGGCCACAGCATCGTAGACCGGTACAGTTCCAATCATAACCGGACTGATTTCAACGGCTCTGCGGCGGAAGGCCTGGGTATCGCCAAAGGTGGACAAGTCCATGATGGCATCGGCTTTGAGTTCAACAGCGCGCCGAACTTTATCGAGTTCTTTTTCCACATTGCAGCAATCTTCAGAAACACCTAAATTAACGTTAATTTTGGTGCTCAGTCCGCTGCCAATCCCTTTGCCCACGATGTTCACGTGGTTATGGTTGGCCGGAATGGCAATTTTGCCACTGGCGACACCTTGGAGAATATTCTCCTCGCTCATCCGTTCCGCGTCCAATACCTGCTTCATCTGCGGGGTGAGAATGCCCTGGCGGGCGGCTGCCATTTGGGTTGTATAGGCCATGATGATTCTCCTGTTCGAATTTGTTCGGCGGATTATTTAAAAGCAGACTGCAAACGGCTCACTGTTGCCGCAATATCCTCAGCCCCCACGATTTCTGTGACCAGACAGACAGTGGTCGCACCGCGGGAGAGTACATCTTGTATGTTGTGTTCCTTGATGCCGCCGATGGCGACAAAGGGCAGGGGGGCGTGTTGTACCGCATACTCCAAGTATTCGAGCCCAACCGCTGCACAGACATCATCCTTGGTCTGTGTGCTGTAGAGTGGCCCCACACCGATATAATCGGCACCAGCTGCAAGCGCTGCTTGGGCCTGGTCCGGGTCATGGGTGGAAAGCCCAATGAGTTTATCCGGTCCAATGAGTTGACGAACCTGGGAGACCGGGAAATCGTCCTGACCTACGTGGACGCCATCGGCATCGACAAGTTGAGCAATGTCCACGTAGTCATTGACAATAAAAATGACCCCTGCCTCTTTGGTCATGCGTCTAAGTTCCTGACACTCGCAAAGCATCTGGGCAAAGCTTTTTTGTGGGCGTTTTTCCCGGTACTGCAGGATGGGGATGCCGCCTTTGATCATCTCGCGGGCAACTTCGATGTTGGAGCGGCCTTTTGAAAATTTTTCAGCGGTAATTCCGTAGATACCGCGGGGGAAGACAGGTTTGCTGCTATGCATGGAACACTCCTGCTTGATCTAAAATAAATTCAGTCATGTAGTTGGCTACGGTGGTCACCTTATGGCTGTAGAGCTGTGCCTGGGCGCAGTCGGTGATAAAATCACCCGCTATACACCCTTTGCCAAAACGTCTGGCAGTGATGGGTGCCAGCTCACTTCCGGCGATGCCGCTGGCCGATACAATAATTTTTTCAGCTCCTAGAGTTTCCAAGAGCATCTTTTTATCGCTGCTTCGATCAAAGCCTTCAACGACCA
The DNA here is from genome assembly GCF_016919065.1 of Desulfobulbus rhabdoformis. Lineage (GTDB taxonomy): Bacteria > Desulfobacterota > Desulfobulbia > Desulfobulbales > Desulfobulbaceae > Desulfobulbus > Desulfobulbus rhabdoformis. Next base: position 41,676 of record NZ_JAFFQA010000009.1, on the reverse strand, counting down.
GGTCAGCCTCTTGAAAAAGATTGGTGCAGTTGGTTGCATCAATGCGCTTTACCAGAGGCTCGAGACGCGCCGACGGGTTGATGCGGGTAAGGTTAATGGCCAGCGCTTCCACCTTGAACATGCCTATTTGATCGGCAAAGTAAAACTGACGATTGAGGTTACTGGCCTCGACATGATCAAAGTCTACGAGCAACAACTGGTCCACACCGCTGCGGACCAGATTCAGGGCGACGTTGGAGCCAATACCACCCACACCGGCAAGAGCAATACGCATCAGATTGCATCCCAATCTTTAAAAACGGGCTGATACCCATGGGCGACAATGGCCCTTGCCACCTCATCAACAGAGCGATCATCGGTGATTTCAAATTGAGGGGGGCGTTCCTCGTTGACCTCTGTGTAGCCGCCAACACCGGTTGATGAACCAGCAGAGAATCTGGTGGCACCCAAGGGAAGAATGCTGTCACGAAATCTGGCATTCTCACGGGTAGAGATGGTCAGGCCGGCCCGTGGTAGAAAAATGCGCAACGCAGTCATGAACTGGACAAAGGTTTTATCGTCAACCAGGTAATCGGGTTTAAAATCACCCTCAGCCTCATTAAAGCGGGGCAGAGAAATAGCGGATTCGGTCTCCAGGTATTTGTCTTCCAGGTAGCGAGCATGCATACCGGTAAAGAAGATCTCACGGCGTGGTTCGGAAAGCCCAAGCAGCGCCCCTAAGTTGACCACGCGCATGCCACCTTGCGCCGCTCGCTCCGGTGCGTTGAGACGCCAGTGGTAATCCATTTTTTTACCCGCCAGATGCACCCGTTTATACACTGCCTCGTCGTAGGTTTCCTGAAACATGGTCATGGAATCCACGCCTGCCCGGTGCAACTGCGCGTACTCGTCGACTTCCAGGGGATAAACCTCAATGGCCACCGAGGCAAAATGGCGTTTAAGCAATTTTGAGGCCTCCAGCAGATAGGACATGGGCGTCATGTGCTGGGCCTCGCCGGTTAAGAAGAGCACATGCTGCATGCCGGTCTTGGAGATTGCCTTGGCCTCAATTTCAATCTCTTCCAAGGTGAGTTTGCGCCGCAAAATAGGGTTTTGATGATTAAATCCGCAATAGGCGCAGCCGTTGTTGCAGTGGTTGGAGATATAGAGGGGGATAAACATCTGAATGGTGCGGCCAAAATACTGCACTGTCAGCTGGTGCGCCTTACGGGCCATGGCCTCAAGATGATCAGCGGCTTTAGGGCTGAGCAGGGTGAGAAAATCCATGGGAGTTGGCTTGTCTTTGCCAATGGCGCGAAGAATGTCTTCGTCGCGCACCTGGTCAAAAAAATTGGGTACATCAAGATTTTGGTACTGCTTGACTACCTCATAAAATGACATGGTTGGATCCTCGATCAGAAGAGACTTTAGAGCTTGGTTTTTTAAGTATTCAAATCAAAGGGGGATGTGTGCTCCAAGCTACTCGTCCAAAAATCCGGTCAGCGGTGAAGAGGCGCGTGCCAGCGTCGATTCGTCCGCCATCTCTGCAAGATAGGCTGCACGACCGGCTTTCACCGCCAGGTCAAAGGCCCGCCCCATGGCTTCTGGATCCTGGGCGGTGGCGATGGCGGTGTTCACAAGAACCGCATCTGCACCCATTTCCATGGCCGCAGCAGCCTGAGACGGTTTCCCGATACCGGCATCAACCACGACAGGTACCGTGCAATTTTCAATGAGCATTGCAAGCAGAGGCTTGGTCTCCAGTCCACGGTTGGTACCGATGGGAGCTCCAAGCGGCATAACCGCTGCGGCTCCAGCATCTTCAAGTCGTTTCGCCAGTGTGAGATCCGGCAAAACATAGGGCAGCACCTGGAACCCTTCTTTGGCCAGAATTTCGGTTGCCCTGAGGGTTTCCCAGTTATCCGGCATAAGGTACTTCATGTCGGTGATCACTTCGATTTTAATGAATGTACCGCACCCGGCTTCCCGAGCAATACGGGCAATGCGTACGGCCTGTTCTGCGGTGCGGGCACCCGAGGTGTTGGGAAGCAGGGTTACATCCTTGGGAATGTATTCAAGAATGTTTTCTGACTGTTCGGTTATATCGACCCGGCGCAGGGCAACGGTTATCATTTGCGAGCCACTGGCAGCCAACATCTGTGGAATTTGTGCGTGTGCTCCAAATTTTCCCGTACCGGTGAGTAAGCGGTTGCTGAACGTTTTACCGCCTAATATGAGAACATCATCCTGCATGGTTCAACCTCCTCCGACAAAACTGAGCAGTTCCAACCTGTCTTCCTCGTTGAGGGAGGTTGCCTGCCACTGTTCTTGTTTGATGATTTGCTGATTGAGTTCGACAACCAGTGGGCCTGCATCGAGTCCTCGACTGGCTATCAGATCGGCCAAGGTAGGGGATTCGGTGTGTTCCTCGTTACCGTTAATAAAAATTTTCATGGTTCTCCTATTGGTTGGGAAGAGACCGCAATGAAAACCTGGAATAGTAGGCATAAGCGACCGCAAACAGCGGTTCTGATGCCACGAATTCAGGGAAAAACTCAATAAGAGGGGGGAGATGAGGCAGGGAATGGAGGACGCGGCATAAAAAAAAGCCGCTTGTCCTCCAGGAAGGGCAAGCGGCTTAAAAACAGCCTAAGACCGAATATTCCGGTCTTCTTGTATCTTGTCCGCTTCCCTTCGCCGGTATTAGCCGGATCAGGTTCAATGGGTATTATCTCAGGCGCTCTCTGCGCCACCCCTCGCGATGATCAATCTTTAGAATTTCTTTTTGTTTTTGTCAATACCTGATTGAAAAATGATGAGAAATCCGTGAATTGTCTTGTACTTATAAGAAGGTTAATAGGTAGATGCCGAAATGCTGGCATCGCTATCCTTATAAAATTTATGGGACCCGTAACGCCCGGTGTACATCAGGCTATTGGCCCATTTGGGAGAAACATTCACATGGTGGTAAAAGGTTGATCCCTTCGTAAAATCAGGGGTTACCATAGCTTTGAAGGCGACCAGCAGGGATTCCTGCAAGGGGTTGACTTCAAGAGGGACATACGATTTTTTTAGAAACGTCCAGCTGAACTGTTTGGGCGCCATGATGACTTCGGCAAGGCTCTTCTGCTCGTCAATGGCACGATTGAGTGTCACATGAGCAACGGCCAGTTGTCCGATTTCAGGCTCACCACGAGATTCGTGGTATACATTCAGGCTCAACCAGAGCAGACTTTCAACAAAACCAAGGGGCATATTCTCAATCGACCGCCTCTACGGCCCGGATGGTCGGAAGTTCACTCTTTACAAACTTCTCAATACCTTCCTTCAGTGTGACGCGTGACATGGGGCACCCTTTACAGGCACCGGTCAGTCGAACCTGCACCACGTTGTCGTCGTCCAGGCGGACAAACTCAACATCGCCTCCGTCCCGCTGCAGGGTCGGACGGATCTGCGCCAGCACTTTTTGAACATTTTCCTGCAATTGCTTCATCAACGACTCCTTTACCATAAAGCAAATATGGAGTAAGAATGGCAGAGATTATAATACTGTTGAAACGATCAGACAAGGAACAATTTTAATTTCGGTTGATCAGGTTTGGAACAGACGGATATTCAAGAAAAAATCCGTGGTATTGTCGAACGAGTCACATATCACAATGAAGCCAACGGTTGGTCTGTTTTGCGAGTCAGCCTTTTTGGAGGTTTTGGCGAACTGGAAACGGTAACAGTCCACCAGATGAAAGTGTACGCCGGGGCCACCATGGAGTTTACCGGCGCCTGGGGACAACATCCCAAATTTGGTCGCCAGTTCAAGGCGAAGTATGCCACCGAGCTTCGCCCCGCCACGGCAGGTGCCCTGGAAAAATACCTGGGAAGTGGCCTGATCAAGGGGGTGGGGCCTAAAACTGCTGCTCGTATTGTTCGTCATTTCGGTGAAGAGACGTTACAAGTTTTTGAAGATGAGATAGATCGACTGACCGAAGTTGAAGGGATTGCTGAGAAAAAACTCACAATGATTCGTGCTGCCTGGGGGGAGCACAGGGCCATTCGAGAAGTGATGATGTTTTTGCAGTCCCACGGGATCTCAACCCTGTTTGCAGTGCGTATCTTTAAGCTTTATGGCGAGCAATCCATCGGACTTGTTCAGGAAAATCCCTATCGATTGGCCCAGGATTTTTATGGCATCGGTTTTTTTTCAGCTGATCGCGTTGCGCTTTCACTAGGGTTTGCCCCGGACTCAGAAGTTCGTGTCCGTGCTGCCATTGCCCATGTTCTCTCTGCAGCGCGTGAGTTCGGTCACTGTTATCTGCAACTGGCACAGATCATCAGCCAGGTTGAAGAGTTGCTGGGACTGGAGTTGCAGGCCACTATCCCTGCTCATCTCGATGTTATGGCCAGGGAGAATCAGCTGAAAATACGCATGCTTGCCGTAACGGACTCCGCTGATCGTACTCCCTGCTATTATGCGAAATCACTCTATTATGACGAAGAGTATGTCGCCAGGCGCGTTGGTGGGGCTGTTGGCCGACGGCAGGTTGATGGTACGCGTGTCGAAGACTGGGTGCATCGCTTCACCAGCGCGCAGGAGATGGCATTAAGCCCCGAGCAGGTTGAGGCGGTTTGCTCAGTGGTCGATCAGCGTTGTTCCATTCTCACCGGTGGACCCGGTTGTGGAAAAACCACAACCACACGGGTGATCGTGGCCCTGCTCCGGGCCATGCACCAGCGAGTCGCGTTGACTGCCCCCACGGGGAGGGCTGCCCAGCGTATGGGCGAAGTTATTGGACTGGAGGCCAAAACCATCCACCGGTTGCTTGAATTTCAGGGCAATGGATTTAAACGTTGTGAAGAGCATCCCTTAGAAGCCGATTTTCTCATCATCGATGAGAGTTCCATGCTTGATATCTCCCTCACTGCCTCCCTATTGAAGGCTGTTGCCCCTGAAACAGCGATTCTTTTTATCGGCGATGCCGATCAGCTACCATCGGTTGGCGCAGGCAACGTGTTGCGGGATTGTATTGACTGTGGAGCCGTGCCAATATACCGTTTGACCACCATATTTCGCCAGGCAAGTGCCTCAAATATCATTCAGACGGCACACCAGATTAACCGGGGGGAGATGCCACAGCTCGATTCCCCCTTCAAGCATCCCAAGCTCTGGCAGGAGAGCGACTGTTTTTTTATCGACTCCAGCGAGGCCACCAAGCAGCAGTTGCAGTTCATTGCCCGGGTCAAGCAGGAGTATGCGGATTTTCAGGCTCGAGAAGAACTCTACGAACAAACACCGTACGTCTCTATTGAATGCGGTGAAAACAACCCCGATTTTTCCGTGCCGGAGAAGTTTGCCCATGTCTCTTTGAGCGAGCTTGCCACGGCAGATTCAGGTGCTGCCGAGTTGATTGCACTTGCCAAGAAGACCCATCCCTGGTCTTCGCTCTACTACGGACTCACCGCTCTTGATGTCATGCGTAAGCTCTATAGCCAGTGGGTTCCGAAATACTTTCCGGGTGCAGAAATCCAGGTGCTGACGCCAATGATTCGCGGCTCTTTGGGGGCGGCTGGGTTGAATACGACTCTGCAAGTCAGTGTCAATCCGCCTCATCCGGATAAAGCGGAACTTCAGGTGGGAGAGCGTGTGTTTCGTGTGGGCGACAGGGTAATCCATCGACGGAATAACTATGACCTCAATGTTTTTAATGGAGATATCGGTCGGATTGTCGCGATTAACAACAGCGAGTTAACCCTCTGCGTCGAGTTCTTTCCGGAACTGCGGCGGGTTGAATATAGTCGTGAGCAGATCACAGAGCTGGATCTGGCCTATGCCATCACCATTCATAAATCCCAGGGGTCCGAATTCGATGTAGTCCTCATCCCCGTTCTCAGCCAGCATTATCGTATGCTTTTCAGAAACCTTATCTATACGGGGCTGACCCGAGGGAAAAAACTGGTGGTTCTGGTTGGCGCCCGCCAATCACTTGCCATGGCGATCCAGAATCAGGATACATCAAAGCGACAAACCGCTCTTGCCCAGTTGATTCAGGAGGGCAGGAGCCATACAATGGGACGTGCGTGATCAATAAAGGGAATCCGGTCGGCTCATGTCGACTATCTGCGCTTGAAAATTTCGGCACGTGCAGTACTTTAGAAATTTTTTTCTTCATCTCTACAAACATCTTTTTTTGAAGTGAATATTATGCCAGCACAAATTATCAGCGGTGTTGAAACCGCCAAGGCCATCCGTGAAGAACTTGCCACTGAAATTGCCGACTTGAAGACCCAGCATGGTGTGGTTCCCGGGTTGGTGACGATCCTTGTTGGTGAGGACCCTGCCTCCCAGTCCTATGTGGCGGCGAAAAATAAAACCGCCCATGCCCTTGGTATTCATTCCGAGCAGGTAACCCTGCCAGCGGACACCTCTGAGGAAGAGTTGCTGCGTATTGTTGGCGAATATAATGCTAATACCGCGATCCACGGAATTCTGGTGCAGTTGCCCCTGCCCAAGCATATCAACGAGGCAAAGGTTCTTTTTGCCATCGATCCGGAAAAGGACGTTGATGGTTTTCATCCGGTTAATGTAGGTAAAATGATGCTTGGTGAGCGCTGCTTCCTGCCCTGCACCCCGCATGGCATCCTGGAACTCCTGCAACGTTCCGGTACGGAAACCTCCGGTGCCGAAGTGGTGGTGGTTGGGCGCTCCAACATCGTCGGTAAGCCCATTGCCAACCTCATGCTGCAAAAACGCGAGGCGGGTAACGCCACCGTGACTATCTGCCATACCCGGACCAAAGATATGGATTACCATACAAAACGTGCCGATATTCTGATCGTCGCCGCCGGTGTGCCGAAAATGATTAAAGGCAATCAGGTGAAAGAAGGGGCGGTAGTCATTGATGTCGGGGTGAACCGTATAGGGCAGGCGGAGAGTGGCAAAGCTATCTTGGCAGGTGATGTCGACTTTAATGATGTGGTGGACAAGGTCAAGGCCATCACTCCTGTTCCTGGTGGCGTCGGCCCCATGACAATCACCATGTTGATGAAAAATACCCTGCAGGCTGCAAAACAGGCGGCTGGCCTGATCTAACCCTGCATTCCAGGAGGGCTCTATGGCTGAGGAAAAAAAAGTCTGTCCAACCTGTGGCGGCAGTGGCGAAATAGGCTACTTTGCCGGAGAGAGTCGGTTTTTTATCACTCAGGAAGAGTGCCCCAACTGCTGCGGTATTGGCTATATCCTTGAAGAGGAGGGGGAACCCTCTTCTTCTTCACCACCAGCACAAGAATCGTCCGATGAATGAATCTGATATTTGGGAGTTGCTTGGCGACCTTGAAGAAGATCAACTCCTCCAGGTGCTGACCCAGCTTTTTGCCCGTTATGAAGAACGGTTGGGGAAAAATCCGGATGACCCGGCGGCAGCCCTGTTTTTCCGAGACCTCTCCGTTGTCCTAGAGCAGGTTCAAACCTGTAATCTCAATCGGCGCTAACCAGTTCATATCATACGCGGCAGGAACGGTGTCTTTTTACCTTAAGCCAGATCGTATTCCTGAATGCGTAACAGATGTCACGGTTTTTGTTTGTGCATCGGGATAAACCAGGAGCGAGACGGCAGAATCCGGTCCTTGAGGATCTGCTGGTCATAGGCTGCTACCAGATCGGATTTTTTCAGAATCCCGACAATGATTCCCGACTCCTGCCTGGACCTGACCGGGACAAAAGAAATGGTATGGCGGGCAAACAGATCAAACGCGTTTTCTAAACTGTCAGTCTCACTCACAGTGATAACCTTTTGCTGCATCAGACGTGAGGTCGGAGAGGTCCAGCTGATTTCACCGGGTGGATTGCGGCTCATCAGGCTACGCAGGTCTCGCAGTGCAATAACACCGGAGAGTTGCCCCTGGTGATTGAGCACCACAAAATGAGGGAAAGAACTCGCCGCCATCTGCTCCGCTAATCTTCCCAGCGGGAGACTTTCGTCGACCGACTCATATTCCCGACACATATAGTCTTTGACCAACATATTGCGTAATCGGTTCACATCGTGGCCGCGCACGATATTAATTCCCCGACCAAGCAGATTTGTCTCATAGACCGAGTAGCCATGCAGCAGCTGGACAACCAGCACACTGGGAATACAGGCGACCATCAGCGGCACGATGACCTCATAGTTGTAGGTTAGCTCAAAGATGGTGAGTATGGCCGTTATCGGGGCAAGCGTGGTGCCACTGACAAGTGCTCCCATACCAATTAAACTGAAGTGAGCGGTCAGGGGATGCGTGGCCGGCCACAGGACCTGGGCAATGTTGCCAAAGACTGTTCCGACCATGGCGCCAAGAAAGAGAGAGGGGGCAAAGATACCACCGCTCATTCCTGAGCCTAATGAAACCCCCGTGGTCAAGGTCTTGAGAAGCACCAGCCACAACGCCAATGCCAGCGGTAACTGATTGGTCAGTGCCTGGTTGATGCTGTCGTAGCCCAGGCCCAACGCCTGCGGGCAGAAAAGTCCGAGCAAACCGACAACCAGGCCCCCAAAGCCGGGCATGGCCCATCGGGGCAAAGGGGATTTTTCAAGCAACCGCGGCAGGCCAAAGACAAGACTCATGAGCAGCAGGCCCAAAAGCCCACAACAGAGGCCCATTGCCAGGTATAAAAGCAGATCAGCCGGATGCTGCATGCTGAAGGCGGGAATGTGAAACACCGCTGCACCCTGCCAGCAGGCGCGGCTGACCAGGGTCCCGGTGACCGCAGCTATAACCAGGCTGCTTAGGGCCACCGCCTCAATTTCCCGAAGGATAATTTCAGCAACAAAGAGGGTCCCGGCCATGGGGGCCTGAAAGGTGGCGGCAATTCCTGCCGCGGCCCCACAGGCAACGGCCATGCGCAGCTTGTCCCGGTCGAGTTTCAACAGTTGGGCGAGGCTGGAGCCAAGGGAGGCACCAATCTGGACAATGGGCCCTTCGCGTCCCACCGAGGCACCAGACGCTATGAACAGGGCGGTGGCCCCGGTTTTAAAAAGCGTCACCCGGTGGCGAATCTGGCCACCTCGCAGGGAGAGCGCTTCGATCACTTCGGGAACACCTGGGCCGCGAGTTTCAGGAGCAAAAAAAACAATGATGGGACCGAGCAGCAGGCCTATGGAGGTGGGAAGCAAAAGCCGATACCACCAGGGAGAGGATTGGGCATGCTGAAAGAACAAAAGGATCCAGTCGAAGAAGAGGAGTAACTGGTGGATCAGCCAACGAAAAAAGACAGCCCCCAGACCCGCGAGCGCACCGATGAGGATGGCAATGAGTAGGGGATACAGGAGGGTGCTGATGTTTTGTTTTCGTCGCACGGAAAAAAGAAACCTCCTCTTTCCAAGAGATGAGGGAATGCGTCGAAGAGCAAGCCTGGATCAGGGCAGTAAATGGCTTTGCTTTTTGATCCGGGAGTAAACAACTGAGTCCGCCACCGCGGGGGGACGGAATCAGGTCAAAATTTATTTTTTACGTCGTTGCAAATTATACTTTTTCATCTTGTATTGGAGCAGGCTCTTGGTGATGCCCAGCTGTTCCGCAGCCCGTGCCTGGACATAGAAATTATCGTCCAGGGCTTTGCGCACCAGCTTCTCTTCAATGCCGTTTAACACCTCGGCAAGGCTGAGATTATCGGGAATGAACTGACTCAGCTCCAGTCCGGTTGACCACTCCTGGGCGGTGATTAATTCACTGGAGTCGGGTTGCACGTCCTCTGGTTCGATGCGATCACCGTTGCAGAGAATCGCAGCCCGTTCGATGGTGTTTTCCAGTTCGCGCACATTGCCCTCCCAGGGCAGGCTGACCAGAAGACGCAGGGCCTCGGGGGAGATGTCGAATTCCTTTCCCAGGGTTTTGCTGTTTTTCTCAATAAAATGGGTGACAAGCGGAGGGATATCATCCACCCGTTCCCGGAGCGGCGTCAGGTGAATATGAATCACATTGAGCCGGTAGTAGAGGTCTTCTCGAAAATGCCCCTTGTCTACCTCATCCTTGAGATCCTTATTGGTTGCGGCCAGAATGCGCACATCCACATTCTGGGTGACCGTGCCGCCCACCCGTTCAAAACTTTTATCCTGGAGCACCCGCAGTAATTTGGCCTGGAGCTGCTGGGGCATTTCACCTATTTCATCAAGGAAAAGGGTGCCGGTATCAGCCAGTTCAAAACGACCCTTGCGCATGACCACCGCATCGGTAAATGCCCCTTTTTCATGACCAAAGAGTTCGCTCTCCAAAAGGTGCTCGGAGAGGGCAGCGCAGTTGACCGATATAAAAGGCGCGTCTTTGCGGGGGCTGAGATTGTGAATAGCCCGGGCAACCAGTTCTTTGCCGGTCCCGGATTCTCCGGTGATCAGCACCGAGGAGGGGGTTGGCGATACCTTTTCAATGAGCTGGTAGACCGCGCGCATGGATGGGCTTTTGCCGATCATGCCGCCAAAACCGGATTTCGGCGTGGCCTCTGCCCGCAGGCGCCGTATTTCCCGCACCAATCCATAATGCTCCACCGCCTTGGTCACGCTTGCCAGGAGCTGTTGATTGGAAAAAGGCTTCGCCAGATAGGTAAAGGCGCCAAGCCGCATGGCCTCCACCGCCTTTTCCACCTCAGCGTAGGCGGTGATAAGGATAACGGGAAGCTCTCGGTTGAATTCCTTGATCTTTGCCAGAAACTCGATACCATCCATTCCGGGCATCTTCATGTCGGAGATAACCAGATCCAGGTCAGTGGAGTAGACGGTGGGTAACCCGGCCTTGCCGCTGTCGGCGGTGAAAACCTCGTATCCCTCGTCCTTTAAGAGCTCAGCGAGAACGATTTGATAATTAGGTTCGTCGTCAACAATGAGAATGGTATGCATGGCGTATGGTCCGAATGAGAGTTTACCGATTGAGGGCGTGCTGGCGTTCTTTGATCTCTTTCAGGATAGAGCAGGGGGGGCAGAATTCATGGCTTGTTCCAGCCAACCGATGGGTTGGCCGGGTCTGTCCGTGAAAATCACTGCCACCTGTGGCAAGTAAGCCCAGTTCCTGTACCAGAGCCCGCAGCTTTTTTTTCATTTTACGACTATGCGTGGGATAGTACAACTCCAGGCCGTCAAGTCCGCGTAAAACGAGTTCACGAATGATGGCCGGTTGTTTGCGCATCTGTTTGTCAATGTGCCCTGGATGGGCCAGCACCGCCACCCCGCCACAGCGGTGGATCATGGAGATGGCCTCCGCTGCAGGGTAGGAAAAACGACTTGCCCAGGCGGGTTTGTTGCGGCCAAGAAACTGACGGAAGGCAGCCTCGAAGGATTCAACCACGCCATTCTCCACCAGGTACCTGGCGATATGCGGTCGTCCAGTCTGGCCGCAGCCGGAGATGCGCTCCACCTCAGCGGCACTGATCTCAATGCCCAGGTTTTGTAGTTTTGCAAGAATTGCGTTGTTGCGCTTGTCGCGACCTTCCTGCAGAGGGCGGAGCCAGGCAAGCAGACTCGGATCCGTAGGATCAATGCCGTATCCCAGCATGTGGAGCGTATGTTCTCGTAAGGTGGTGGAAATCTCTACCCCTGTTATAATGGGAATCCCTGCCTCTTTGCCAAGCCGGACAAGTTCCGGAACCCCCTCAACGGTATCGTGGTCAGTGAGTGCCAACCCTTTGAGACCGTTTTGGGCAGCAAGTTCTATCAGTTCCGTTGGTGTTGAACTGCCATCGGAATAGACAGAGTGGGTATGCAGGTCAATACACATGGAATTTGGGGTGTTTGCCTAGAAAGGACGTTAAGCGGAGCAGGCAATCCGGGCACCGCCACCTGAGCTTCAATGTACTCATGGCCTGGACATTGCGCAATAACCAAATGAAATTGCCGGGAAAACTATGCTTGTCAATTTTGAGAGCTGTTCTTATGGTTGCCTCATACCTTAGATTCGTGAGCATTCATTGGGTGAGGCTGAACACAATATAATTTTCTCAAAAATTTTCACTGACTGAGGTGAATACGTTGTTCTGTAAGCCACCCGCCGTCACAGATTCAGGTCATACTCAACTCATATTACTCGGAGGAACTGATGTCAGGACAACAGTTGCGCATTGATGAATATAGAATCGAAACAGAGCCCTATTATCTGGCCACGGGTGACGAACTGGCCGTTGCCGAGGCGGCCTACGCAGATGGTTCCCCTTTGTTGCTCAAAGGCCCTACCGGTTGCGGTAAAACCCGATTTATGGAGTATCTGGCCTGGTACCTGAAACGGCCACTGGTGACCGTGTCCTGCCATGACGATCTTTCGACCTCCGATCTTGTTGGGCGGTATCTGATTCGTTCCGGAGAGGCTGTCTGGACAGACGGTCCCCTGACCATGGCGGTGCGTGCCGGAGCCATCTGTTACCTTGATGAGGTGGTGGAGGCGCGGAAAGACACCACTGTGGTCATTCATCCCCTTGCAGATGACAGGCGTCAGCTTCCCATTGAAAAGAGGGGTGAGTTACTTACCGCACCCAATGAATTTATGCTGGCCGTCTCCTACAACCCTGGATACCAAAGTGTGCTCAAAGATTTGAAAGCATCCACCCGGCAGCGTTTTGTTGCCCTGAGCTTTGATTATCCTGAAGCAGACATGGAAGCGGAGATTGTCTGTACAGAAGCCGGTGTTGACGCCTCGCTGGCCAAATCACTGGTCAAGCTGGCGGGAATGACCCGAGGGCTGAAAGACTCGGGGCTGCCAGAAGGGGCCTCGACCCGGCTTCTGATCCAGACCGGAAAGCTTATCGGCCGTGGTATTTCAGTCAAAACAGCCTGCCGGGCTGCCATAAGCGAGGCCCTTACCGACGATAAAGAGTTGCTTGCGGCCATGGACGAAATGATCAGTTCGCTCTTCTAACCCAGCACGAGAGACGGCTATGGAATTGGAAGTACTCAAAGAACGGTTTTTTGAGATAGTAGCGCCTTCCATTCCCAACGAATGGGATGTGGAAGAGGCGCTTGGTCCCCTTGCCAGCGATGAAGCCGAATACGTAGACGATATTTTTTCTCAGATTCCAGCTATATGGCCGGTGTCCCATTCTCTTTGTTTTGCCTACCTGCATGCAGCCGGTCCTGCGCTCTGTTGTCTGGATACAGATGAACTTTCCCTCTGGGTGCATAGCTTGCTCGATCGTTACGAGACTGGTGGATTGCGCGCAGCGCAGCACTTCATGGAAAACGTGGAGCAGCAGTTTGCCTGTTATCGACGAGGGGAAGGCGGTCTTCGCCTGGTTGATGTGCGGGGACGTCTGCAGCCCTATGTCAACGGCCTTGCAGGCAGGGAACTGACGCTTATAACAGCGGATATGCCCTCAACCGATGGCGAGTCCCTGTTTCTTCCCGGCGAAATAGGAGTCTTTTCTGAGCAGGATTCTAATTTTCTTTTGTATAAGCTCATGGCGAGTTTTCAATGGGCCTGTCTTGATGGCGGCACGTTTGAGGCACCTGCCCACCTGCCCCTCAAAAAGAAGCAGGCGCATCCGCTGGACTGCTTCTTTTCCGAATTTGACAGTCCTGCCAATGCCCGATGTCTGTTTCATTTTTTTGAAACCGCGCGCATTCTGCAGTACCTCCGCGAGGAACTCCCCGGCTTGATGCGCCAGGCTGCTCCGCTGTTGGATCAGCTCATGCAAGATGAGGCGGACTCTTCCTCTCTTCTTTCCCGTTTGCAGGATGGCCTGCTGCATAATCATTGGCTTGATGAGGGGACGTCAGTGGTCGATGATACCGCCCGTCAGCTTGTTGCAACTGTTGTAGAATCAGCCAAGGATAACAGCGGCAGCCTGGATGCGGTCCGTGAATTGATGCCGCTTGTCGATGTCCATGAAAATTTTGAGAACACCAAACCACTTGTTTTTCAGGGGAAGTTACGGTTGCAGGAGATGCGTAACCTTGGCCTACGCGCCAAGATGGATAAAGAGTTGCGTATGATGCAGTCGGCGCATCTGCCACCTGTACTGCAACAGACTCCCAAGGAGCAACAACCAGCCAATGGCGGCCAGCAACAGGGCCAAGATGCCGCTATGATCATTGATATCGAGACAGCTCTTGAACAGTTGCCGCCGTTTATGCATTCGCAGATGAATTTGGAATCGGCACTGCCTGAGGAAAAAAATTCTCAAACCACAGAACCAGGCCAGAGTGCGACCACGGAAAATACAGTCAATGCCAACGAAGGCAGCGGTGGTCAGGTCTTTGCCAAAGAAGGGCAGGGGGGACGTGGTGGAGAGCCGGAACATTTCGAGCCCATTGTCTATGATGAGTGGGATTTTCGCCGTAAAGGGTTTCGCAAAAACTGGTGTGTGGTTCGGGAAAAGGAGGTCACACCGGTCAAAAATACCTTTATGGAAAAGACGCTTACGCAATACCGCGGGCATATTCGTCGCCTGCGGCATCAGTTTGAACGTCTCCAGACAAGTGAACGCTTTGTCCGGCGTCAACGGGAAGGCAGCGACATTGATTTTGACGCGGTGGTTGAATCCATGTCGGATATGCAGGCGGGCCGCCATGGTTCAGATCGGCTCTTTATACGCCTGGCGAGAGAGCAAAGGGATATAGCAGTCTACTTTCTGGTGGATATGTCCAACTCCACCGCAGGATGGGTGGGACAATCGATCAAAGAGGCGTTGGTGTTGATCTGTGAGGCCATGGAGGTGCTCAATGATCGTTATGGCATTTATGGATTTTCAGGGATGCGGCGGCTGCGCTGTGAAGTCTTCCCCGTCAAGCGCATGGACGAGCGGTATTCACAGACCGTACGGGAGCGTATCAGTGCAATCGGCCCTCGTGAGTACACACGTATGGCGCCGGCAATTCGCCACATGACCTCGCTTTTTTCCACGGTTGAGGCCAAAGTGCGACTGCTGATCGTCCTTTCTGATGGAAAACCTGAAGATTACGATGATTACAAAGGGGACTACGCCATTGAGGACACGCGGCATGCGTTGCTCGAGGCCAAGGCTCAAGGGATTCATCCCTTCTGTATCACCATCGATCGGCAGGCTCACGAATACATGGACCATATGTATGGTGAGGTGAATTATATATTTATAGATAAGATCAAGCAGTTGCCTGCGCGGATGTCAGAGATTTACCGTTCGTTAACGAGTTAGTGTCTGTATGAAATAAGGATTTTTGTTCAAGTTCAGGGAAGCATCGACTCCGAAACGACCATTTCTGGATGGGGACGAGTTAAGTGCAAGGCGATGAACGCCGAGAATATTTACGCCTCGCTGGTTGCAGCGGGGCTTTTTTATTCATTCGGGAGAGAGATCAGGTCGCCTATTGAATGCAGACTGGCAAGCTTCATGGAGAAGCCGCAGGTAAAGCTGCTCACGGAATTCTTCGCTGATTCCAAGGAATTTAGCACCGAAACCATCGTCGCTTGTGCGGACCACTGTGGCCTTCAGCTGGACTTGACCTATGAGCGGAGGGTGTGAGGGAAAGGCTATATGCCCCTCAAAATCGGTACCAACCGGCAAAACAAGGGTGGCCTGGCACACACCACATCCACTAATTGAAATATCGCTAATCTTTGCCTCTCCACTTCCAGCAGGGGAATCATAGGATATGCGGAGATGACGCAGTTTGAGGCGAATGCCGCCCCTTGGTGTCATAGATTCAAGTTGCTGTTCGGCATGCTCCGAAGAGTCCACGTACAATGGTTGATAGCTGTTTATCTGATCGGTAAAGCTGAGAATTTGCCGACAACTGATGTTGTCTTTATCTATAATCCTCACTATTTCCCCAGCCTTGTGGACGAGAAGGTAATCAATGATTTTTTTGAAGACCGGAAGGCCTGCGACATAGATCAGTTGACACCGAGAAATATCGTTCACCACCTCAAATCCTGGCTTGAGGTCGGCAACCGCAAAACGAACTTCCGTATATAGTTTTTCTAAGGAAGGAGCGTCGATCTTTCCTGAAAGGGTAAGGTACAGCCTGTTTTTAGCAGAGTCGACATAGGCCTTAATCTGAGTTTTCGACATGTTCGGCGGAAATTTCAAGCTCAACTTGAGGAAGTAAACGGTAGAGGAAAGATACATGACCGTCGTACAGGAACAGCTGCACCAGTCACGTTAGTATATCGTTTTCATTTTCTCTCTGTCAAAGAAATGCGGAGCTGCCTGTATATTCTGAGTAGGTATGTTGCAATACTCCCTGAATGCGTGAGTCTCCATCACCTTTGGGCCATCTCGAACTGGCCTCTGTAAGTTCTCTGTTTTTTCCTTCCTTCTCAATCAATTTTCAAGAACTCCTCCAGGATACTGATATTTTGAGAGACTGTGCCAAGGTTAGCCGTGATTTTCCATTTAGAGGATAAATCGTTTTGGGTGGAGTGAAAGCTCGTCATCCTGGGGATATCCTCAAATTCGTAAAGGTCTCCGCCAAAAAGGAAACACAGCTTCATTCTGGTACCGTTTTTGGATATAAATAGACGAGCACAGGTGCATTAAGGGAAAACCCTTATTCTTTCCATTTTAACTGCATTTGAAACATAAATTGTCGGAATATTTGATGTTCACCATACAATGCATTTGTGGAGCACTATTTTTTGACGTATACCATGATAAAGGAACAAAATACTGTCATCCCGGATTAAGAAGAAAAAATACCCCGTAAATGAGAACACGTTTAAGGAGTCCGCATTATGATAGGGTTTAGTCGATTGAATATTCGGAATAAGCTGATAGCAACCTTTACTTTAATCCTCGTGTTCATGGCAGGGATCGGCTGGGTAGCCTATCACGGGATGTCGTTGATTAATCAAAATCTCAACGCATTGTTTTCCGTCAGTTTACCTTCACTGGATTTGCTCATTGAGGCAGATCGTGATCTGCATCAGGCGCTTGTCGCCGAGAGAACAATGATATTTGCAGATGTGCATTCATCGGTATATACCTCATTAAAGGATGATTACGAAAAGAATATCCAACAGGCCATTGATCGCTTTGGCAAGTTCGCTCAATTGGTTTCCTCTGAGGAGGAGCGCACCCTTATTCAATCCTTTGAACAAGATCGAAAGACCTGGCAGCCGGTATCCCGTCAGGTAGAGGATCTTGCGCAATCAGGTACAGCTGAGGCGCGTCAACAGGCGATGGCTTTGAGTCTTGGGCTGGCAAGTGAGCTCTTTGAGAAGGCGCGAGGTAATATAGATAAATTAACTGAAATCACATTAAAAAACGCAGGAATAGCCCGTGAGCAGGCCGAGGCTACCTACAGCAGGGCTCTTATTACCTTTGTGAGCATACTGATAACAGCGTGTGCGGTTGCCGCCGCCATGGCTTTTATTCTCAGTCTGGCTATTGCCAAACCTATTCGGGAAGCTGTGTCCGGGTTACAGGATATTGCCGAGGGAGAGGGTGACCTGACCAAAAGACTGACGATCCGCTCTCAGGATGAAATCGGGGAACTCGGCACCTGGCTGAATGTCTTTATGGAAAAAATGCAGGGGATCATCGGTCATATCAGTCAGAATACCTTGGCGTTGGATGGCTCATCCAGAGAGCTACTTGAACTTTCCGATGGTCTGGCCAGTGGGTCGGGAAATGCCTCGAAACAGGCGGAAAGCGTTGCTGCTGCCGCAGAAGAAATGAATACAAACCTGGGTAATGTGGCTGCGGCCATGGAAGAGTCGACCACCAATATCAGCATGGTGGCAGCCGCTGCAGAGGAGATGAACTCCACAATCAGTGATATCGCCCAGAACGTTGAGCAGGCCAATCAGGTCGCAGGTAATGCGGTCGACCAGGCAGCCCAAACCGTGACGAAGATGGATGCATTAGGCGAAGCCGCTCAGGCCATTGGCAAGGTCACGGAAACCATCACCGAAATTTCCGAACAAACCAACTTGCTCGCCTTGAACGCAACCATCGAAGCGGCCCGTGCCGGAGAAGCGGGCAAGGGGTTTGCTGTTGTTGCTAATGAGATTAAGGAACTGGCCAAGCAGACTGCGGATGCTACCTTGCATATCAAGGAGCAGATCAGTGGAGTGCAACAGACCGCCTCTGAAACGGTTGTGAACATAGATTCCATTACCAAGGTGATCAATCAGGTCGGTGAAATCGTAAGTACCATAGCCGGTGCTGTCGGGGAGCAGGCTGAGGCAACCCGAGAGATCGCTGGAAACATATCCCAGGCATCCATGGGCTTGCAGGAGGTCAATGAAAACGTGAATCAGAGTTCGGCAGTCGCCTCGTCAATCACAGAGGATATCACCGGGGTGGGTGTCTCGTCCACAGGTATCGCGGATGGCAGTAAGAAGGTGAGTGCCAGCGCGGGCGATCTACAGAATTTGGCAAGAGATCTGAAAAAGATAGTTGAGCAGTTTAGGATTTAACCTGAATCCGTGAGCATTCATCAGTGCGCCAGTTTCGTTGTTTGTGACATGCCGATTAAAGTAAACTTTATCGGTATGTTACAGGCAATGAAGGTGGTGTGCTAATGGATGCCCCAAAGGGCGGCGGGAGCAACTGAACAATATATGAATTTGTAAAAATAGATCGTCTTATTAAAAAGATGCGTTGTTCAGTGACCACCCGCCGTCACGGATTCGGGTTTAAGCTAAAAAAGGTAAAAAAAAGCCACATCCCGTGCTAGGTGGGATGTGGCTTAAGCGAAACAACGAAAAATTCGGTAATCTGCTTAGAAAGAGATGGAACCGAAGATCATCATGTACGACCAGTTGTCGTCGCCAACGTTTTTTTCATACACTTCATCGGGGGTAGCGATACCACCAACGAGAGAGAGATACAGATAGTCCGTGACGTTCCAGTCGACGATGACATCGTATTCTTGAGCGATGTCTTTACCTGAGCTATACTCGTTATAGTTCAAGTATGCCATGGTAACGGTAACTGCATCGGTAGGTTGTACGGATAACTTGAGCATGTGGGTCTCAAGGTTTGAGTTCCAATAGGAGTTGTCGTCTGCATCTACAGCGACACCGTATTCTCCAATGATCTCACCCTGATACCATTGTTCCCATCCTGTAGAACCGTAATACATAGAGTCGTATTCGGTATCAAAGCTGGCGTAACGGTAGGTGAGGGTTGGTGTGTACGGACAGTTCTCGAAGGTGTAGCCGATCTGAGCATACCAAGCGTTACCGTTTTTAAAATTGTTATCCTTGTCTTCATAGACATACTCAAACTCCAGATGCAGAGGTTTGAGCGCGTCCACACCGGCGATGGCGAAGGGGTTGATCCCAACGCGGCCATTGTAGATCATCATGGAGTCACGTTTTTCGGTATCTGAATCAACGCCATAGATACCAGCACCAACGTAGTACATCCCCTCTTCATTGTACTCTACGTTACCGCCACCAACTTTGGTGTCAGCACTACCAGTATTGTCTGCTTTAAAATAAGCAACATCGCCAGACCAATTGCCACTTGTCATCTTGATGACACCTAAGTAGTCGGCACTGTTCCGGCCGCCAATCCAGTATGCAGCACGTCCCCAGCCCGCACCTCCTTGGTTCGCAAAAAGGAAACCATTGCCGACTACATATTTATCCCGACCGATTTTAACGTCAATGGCATCTTCTCCCAGAGCACTGAAGAGGTCACCTGATTTCCACCCTATGTAAGCGTGATCAAAGCGCAATGAATGATCATCATAACCAACATTGGACAGTGATGCATCGTTGCCGCCAAAGGTATTTGACTGGGTGATGTCCAAGGCGCCGTAGATAGACTGGGTGTTATCCAAACCAAAATTGAACTCCAGACCGGGACGAATGACAGATTCCATCCAAGAATCAGAGTCGACGTTTGCGCCGAATGAAGTGTTGCTTTGAGCAAAGAAGCCAAAGGATGCGCCAAAGGTAACTTTAGCGTAGGAGCCGTTATCGCCGCTCCAGAACTGGAGGGGGCTGGTGGCCTCTTCTGCCTGAACGGTGCCACCCATGAGAACGGCGGAGAGCAGCAGAGATGCCGCTGCTACGGGTAATTTTGTTTTAGTGTTCATTGTGTCCTCTTTCTTCTGTGTTTTTTGTGATGATGAACATCAGAACCGTACAGAAAATAGTGTGCTTTATGGCTCAATTCGATTCGGGAACCAAATTTTCCTAACGTGTTGCAAATCCTTCAAAAGGTGAAGGTGATGCTCAAAAAAGTATAAAAATTTGGCCTGAAAGTACCATACTCACACAAGCCTAACAAGAAACAAATAGAAGATGATTGAAGGAAAATAGATGGGATTTCAGTGGTATCTAGTTTAAATTATTTGTTTTTTCTTGCCAGAGAATCGAATTTTTGATTGGTAAAAAAAATTATATTTTTTTTTGAGCGTATCCTGCTTTTTTCCATGATGGTCGGAGTTCTCGACGGGATACGTTCTTTGGCTATCAATGAATTCGGGGTGAAATTGTTCATGAAAAGAAACCGGTATTAAAATTTTTCGTGGTAGAAGAGGAATATGTACTCTTAGGGAAGGAGTGTAAAAATAGAGACCAGTATTGTACTTTATAGAGTATTCGTTTAGGATCTATCTCTATAACTCTTTTGTACGGGGTGCAAAAGAGTGAATGCTCTATGCACTTCTGTATCAGTTCTGCTTTTTTGTCTGCATCTTGATCTGTGGGGCTTCAGGTATTCTGCACGCGAGCCTTGCTTCATGAGAACAAAAACAGTCAACAGTCTGCCTGGTATGTGCTCTCATGCCAGCTCGCCACTGAAGAAAGAGGGGGCCAATGAGTATAGAACACCGGAATTTTGACTTTGCTGCTGAACATTGGGATAAGCGCTCGCAACGGGTGTTGCTTGCCCAAGAGATTGCAGATGCGATCCTGAAAAAAATTCCTGAGACGGGCTCCCTTGATGTGTTGGATTTTGGCTGTGGTACTGGTCTGATCACCATGCAACTTCAACCCCTTGTTCATTCCATTACCGGTGTAGACAGTTCAAATGGAATGCTTGAAGTGCTTAAACGCAAAATTTCCAATCTCAAATTGTCCAACGCTCGAACCTTTCAATATGATTTTACCCAAGGGCAGAGTCTTCCCGGAAAATATGATCTAATCGTTTCAAGTATGACATTCCACCACGTCAAGGCCATCGATATTTTACTGCAGCAGCTGTATCGTCTCCTGATGCCGGGAGGGGGGATATGCATTGCAGACCTTGATGCAGAGGACGGAAGGTTTCATGGCGATAATACGGGAGTGTATCATTTCGGGTTCGAACGGGATCGGCTTCATGAAATCTTTTGCCAGGCCGGTTTTATCAATGTGACCATTGAAACCGCAACGCACATTGTAAAAGCTGATAGCCAGCAAAACGAGTCCAGCTTCAGTGTCTTTCTTTTAACGGCAGGGAAACCTGCAACACCCTGACCTCACCCGTTTCGTTCCCCTGGTTTCACTTTTCTGGCGTTCTTTACAGCTCTCTGACTGCATGAAGAGACGTTTGTTTTTGCCAAAAGGTGAATTTTTACAAAAGATGTTCAGTTTTTAGTCTGAAGTACAGTAAGTTCAAGGAGTTCAGGCTTAGTCAGCTTTCGTGGAGGCTCATACTTATGGAAAATCTGGCACACTCCGATTCCAATTTCTCGGAGCAGCATTCTTCAGAGCAGACACCTGTTCCTGCTTTGGAACAGATCACAGATTTGACTGCTCCCCAGTGGTATCTGAATAGAGAGCTGAGTTGGCTCGAATTTAACCGCCGTGTTTTCAACGAAAGTAAAGATGAACGCAATCCTCTTCTGGAGCGTGTGTTTTTCCTTTCGGTTATTGGCTCCAATTTAGACGAATTTTTCATGAAGCGTATCGGCGGCCTCAAACAGCAGGTCGGTGCCGGGCTCAAACTCCTTTCCAGTGATGGCCGGACCCCTCAGCAGCAGATCGATGAGAGTTACGAGATGATTCGTCAGCTGCTGGAAGAGCAGCAAAAGCTAGAAAGAGAACTCCTCCACCTGCTTGCACTGCATGATATCCATATTCTGAAATACAGTGAGCTTAACGCTCAAGAGCGCGAGCAGTTGGCCAGTTATTTTCATGAACTTATTTATCCCCTGCTTACACCGCAGGGGATGGACCCTGCCCACCCTTTTCCATTTATTTCCAACCTGTCACTTAATCTCCTGGTCGCCACGCGCCACAAGGATGAGGAGCATATCTTTCTCAATCGCATCAAGGTGCCAACCACTGGCACAGGCATAACCCGGTTTATTCCCATTGAACATGGAACCCACAGATATGTGCTCTTTGAGGATCTCATTGCCCATAACCTGGAAACAATTTTTCCTGACATGGTTATAGAAAGCTGCGAGCTTTTCCGCGTCACTCGCAATGCCATCACCGAGCAGTGGTCGGAACAGGCGCTCGATCTGCTCTCAATGATCGAAACAGCCTTGCAGGATAGAAAATTTGCAGAGATTGTACGGCTGGAGGTAGATGGCTCCATGACCCGTGAACATCGGGGCATGCTGGCCGCCCATCTGGGTATCGACTCTCGCAAGGATGTTTTCACCGTTGACGGTATCATGGGCAAGCGCGATTTAATGGAAATTGTGTCCATCGATAAACAGGAGCTGCACTTTCCACCGCATCAACCCCTTGATCATTATAGACTTGCCGGAGATTTCCCCAGTATATTTCATCTCATCCGTGAGGAAGGGCCTTTTCTGCTCCAGCATCCCTATGAATCGTTCAGCTCCTCAGTTGAGCGTTTTCTGCAGGAAGCCAGTGTCGATCCCAAAGTATTGGTGATCAAAATGACGTTGTATCGAACCTCGGCAAACTCTCAGATCATTCAATACCTTCTGGATGCAGCCCGCAACGGTAAGCAGGTGGCTGTTGTGGTTGAACTGATGGCTCGCTTTGATGAATCGGCCAATATCCATTGGGCGGCCCATCTGGAGCAGGCCGGCATTCACGTTACCTATGGGGTGGTTGGATTGAAGACCCATTCCAAAGTCATCTTTGTAGTGCGGCGTGATTATGAAGGGCTCAAGCGTTATGCGCATATCGGTACAGGCAACTATCACGCTGGAACTGCTCGAGCTTACAGTGATCTGGGATTATTGACCTGCGATAATGAAATTGGCAACGATTTGACGGAGTTTTTTAACTTTCTTACCCTGGGATACGCACCATCCCGAAATTACCAGAAACTGTTGCCTTCGCCAAAAATTCTGAAAAGGACCTTGTTGGAGAATATCAAACGGGAGATAGAGCATCAGAAAAAAGGGAAAAAGGGACTGATTCAGATGAAGACCAATGCTCTCACGGATCAGGATATCATTATGGCCTTGTATACTGCTTCTCAGGCCGGGGTGCACGTAGATCTCATAGTGCGTGATAGCTGCCTGCTTCGCCCTGGTATTCCCGGTCTCTCTGAAAATATTCACGTTATATCGCTTGTTGGGCGTTTTCTGGAACATGCCCGCATATACTATTTTGCCAACAACGGTAGAGAACAGTACTACATCGGGTCGGCTGATATCATGAAACGAAACCTTGATCGACGGGTTGAGGTGATTGCTCCGGTCGAAACAACAGGGTTGCAAAAACAGCTACGGGAAGTGTTGGATCTCCAACTTGCTGATAAGCGGGGAGCCTGGGAGATGCAATCGGATGGCAGTTATATCCAGCGCCAGCCGGAAAAGGATGAGGAACAATGTTCTGCGCAGGAACTGCAGATTGAAAACAGCGAAAAACGTCTCGCCGAAGCCAGGCGAATGTTTAAACGGCAGTACAGCAAAAAAATAGCCAAGAGAAAAAATAAATAATCGGGTGTCTCTCCCCTAAGCCGGTGGAGCATCCCGTGCTGAGTTTTTTTCAGGACAAGCGGCAGAAGATAACAAAAAGACCGCAGCAAGATGCTTTTTGCTGCGGTCTTTTTTGTTTTGTTCATTGAATCTCTGAGAGAAAAATCAGGTCATGCGCTTATCGTCGATGTCCATGCCCATGTCCATGTCTGTGTCCCTGATATTCTTCGTCATACTGCCTTCTGGGATAAACACGCTCCGGCGGACGATGCCTATACCGTTTGTACTCGTAGTATTCCGGGGGTTTGACGACCTGATGCCGAGGATGGAAGTTATTTCGTTTTCGATATCTGGGGGCATAGGTGTTTTTGTACCAACCATCGTCGATAAAATATACTGGACGCCCACAGGCCTGATACCTACCGCAGTAGCGGTACCAGTGCTTGATATGGGCTGGGGGAACACGGAGATAGACCGGTGGATGCCAGGTGCGTACCCGCTGGGCAATAATGGGTTCTGGAAAAACCAGAAGTGGCGCGGGGTACCCACCAATATCAATCTGACCGTAAAAACCAGGCTCACCAATGGAGATGGAAATGCCGGCAAATGAGGGGGGCGTAAGAAGTGCCCAGAAAAAAAGTGCTGTGCAGAGAAATTGAAGCCTTTGCATGCCGCCTCCTGGGGTGAAATGAAATGCAAAAGAGATACGAATGCGTCAATGGCCGCTTCGCCCGCGCATCCTGTTAAGAAAAGAAGAGTAAGGTATTAGGACGAAAAATTCGAGTGAAAAAGATATTTTCTTCCAGCAAAAAACCATGAAAACGACCCACTTTCTGCTCGGAAATTTGAAGCCAGTATATGATGAGGCAAGGTGGGGAGGGGAACGCCTCCCCACCTTTGAAGAAACCAGTAAGACTTAGAAGGTGACGATCTCCGCACCTGCAACCAGTGTTTTAAATTCATTTTTCCAGTCTGCCCCGCCCAGTTCTTCCGCAAGGAGGACCGCCAGATGTTTGGGGGTAACTCCCAAATCACGGTTTCTTCCAAGGCCGGAGATACAGGAAGGGCAGTTGGTGATCATGGTCTGTTCTGGGCCATTGTGCTCTTTATGCTCGTTGAGATAATCACGTTTCCTCTGGAGCATGGCGCCCGCAATATCCGGTCGGGAAAGGGCCAGAGTACCAGCCTCGGAACAGCAGCCGTCAATGGAGTCAATTTTGCCGACGAGGCGGCGGAGCATCACCGGACCTTCCCCCTTGAGAGAATCATGGCAGGGAGCGTGGTAGAGAACCTGTCGGTCCTGTTGACGATGAAATTGATCACCGGCCTGTTCCAGGACAAAATAACCGACATCCTCCAACTCGCAGCTAAAGATCTCCTCGGCACCAAGTTCGTGCAGGGATTCACGACAGGTGCCGCAACTGATGACCAAACCATCGAAGTGAATGTGGCCCAGCATCTCTCGAATCTGGCTGAGGATGATGGTGTCTCGCAATGTCACGTCGGAGTGCATTTTTGACTTGGCATTGGCCTTCGCCGGGAACCCACAACAGAGGTTAGACGGAGGGAGCACGACTCGGGTTCCACTTTTGAGTAGGGTGTAAATCGAAGCCTCGGCAATATCAGCGTATAGCCGTTCAGAACCACAACCGGGAAAGTAGAACACGGTTTTTTCAATGGTACCGGGCGGGTTGATGAGCATGGCCTCATTTAACGAACAGGTCGGCAGGTCGGCCCGAAGTGCTTTTTTAGAAGGCTGCATCATCGGTGATTTGAGCATATTCACCAGGCGCCAGTTTTTGCTGCGTATCGCGTCCGGGGCCTGGCTCATCATCTCGGCGGCAAAACGTTGTATGCTGGCGCCCCATTCGACAACTGTTTTGCGAAAGACGCTGTTGTAGAGCCGGTTGCGGGTCTTCAGAAAGTGCAGCGACATTTTGGTCGGCAGGGGGGAGTGCTTAAAGCCGCGTTCGCTGAGAATCTGCCGTTCAAGAATCGAAACCTTGGCTGTATCGATGTCCACCGGGCAGGGTTTGAAGCATTTGCCGCAGAGAGTGCAATGGTCGGCAATTTCTTCCAGGTTTTTGAGTTGGTTGAATCGGGGAAAGTGAGAGCGCTGCATATCATAGAGCAGTGCCTCAATTAAAGAGCCAATGGCCAGATTTTTATTACGGGGGTGAAAAAAGAGGCTGGAACCCGGATAGAAAACGCAGCAATCGGCCTTGCACTTTCCACAGCGTATACATTTGGAGATCATGTTGGCCAAGGTTTCCAGGGATCCATGCTGGAGAATGCGGGCTTCAAGCTCAAGCAGATTGAAGGAAGGCGTAAATACCTTGTCTATAATTTTCGGGTCCACCAATTTACCAGGGTTCATTACTCCACGCGGATCAATCTCCTGACGGTATCTGGTGAGTTCATCCACCAGTTGTTCGTCAAGAAATTTCATCTTGGTGATGCCGATGCCATGTTCCCCCGATACAACACCATCAAGGGCAACAGCCTTGGCCATGACATCGTCTGCTGTTTTGGCAGCCCGTTCCATCATGGACCGGTCGTTGGAGAATACCGGTATGTTGACATGGACATTGCCATCGCCTGCATGCATATGGGTGGCGATGATGATGCGACGTTTTCGTACCTCGTCTATTATGCGGTGGATGTTGGCGCTGATGCGTTTGTAGCCGCGAAATAGCTCAAGGAGTTCTGACTCCATTTTCTTCAGTCCAGTTTCGGCCTGAAGAGCCTCGATATCACGTTCTCTGATTTTTCGCAGTGCCAGAGTGCAGATCTCATCGGCCTTGGGGATCTTGGCCTCCAGCCAATCCGGATCTTCGATGGGCTCTGCGGTCTGGAGGTACGCAAGAATTTCCTGAAGCACACACTCCTGGTTGTAGATATCCTCATCTATATTGGTGCTGTCAACGAAGCGGGCAAACTCAGCAAGCGCGGGCAGGGGCAACACTATATCTTCATTGAGTTTGAAGGCATTGGTTCGGGCCGCAATCGCACCAAGCCGTTTTCTATCCCGCCAAAAGCGGGCAGCTTCGTCCGCATCACTGGCGACAAAGGTCTCGGTGTTGACGTAGCGAGCTAAAAGTTTGAGCAGGCGCTCTTTCCCGCGCATTATCTGCTCGGTAGTATGTGCCACCATGTCAATGAGCAAGACAGCTTTGGGCGGATTGGAACGGGCAGCCTTGAATTTGTAGTTAATGGCGCGGATGTATTCCTCATCAAAATGCTCCAGCGCCATCAGGGCCTCTTCCCCCTGGTTGGTAATTTGCTCGGAGATTTCAACGATAACCTTACTTGCCTCATCCATATCCTGGCCAAAAAATTCGAGACAGAAGGTCATCTTCTTCTCGTAGGCCTCATAGAGGATGAATTCAGCCGAGGTAATGATGCCATCGGTTCCTTCTTTCTGAACACCAGGCAGGCCCGCAAGGGCTTTGTTGGTAATATCTTTCCATAAGCCTTTTTTACGGATCTGGTCACCGCGAAGCTCGATGCAATTGATCAACTCCTTTTGGTCATTGAAGACCTCATAGACGACCAGATCATCAGGCAATATTTTGCGCATCCGATGGTTTGCCCTTCGTACATGCACCAGGCCGCGACCTGGCATGGCAATGGTATAGCCCAGCAGGTTATCTATGGCCGTGCCCCAGAGAACAGCGGTTTTTCCTCCGGCATTTTCCGAAATATTACCGCCGATGGTCGAGGCCCAGGCGCTGGTGGGATCTGTGGCAAAGACCAACCCCTGTTGTTCACAGTATTGCATCGCATCCTGAGTAATGACTCCGGCTTCAAGCCTGATAACAGGCATTTCAATGGCTTGGCCGTTATCATTTTCAAAATTGCGGTGTTCAATACCGTGAATGGTGTTGAGCTTTTCGGTGTTGATAATCACGCAACCAGAACTCACCGGCACAGCACCACCGGTCAGCCCCGTGCCGCCTCCACGAGGAATAACCTTGAGTCCGAGTTCGCCAATTGCTTCAAGCAGAGGAGCAACCTGTTCTTCTTTTGCCGGGCGAACAATGGCCACTGGGAGATGCAGGCGCCAGTCAGTGGCGTCGGTGGCATGACTGATCACAGAAAAGGGATCAAAACAGACATTCTCCCCACCGATTATCGCCCCTAATTTTTTGCGGATATTTTTCCGATTTGCAGAGGCCTGGTTGATCTCTGTCTGCAACTCTTTGGACTTCTCACGGCAGAGCCGCACCAGGTTGACAACTTTGCTGGTGCGTTCGCTGTCAATATTGACCTTTTGGGCCGTGGATTCGATGATATCGAGGTCCTTTTTCATGACCTTGAAAAAGGTCAAACGGCGATGGGGAGAGTCAATCAGTTCTTGATAGAGGAAAGGGTTGCGATGGAGAATAAAGAGATCACCGATACAGCGCATCACCAGGCGTGCTGAACGACCGGTCACGCGTTGGGAGCGTAGCTCATCGAGATCGTCCCAGAGTTCCGGGCCAAACAGGTGATTGATAATAAGCCGGTCATCGGCAGAAGTAAAATTGTATGGTATTTCGCGATAATTGGTAGCTTTCATCTATCTATCCGTACTTCAGTGACTGTGGGAAATAACCTGAAACCACAAGAGTGAGTGAGGCTCGGCGGGAAGGTTACTGCTCGGATTACTTGTTGGAAATGAGCGAAGTTCTGTGGTGAAAAACAGCCTTTTAGGTAGAGGATTTGTAAAAAGTAAACCATTTTCGTACCACAACCGTTAGGGTGATGCAAACCTTTCATCTCGTTTTTTACTTTGGAGCTATAAAAAAGAGAAAAAAATCTTTATTGGGCTATGGCAACCGGGGACGCCTCTTTCCCTTTTTCAGCAAAAAACAGTTGGTGAAACCGCTCACGGGCTTCGCCTGATCCAATTATAGCGATTAGATCATTTTCTTGAAGCAGGAACTGCGGCCCAGGGTTGGGCTCCAAGATATCCTCACGCAGAACGCCTACAACCGAGACCCCTGTTTTTTTGCGTATTTCAGAGGCGCCAATAGAAACGTTGCGCAGGCTTGAGGTCTGGTGAAGGTTGACCCATTCAAGATCAAACTGTTGTTCAGCAGAACGGAACTGGGAGAGGGTTTGATAAGGTTTGCTCTGGCTCATACTGGAGGTAAAATATTCCTGCCGAAGAGTCTCTGTCTGCCGATGAATTTCGGTGACGGGCACATGCAGTGCCAGCAGGACCTGACGGGCCATTTCAAGGCCGGCCTCCAGTTCAGGATAGACAAGATCTGTCACGTCGAGCTCTTCGAACACATTAAAAAATTCAGGATCAGATAAGCGGGCGACGACTTCAATCTTTGGGTTGAACCGTTGAGCATGAACAACAATGTTTTGCGAGACCACGATCCCGGGAATGGTGACCACCAAAAGTCCTGCAGAACCAATGGACGCCGCCTCCAAAACAACCTCTTGGCCAGCGTCTCCATAAATTACGGCAAAACCAGCATCTTTAGCCTGCTCAATACGGCGTTGGTCAAGTTCGATCAGGACAAATGGCTGTCCCAGACGGTGCAGCGTCATTGCAATCTGTTGTCCTACCCGACCTCCTCCGGCAATAACCACGTGATGATTCAACCCGTCCTCCGGAATATTCATCGACTCAAGGGGTTCTTTTTGAACCCAGCGTTTTTTGAGGTTGTAGAGACGAGTGGTTTGGGAGGATATAATGGGCGTCAAAATCATGGTTATGACTGCCGTGGTCAGCACAAGATTGTAGAGTTCGGTTGTGATGGATTCGGTGCTCAGGCCAATACGCGCCAGGACGAAAGAAAATTCTCCGATCTGAAAGAGCCCTAAACCGACAGCAATGGGGATGACGTTGCGATAGCGAAAGAGCCAGGTGACCAGGCTGAAGATAAACCCTTTCCCCAGACTGACCAAAAGGACCAGAGAGATAATAATGCCGATATGATCAACCAAAAACTGAGGATCCAGGAGCATGCCAACAGAGGCAAAAAAAAGCAGGCCAAAGATATCTCTGAGAGGAATGATGTCACTTAAGGCCTGGTGACCGTAGTCGGATTCAGTCAGGACCATACCGGCTATAAAGGCCCCAAAAGCGAAGGAAAGTCCCACCAGGTAGGTGAGATAACCGACCCCCAGGCCAATGGCGACGATGGAGAGAAGAAACAGCTCACGCGAACCAAGTTTGGCAATATGCCGCATGAGCCAGGGCATGAGTTTGGTTCCGACAACAAACATGGCAACGAGAAAGGCAACTGCTTTTGCCGCAGCCGGTCCCAGCTGGGCCATGCCTGCCGCCGGATCGTTCAAAAGCGGAAGGAGAATCATCATTGGCACCACAGCCAGATCCTGGACAATGAGCATGCCGATCATCACTTTACTGGAAAGTGTTCCCAGCCACCCTTGATTCATCAGGGTCTTGAGGATGACCATGGTTGAAGAAAGAGAAATCATGGCGCCGAACCAGAGCGATGTCTTTATTTCCCAGCCCATGATTGAACCGACGCCTAATCCCAGGGTCAGTGTAAGGACGATCTGGAGAGGGGTCCCGATTAGAGCGACCCATTTGACCGGCTTCAGGTCCTTATGGGAAAATTCCAGGCCCAAGGCAAAGAGAAGGAGACCGACTCCAATTTCGGCCAGGAGTTCGATGTCGTGCACCTCGGTGACAGTGAGTCCACCGGTGTACGGCCCAAGGATGACACCTGCAAAAATATATCCGAGGATGAGCGGTTGGTGCAGCCGCTGCATCAAGAGTCCGCAGAAAAAGGCGGTGACGACAAGAAGGATAATATCAGTGGCGATACCCATGGTTGGTCCTATGAGAAAAGGGGGCGAACTATTTGAAAAAGAATGAACTTTGAAAATATACCAGGAGGGGCAAAAAAAACGAGGCAAACCAGAAGGCTTTCCGGAAGAGAAGAGAGGAAGGAGCCATAAACGGCTTAAGGGGGGCTTGAATAATTAGATTTTTCAATCAAGGCCAAGGATTGCGCAAAATTTTACCGCAGGCATATATATGATATTCCGAGGATAAAATTTTAAGCATGACGCCGGGATTGGCAGAAAAAGCAATTATTCAAGATTCCCTTAGGTGATGGGCAGGCGTATGATGAAGGTGGTTCCCTTGCCGAGAGCCCGCACCCATTATCTTGAATTATGGGGTTTTATATTGAGGAAACTGTCCTGGGGGAGGAGAACGCTCCCGCCCATTGAGAGCGGGAGAGTGTCGGTAAGAGAGGGACTTTCACAATTCAGACCTTGAATTTTTTCACCATGATCTCGAGTTGTGAGGCAAGATCAGAAAGTGATTGCGCGCTTGCCTGAACCTGGGCGGATCCATCACCAACTTGAGACGACTGATGACTTATTTCCTGCACATTCTTTGTAATATCAGCGACAACCATTGAGCTTTGAGCCACATTGTCGTTCACCTCTCCAATTCCGGTCGAGGTTTGGGCAATGTTACCGGATATTTCGGTGGTTGCAGCTGATTGTTCTTCAACCGCAGAGGCGATAGCGTTGATCACCATGTTTATCTCCAGGATCACTTCGGATATTTGACCGATATCTTCAATGGTCAGGTTGGTGGTCGTCTGCATTTCCGCGATTTGATTTTTAATATCAACGGTGGCTTCCGCGGTCTGGCGGGCAAGCTCCTTGATCTCGTTAGCGACCACGGCAAACCCCTTGCCTGCCTCACCGGCACGGGCCGCCTCAATAGTCGCATTAAGTGCCAGCAGGTTGGTTTGTTCGGATATCTCAGTGATAGTCTCGGTTACCCTTCCGATTTTGGTCGCGGATTCACCAAGTTCCGCCATCTTCTCAGTGGTCTGCTGGGATTGTTGCACCGCCTTGTCGGTAATGGTACGCGCTTTCTCCGCGCTTTCTGCGATTTCGTGGACAGTTGCGGTCATCTCTTCGGTTGAGGATGCTATCATGTTGACGTTACCGGTTGACTGTTCCATTGCTGAGGAAACCGACTGAATGTTTGTGCTCATTTCTTCGGTAGCTGCCGCCACGGCAACGGATTTATCTGCTGTATTCTTTGCCGAAGAGGAGAGTTGCTGGGAAACAGCTGCAAGGTCGGTGGAAGACATTGATAACTTGCTGATCCCAGTGATGAGTTCCTGAATCATCGAACCAAGTTGGCCGACCATCATATTCAAGGCGCCTGCCATGTCGCCAATTTCATCCCTTTGATCCACGGCAAGTTTGGTGGTAAAATTACCGCCTGCCATTGTTTGGGCAAAGGCGGCAGTTTTCCGAATCGGTCCGGTGATTGCCCGGGTCAGGAGGGTGGCAAAACCAATGCCAATCACAAGAGCTATGGAGGCAATAATCAGCATGGAGCGAATGGCTGTTTTGCTTGAAGCTGTCAGGGAAGCTCCAAGTTCTTCTTGATCGTTGACATAGGTGGCGCGTATTTCTGCAACGCCTTGAGCAATATCAGCACCAATGGTGTTGAGTGTCTGGTTGTAAACAATGTTTCTTCCCATGGTTGCTTTGGCCATGCGATTAAAAGCTTCAATATAGGTATGAGTATCCGCGAGGATGTTTTCTGCCGCTTTTCTTTGACCTGGGTTCTCGGCCATGATCTGCTGCAAAAGCTGCTGCATCTCCTTGTTTTCTTGAACCACGAGATCCGCGTCTTGCGAGGTGGCTGTTGCCAAGAAACGTTGAGCATAGAGTCGGGCAAGCAGCATATGTTCCTCTGCGGCAGCGGCCTTGGCAACCAATTCCGAGTCCTCAATCTGGGTTGCGGAGGTCATGATTGCTTTCAGATCAGCCTGCATGGAGGGCCCCAAAGAACGCAAAACAGAATTTATGATGCGATCACTTTCCTGGATGTCGAGAATAAGCTGTGCAAAGGCTGATTTGTACTGGGATACTTCCTCAGCTATTCGTGTTATTTTTTGTAGCCGCTCTTTGTTTTTGATTCTGTTTTTTGTTGTTTCCAGATCATCCTGCAATGTGGCCATGGAGACTTCGTATTTCTCCCGACTGGAGGGGGTATGATTAATCATGTACTCCTTGACCTCCAGCCGCACTCCCAGCATATGTTCCTGAATCTTCGCTGCAACTGTAGCGTTCGTTGCCCGCCGGTCATACTCGCCGATACCTGTTGCCGCCTTGTTGAACCCCCGCCAGGAAAAAGCCGCCACGATAAGGAGGAGAAGGAGAATAAAACCAAAGCCACCACCAATTTTAATTACCAATTTCATGTTATTCATTTCTGCACCATGCTTGGTTAAGTTTATAAAACATAAAAAGCCTCCAGATTGATGCGGTCAATGGGGCCTTTTAGTCAAATTGCCTTTGCTGTTGAAACTTGTTCGTAAAAGATGAGGCACTTGTCGAGTCACCGTCTGTATGCGGCAGATGTTAGAGAGGTATTCGGCAACTCGGGGAAGATCGTGGTCAAGGTAGGCGACCAGCCGTGGAGACAGGAGCATATATCTGTTGGAGGTGACGGCTGCCTGTTGCGCTAAAATCAGAATAATACGAAACTCTTCATAATCAATACGATTGCGCAAGAGTACTTCAACTTCCTGATCATTTTCGGCAACAAGGATGAGCAGATCATTGGAGCGTAATTCCAGGCTTGCGGGTGAAGAGAATGGAGAGCCCGGGGGCAGTAAGATGATCTGCAGTTTCAAGGAAAGTCCCGAAAGATACCGGTGCATTCGCTGCAAAGCCGGGGAATAGTTGCTGGAATAAAGAAAAATCTTTTGCATAACCTCCTCCAGAGATCGCCAAAAGAAGTAGGACGTATTTTATTTAAATAGAAGCAGGTATTTTGCCAGTTAATAAAAAAAATAATATCTGGCGAAGCCCTTGAACGTGCATGGTTTTGAAGCGTTTCCGGAGATATTTGGACAGGTGTGGGCGAGGCACAGGACAAGACGTCTATTTTTTTAGACAGAAGACTGTCTATTCTTTTAGACCTGTATAGGAATTCGACAGACTAAGAGTCAGTACTGTGCTGCTTTCTGGTTGGATCAGGAGAGCTGAGCCGAGTTAGGCTAAAACGCCACCTTTTGCTGGGTTGATAGATTGTGGAGGTTGATGAGCTGGTAGATACGGGCGCGGGAAAGTCCTGAAATCCTGCAGGATTCTTTTATATTGCCCCGGGTATAGGTGAAGACCTGTTGCAGATATTGACGTTCTTGCTCGGCTTTGAAGCTTTTCCAGTCTGTCGGCCGCCCTTGGTGGAGGGAGGAGACGGGGGCGGTGGCTGGCGGAGGTGGCTCTTCGTGTGTCAGCCCTTGCATGGCGGTACAAACACGGATATGGGCTGGCAGGTGATAGGCAAAAAGGGTGGGGTGGTGTATGGCATTGGCAAACACCTGTTCCAGGGTTTGCTGCAGTTCGCGAACATTGCCCGGCCATTCGTAATCCATGAGTGTCTCGAAAAATTCATCCGAAATTTCTTTGGAACTGACTTGCGTTCTTTCGCAGAGACGTACCAGAAAATGGCGACATAAGGGGCGAATATCCTCTTTACGCTCCCGAAGAGGGGGGAGGTGTAAACTGAGTGATCGCAGGCGATAGAGAAGATCAGGGCGAAAGCTGCCGTCCTTGACTTTCTGGCTGAGATCACGATTTGTCGCTGCCAAAAGACGAAAGTTGCTTTGCTCTTCACGGGTTGAGCCAAGGGGACGAAAACTGCGCTCCTGGAGTACGCGCAGAAAGGTTTTTTGGATGCGTTCTGGTAACTCACCCACTTCATCAAGAAAGAGGGTTCCCCCGTCCGCAAGCTTAATCAGCCCGGTCGCGGAGCGATCTGCCCCTGTAAAGGCCCCTTTAACGTGGCCAAAAAGAGTACTTTCGATCAGGTTTTCAGGGAGTGAGGCACAATCCACAACCACAAAAGCCTTGGTGCCTCGGTGTGAATTTTCATGAATGGCACGGGCGAAAACCTCTTTTCCGGTACCTGTCTCCCCTGTGATGAGAACATTGGCCCCACCGGCTGCTGCGCATGCGACCTGATCCAGAGAAGAGTTAATGACCGGACTGCTCCCAATGATCCCTTCACGCTTCAGAGCGACTGGCGCCTGCTCAATTCGTTTTTTTTCCTCCCGGTATTCCAAGGCACGGGTGAGTGGGGAAACCAAATTTTGTAAAATATTGGGTTTTTCGAGATAGCTCCAGGCCCCGGACTGAATGGCCTTTTTTGCTCCTTCCGCATCGCCGGACCCCGTCATGATAATGATTTCGGGCCTGGAGGAGGTTTGAGCGAATTGTTGAAATGCATCAAGACCGTTTCCATCGGGTAATTGGACATCAAGCAGGATAAGGTCGAAGCTTTCTTGCTGTGCCAATTGGAGAGCTTCCTGCAAGGTAAGGGCTGATAGAACAGTATGGTCTGCACTCCTCAGTTGAGAGCTGAGCAGTTCGCAGAGCATAGTGTTGTCATCAACAATAAGTATGTGAGCCATTTTCAGACATTTGTAAAACTATGGAGAGGAAGCCTCTCCGGTACGAACAGATAACGAACAGGCCGGATTATCGTTGTATTTAAGAGGTTTAAATACACCTCATCAAAAAAAAACGATATCCTATTGTCGCACCAGGGGAATCTTTGTCAAGTAAATGGATTGGATAAAGCGTTAATTACAAAATAGAAATTTTTAGGCGTGAGTTTCAGGCAGCAGCACTTGAAAAACAGATCCCTGATTGGGGCTGGTTTGAACAGAAATGGCACCCTCAAGTTTTTTAACTATGCTTAAGGCAAGTGGCAGTCCTAGGCCACGACCAATAAATTTATCCGAGTAAAAAGGGTCGAAA
Organism: Desulfobulbus rhabdoformis; assembly: GCF_016919065.1. GTDB lineage: Bacteria > Desulfobacterota > Desulfobulbia > Desulfobulbales > Desulfobulbaceae > Desulfobulbus > Desulfobulbus rhabdoformis. Next base: position 6,196 of record NZ_JAFFQA010000009.1, on the reverse strand, counting down.
ATACTTTCCAGCTGAATGACATCTATGCCCCCGCCATTATCGACGACTTCAAGGCAGGCGTAGGTAATCTGCTCAGGTTCCCAGCCAACCGGGTTGAGGTGGGTTCTGGTGATGTCTGATCCAGGGATTGAGCTGATCCGAAGGTTCAACTGGCCTGCCTGCTGGCCAATCCCTTCAACGGCATTGGTTACAAGGGCAACCAGGACTCGGTTGAGTTGCTGTGGGTCAGCCATGACCATCGGGCCTTGGGAAGGATAATCTTCTGAGAGCAAAATGTTCTCGGGGAGGTTCGAGCGTATCTCAGCAAGTTGATTACGGCAGATATCACTCAAGTTAATTTGTTCGTTTTGTTCTGCAAAATGACCGGTATATATGAGCAGTGATTTACCAAGATCTGTGGCTCTTCTACTGCCATCCAAGGCTCTGCTGAGAAAGGTAAAGACCTCTGAGGTGATGTCACTTTGTTCAAGTGCCAGTTCAACGTTGCCGACTACTATGGCAATCAGATTGTTGAAGTGGTGGGCAATGGCACCGGCCATCCGTTCCATTCCCTCGTTTTTCATCAGCTGTCGCTGCTGCTGTTCAAGTTGCAGTCTGTTGCCGATATCCCGGCTCAGGCCGAAAACAACCTTTTTGCCGCTCCATTGTCCCTGGGTGAGGTGTGTTTCAACAGGTATTTCCTCACCCGCTTTGGTTAACAGTGGGAACGGACAGAAATTTTTTGTTCCTGCAATGATTGCAGCGCAGAGTTCTTCAGCCTCTTGCTGATATTCTTGAGGATGGAGCCCGATAATCGGTTTCCCGATCAGCTCTGAGGGGTGAAAACCCAGGCGATGTATCGCAGCGGCATTGAGGTAGCGGATGCGTCCCTGCATGTCCAGAATAAAGACCATATCGCGGATGGTATTAAACAGCGACTCCAGGTTACGTTGGCTGCGAAGAATATGGGCTGCCTGTTGTTTTTGAACGAGAAAGGTGCCCAGATGAGCCATGATGCGTTCCAGAGCGGCACGTGAATAACTGCTGATTTCTTCCAGTTCATGCGAGGCAACGTGGAGTGCAGCGATGGCTTTTCCTTCAAAGGTGATGGGGAGAATGGCTATCGCCTTCAACGCGTCATCAAAAAGCACCGTATCAGCCAGCTGCCTGCTGAGTTGATTAAAGGATGAGTACACGGGTTTATTTTTTTGAACGAGCCGAGTGTAGGCAGAATCTGCCGGGTACACCGAGGCTTCTTCAACAAATGCTGTTGGCAGCCCCTGGTGAACCATCAGATGGAGCCCCCCGTCTTCGGGTTGCAGCTGATAGAGGCCACCGCAGTCGGTCCGGGATATTTCTATTGCCTTTTTCAGGCAGAGTTCCAAGGTTTCCTCAAAAGAGTTCGCTGCGGTAAGCGCAATATGGAGATTGCGTTCAATGCGCAGCAGTTCTCTTGCCTGTTGCATGGTGGTGATGTCTGTTGCGGTACAGACCACAAATTCCACCTGTCCCTGTTCGTCGAGCTTTGGCGTTTTGGTGATAGCCATATAGAGAGGGTTGTCACCACTGAAGTTAAACCACTGTTCGTAATGGAGAGGTTTTTTTCCTTCAAACACCTGACGGTTACTTGCAAGTGCCAGGGCAAGCATGTTGGGGCGTAATACCGCATCAAGCCGATGGTGGGCAATTTCCAGAGGGCTTAATCCAAAATTTTCTGCAAATGCTCGATTCACAGAACCATAGGTTTCTGCATCTTTCAAATACCAGATACTCACAGGGATAGAGTCGAGCAGAAGTCGTTGCTCCAGGGTTTTTCTCCGCAAGTGTGATTCTGCTCGGTCCTGACTGCTCAAGTCAATAATAACGGAATGCAGCAGCGTCTGTTCTTGGAGAGGCAGGGGAACGGTGTAGACGGCAACCGGTATTTCATCTCCTGAGTTACGCCGATGCTGAAAATGAAAATTCAGTTGTTTACCAGCTAGAGCACGATCGATGTTTTTTTGCGTGGTGCGGCGTGCATCGATATTTATTTCAAAGATGGTCATGGCGCGTAACTGCTCTGCGCTATACCCATACAAATGCTGCGCAGCTTCATTTGCGCCGATTATTTCACCGGTGGTTGGGGATATGAGGAGCTGAGCCGCCTGGCTTTGCTGAAAAAGACGTTGATATCGCTCCTCTCCCTCCTGATTTTGCCTGTTGAGTTGCAGGTTTTGCTGGGCAGCCTCAACCTTATCTTTGGCATTTTGATTGGAGGAGTACGCCCAAAAAAGACCAGCAATGCCTCCCACAAACGCCGGGCCTATATAGTAGGGCCAAGGCGCAGTGAAGTTGAAGAAACTTTTTTGTCCCCATGCCAGGAGAGAGAGAAGGGCGCCACCAGCCAGGGGAGCGAGGATAGAGCGTAGAAGCGATTGAGGTGATTGCATAACAAACACAGTGTTCGGGTTGCACGTGAAGATTTCTCTCAGGGTACCCGGTGTACACGAAAACTGCGAGGGGAATTGGCACTTGCGAAATCACATCCCGCCGAGCGTCTTCCTAGCGCGCTATCGAGGGACGAAGAGCAGGAACGGGCAACGCGAGTCTTGTGCTTCGCGTGCATGCCTCTGGAGTACGAGGTGAGCAGGGGATGATTTTTTTGATTCGTTTTGTGCAAGCATAGACTTGTGAAAAAAGAATATCATGTTATATTGGTTAACCAATTAATGAGACGAACTCATGGAATGATATCTCTTTTTTACAGCATGTTACTTGATGAGTCAGTAAGGGAGAGGGAACGGGATAGTTGTTGTTGCATAATTGGTTAACCATTTGTCTGAAGCCATGGCCTGATTGTACCTGATAAATCAGGGGCGAGCTGGAGGGAGTTTGGGGGGAGAAAATCGATGAGTCATGAGGAGATGCGCGGGGAGAAAATAAATGTCTACACCGGCATTATTGAACGCATCCAAGCAATGATTGCAAAGGGAGAACTCGCTGTTGGCGATAAGCTGCCGGCAGAGAGACGGCTGGCAGAGCGTTTTGCCGTCTCTCGGAGTCATCTTCGCCAGGCCTTGCAGGCCCTGGCAGAGCGCGGAGTCATTGAGAGTAGACAGGGAGATGGCACCTATTTGTTGAGTACCATGGAGCAGGGGGCACAGGTCGATGCCATTTTTGATGCCATTGCAGCCCGGAGAGATGTGCTTCATGAAATTATCGAATTCAGGCAAATAATCGAACCGCCCATCGCTGCACTTGCGGCTAGTCGTATAAACAAAGACGATCTCGATCAGTTAAAAGTCGTTGCCTGCGATCAGGGGCGAGCGCTTTTGGGCGGTCGGGAGGCAACCGATCTTGATGCTCGCTTTCATCAGATTCTTGCCGAGAGTACTGGAAATCGCACACTTGGCCGGGTCATGGAGACACTGCAATCCATACTTGATGAAAGTCGTAGCGCATGGTTGCAGAGTGCAACTCGCCGTTCGACCTCGGTGGAAGGACACTTGAAGATCATTGATGCCTTGGAAGCGGGTGATAGCCAGATGGCGGGGCAGGCCATGCAAAGGCATCTAGAAGCCGTTGAACAGGTGCTTTTCCCAACAGATACAAAAAAGAGGAAAAATTAACAGAGAGGAAGAGAGATGGGACTTGAAATTGTGGCGATGTATGTCGCTGTTGGTGTAGTTGCCGGGATCATTGCCGGTTTACTTGGTGTAGGGGGTGGGCTTGTTATCGTGCCCATTCTGGCTATCTGTTTTCCCCTGCAGGGGATTGACCCCACGCATGTGATGCATCTGGCCCTGGGAACCTCCCTGGCCTCGATTATCTTTACCTCGATCTCCAGTCTCATGGCTCATAATCGCCGCGGGGCAGTGGATTGGGGAATTTTTCGTCGAATCGTTCCCGGGGTCTTGTTGGGAACATTTTTAGGGGCCTTAGTGGCAGCCTATCTTTCGACTGATTTTCTCAAAGGCTTTTTTTGTATCTTTCTCTACACTGCGGCTACCCAGATGTTTTTTGGCAAAAAGCCAAAGGCTTCACGTGAGCTTCCCCCTGCACCGGGCATGTTTGGTGTTGGATCAGTCATAGGCGTTGTTTCTGCGCTTGTCGGTATTGGTGGCGGTTCGCTCTCTGTGCCGTTTTTTGTCTGGTGTAACGTTCAGGCTCACCGGGCAATCGGCACCTCGGCGGCCATTGGCCTGCCCATTGCCATTGCAGGGGCCCTTGGCTATATCCTTAACAATCCGCATGCAGAAGGTCTTCCCGCCTATAGTCTTGGCTATATTTACCTGCCAGCCCTGGCCGGCATTGTCTGTGCGTCGGTTTGTACTGCACCGCTGGGAGCCAAGCTGGCACACGCTCTACCTGTGGACAAGCTCAAACGTATTTTTGCGATCTTTCTGTATGCAATCGCGACGAAGATGGTCTGGTCTATTTTCGTGTGAGAATATCTCACGGATTCAAGGGAAGAGAAGGGAAATTCCCTCTGATTGCTTGGCGGTAACAGGGAGAAAAGAGACCCTGAATCCGTGACCTGTAGCCGTCACGGGTTCAGGGAGACCGATTGGCGGGACTGAATGGCACGGGCGAGGGTATGTTCATCGGCGTACTTGATGTCCATACCCATGGGAATGCCACAGGCGAGGCGACTCAAGCCGATCCCCGTATTGGCGAGCATCTCGGCAATGTAGGAGGCGGTCGCCTCTCCGGCAACGGTTGAACTTGTGGCAATGAGGACCTCATCCACCTGACCGGATTGAACGCGTTTGCGCAGCTCCTCCATCTTCAGCTCCGAAGGGCCAATCCCATCCATGGGGGCAATAACTCCATGGAGGATATGGTAGGTTCCGCTAAAGGCGCCGGTTTTTTCTACGGCAATTTGATCGCCGGGTTCTTCAACCACGCAAACGATCCGGCTGTTGCGGCTCGGGTTACCACAGATGGCGCAGGGGTCTGTCTCGGAGAAGGTGTAGCAACCGCTGCAGAGATGGATCGTCTCATGGAGCTGTCCCAGATCCATGGCCAGATTTTTAGCCTCGCTTGCAGGATGGCGCAGAATGTAGAGGGCAAGACGGGTTGCGGTTTTACGGCCGATGCCTGGCAGTTTGGTTAAATCGGTAATCAACCGATCAAGTGCCGGTGGGATAACCTGCATCTAGAAAAGACCGGGGATATTCATACCACCTGTGAGTTTCCCCATCTCCGATTTACCCAATTCTTTAGCCTTATTCAGCCCGTCGTTGACGGCCGAGACAACAAGGTCTTGCAGCATCTGCGTATTTTCCGGCTGGACGAGCGCCTGTTCAATAGTAATCCCGAGAACAACGCCTTTTCCATTTAAGGTCGCGGTGACCATGCCGCCACCGGCAGAGCCGCTCACTTCCTTGGTACCCAGCTCCTCCTGTACTTGAGCCAGGTTTTCCTGAAACTGTTGAGCCTGTTTCATGAGACTACTCATATCCATAAGAAACCTCTTTTGTATCGAAAGTTAGAAAAAACAGCAGGAGATGAGGAACTCCTCACTGCGAACTGTCTTCCAGGACCTGGGAAGGTGGATCGTTTGTCGTCGTTGTATGCGTTGACTGTTCACTGGGGGTCCTGTAACGGGGACCTATGCGAATATCGCCCACCTGGCCAGTAAAAATATCCAGGGCTGTCAGGACAATGGGATCATTTGCCAGGGCCCGTCGTTCGTTTTGGGCTGCCAGACCACTTGCCGGATCAACGGAGCAGGCATCTGAACCTGGCACCTCGAACTGGATAGTCAGGTTTTCCTGGAAAAAATCGAGTAAATATTCGCTCAGTCCCTGAATATTGTTTTTCTGGCGGAGCATGGTGCAGTCCGCGCTATCAGTAAAGTGAACAATAAGCTGATCTTCCTTCAGGTCAACCGAAGATGCCATCTGCAGGGCTGCGGCGCTCCAGGGCTGGCGATCACGTACATATTTGAGAAATTCATCCCAGTTCTGGCGAATATGTTTTTTTCGATCCTCTAGCGAGGCAACCGGTTTGAGCTCATTTGAAGCTTCAATTGTTGTTGATACAGGTTCCCGTGGGGGAGGTGAGGGGGGCGTTGCCTGTTGAGTATCTTGTTGTTTTTGCTCTTTTTGAACTGGTGAAGAGAGGGGGGCTACGGCTTTGAATGCTTTATTTTCAGTTTTTTTTTGAGTAGTCGGTCTCTGTTGCTCAGCTGGAGCAACTGCTTGCCTGGACGTCAGAGGGGCAGGGTGGGGGG
>NZ_JAFFQA010000099.1 GCF_016919065.1 Desulfobulbus rhabdoformis | reverse complement strand
TGTAGATTCGCATTCCCGCCGCCCCGAAAATCCGCTTAAATTCTCATGAAGCATTACCAGTAACGAGAAAGTCTCTACCAGTCAAAGTAAGAAAAATGATCACCACGTGGTGTGGTCGTGGATTGCAGGAACCGCCCATGCCTCGGATCCTCCTCCCCCCCTTTGGGGGGGATAAGAGGGGGGGATTTGGTATAGATAGTATTTTCCCGAATATTATCAAACCATCTCCCACACCTCTTATCATGAGCAGAATATGTAAAATCGCCAAGACAGGCAAGGAAGAAAAACCGATTTGCTGTCCATATTGCGCATCTCAACTCGTTATTCGTAATGGCACCTACCCCAGAGCTCATCCGCATACGGACGAGGAAGTAAGGATACAGCGTTATCTTTGTAAAATGCCGACTTGTCCCTGTGTGACATTCTCAGTAGTTCCCTTTCCGTTTTTACGAGTAGTTCGGCACTTTTTCGCCACAGTGATGTATTGCAACATCCTCTACAACGTTAACAACCTCAACCAGGCGGCTGTAGTCAGGCAACTTGGCGTAACCAGAGGTGTTGCCAAGCGTCTGGCAACATTCTGCGATCGATTCATTCTCTGGTTTGATCACGAACGGAGATTTGCCGAATGGGGGCCTGCCCCGGAGACACCCCCAGCCATTTCCTGGCCGGATTTTTTGCGCGATTTTTCACATAGCATGTACCCAGGGAAGTGGCCACCGTCTCTACCAACATAACACATACGCTGCTATTTTCAGCTACTTATGGTGTCATCCCCTGAACTGTAACCTTAATTCAGGAGGTAAATATGACGACACCGAACGAAACGGACATTGCTGTTTGGCGGTTCAGCATAATCAGCTCTCTTCTGCATCGTACAGAGGATGACGGAACCCTTGATAGCTGTCTTCAAAAGTTGGCTTGCCGATCATTTCGCAGGCCCGATGAGCGAGCTGTTTCTTTTTCTCCAGAAACCCTGAGGAAGTGGCTGTACCGCTATCGCCATGGCGGTTTACCAGCACTTGGTGACAGGCCTAAAAGCAATCGCGGCACTCATGCATCTGTCCCAGGTAACGTGGCAGACCACCTGCACAAACTCCGCCAGGAGCATCCACGGTGGACTGTAGCTCGTATGCTTTGCGAGCTTGTGAAAGAGGGACTGTGGGACAGAAAGAATCCGTCCCAAGCGACGCTATACCGTTTTGCCTCGACGATGAACTTGCACAGGGATCCCCACCTGGTTCAGCATTCTCCAGCAAAACCATTTGCGTATCAGGAGTTTGGCCAACTCTGGTCAGCTGATTTTCTCCATGGTCCCAAGATCAGGATCAAAGGAAAAAAACGAAAAACGTACCTGCACGCAATCATTGATGATGCCAGCCGCTACGTGGTCCGGGCAGGATTTTTTCTTGCCGAGGATACCGAGGTGTTGATGAAAGAGCTGATGATTGCTATCCGCCAGCACGGTTTTCCTATTCGATTTTACACTGACAATGGTGCCTGTTATGCCAGCCGCCACCTGAAGTTTGTTTGTGCCAACCTCGGTATCCACCTTATCCACACACCACCGGGCAAACCTAGGGGCCGTGGGAAAATAGAGAGGTTTTTTCGGACTGTAAGAGACGGGTACCTGGAAGGAGATAAGCCACCGGCACGAACACTTGATGGCATAAACGATGGCTTCCGACAATGGCTATCATGGTACCATAAACGTATTCACTCTTCACTTGGCTGTTCGCCTTTGCAAAAACGGCTCAGCAGACCGAGTTGCTGCAAACAGCTGCCGGAATCTGTAGCCATTGAACCGCTGTTCCGCATGAAGCGTCGTTGCCGCGTATACCTGAACAACACCATACGATTTAAGAAACGGAGCTTTGAGGTACCGGATGCTCTGCCGGGAGATCGACTGGATATCTGGTTCATGCCCTGGGAACCTGATCTCGTCTGGTATGGGCCGGAAATGAAACCGGCAAAGCAGGCCGACATCTATCAAAATGCACAAAACTATAAGAGGTAAACAATGCAACAAACCAACAACAACACCCTGGTGCAAGTTCCTATCGGCGATTTCTTCGGCTGGAAATATCACCCGTTCGCAGATACCTATAAGCAGCATCAACTCTGGATTCCACCACGAGACCGCAAGCAGCTTGAAACCATAAAAAGGCTTCTCCACACAGGAAAAAGCATGGCTCTTTGCGGACCTTCCGGAGCTGGCAAAACAACTCTTGTACATGCCCTGATAGACGAGTTAGACAAAAACAGCTATCGACCAGTTATGGTTCCGTATGCCGGGCACCCAAGAAACGGTCTCACCAGAATATTGGCAGAAACCCTTGGTGTCGATACAAAGGGGCGCGGTGTGCCCATGATTACCAGGGTTCAGCAGCACCTTGAAGCATTAATTACCGGGCCAAACCCACGTCATCCCGTGATTATTATCGACGATGCACAACTCCTTGAAAATGAATCGTTATGGGATCTTTGCTCTCTGCTGTTTCAAACCGTAAAACAGACTGTTGCTGCTTCACTTATTCTGGTTGGAGACGAAACCTTGGCAAAGAGGCTGGAGCTTTATGCGTTAATGCCGGTCAAAACACGGCTGACAGCAGTAATGAAGCTGCAGCCAATGAATGAACAGGAAACTCAATTATTTATTCAAAACAGGCTGAAAAACGGTGCGGCTCCAGCAGACCTGTTTGCAGATGAGGCTATTGATATACTTGCTGCCTACACCAGCGGCAACAGGAGAAGCATAATGAATGTGGCGACGATGGCTTTGGAGGAGGCCTATTATCGACAGGAAAAAACTATTACCGCCGAAACTCTTTATGAGGCGGAATGGTTCAATGAATCCGGGTGAAACGGAGGCGTTTGTGAGGGGACTCCAGCGCTGAGGGATAACTCGGTGCGGTAGACTGCTGTCTACGATCAAAATGGCCGGAAGGAGAAATCCTTCCGGCCATCTACGTTGGAAAAATAGCTGGTAATTATACGTGAGAAACATGTTGGACGGGAACTTGAGAATCTACA
>NZ_JAFFQA010000098.1 GCF_016919065.1 Desulfobulbus rhabdoformis | reverse complement strand
CATGGTCCTTGCAGCCAGCGGGCTGAGAAGGCGCTGAAAATATGCCTTAAACTCCACAGAAAAACCCAAAAGTCTCTTCAGCACCATTCACATTGGCGGTCCAGGGGACAAAATGGGATTTGCTGTAACAAAATAGCATCTAAATAAGACCCTTGTTCACTAAAAATCATCTTTTTTAAATTAAACTCAAAAGATGTATACGACCAAATACTGTCAAGAAACCAGTAAAACAGGCAGACAACGCCGAGGATGACATATCCTTTCCAGCGCTTCATCTCTATTCTCCGTAAATTTCTGTGGCGATTTTTAAGATGCTTTTCGGAATATCGAAGTGTATGGCTTTGGCGGTTTCCAGATTAACAGCAATATCCAGAGGGTCTCTGAATATCTGGTTGAGAGTTCTTGGCATTGAACCATTCAGGATTTTCCCAAATTTATCTGAATTGTATCTGCCTAATTCAGCATAGCCCGAATCGCTCGAAATGCTCAGCAACAGACCTTCCTTTACACCTTTTGAACCTAACAATGAGAATGAAGGCACTGAACCATTCTTTAAAATATCTGCGATTTCAGATGTTCTTCTGTCTGCACAGGCCAAAGCAGTGACATATACTGCATCTGCCTTTTTTATAAGTTCCCGATAGCATTGGTAACAGGATTGGTCAGACTCCGTAAAATCCGGTATTGAGTCATGTACTTCGCAGGTGACAATTTGAAAATTTCTTTCCTTGGCGACTTGTCGGGCCTCATTGAGAGCAGAATAAATTTTACCATCCGGACTATTCTCAAATGCAATCCCCAATGTGTTAAACCCTGCAATCCTGTGAAACATTCTTATCTGTCGAAGATAACGGGTCGGATCAACCCGTGCCGTGACATGATCAAACCCTGAGTCTTCTGCACTCTTGATTATTCCAGCCCTGATTGGATCCGAAGTGGATAAAACCATCACAGGGATAGAATGATCATTGCTGGCTAAGTCTTGACCAGCCCAAGTTCCCATTGCAATAACCAAATCGATGGCGCCATTTTTAAGCTTGCTTAGAAGTTCATTTTTAAACTTAACTCTGACTTTGTCATCCCAGTTTGCAGAATAACAATTTTCTGGCTCAATTGATAAGTATGGGCTGTTACTTTTTATCAACCAGTCTAAAAAAGGTTTTGGCATTTCTTGATGATAATCAGGAGGATTTTCTTTAGTTATCCAACCCAATTCAATTAGCCCTGCCACCAGAGTCCTCATTGTGTCAGTATACTCAGAGAATGGTCCTCCTTCATAATATGCGACCCTCCATTTTTTTCCATTATTTAACCTCGGCTCATTTTTAGCAAAACAGGAGGAAATGAATACACCTGAAAAAGATACTATCAATAATACTACTCCAAAAATTTTGGTTTTCAGCATATTCTTATTATCCTCCACCTGCTACTTGTTAATTCTGTTTTTTAACTATCTTGGATATATTATATATTTGTTTCCTTATTACCTGTATCTCAAGCTTCTAATTTAATCTGTCTATCTGAATTCAAGATCCAGATAACACGGTAAGTAGACAGCCATTTATTAATTACATAGTCCCAAATTGCATCTATTGGCCCCAAAATTGTAAATAATTCGCGAAAGTATCATTCTTCCAAAACATTTTTTCATATTTTTCTCGAAACATCAGTTCGTTACACAACCCAGGGCAAGCCCATCAAAATACCCTGACCAAATCCATTTAGAATCAGAATCAAATTATTTTCGGCTAGCAAAAAAATACGAATAAAACCGATCTATTATTCAATTCTCCCCGCATAGCCTCTATATATTATCCCTCAAAAAATACTCACTTGGAAAAAAGGATCATGAAAAACAGGACAGGTCTTATAGGGTAGGCTCTTATTCGGCAGGTACTTATTTCTGGGAGTATCCGATGGGTGCATCCGATAGTTATGGAATCGCTCTGCAGGTTGCAGACTGGTAGTTTTGCGTAATAATTTTAACATGTTACGTTCGTTTTTTATTTAAATGCTGCTTTTTTCATGGTATAATATCCTGCAAAATCAGGAGGTTACACCATGGCGGCAGTGCGGAAAATTCGGAATTGGTCCAAGTGTTACAAAGACATGTACGATAATATTCTCGATCAAAAAATTGCTCACATTATCCAGTGTGTTGATGCGCCCAACAACACGCTTTTTGAGATAATTGACAAGATCAGGAAAGAGTACCCGTCAATAGATCCCGAATTAGTCCAGATTATCATTCAAGGTGAACTCGATAGGCACATGTCAGCCCCGACATGCACCTGTTGCGGTGCTAAAGCTCATAAAAAATATTCCAAGAAAAAAGAGTGTGTTACCACCATCGGCACTATTGTCATTCAATGCCCGTACTATGCTTGTCCCAAATGTAAAAACGTCCATACTCCGTACGAAGATGCTCTTAATCTGAGAGATGGCAAGTACCAGTACGATGTTCAAAAAATAGCTTCTCTCTTCGGTGCTAAGGAAACTTTTGATGAAGCTGCGGAAATGATGAACGAGATTTATCGTTTTGGCATTTCCGCAGACACTGTACATAAGCTCACCAATCAAGTCGCCGATGAAATTAGCCTTGAAGAGATCACTCCTACTTCTCAAGAAATATATAAAATCATTGAAGATATCTCAGAGGAAAACTATAGGAGGCCCGTTCTTGTCTTTTCTGCTGACGGTGCCATGGTACCCATAAGGACAGAAGACAAGGGGCAACCTCATCACTGGCGCGAAGCTAAAGGGATCCGTGGTTACTTGCTCGATAAGGACAAGATCGTTCACCTGTTAAGCTGGCATCAAATCAGCAATGTCACTGAATTTCGAGGATTCCTTGCCGAGCTAAGAGACAAAGACATTATCCCGCTGGATAAAATTCGCCTGTGTTTTGTAGGTGATGGAGCCGATTGGATATGGGACTGCGTCAAAGACTATTTCCCTACCTGCCGCCAAGTCCTTGATTATTTCCACTGCTCGGAACACCTTCATGATTTTGCCAAACATCAGTTTGTTGGATCAAAAAAAGCCGATGAGTGGATAGAACAAACCAAGGTTCGGCTCTTTCACAACAATGCCTCTCACAGCCACGCCCGCTTTGAACCGGTTGCGTTTATAAATTTGCCATGAGGCGGTACTTGCTGGGGTAATTTCACCATTCTGAGGAAAAATCCCGAAGCACTGCTGTTGTTTTGTACCAAACTTTCTGAA
>NZ_JAFFQA010000097.1 GCF_016919065.1 Desulfobulbus rhabdoformis | reverse complement strand
CAATCTTGGCATTTTGGGCCCGATGATCGGTAAGTTTGCCAAAATCAGCTTTGATAGCTTGAATTAATGCGTCCACGTGGAGTGTTTTGTTCACGGCTCTTCCGTTCGTCGGTGCAACCAGTTGTAAGGCCTTGATCGAGAAAATTTTCAGTGACTGCATAATCGATTCTCCGTGTAATTAGTTGTAATTCCATGAAAAAATCGATTTTTACCTTCAAGGCTTTGTCAAGAAAAAAATACGCTACTCCTGATTAATTTTTCGTTTATTTTTGATGAGTTAATCGCGTCTAAGCTCGTTGCCGAGGCGCTCGGAGAGCAGCCGTTTTGGAACCAAGCATGTTCTCTAAAAGTTTACGAAACCCAATTCCCTCGTACCCCATAAAAACAGGGCATTACGGGATAACGGGAAGTGCTGGCTCTACTATGCCTTCCTGTTCAAGAGCGAACACAGTTTGTTGACTGTTGAGTATTAAAAAGAGGCCTAACCCGGCCCCGATGGTCTTCTTCATAATCTTCTCCCTGTAGAACTATGTTTCTTGCATTACACTTACGGGAATCTTGAATAATTGCTTTTTCTGCCAATCTCGGCGTCATGCTGAAAATTTTATCCTCGGAATATCATCTATATGCCTGCGGTAAAATTGTCAGCAATCCTTGACCTTGATTGAAAAATCTAATTATTCAAGACACCCTTACGGTCTTATATGAGTGGGATTCAATGCAACCTCAGGTCCCTTCTTATTATTCTCGCTCGCTGAGGGGCCTAAAACGACATTCTCTGAAAACTCCTGATCCCCCTGAGTACACAGAAATAAGTTATAGCAATTTACGTGCCACGGTAAAACATCAGAAATACAGTGTGTTAAACCAAGAACAAGGGACTCTTCATTGGGTAGTTATTTCCAGGAGAAGTTCTAATACTGCGGAAAACGGATTAAAAGCTACTAAATCTGACTGAAATTATGAGCACATACCTCGTTGAGAGTCATAATGACTCGCGATTTTTTCATCAAGGAACAATTTGTCCCGGCTGTAAGGATTGAGTAAGTATTTTCGGAGGAATGCCTTGCAAAAAAAAATTGGCTTTTTTGTCATTTTTATTGTCCCTGGATTTTTCTCTTCCCCGGGTTATTGATGTTTGTTTATCTCCGTATCTGTAAACACGTTATTTTAGGTCAGAAGTCAAAAATTAAGGAGGCGCCTTAACATACCCGCCATGCTGTTCAAATGGAGGCCAGCACTCCAAGGACAAAAACTACCAATCCCTACCACGGGCTACCATGCTTGTGGCATTGCCTTTCTTGCTCCCTCCGCCTATATTTATTGATAATTGGCGTAACTCCGACTGGGCGGGTCCTTATTACGACTTCGTTCTTTAGGGAAAACGTCTTTAGGGGACGTTCATTTTTTTCTTTGTTTTGGCCAAAAAATATTCTCTTGGCCTTTACAAAATCCTTACCTGAGGAGGTATACTATGGCAGGACAGATTTTTTACCGTGAACGACTGAAATCTCGGGAAGGATCCAAATCTCCCCGATACCGGATTGTCGCCATAAGTGGTGTTGACCTCAAGGTCTATGCGGATCATCTGCGCATGTCTGAACTCAAACAGATGGCTCTGGCAACCAAATCGGATCTTATCGCTCTGGAACGTGGTCCCAAGCACCAGGCGGCACAACCTGAATCGGCAACAGCTTAAGAGGAGCATAAGGGGCATATATGGCACTGGTACGGGAACAGGATGGCAAGCGGCTTCATGTAGAAAGTGCACTCATGGGCGAGAGCCTGGTGAGTAAGGAATTCATCGAGCAACTCGATATCGCTCCCCAGGAACGGTTGTATCCGGATATCGCCATCGTCAAGATAGGCGGGCAGTCTATTTGCGATCGCGGCGTGAAAGCCTTACCAGGCATTCTTAAAGAAATTGTACGCAACCGAAAGGACCACAAAATTCTGATCACCACCGGTGGTGGAACCCGAAGCCGCCATATCTATACGATTGGTCTGGAGATGGGGATGCCCACCGGTGTAATAGCCAAATTCGGCAGTATGATCTCCGAACAAAACGCCCTAATGGTTGCTACCCTGCTTTCTCCCTGGGGCGGGGTGAAAATCTCACATTCAGATATCGTTAAACTCCCTACATTTTTCGCAGAATCCATCATCCCGGTTATGCACGGCATGCCCCCTTACGATTACTTTGCGATAAAGCCCAAGGTTGGTCGTATTCCTATCCACCGGACGGATGTTGGTTTGGTTATTCTTGCGGATCTCATTGGCTCAAAAAATATCCTCTTTATTAAGGATGAGAACGGTCTTTATACCGATGATCCGAAAAAGAATCCCAATGCTACGTTCGTCCCAGAAATTGGTGCCCAGGATCTGCTCAATATGGATCAGGATGACCTGGTCATCGAACGCCCCTGTCTTGAAATCATTCAAAACTCTGAGGTGATTGAGAAGGTTCAGATCGTCAATGGCATGGTTGAAGGCAACATCACACGAGCACTCAACGGAGAACATGTAGGAACATACATCTACAAGCAATGACACCCGAATTCGTGACGTCGGGTTCTCGCTCACGGAATCTGGAAAACTCCCATAAGGTGCCTTACACCTGGCAAAATACCGATGTGCTGGTTTTCATCTTCACCTCACGGGCGAAAGATGGTAATGATTGCACATTGGTATTTTTTTTATAAATTCAACCCACAGTTCAAATCATGACCACTGTTACCTCCAGCCCCTGCCTTGAACTTGAAGTTTCCCCGGATATGCTCACTGGGTTTGCCTCGCTCCTCCAGCATGGTGTTCTCTTTCCCATCGAGCGCCCCATTCCCCTGCTCTCTTTTCTGGTAACGCTCCCAGGATTCACCGCAGAGTATATCGAAGAAAATGTCCAGACTATCTTTATCAATGGAGTGGCAGCGGATTCACTGCAACAGGAAATGGTCGACGGCACCACGGTTGCCCTTTCAGCGGCTATGCCCGGACTGGCAGGGGCTATTTTTCGGCGACAGGGAGTACACGGCAGTCTACGTTCCAAGCAACTCAGCGAGGTAACGCATTCAACAACAGAGGGAGGGCACCTGACCCTGAAATTTTTCAATTCCATTGCTCTGGACAGGGTTGAAGACCTCTTAGCAGGGGGAATCCAGATTTCAGGAAAGGCTCTTGGTAACTTCGCCGCAACGCGGGCTCATCTCTTTGAGCCACCGGTTGTACTCCGTTTTAAGGGGGAAGAGCTGAGCTACAGTGCACTCATGAAAATGTTGCCCGAAATTGATTTGCTTGAGGTACGGCTGAAACAATAATACAAAATACCCTAGAGTTTTCCCCCAGAGCTTCTTGGGGTCGCTTCAGAAAAAAAATAGCACGCCACGCTTGCCTGATGGCAAGCGTGACATTCCGTTGATCT
>NZ_JAFFQA010000096.1 GCF_016919065.1 Desulfobulbus rhabdoformis | reverse complement strand
AATTATGCCAAGTTCTTAGTTATGTAAAGTAATGAAGCTATTACCTTTTCAATTCAAATAATAACACACAATCACTTTCCATAATAATATCCTTCAAACCCTTACAAAGGAGGAGGATATGGAAAGAGCAACCATAAAGGAATTGAGCGAAGCGGTCATCTGTGAACTTAAACGACTCGGTTATGCTTCTGGAACTATCAAGCTGTATCAGAAATTATATCAAAAGCTCCTACGGTATGCGGATGAGAAGCAGATACATCAACACTCCCAAGGCATGTGCCACCGCTGGCTGAGAGATTCTTTCGGAATAGATCCTACATTAGTGATCAGGGAGATGAGCAATGAGCACAAATACAGACGAAGCTCCTATCTCCCGATCCGAGTATGTCAGTGCCTGACTGAATGGCAGCTCCATGGATGCCTGCCGTTAAAAAAGCAGGGTAAACTTGCCGCCCTTGAACTTCCCCGACAATTCAAAGAAGCATACGATTCCTACGCCGCCTACTGCAGCGAAGCAGGATATTCCGAACGTGGTACCTACACCAGACTCAATCGGATTAAACGGATGCTGCTCTTTTTTGACCAGCATGGAGCAACAAGTATACAAAGTATTACTGCTGGAAGGATATCGGTATTTTTCCGTTCACAAATTGAACTGGATAGTCGCACAGTCGCCACCATGCTAAGCGCAAGTAGAATGTTTTTCCGGCACCTTTACCGAAATGGGTTCACTCAGGAGGATCTGTCAGAAAAATTACCACTGGTAAAAGCAAACCGAAAGTATCGTCTTCCTCGCATCTGGAAGCAGGAAGATGTGCTGTCAGTTCTCAGTTCAATAGATCGGGGCAGTCCAGTGGGTAAACGCGATTACGCCATCATGATACTCGTCACACGATACGGATTGCGTTCGGCTGATGTAAAAAGTCTGAGACTTTCGGATCTGCGCTGGAGTGAGAATGTGATTGAGTTTGAGCAGAGTAAGACCCGAAAACTGTTGAGGTTGCCGCTGTTGCGGGACGTCGGGTGGGCTCTCATTGATTACCTACAAAATGGCCGGCCCCATTCCGAGCATCTGGAGATATTTCTCACCTGTACAGTTCCGATACGGCCATTCGGTCAGAATTCCTGCGCTTTGAATGCCATTTTGGCCAAACGAGTCCGGCAGGCCGGAGTCAGAATTTCCAGAGAAGTCCCCAAGGGCATGCATTCGCTGCGCCATACTCTTGCCAGCAAGATGCTCGCAAATAATGTCGAACTCCCGGTCATTTCCTCGGCACTCGGACATGTCTCTTCTGAAGCGACCAGCGTGTACCTCCATACTGACATTGATCAACTGAGAGAATGTGCCCTTGACCCTGAGGAGGTATTGTCCAATGAAACCACGTAAGGAAACATTTGTGCAGATCGTGGACGACTATGTCCAGGAAAAACGGGCAATCGGTTATCGTTTCGATAAAGGCCCACGGACACTCCGCCGAATCGTTGATATCCAAAGGGAAATTGATCATGGTGCTCCTCGCCTTTCCCGAGAACTGGTAGATCGGTGGATTGAAAAAACACCGTGGGAAAATGAGACGAACAGAAGCCGCCGGATCTCTGTTCTTCGTGGTCTGGGGGAATATATGGTTCGTATGGGATATGACGCGATTATCGTTCCAAAGCGTCTCACCATCGTGAAAGATTACGACTATATACCATACATCTTTTCCGATCGAGAGCTTGGGGAGCTGCTCGGTACCGTAGACCAGTTATGCGCCACCGGCATCTCAACCCATTCAGATCTGGTCTTTCCGGTGGTCTTCCGAATCCTGATTGGCTGTGGATCGCGGATCACCGAAACACTGCAGATAGAAAAAAAGGACGTCGATGTCGAGAATGGCACATTATCACTGCGAAACACGAAGAACAGGAAAGAGCGTATTATTCCCATGTCCGAATCCCTTGTACACAGATGCCGGGAATATGTGTGTAACAGTCAATCCATAAGTAGCTTCAACTCATCACAATGGTTTTTTCCAAATAAGAAGAGCACACCATACAATTCCGGAACTGTGTACTGCCTGTATCGTAAGGCATTACGCTTGTCAGGTATTTCTCATGGAGGTAGAGGGAAAGGTCCGCGTCTACATGACGTACGCCATACCTTTGCGGTTCGCGTCCTGAACAAGTGGGTGCGAGATGGAAAAAATCTCACAACTGCACTTCCATACCTTGCTATCTATATGGGGCATGAAGGCCTGACAGCAGGCCAACATTATCTGCGGCTTACTGCAGTAATGTTCCCTGAGTTAATAGAGACGGTAGAGAAGGAATATGGGTGGATCATTCCGGAGGCCTACCATGAAGGAGACTGATTTTGCTTTACATATCAATGGATTTTTCTCTCGCTATCTGCCCGGACAGCGGAACCTGAGTATGAACACCATCACCTCCTATCGAGACGCTTTTAAGCTGTTCCTGCTCTTCTGCGAGACGGAAAAGACTATGAAAGCAGACAAGATCAGCATCTCTGACCTCACTCCGGGATTGTTGACCGAATATCTTGCCTGGCTTGAACGAATTCGCCATTGTGGTGTTAGAACTCGAAACCAACGGTTGGCAGCGTTCAAATCATTTTTTCATTACGTGGCCTCAATGCAGCCGGAGCACATACTGAATTGCCAGCGTATACTTGACCTTCCAATGAAAAAGGTTGCAAGCAGGGCAATGACCTACTTTAGCCCGGAAGGGTTACATCTGTTACTCAGCCAGCCCGACACCAGTAATCCGAAAGGGCGGCGGGACCATGCGCTGCTCGTGCTTCTCTACGATACTGCGGCCAGGGTCCAGGAGATTATCGATCTTCGTATACGGGATGTCAGACTTGAGCAACCGGCAACGGTCACCCTGCATGGAAAAGGTCGAAAGACACGCGTTGTTCCAGTCACCGCGAAAACAGCGTCTATCATGGAGGGATACTTTCAGGAGAAGGGGTGGATCGAAAAATCCGGTATTCTTGATTTTTCGGTATTCATGAACAACCGGGAATGCAAACTGTCACGTGCAGGTGTCGCATATATCTTGTCCAAATACGTCAAGAGCATGTCTATTGAAAGTAGTCACCATATACCTGAATCGGTTTCACCTCACTGTCTCAGACATACAAAGGCCGTTCATTTGCTCAGAAGTGGTGTGCCGCTGATCTACATCCGGGATATTCTCGGCCACGCCTCTGTAATAACCACGGAAATTTATGCGAAGGTAGACGCCGAAGAGAAACGCAAGGCTCTCGAGGACGCTTATGAAGTGCCATCACAGGATATCATACCCAATTGGGAGAAGGACAAGGGCCTGATGTCCTGGCTTTCTGAACTTTGCGGTTAAAATATTATGTAAAGTTTTTGGAACTCTCAACACTGCGACTGAACGAAATATCCTGGCAACTTTACATAACTAAAAACTTGGCATAATT
>NZ_JAFFQA010000095.1 GCF_016919065.1 Desulfobulbus rhabdoformis | reverse complement strand
AGATTCTTACGTTCCTCGTCTGTCAGGGTGACTCGATATCTCGGTGCCATGGCAACCTCCTTTGATTGCCATGATGATACAACCTGATTAAAAATTACGAAACTTTAAATGTTACATGGTACTAGACTTCCATACACTATCGATTCAACCATCTTGAGGCCTCCCAAAGGTGCCCTTTACTGGTGTGCAGGACAGTAAGTGGCCTCAGGCTACATCAACAAACAAAACAAAACTGCACAATGGAGAAGCGTACAGAATGAAAAATTTCACTTTGGGCGTCAAGCTGATCGGGGGGTTTTTAGCGACAGCTATGATCATACTTTTTGTCGGCCTCCTCTCCATCAGACAACAGAGCGCGTTGGGAGAGAAAGTAGAGCAATTGGGGAGTGAAACTATACCTGCCATTGAAAATATTCTTATTATCAAGAGCGAGTTAAATTCGATAGCCTCATTGATGCACTCTCTCCTAACCCCCTATGCAACAAAAAAAGAACGACAGCAAACGCACAAGACATTAATTATATCCAGGCAAATTTACTCAACTGCAAAAGAAAAGTTTATGCAGCTGCCCCTTGCCAGACAATTCTCCAATGAATGGAACGTTTTTATAACCAATGTCAACAAATGGGCTCATATAAATAATGAGGCCGTTGAACTTTCTCAACAACTCGTTGCAATGGACATTATACATCCTCCAGTGATGAAACATCACATGGACGAATGTGAAATATCCCACCGAATATTGCTAACACAGATCAACAAATTAATTGGTTTGGGTCTCACTTTTGAAGGGAAAACAAATGCGGAAGAATGTGCTTTAGGAAAATGGTTTCAAGAACTGAATACGACAAATCCAGATATCATTAAATTAGTCGATGAACTTAAACCATTTCACACAAAGCTCCACCGGATGACGGCGGAAATACAAAATCTTTGTGCAATAGGCCAGACTGAGCAGGCAAAAAAATTATACGAACAAGAAATCCTCCCAATCTCCCAACGAATCTTTGAACTGTTGCATCAGATATCAGCCATTGTCGACAAGGCTGATACAATATTTAGCCAGATGAATCAATTGGTTCTCGAAGACGGTGTTATGTATCAAAGCAGCACCTTATCAGCCATTGACTACATCGTGAAACAAGCGGAAAACCAATCTAAAGTCACGGTCAAAGACGCCCAGAACAGTTCGGGGAGGGGCCAGTCGATCACCACGATCTGCCTGGTAATCGGTTTTGTGCTGGCTATTGTTCTGGGCGTCCTTTTGACCCGTCTCATTACAAAACCGCTAATCATGGGTATTGAATTGGCTAAGGCTATGGCTCAAGGCGATCTCACCCAAAGCATGCGCGTACAACAAACAGATGAAATAGGCCTGTTAGCCATATCCCTGAATAAAATGGCGCAAAACCTGCGCAGCATGTTTGCTGAAATAAAGGAGGGGGTAACCTACGTCGATGAATCCTCGATTCAGCTTGCAGCCATATCCAACCAGGTTTCC
The DNA here is from genome assembly GCF_016919065.1 of Desulfobulbus rhabdoformis. Taxonomy (GTDB): domain Bacteria; phylum Desulfobacterota; class Desulfobulbia; order Desulfobulbales; family Desulfobulbaceae; genus Desulfobulbus; species Desulfobulbus rhabdoformis. Next base: position 2,214 of record NZ_JAFFQA010000095.1, on the reverse strand, counting down.
TCAGGCACCGAATCTTCGGCGATTCGTTCTGCACAGGTGTCCGCAGCTGCCGAGGAAATGAGCAGTAACCAGAATTCAATCGCTACCGCTATGGAAGAAGCATCGGTCAATGTAGATATGGTCGCTGCCGCAGCAGAGGAGATGAACGCAACAATCACAGAAATAGCGATGAGTTCTAGTAAGGCGATCGACATTACCGCCACGGCCGTTCAACAATCTCTTGAGGCTTCGGAACGTGTCAATGAGCTTGGTCGAGCCGCTGACGAAATCAACAAGGTAACCGAGGCGATAACCGAAATATCAGAGCAAACCAACCTGTTGGCCCTGAATGCCACTATCGAAGCCGCACGAGCGGGTGAAGCAGGGAAAGGCTTTGCCGTAGTGGCCAATGAGATAAAAGATCTTGCCAAACAAACCGCCATGGCCACACTGGACATTAAAAATAAAATTAAAGGTATTCAGGAAGCTACAGGGCTAACCGTCAGTGAAATCAATGAAATCAGCTCCATAATTTCAGAGGTGGACCAGATGGTGACCACGATCGCTTCGGCCATGGAAGAACAGTCAGCAACCACTAGGGAAATTGCGACCAACGTAAATCAAGCCAGTCAGGGGATCAAAGAAGTCAATCAAAATGTAGCACAAAGCTCTACAGTCTCGTCTGAGATCGCTTCAGATATTGCGACGGTCAGCGAAAGCACCAACGAAATTAGCGCAGCTATTCATCAGGTAAAAGTTAATGCCGAATCCCTGCGTAACATATCTGGCCGACTCAATAATTCGATTGAAAAATTCAAGATATAACTATGCAACATCCGCTGAGAGAGTCCTCACAGGCCGAATAGTGTGTATTTCAGAGCATCCGGCATTCCAATCCAATTGGATTGACCTGTGACACTGTGCGGTGAAGAAAGGAGTTCGATTGTGGAAGCGAGGTCGAAGTAGTTCACAATCTGAATCATTTCAAACGACATTGGCCCATTGTCGGGATACATAAAACGGATTAAAAATAATTGTTTCGAGATATGAAGGACGTGTGACGATGCACGGTGCCAGTCGTCAGTTTTGCGTCAATTCTGATAGGCTTAAAGGAGAGGAAATGGATTTAGATAATATACTGAGTGAGTTGGAACAAGACGGGATTCGTAATGATAAAGTCCAATCAGATAGAACTCTGAAGTATCTAAACATCACGAAAGATACCGGCGAATTCCTTCGAGTCCTGGCCCTTGCGACTTGTTCAAGCAAAATTCTAGAAATTGGGACCTCAAACGGTTATTCAACCCTTTGGTTAGCTTCGTCTATTCCTCCAGATGGAACTGTAACTACAATTGAGTACTCAGATCAAAAAGCAAAAGAGGCATTATCGAACTTCGAGAGGGCTGGGCTTGTCAATAAAATAGCTTTATTACAGGGAGACGCTCAGGCGGTACTCAAAAATTTCAGTGGCCAGTATGATTTCATTTTCCTTGACGCAGATCGCTCAAAATATATGGACATGATAGAAGACATATCACGCCTGCTCAAAAATGGGGGGCTCATTGTTTGTGATAACGCAAGTTCTCATGAATCCGAACTTGCTGAGTTTATGAATTATCTCAAGTCGCAAAAGAATTTTATAACCTCACTTGTTCCTGTTGGTAAAGGTGAATTTCTGGCATATAAGTCATGAAATGAACCGTGGATAACCTGCTAGGCCAACTGCTTGGGATCTTCCCTTTTTGTCCCATTTCATGTCCGAAAAAAACACAAAAAAAAAGCCCTTAATCAGCGAAGCTGATTAAGGGCTTGAGCGATAAAAAACGGCGGCGACCTACTCTCCCACATAGTCTCCCATGCAGTACCATCGGCGCTGAAGAGCTTAACTTCCGTGTTCGGAATGGGAACGGGTGGGGCCTCTTCGCTATGGCCACCGAAAAATTCGATGTATATATGGCTATGACAATATGAATAGCAGGGTAAACTTGATTTATAAAAGGATATGGTTAAGCCTCACGGCTCTTTAGTATCGGTTAGCTCCATGCATTACTGCACTTCCACACCCGACCTATCAACGTTGTAGTCTCCAACGAGCCTTTAGGTATCTTAAGATACGGGATATCTTATCTTGGAGTGGGTTTCCCGCTTAGATGCTTTCAGCGGTTATCCCTTCCGAACATAGCTACCCAGCAATGCCCTTGGCAGAACAACTGGTACACCATTGGTTCGTCCATC
>NZ_JAFFQA010000094.1 GCF_016919065.1 Desulfobulbus rhabdoformis | reverse complement strand
AATATCGCTTCGCGTGTGCCCACAGATTTTGAGATTTTCACCACGCGTGAAATTTTATCACATTGAAATTGCGTGATATTATCTCAGGCACTGCACTAAAATGTGCCTACAACCCGCAAACATAAGCTGAAGTCATTCCAAGAACCGTTTGGTAGAATCGGATCGTCGAGTCTATGTTTCGTACAGTGAGCACGAAATGATCAAGGCGGTCAATTTGCATAATAATTGCGACCTGTTTTCTGGTACATTATATTACATATTCAACTCAATTCATTTGGTTCAACAAGTTAATGATTTGAGTTAGTGGTAATATGTTGTTCTCAGCATAATATAGAATTGCGAAATTATTAATTGCCTGAATGTGTTTTCCTTGCTGTTTAGATTTTTCTGCCCGATTTCTTAACTTAGATAAAACTTCAATAGTTACTTCTTCTTGTTTCATATATTTCTTTAGCTATTCAATTAAACTTGTAGCGACTTTGAATTCTTCTGTATTTTCCGAATACAAAGACTTTGCTTCATTGGCAATGACAAGACCACGTTTCAAATCTATATTATGACTCGACTGTTTTCTTTTTAATGCACTGGAAACTTCAAAAGTGAAATTTTTAAAAATCTTTTTTCTGTCATTTTCGTTTGTGATATTTTTTTGTAAATACGATGAAGCAAGAATTAACGAAGTTGTATTATTGTAGTCTAAATATGTTACTGCATTTAGTAATTGGTGAGCTTCATGGTATCGCTCTGCTTTAGCGAGTGACTTTGCCTTTTTTATTACATCGTCAGAAACAAGTTGAGCCAATATGGTTGACTTGTAATCTTTGGAAATATTTTTATAATTAATTTCTTCTATTTGCCCATCTGGGCCAAGTTCTATATTGACTTGTTGTGAATAGACAGATGAGGGACAAACGAGAAATGCCGCTAAAAATAGTAAATATTTTATATTCATGATTTTTTTGTTTGGTTGAAATATAACGCCGCAAATAACCGGTGCAAATGTAGCGCAGCGGAATTTGCATCCGAGTTAATTTGCCTTGTTAGCACATTTAAATCTCTTATGGAGTTCGATAACGCCAGAATAACCAAATTTTTTTAAATATGGCGTAAATATATTTTTATTATCAGTCAGTTCAGAATCAAAAATCTGATCAGTCCAGTATTCAACAGGCTTTATATCTTCAACTTTAATAAGCTTTACTGAAACATAGTGATTTAATAGGTTAATGAATGTGAAAAGATCATCAAAAATAACCCTACAATAACGTTCATCTTCATTATATCCTCTGCCGTCAGGCCCATCGATACTATCATGCATGGCTCTTTCATAGATAGACCATGAATATTTGAAATCATGGTCTTCATTTCTTGTATCTTTAAATTTTAATGGGATTTTAGATTTACCATGTTCCCAATCTAACATTTGGCACGCCAAAACCAGAACCTCATTCGATAATAATCTATCAATTTCTCTTGATGCGAATTCTGATTGTTTCCAACGTTGTCCCTTTTTGTATTGAATATATCCAAGGGCGAAACCAAAGGATGCGATAGTAACAGTTCCAATTTGAATGTAGTTGTCTATTGATAGCTGCATATCTTTCTCTCTGCTAACGAACGTGGTCAGCGGGCGGCGCTGCAACTTGGCGCAGCAACGACCTTAACGAAAACCGCCAACGTCGCCCCGTCCGCTGGACTGGCCTGGTTAGCTGGGGAGGTACATGATGGCTACACGATATGAACTTAGGATTAACGGTGGTTTCCTTGAGTGTTTTAGTGAACTAAATACGCAAACCTTAGACAAATATAACCGGTGCGCTGAAGACTTCCCTGACGACTTGGTGCAACTTGTGGAAAGTAAAACGACCATAATCAGGACAAATTTTGACAGCTAACGCTGCTGATCGTAAGCGATCACGGGGCACCGAATCTGCAGTGTTATCGGCCTGCTTACGTACAGGCGTACGCTGCACAGGCCGACGCCTAGCATCTCCGGCCCCCCGTAACCGCTTACAGTTTCGATAATACGAGTTCTTTCAGGGGGTCCCCTGATCGCTTACTGCTGATCAGCCGCACGTTTTTTTGTTTCGGCTGCATTAGCCTGGTTGGGCAGCCTTGAACACATGCCTATACTGTCCCTGCAGCTCGAGGATTAGGACGGTAAAGGAGCAACCCTATTGCCGCAAGAGTCGCAAACGATGCTCCAGCAATAAATGTGGCTGAGGCGCCGAATAAACTCCATAATGACCCCGCAATGACGCTTGCCAGTAGGAGTGCTCCGCCACTTATTAGATTAAAAACCCCGAAGGCCGTACCGCGAAGCTCAGCCGGTGCAGTATCGGCAACAAGTTTCGAGAGCAACCCTTGGGTGAGCGCCATGTGCAAGCCCCAGAATACCGCACCAATGAATGCAATCCAAGGCGATGTAGCTATCGCCAACAAGACATCAGCAGCGACAAGGACCCAAAGTCCAAACAATAAAAGGGTTCGCGCCGGAAGCCGGTCTGCCGCCGCGCCCGCTGGATATGCAAATATGGAATAGGCAATATTCATGACAATCATTATCGCGGGTGTGTAACCGATTGCAAGACCGACGTCCTGTGCTCGAAGAATCAAAAATGCTTCACTGAAACGAGCGAGGGTAAAGACTGCCCCGAGTGTGACAACAAGCCAGTACTGCAAGGATAAGCGTTTGGCATCAGTCAATGTCAAGTGGATTCTGGGACCAGCGCCATGTTCCGAAGATTCGGGTTCGCGCAGCGCAACAATAAGCAGAAACACCGCGAAGAATGCTGGTACGACGGCAATCCACAACACGGCTTTGATGTCGTTCGCTAACCAAATCATGAATACCACCGCGAACAGCGGCCCGACAAAGGCCCCGGCCGAATCCAGAGACTGGCGTAGGCCGTAAGCCGCACCTCGAAGCTGCGGCGGTACGATATCGGCGACCAGAGCGTCACGAGGCGCACCGCGAATACCTTTACCGATACGATCAACAAAGCGTGCTCCAAACACCCACCCAATCGTTGTTGCAAGCGGAAATATAGGCTTGCTTATGGCACCCAATGCATATCCAAGCACGGCGAGGAACTTGCGTTTCCCGAAGTAATCGCTGAGTGCACCCGAAAACATCTTCGTGATTGCAGCGACTCCCTCAGCAACACCTTCGACGATCCCAATCGTAACCATGGACGCACCGAGTACCGTGGCCATGAATATCGGCAAGAGACTGTGAACAAGTTCGGACGAGATGTCCATGAACATCGAGACAAATCCAAGCACCCAAATGCCTCCCGGCAATTTGCGTTCGATGTTCTTGGCTGAATCTATCGATTCAGGGTTATTTGGTTGTGATAAGGCCATGAATGCTATTTTCTAAGCTGCCCATTAGCGCCGACAGCTAAGTCGAGGCGCTAATGGTTCAGGATAACCGGCGGCGACATGCTGCTTGCCAACCACCGCAATTTTAGATTTTACTTTTAAATTTGCACAGACGTATTTTCCGTCCGGTTGATTACTTTGATACTAGTGCAGGCCCTCTCCTCAGGTAACAGACCATCCGTTATCCTTTGAGAAACACAAACCCTCAAAGAAAGGAGCCTGCTCATGAGATTCTACACCAAACAGCACAATTTTTATTGAACTGATCAAACCTTATCGTGTCGGCTTGGTGGTCGACTGCGAGTGCATGTTTACCTAGTATTGGCTCGCCGATCTGTGTGCTGACGAAGGGATCGATTTTATTCTCGGTCATGCCCTCTATTTGCGCGCTATTCATGGCGGCAAGGCCACATATATTCAGGGGACATAATACCTATTTCCTGTCAACTCGTGACCTCCCCTCTGTTCTCAACATCAAGTCCCGACCGGTTAACTTCTCCAGAAAAGTAAGTCGATCTTGATCATCAGAAAAGATGTCCGCTTTTCGCGGGTAGGTACGCAGGTTAACGGTTTCTTTTTTCACCCGCAAGATTTCTAAAAAGGTATTATGTCCCCCGATTCTACTTACACTTGTTAGCCGCCCCGCGTGCGAATTCTCTGCTCATCAGGAACCTTGACCGATAATGCTTTCAGCTGTTCATTCGGAAACCGGAGCAACTTTTCTCCAATTCCAGAACGGTGCGAATAGTAGTCAAAAATAGGTTGCCCTGGGCCGTTGTAAATTTCTTCAAATGTGCCATCCCGATTGATCTTGATGCCCAGATAGTACTCAGGAACGGTTTTGAAAGTGAGAGCATCTTGGAAAGTCGCCTTAATCTGCACGCGACCACCATTTAAAGCCGTTCCATCGTGAGTGGGCTGAGACACTTCGTCCAGCTCAATTTCATAAACCATTACCGCTATCACTTCGCCGATATCGCCAACCAATCGTCCATCAATGGTGAATTGGCGGTCCGGGAAGGAATCTTTTAAATGAGAAATTCCAAAGAATATTGATTCAAGAGCTTTGGCAATTTCCTGCCTAGTCGGCATGGAACCTCCTTACGGCTAACACTTGTTTAACCCGCATTCCCCATAGCTTTAGCGGCGGGGAATGTCGGGTTGAAACTTTTGTTGGACGAAGCCGCTGCGCGGCAGAATAAAAACCAGTGTATACTCGTGTAAGAGTTTAATTTTCAAACACTTACAGCAAGGAGTATACTATGAACAAGGCCGAAATTAAACGATTCGAGTCCCTCTATGAGCGCCACCTGCAAAAGCTTGCGCTACAAGGGAAAAGCGCCAA
>NZ_JAFFQA010000093.1 GCF_016919065.1 Desulfobulbus rhabdoformis | reverse complement strand
CGGTGCGGTAGACTGCTGTCTACGATCAAAATGGCCGGAAGGAGAAATCCTTCCGGCCATCTACGTTGGAAAAATAGCTGGTAATTATACGTGAGAAACATGTTGGACGGGAACTTGAGAATCTACATCCATCTCCGGACTTTCTAGAACATTTGAAACTATCGCCGATCGCCATAATGGGCTGGCAGGCATGGATTTTTCATTTCGTGTTAAAAAAAATCGTTTTTCTTTTGATGCAGTTCCTTTGACTTCTATTTGCAATGTCTTTTTACCATTTTCAACCAAGAGATCATAACCGCAATTATATTTTTGTCGATCTGTTATGGTGAATCCTAATTTCTTATAATGGTCTATTACGTAACTAATTGCCTTTTTTTCAACAAGCTTTTTTGTTTTTGGGTCTGGAAATGATGGATCCTTTACGTTTACAGTTGGTTCTTCCTCTGAGTTCAAAAATAAAATTCCATCAACATCTTTTTTGGGTCTGAGTTTACGATGTTTTTCAATAGTATCGTTGTCCTTTGAGTAGTCAATTGCTTTATAATTACCTATGAATTTCCATTTATCTGTCGATTGTTTGATGTAGACCTGAACAAATTTTTGAGATTTTAAAAATAAATGAGCATTGGCAATAATTCTGGGGCCCGTCCCAACAACAATGATTTCTGTGGCTTCAGGATTTCTTTAAAGTGCAATGGCTAATCCTTTAACTTCTTTGTTTTTAGTCCTAATATAGGAATCGCCACCTGCTAGCTCTTTTGCCAATTCAGCTGTTGATAATAATTTCATTCGTGTTCTTCAGTTTGTTTTAAACATAACCAGTAATTATCCGGAAGAGTGATCAAGACTGTCCTTGAGAGGCCTCTCATCCCTTGGATTAGTTTCATCCGGATTATAAATAATGTGAAAATCTAGTTAATTAGATTGTCTTGCTCAAAGCAAGCCGCTAGTTTTTTACATCGGGGTAACATTACTAAAACCCGAATCCGTGACGGCGGGGGGTGCTGAACAACGCATCTTTTTAATAAGACGACGTATTTTTACAAATTCATGTATTGTTCAGTTGCACCCGCCGCCCTTTGGGACATCCATCAGCACGCCACCTTCATTGCCTGCAACATACCGATAAAGTTTACTTTAATCGGCATGTCACAAACAACGAAACTGGCGCACTGATGAATGCTCACGGATTCAGGTAAAAATCTTATTCTACGCAGTTCGATCTCACAAAATTTTCCCACTGGGGATTGCAAACGGTTTTAATGCTACTCTGTTGCCTCAAAATGCGTATTTTTTCAAGGACTCTCTCTGTTTATTGATCAAAACGATTGAAATGTCGTCCCCAAAGAAACGGATCAGGCTCTTGTAAGACCAATTGACCAAATGAAAAAGAATGATTAGAAAAAGCATCGCAGCGTGTTGAGACAACACCATAACTTTCGATTGCTGTGTGGTGGGATTATCTGGCTCAGCCTCTGATTGTGCTGAGTCTGATGTGGGACAAATTATTGAAAAATGAATGTGTTATGTCGGAAAATGTTTCAGATATTTTAGTTGATATGTTGGTTGCTGCCGGTGTGCGCAGGGTCTATGCCGTCACCGGGGACAGTCTCAATCCACTCAATGACGCCATCCGTCGTGACGGCCATATTCAGTGGGTCCATGTCCGTCATGAGGAGGCTGGTGCCTATGCGGCTTCCATGGATGCGGAACTCAACGGAATTGGCTGCTGCATGGGGTCCAGCGGGCCAGGCCACGTGCATCTTATCAATGGTCTCTATGATGCCAACCATGCCGGAAATCCGGTGATAGCCATCGCCTCGACCGCCAACACCGATAAGTTGGGCCTTGATTATTTTCAGGAAACCAATGTGACCAAGCTTTTTGACGACTGCTCCAAGTATTGTTTCATGAGTAATACGCCCATCCAGGCCCTGCAGGGGTGCCAGAGCGCCATTCAGCACGCTCTGGGCCAGCGGGGGGTCGCCGTACTCGGTCTGCCTGGCGATGTGGCGGCGGCAAAGGTCGTTAAACCGGCATCGTCACTGAAAAACTATTCGGTGTACGCACGTACCTTGCCTTCAGCTGAAGAGCTGCAACAGATCGCCGATATCCTCAACTCCAATACAAAAGTCATGCTGTACTGCGGTCTCGGAGCCAAGGACGCCGAAAATGAGGTCCTGGCCCTGGCACAAAAGCTCAAGGCTCCCATTGGTTACAGTATTCGGGGAAAGATTTTCTTTGATAAAGAAACCAATACCCATGCCGTAGGCCTGACTGGTCTTTTAGGGATGAAATCGGGTTTTCAGGCCATGCACGAAGCAGAAGTGGTTGTTCTTTTGGGCACTGATTTTCCGTACAGCGCCTTTATGCCTGAAAATAACACTATTATCCAGATTGATATCGATCCGGCAAAACTCGGTCGGCGTGCCCAGGTGGATTATGGCTATTGCGGTGATATCAAGGCGAGCTTAGAGCAGCTTCTTCCCCTGATTCAGACCAAGGAAAAAGACAATTTTCTGGTCAAGATGCGCTCTCTCTATGAAATCATAGAAGAAAAATACCAGGCCTATGTGACCGAAAAGGCAAAGGCAGGTAACATCCACCCGGAGCTTGTTTCCGCAGTCATCAATGATCAGGCCGATGATGACGCCATCTTCACCGTGGATACCGGCATGTGTTCGGTTTGGGCGGCACGTTATATCAAAGGAAAGAAAAACAGATATATAACCGGGTCATTCAATCACGGGTCCATGGCCAATGCCATGCCCATGGCTATTGGTGCAGGCCTGTCTCAGCCTGGGAGACAGGTTGTGGCCATGTGCGGTGACGGAGGGTTGATGATGATGCTTGGCGATTTAATGACTATTGCTCAGTATGTCATTCCTGTGAAGCTGATTCTCTTCAACAACCGAACGCTGGGCATGGTCAAGCTGGAGATGGAGGTTGCCGGGCTTCCGGACTGGCAGACCAATATGGTCAATCCCGACTTTGCCAAGGCCGGGGAAGCCATGGGCATCAAATCCTGGACCGTTAAGGAAGGTAAAGAAGTGCGTGGAGCGATCATTGAGGCCTTTGCCCACGATGGTCCGGCACTGGTGAATATTTTCACCGATCCCAACGCGCTGGCTATGCCGCCTCATGTCGATTTTCACCAGTTAAAGGGTTTTGCCCAGTCCATGGGCAGATTGATGCTCAATGGCCAGAGTGCTGAGGTGGTCAATGTCGCCACCAGTGGCGTGAAGTATCTCAAGGAAATTTTGTAACCCCACATAGCGCTTCATAGATGGGCATGGCAACTGTTTTCAGATCCTTGCCTGCAATTTTGGGATGCACGAGGAGTATACCGTCAGCATCCGGCATTGTCCCCCCCCTGGAGCAGTCCTGATTGATTCGTCGGTTGTTCTGCCACAGTGTGGGTTGATTTTTCCTTTTCAAGGAAGAAAAGCTGCCCCTGCAGTTGAATGATATGAGCGAAGCAGAGCTTGTGCATTGTATTTATCTTTTCTTTTTTCTTGACATTAAAGGTTTTTCCAAGTTTACCTGCGCCCGTTCAGGTGTTGATGAAAACGTAAAAGGGAACTCCGTGTAATTCGGAGACGGGCCCGCCGCTGTAACCGGGGACGAAGGCTGCATAGATGTCACTGACCAAATATTGGTTGGGAAGGCGCAGCTGATCGAGTGATCCGGAAGTCAGAAGACCTGCCTGAGCAATTAAGGAGACGACTGCGTGGACGGCGGCGTACCTGACTCTGTTACAGAGTACTGCGGATAAATAGGGCTATCCCGGATCGATTTTGCATATTCGATCCGGGTTTTTTTTTGCCCACATTCCTCCAGCCATCAACCACGCAGTTTGTATGAACTATCAGTATTATAGATTCAGAAAAGGAGTGGAGCGTGGAGAAAGTTCAGGGGGGTTGGAGAAGAAAGACGTGGACACTTGTCAGCTTGGCGGCAACAGCGGCAGTGGTTTGTGCGCTGCCCGCATCTGCTGAGGAAAGGGATGATGAAGCGCATGTTCTTGAAAAGTTGGTGGTCACCTCCACCAGTAAAAGTAAACTGGTGGATACACCGGCCAGTATTTCGGTTATCACCAGCGCCGACCTGGAACAGATGGGCGCTAAAAATGTGATAGAAGCGCTGGAGCGTATTCCTGGCGTCTATAACACAACTGCCAGCAGTTCCTCGATTTCCATTCGTGGAACCCGCAGTTCCATGGCTGGTGGTCCGGTCATCCTCATTGATGGGGTTGCACAGAATTATGGGAATTACCGGCGTGAAGAACTTGATATCATACCAGTTTCTCAAATCGAGCGTATTGAGGTTCTGCGTTCGGCCGGTGTGGCATATGGACCGGGATCTTCCCGCGGCGTGATCAGTATCATCACCAAGAAAGGGGAGAGCGACAAAGCTTTTAACGGCCACCTGTCGACGAGTTATGGTTCCTGGAATACCGGTAATATCTCCGGTGGGCTCAATGGTCGCTACCAGAAATGGGATTACCTCGGCGATATCAATTATTATAGCACTGATGGCTATGAAAGTGAGGACAGCTCCAGGTTCGCGGGTCTGCTTAAACTTGGTTATAATATTTCCGACCAGACTCGGATCGGTATTCGCGGTAACTGGGTCAATATGGATAGCGATAACGCCTACGATCTGGGAAAATACAAGTGGCAACTGTAGATTCTCAAGTTCCCGTCCAACATGTTTCTCACGTATAATTACCAGCTATTTTTCCAACGTAGATGGCCGGAAGGATTTCTCCTTCCGGCCATTTTGATCGTAGACAGCAGTCTACCGCACCG
>NZ_JAFFQA010000092.1 GCF_016919065.1 Desulfobulbus rhabdoformis | reverse complement strand
TCGAGGAAGGTGTTGACCCGACCAACAACTTCGGGGAGCGCATGCTGCGCTATGCCGTACTCTGGCGAAAACGCAGCCAAGGGACCAGCAGTGATAAAGGCAATCGCTGGGTGGAACGCATCGTTTCACTCAGGCAAACCTGCCGCCTGCAGGGGAAATCATCCTTCCACGTCCTCGTGGACGCGATGGATGCTTTTTTCAAAGATCAACAACCAGACCTGGAATGGATCAAGACTATAAACATTAGTCTCCAAATGTACGTTCCAGATCTTCTAGAGAAACTAATTTGTCCATGCCTAGTTTCTTTGCTGCGAAAAGAGCGTTGTCGGCATAGATTTGTAATGGATTGATATTATATAATTTCAGGTACATCCGGATCGCCATATCAAAATTGCCCTGACGACTCATCCGGTTCGCCTCACTAAGTTTAGCTTCTTTTTCACACCCCGATTTACTCTTTAATTTAGGAGCCAATTTTGAATTTTTTTCTAAAATATATTTGGATTGCGGTACTTCAAAATAGGAGTCCCCTGCTTTAAAAGCAAATCGAGGTGGCGGGGATGCGAGTACATCTGCAATCGCTTGAGCAGCGATTTCAGATGGCTCTTCCACAGCAGCGGCATGACAATGAAAATGTAAGAATAAGCTAGCTCGTTTCCTTACATTCCCCCCATTGTCAATAAAATCAAGTTCATTTTGCAGTGATTTTTTTAAACTATCTACATTATCAGAGATACTGAATGCACCAAGCGGTTGATGGAATTTTGGTACTTTTTCCTTTATAGGATTGTGATATACAACCGGACGACCTGTTGCCAGTGCCTCTAGTATGGTGGTACTGAAGCGGCTAACAAGAATAGTTCCTTCATCTAAAAGGTCGTACACACTCTGCTTGGCGACATTAAAGCGTGACAAGTCCGCTTTATCAGCAGGGTGTTGTGTAATGACGTATTTTAAACCGATGTCTTTACAAGCCTTAACTGCTGTCTCAACGTATTCATCACGGCGGTCTTCGAGAACACCATAAGTAAAATTGACATTGATGATCGCGCGTCGTTTTGATGGTGCGACATAGGGCATAGCCAAGCGCGAACGAACATTGGGCAACCCTACAATCCGACATTCTCGATCTGCGTAGAATCCTTGTTGATAAATGCCGGGTAAGAGCAAATAATCCACACTACGGTAAGGCATCCGAGGCGACACCCTGTCGAGGTTCCAATCGTCATTGATTCCTTCATAGAAACCGAATGTTGGAATACCAAAACCATAATTTTCCATTATTAGTTGTTTGGTATAGGTAAGATCGTTCATAAATACAAAAGCACCGGCATCAGTAGAAAATGGAAGGATTTCAGCAACATTGAAAGGGCGAATATCAATGTCAGAATAGAAAGATAACTCGTTTTCGGAAAGAGGACGATTGGAACTGAAGCATGTAGATCGTGAAGCATCAATGATAATACTGTTAATTCCCAATTTATTAAGCTTGCGAACTATTGGTGCGGCACTGCGTATATGGTAATCAACCTCGCAGAAAAAAATAACTTTACCATTAAAATCATCCTTAAAATCCTGTTGCCAAGGGGTATAACGAAAATTATCTATTGTTATGTCTTTTTCTGTTTTTTTAATAGTTGGTTTTTCAGAAGCTGTCTTGGTGATGTATGATTCGAGCCCAGAGTCCAATACGGCTAACAGACCTGCTGCTCTCAATTTTTCGATAAATATATTCGCAAGCCGAACCTTTTCTTGTTCAGTGTTTACACTTTCTTTCAAGCGATACGTTTGATAACGCAACCAGCCGTCAGCCATGTTTCTGAATTTTTGACGATCAGTTTCTAAAACTTTTTCGAGCAAATTGTTCTCAACGTGCGAGATTACCGATACGGAATCAATAAGCTTTTTTTCATCGATTGAATTAACGGTCGATCCATCACGCTGGATATAGTAATAGAGAGTCTCTTCTGATACTACGAAGCTATTTGCTTCAAGAAAAATATGTATATTAAAATCGATATCTTCCCAAAAAACGCCTTCTCTGAATCTTATATTCGAACGCTCGATTAACTCCCTTTCTATCAATATACCGAAAGCCCACCAACCAATAGTGTTTTCAAGGGCGGCTAAAGTAAGGGTCGATTCTACATGGCGATTACTTTTTTTCGCCTGGAAGGGTTTATCGAATCTTGTTAAAATGTGTTGACAGACCAGTACATCAGCTGAGCCAATCTGATTTATCATCAGTTCAAGCGCATCAAGCCGCAGGAAATCATCTGAATCAAGAAAAAATACGTAACAACCTGTTGCAGAATTGAGGCCAGTGTTGCGAGCTGCGCCCTGCTTACGATTTTCTGAATGCCGGATAATACGAAAATTTTTGATCTGTCTTTGGTATTCCCTGAGTATCTGCAGGCTATTGTCGGTTGAGCAGTCGTCTACACAAATGACTTCAAAATGATCTTGAGAAAGAGTTTGACGTTTTAATGACTCCAAACAGCTAGGAAGATATGATTCACTATTGTAACATGGAATGATGATTGATATATGAACCCCTTTATTTTTACTATATTTATTAACAGAGCAGGCTATATCTGATGACAATGCATTAAGGCTTTTGCTAATGTCCTTAATTTCGAAATTAAATTGATTTTTGTGCTGGAACTTGGTGTTGCAATCACATTCCCCTAATCTAAAGGGACCTTTTATAATTTGGTTAACAAATTCGGAAAATTTTTGTTCAGAAAGACAACTTTCCGGGGCATATCCTGTATGGTGCTTCAAAAATGGCAAAGCGCGATTTCGAAAATCAACACCGGCCTCTATGTCATGCAAGGTTCTTTTTAATGCTCCAACCAATTCTTCAGTATTGTTGGCAACCTCAAAGGCTCCTCTGGGCTCCTTAAATTTATCTACTTGTTCATCGTGTGGATTAAAGTAAATTGCCGGTTTACCACTTGCCAGTGCTTCTAATATACCGGTTGCAAATCGACTCACGAACACGGTTCCTGTGTCAATTAACTCATATTGAGTCAATTTTGAAACCGGCATATTATCAAGAGCCCCCTTATCCATCGGATGCTGAGTAATTACCCACTGTAAGCCAGTTTTTTTGAACGCTGCTGCTGCGGCTTCGACAAAACTGTCTCGATAATTTTCCAAAGCGCCATAGGTAAAGTTGACATTTAATACTGCAAGCGGGATACGAGGAAATTCCGGATTTTTATCAACCAAAGCCTCTATTGAAGGAAGGCCAACAACATGAGTTACGCGATCTGGAAAAAATGGCGCGTCGTTCTCCCCTGCTAGAAATACTGTATCACACCTCCGATAGGGCAAATAGCGTGGTTCGTCAAAATCAATCCGCAGAAAATCGTTGATTCCCTCCACGAGACAGACCGTGCGTAACCCCAGCAAGCGCCTGAATTCCAATGCCTCCCTGAATTCATCATTAAAATCGTTATAGGTGATCACTAAAGCGGCGGTAGCAAGCCAGTCTGCCCCATATGGACCTTGTCTAACCTGGATGTATTCTGAATTGAAGACTCCTGAACGGTCTTCTTCTGTAGCTTGGCGAGTGCCGTTTGCAACAAAAGTAGAGTTATCCATGATGATACAAGGATATCCATAGTTTCTAAGTGTTGGGATCAGGCATGCAGCATTGCGAACATGGTAATTTACTTGGCAAACAATTACTACTCTACCGGCTAAGCGGCATGCCATCTCTGACTGCTTTAACCCTTCTGGCAAAACTGCTTCAGAATCATATTGAGCAGGTCTTTTGGCTAATCCAAAACGCTCCAGTGGTGCCGACATATCTTCCGGTTTCGGCGTTGTAGATTTTCCGAACACTTCTTTTAGTAATTTAAGTCCAGACCGTTCAGATTTGTCGACCATATCTTTCGGAATTTCTCGCAGCCTCGCCCAAAGATTTTTCAAAGTCTCAAAGCCTAGTGCTAAATCATCAACGGTGGTATATGCAACTCGCTGTACAGCTTGATTCAAGACTATGGCTGATTTTTTTGCTATTTCGTTTTTCAATTCTTCCCACAACCCACGCTGTTGGGCTTGATTATTCCAGTCAGTGATAGCTAAAAATAAACCGTCTAGGTGTTGCTCTGTCACGCTTGAAGTAATTGAACCTGGATTCCAGCGATAATAATATATGTGCCTATTAATAGCCGAAATTTTATCTGCTTTAAAAATTATTCTTCCAAATGAAACCATGTCCTCATGAAAAACTCGTGGCATTTCAAAGACCTCATCGCTCAGCAACGCTCGACGCATCAAACGACCGCACATGGTGAAGGATGTATTTTTAGAAAAAAAGTCCTTGAGTCGTTTATTATAATCCATGGCTAGAGGTAAACCATGAAATTCTAATTTTTCATATGTCTGATTAAGACTATTCCAGCGGAAAAAACAGCTAAATACGACATCGGCATTGGTTCGGATCGCCTGCATTCTGAGGCTTTCAATCGCGTCGCTAGTAAGTACATCGTCACCGTCGACAAAAACAACATAATCACCAACAGCTGCCTTCACTCCAGTGTGACGAGCCTCGTTCGGTCCTAAATTTTCAGTATGACGAATCACTTGAATTCGTGAAACTGACTTTTCGATATATTCAATTACAGCAAGAGAATCCGCAAAGCTTGAGCAATCGTCCACTAAAATTATTTCGTATTCTTCGGATCGAAGAGTCTGTTGAAGAACTGATTTGAGGCACTCTGAAAGATGTAGCTTTGATTTATTATATACAGTGATTATTACTGATATTGTCATAGTCGTTTTTAAATTATCAAAGTAAGCGCGTATTATAAACTCACTAGAACTCAGCCACGCCCGCTTTGAACCGGTTGCGTTTATAAATTTGCCATGAGGCGGTACTTGCGGGGGTAATTTCACCATTCTGAGGAAAAATCCCGAAGCACCGCTGTTGTTTTGTACCAAACTTTCTGAA
>NZ_JAFFQA010000091.1 GCF_016919065.1 Desulfobulbus rhabdoformis | reverse complement strand
AAAAAGCGTGTTGTTGGGCGCATCAACACACTGAATAATGTGAGCAATTTTTTGATCGAGAATATTATCGTACATGTCTTTGTAACATTTAGACCAATTCCGAATTTTTCGCACAGCCGCCATGATGTAACCTCCTGATTTAACGGGATATTATATCATGTAAAAAGCAGCATTTAAACAAAAAAATAACGTAAAGTATTAAAATTATTAACCAAACAGGCCAACTTCGATCTGCAGAGCAATTCCATAACTATCGGATGCTCCCCTCCTCATGCCCACCTCGCATTTGATCGAGGCGTAAATTACTTTGAGGTTCCTCCCATCTCTGGTTGACCCAAAAGTAATTCTGGACATGTTACCCCCTTCGCTCCACCTCCATTACAGAGACTTCAACACTACTACGAGGTAATCCGCCCCTGTGCTCCGCACCGGTACTCTCATCCTCGTGGGGCCTCCACTTGGATTTCTCCCTTGCCATCGGAGCGACAGGTTCCCACGTTCCACACGAAAGCCCGGATCATGTTCACGCCACCTTTATGCCGGCTGCCGCTCGGACAGTAAACAGGCTCCCTCCGAACTTATCCCGGGATGGAAATAGTTCCCGGTTTTGACAGCAACTTAAATTTTCAACACCTCATCAGTGGTTCATGGTTATTCGTCTCCATGATCCATACCTGACCCGATCCTAAGCCGGGCCTTTTCCCTTAACGCTCACCACCATGGCTCTTTACCACAGCAGCTTAAGGTGGTTTGGAGCCTGCTCCTGCAAGCCGCCCCCGAGGGACCTGCCCTCATCTTTCGTGCAGCCTCGTGGCGCACTACTTCCAATTTATACATACTTTTCTTCTCTCCTGGCTCTCGGTTATTTTGATTCAAATTTTAGCAGAGCCCAACATAGAACGTAATGCAACTCCTATTATCCAGTGAGTGCTTTTTTTGATGCCTCATTCTTTTTTGATCCTTAAAAACTCTAGAGGCTCTCGATTTACGAATTTCGTTTCAAGCGTGTGCATGGTCTGAGTCTGGTGCTCAAAACTGATGAATGCCGCAGACTCCTCGGCGGACACCCATTTATACTCGCTGTGCTCTGACGAAAGTTCGACGGATTGTTTTGAGTCGATAAAGGCAATGAAAACGGGAATGAGATTAATGCAGTTCTGGTTGACTTCATAGAACAGTTCAACTTCGTTAGCGGAGTAAAACCGATCCGGTACCAAGCCAGTCTCTTCCTTAATCTCACGAAGGGCCGCTTCCCAAGCCCTTTCTCCTTTCTCGATTTTGCCCGAAACCATTTGCCATGAATTAGACAGATAGGCAGTCTGCCTTTTGATGATGAGGAACTGAGCCTTGCCACGTTCGATTCGACAGACATAAGCAGCAATGGAGAAGGATTTTATCGGAACTTCCTCGTGTATATCCATTATTGTTTTCCTTGAACCAAGCATTTCACAAACCTTGTTGAGCTCTGTTTTTTTTTTGATTTAATCCAATTTTTCAACCGTATGCCCTCAATTTTAAAAAGGCTCCCGATCAGACTGGTCTTGCGAAGCACGTTCTTGCATAAATTCATCAGTTCCTCCAACGTCAGCAAGAAAGAAACTGTCCCAGGTGTTTTCTACAGGGAAGAGCACCCTGTCTTTACCGGCAGTGCGCACAACACCCCTTTTCTCGCCTTCTGGAAACCTGCACTCAACTGGTAATTGTACAGCCTGGGTCCTATCTGAGATGGTCCCTCTCTAAAAAATTCATACTGGATTTAGCAAAATCAACTATGGAAATCGTCAATATAGGGAGAGGGTTGGAAACGGATAAAAAAAAGCAGCTTCTTATAACTTCCGGCATGCCGTTTTCCATATTACTATCCAAACTGAGGATGAGAGAGAACTTTGTCCTCAATAGTTGATTTGTCTTCTTCTGTAGTGTTGGGACCGACAGGAGCACTACTTATTGTAAATTTTTTAAGCCATCTTCTGTCCAGCAGTTCAACACTCTCGTTTGTTCTCATGCCAATATATGCCCTGGTGGTATCCGGTTTCGGACCAGAACAGGGGCCGAGGGCTACAGAGAATCCTGCCGCCAGAAGAGCTGCCCGTATTGCAGTAGAGTTGGAATAGGTAAAAAGCGCGGTATGATCTTTACCTGCATTTTTGCATGTGTCAGCGATTTCCCTGAATACGTGATAGGTCCATAGGTGGGAATCACTTTTTTGAGAAAACATGTCATACCAGATGATATCAGGAGCCTGTGCATTCTCTCTTGTCTTCTGAAAATCGCCTGGTACAAGATGCCAGCTGAACTTTTCATCCTGGCTGGTCCACTCTCCTCTGGCGAGAATGCTATCCACGGCCTGGTGGCGTACGTGGGTAAAAAGGGCAAAGTTCCGCTTGGCAAGCTTAAGCGAGTCAAGGTCATTTTCAAAACTTACAAGCTGAATTTCCGGCAGCGTTGATCCCGCGCTTTTCATCTCTTCGTACGCCAGAATAAAGCGCATCGTGTTAAATCCCGCACCGAGTCCTACGTCCCAGATTGTTGTACGGTCCTTTTCCAGACGAGCGAGAGTCGGTGCGACGTAGAGAGTGTCAGCTTCACGGTAAGGATCATTAATCGAATGAAATTTTTCACCCGTCTGTTCATCAAGAATTGTATGCCAGCCGTTTGATGATGTGACCAGCCTGAACTTTCCCAGTTTTGAGCGGTCTTTTCTCTTTTTTTTCTTTGGCGCGGTTACCGGGTTATCCCGGTCCTGGATGCTCAGTGTCTCTTTTGTTCTGCAGTAATACGCATAAAATGTCCCGTTCAGTATTTCCTGACGCATCTGATCCATGAGCCTTTTGTAAAAGGTCAGGTTGTGGAGGCCCACAATCTGCGAGACCAGATATTCGTCACATTTAACCAGATGGTGCAGATAGGCTCGGGAATATTTTCTGCATGTTTCACATGCACACGCATCATCCAGGGGCCGGTCAGCAAACTTGTGAACACTCCGCCGCAGGTCAATCCTGCCGTGGGATGTCCAGGCAACACCCTGTCTCCCCATGGCTGTCGGCAGAATGCAGTCAAACATATCAACTCCCCGATGAACTGCTTCGAGCAGGTCGATGGGGGTCCCCACACCCATGAGATAGCGGGGTCGGTCAGAGGGTAGGAGGGATGCTGTAAATTCTGTCAAATCTTTCCGCTCATGGTCTTCTTCGCCGACAGCAAGGCCGCCGATTGCAAAGCCGTCAAAGGGAAGGGATGTGATCTGCCCAACGCTCATCTTGCGCAACTTTTCATACCGACCGCCCTGGACGATGCCGAAGAGGAACTGCGGCGATTCCTGCCGTGCGGCGAGTGAGCGCTCTGCCCAGCGGGATGTGAGCTCTGCTGCGGCAAGGGTCTCTTCGTATGAAGAGGTGGCATTGACACACTGATCAAGCACCATCATGATATCTGCGCCGATCGCCTTCTGTACTTCTATGCTCTTTTCAGGGGTAAGGTGTATGAAACTGTTATCAAGATAGCTTTTGAATGTTGCCCCTTCGTCTCGTATGGTAACATCCCGACTCAACGAAAAGACCTGAAACCCACCTGAGTCGGTGAGCACTGATCCCGGCCACTGCATGAAGTTGTGTATGCCCTTAAAATGGTTAAACACCTCAATTCCCGGACGGATGAGAAGGTGATATGTATTTGCAAGGAGCACTGGAAAACCTAAGGCTTCGGCGTCTTCAGTCCTCTGACAGCGCAGAGCTGCCCGTGTTGCGACCGGCATGAAAACCGGAGTTTTGACTGTGTTGTGGAGGGTTTCATAGGTACAGGCCCTGGCTGCACTGCCTTTGCACGTCCCGTCTATTTTTAAATGTAATCGCCCCATCTGTGTATTCTTTGCGCCTCAAGTTTAGATATAGGGTCATGACTAGAACAGTATCCCAAAAAGTGTGATATAGTTCTGTGTTATGACGTTGAAAAATTACGTGGTCAAATAAAGGTAGACAATTGCTTACGCTGCTTTTTTCCAATACTGTTGCTTTTCAAATTCCATAGGGTTCATGTAGCCCAGAGAGAGACGGCGACGTCTGCTGCTGTAGAACATCTCAAAGTAATCGACTATATCCCGCTTGGTATCAGCTCGGCGAAAATATGTCGCCCCAAAGATCAATTTTATTTTGAAAGTGCCGAAAAAACTTTCAGCCACTCCATTATCCCAACAATCACCTTTCCTACTCATGCTGGGAAGGGCACCATGTGTTCTGAGTAACTTCTGGTAATCATGGCTTAGCCTTCGGATACGGCGTTACTTCAGGCTCTAAATATGTTAGAAATTCATAATTTGAAGTGGAAATAGGGTGTGAAAGAGGGGGGCAGTCTGGAATGTATTCAGCTGAGGAGCCTGAGTACATTCCAGACTGCCCCCTTTTTGCGTCCGGTAGCATCGTTGTTTTATCCAAGGAATTTTTTGTTATGAAAACTATTTTGGTTCTTTCCTGCAGTCCGCGGAAAAAAGGTAATTCAGACATTCTCTGCGATCAGTTCATTAAGGGAGCAGAAGAGTCAGGGCACAAAGTTGAAAAAATACGTATTCCGGAAAAGAAAATAGGCGTCTGCCTGGGTTGTGAACAGTGCCAGGAAAATGGCGGTATCTGCAGGCAAAAAGACGATATGACCGAGATACTTGAAAAAATGATTCAAGCCGATGTCATCGTCATGGCCTCACCGGTCTACTTTTACACGATCAATGCCCAGGCAAAAACCCTGATCGACCGAACCTTTGCCCGCTACACGGCGATTCGTGATACATCCTTTTATTTCATCGTTACCGCAGCAGACAGCGAAGAATCGATGATGGAGAGAACTGTTGAATGTTTCCGTGGCTTTCTCCACTGCCTGCAAGGTGCTGTGGAGAAAGGCGTGATCTATGGGGTGGGCGCCTGGAAAAAAGGGGACATCAAAAGCCTGGCTTCCATGGTCCATGCCTATGAGATGGGGAAAAGCATCGAGTAGAAGAAGAATCCATACACTCCCCACTGAAATTCAACTGGATCAGTGGGGTGACAGAATACATAATCTGTGGATACTTGGCTTGGTAGATGTGCTGTGAAGGCAGTATACTATCTTGAATCAGGTAATACGTTTAAACCTCTTGTTCATCATCCCGATTCTTGTCTTCATAACAGGAGAAAACTCATGAAAAGAACATCCTTAATTGTTGCCTTGGCACTTACGCTGTTTTTTTCAACAAACCAATTTGGCCATGCAGAGGGAGGAAAACAAATAAAAAGAGCTGTCTGTGCGGTTGTGAGCGCGGCTATGTATACCAATAGAGTGCATATTCAGTGCAGTTATAACCTGGCACCGCCCTACCCCCATATTAACAAACATTCCGGTCATCCCACCTTTTTTGCCCTACCCGTTGATGATCCACGGGCAACCCAGCTGCTGCTTTTGGCCCCAAAGGCTGAAGTCAATGTGCACACGGACCAGTGGATTTATCTCAATTTCCCCAAGGCCAACCTCATCGAAGTGACCTACGATCAAAATGATCTCAGTGGTAAAAAGTGGGTGCATCCGCTACTTATGGCATTATTTAACCCGCCGGATCCTTTTTGGGCGTGATGCTCTCTGCTGCTTTGCGTTTTGTTCATACTCCTCGAAAAAGGAATCGAATTTTGAATTGTACTTGGCACATCGCAGTTTGAGGATATTGTTTGCATAATTAACTTTCCACCAGGCACCGGATCTCTTGAGACGAATATTGCTGATGAACTTATTGGCACTCTCAATCGCTCCACTGCCAAGCGGGTACCCACCTCGCCGCAAACGACCATACTCGATTCTGCCTTTGTTCTTTGTCAGGTAGTTTACCAACTTAGTTC
>NZ_JAFFQA010000090.1 GCF_016919065.1 Desulfobulbus rhabdoformis | reverse complement strand
CTTTTTTCGACCTCCTGTGCGCCCCTGAGTTAAACGATTGAACGCTATCGCATCTGTTTGCTATCGGAATGCAATATTAAAACGATTTAGAGACGACCAGGCGCGTTGATGGGCATTTTTGTTGGCATCCCTGGCTATTGAAAAAAATTCCGGCAAAAACCTGTCAAGTTATTTATTTGGATTTGAGCTTTTTTTAGAGGGTGTGAGTAGTTACTTTCAATCAAGATCAAGGCATGCGAAAAATTTTACCGCAGGCATATACATGATATTCCGAGGATAAAATTTTTCGCATAACGCCGAGATTGGCAGAAAAAGCAATTATTCAAGATTCCCTTAATTCATGTGTTGTTCAGCTTCACCTGCCGCACCGATGCATGCTCACGGATTAAGGTAAGAGAATATGGGCCGTATAATCCAGCAAAACAAAAATGCCGAGAGGGGGGGCAATAACGGAACACCAGGTCAATGCCTTGGCGGGACTGATGGGCATGGACACGCAACCTCAAAATTATAGCATATCAAAGAGATGCCCCTCTGGATGCGCAAAGCAACCACGATGCGAGGCACACAATGACGTCTGACTAACTCTGTCAATATCGCCCAAAATCTGACAGCAGGTGTCGATCACGCCCATGCCGGGCAACCCCAAAAACAACTCAGAGCAGCCGACGACAATCGTTTTCTTGGTAGTGTTCTTGCCAGCCAGGAATTTCGTACCTTTTGCCCTGAAGGAGAGATACTTTTGAAACATGCATTAATGATAGGCAATTCTGATGGAATAGGTCTGGCTGCGACAGAAAGATTGCTGGCTGATGAATGGAATATCATCGGAATATCGAGGAGTGAATCCCCCATAAAAAATACCAATTATCAGCACTGCATTGCAGATATTGGAGATAAAAAATACACAGAGTTACTTGACAAACTGATTTTGGAACATTCTTTCGATTTATGCATTTACTTTGCAGGTATTGGGGAATTATTGGATTTTAAAAATATGAAGAATGAACCAAATATTATAGATGTGAACTTAACTGGTATGGTCAAAGCAGCAGCAGCAATAATTCCCACGATGGTTAATAGGGGAAAAGGTCATTTTATTGGCATATCGAGTGTGGCTGATGACTTGCTTTCGGCAGAAGCCCCATCTTACAATGCATCAAAGGCCGGCTTTAGCAACTACCTTGGCGGGTTAGCCTTGGCCTTAAAGCCAAAAGGAGTCTTTGTCACGAATGTCCGCTTTGGATTTGTTGATACAAAAATGGCAAAAGGAGATATTAGGCCATTTATGATGAGCGTCGAGAAGGCTATTGACCATCTTCAAATCTGTTTCAAGAAAAAGCCAGCCAGCTACACTGCACCTCGTATCATCACCCCATTGGTTAAACTTCATAAGTTGATGATGAAATTGAGAGGAAAATAGCCTTCAGCATGGCAAAATTATGTTGCCGATTAGGGGGAGATACCATAAAAGTGCTTGTATTATCGATTCTGTAATCGATTGCAGGGCATCGGATAGTTGTCTACACCGAAATCACAACGCCACTCAGTCATTATGAAAATAACAAACAAACACGCCAGGACCATTGACAAACCCATAAAAGAAGTTGCTGATCTACTGAGTAGCCTTTCTTCAAATAATGACCAATTATGGCCTCATGAAAGGTGGGCTCCTATGAAATTGGATCGTGAATTAGCCGAAGAGGCGACAGGAGGTCATGGTCCAATACAATACGTCGTTACTGAATACAAGCCAGGCAAAAAAATCAAATTCAAATTCTTGGAGCCAGCCAATTTTCAGGGAAACCATTGGTTTGAGATAGAAGAGAAGGAAGATAAAAGAACGGAAATCACCCACACCATAGACATGAATGTTTCAGGGGCAGCGATATTATCTTGGATATTTATAATCCGCCCAATGCACGACGCTTTAATTGAAGATTCATTTGACAAAGCCGCACTCAATTTGGGCCTTAACATTCGGGAGCATCCGATAGTTATGGAATTGCCCTGTAGATCGAATCTGGCCTGTTTGGTTAATAATTTTAATATGTTACGTTATTTTTTTGTTTAAATGCTGCTTTTTACATGATATAATATCCCGTTAAATCAGGAGGTTATATCATGGCGGCTGTGCGAAAAATTCGGAATTGGTCTAAATGTTACAAAGACATGTACGATAATATTCTCGATCAAAAAATTGCTCACATTATCCAGTGTGTTGATGCGCCCAACAACACGCTTTTTGAGATAATTAACAAGATCAGGAAAGAGTACCCGTCAATAGATCCCGAATTAGTCCAGATTGTCATTCAAGGTGAACTTGATCGGCAGGTACAAGCTCCGACATGCACTCCTTGCGGGAGCAAAGCTCATAAAAAATATTCCACGAAAAAAGAGTGCGTTACCACTATTGGCACTCTTGTCATTGACTGCCCGTACTATGTGTGCCCCAAATGTAAAGCCGTCCATACCCCGTACGAAAATGCTCTTAATTTGAGGGATGGCAAGTACCAGTACGATGTACAAAAAATAGCTTCTCTCTTCGGTTCCAAGGAAACTTTTGAGGAAGCTGCAGAAATGATGAACGAGATTTATCGTTTTGACATTTCCGCAGACACTGTCCATAAACTCACCAATCAAGTCGCGGATGAAATCAGCCTTGAAGAGATCACTCCTACTTCTCAAGAAATATCTAAAATCATAGAAGATATCTCGGAGGAAACCTATCGAAGGCCAGTTCTGGTCTTTTCTGCTGACGGCGCCATGGTCCCAATAAGGACAGAAGACAAGGGGCAACCTCATCATTGGCGGGAAGCTAAAGGAATCCGTGGATACCTGCTCGACAAGGATAAGATCGTTCACCTGTTAAGCTGGCATCAAATCAGCAATATTACTGAATTTCGAGGATTCCTTGCCGAGTTAAGAGACAAGGATATTATTCCGCAGGATAAAGTTCGCCTGTGTTTTGTAGGTGATGGAGCCGATTGGATATGGGACTGCGTCAAAGAATATTTCCCAACCTGCCGCCAAGTCCTTGATTATTTCCACTGCTCGGAACACCTCCACGATTTTGCCAAACATCAGTTTGCTGGGTCGAAAAAAGGGGATGAGTGGATAGAGCAAACCAAGGTCCGGCTCTTTCACAACAATGCCTCTCATGTCATCGCTGGCTTGAAAAGAATGAAATGTAAGACAGCCACTGCTGAAACAGAGAGAACTAAGTTGGTAAACTACCTGACAAAGAACAAAGGCAGAATCGAGTACGGTCGTTTGCGGCGAGGTGGGTACCCGCTTGGCAGTGGAGCGATTGAGAGTGCCAATAAGTTCATCAGCAATATTCGTCTCAAGAGATCCGGCGCCTGGTGGAAAGTTGATTATGCAAACAACATCCTCAAACTGCGATGTGCCAAGTACAATTCAAAATTCGATTCCTTTTTTGAGGAGTATGAGCAAAAGGCAAAGCAGCAGAGAGTATCACGCCCAAAAAGGATCCGGCGGGTTAAATAATGCCATAAGTAGCGGATGCACCCTTAACATTCAGCCAAAAAAATGGTCCCCCTGGGTTAGGCTCCTGAAGCGGATTTTCAATAAAAAACCTGCATAACACCCCCCTGCTCGCAGGGCGCCCAAATGGCCGAGCGGCCCCCATCGTGAACATCACAACGAAGCGGTGCTTGCTCGTGCTGTCCAGCACCGCGATTATGCCAATAGAGAGAAATAATGGAAATAGACTCTATAATCAACTTTCTCAAAGAGATCGAAAAATTCAAGACCTGCGAAAGAGTATGTCAGACGACGAGCATCGGGAGAGCCGAAAGTGATGCGGAGCACTCCTGGCATTTAGCCATCTTTCTCATTTTGTTAGAAAATGAATTTGAGAGTATCGATTTTGGTAAGCTATTGAAAATGGCATTAATTCATGACTTGCCTGAGATATATGCCGGCGACACTAATCCATATAGAGGTGACACTGACGATAAGGAAGAAAAAGAAAAAAACGCAGCTGTAAAATTATTTTCAATATTGCCGGAATCAGCATCAAAAAGCCTTTATTCTTTATTTGATGAATATATAAACCAAAAATCAGTAGAGTCCAGAATTGTCAAATCCGCTGACAAGTTGATGCCTCTTATTCAAAATCTTTGTACGAATGAGCATCACTCTTCATACAGGAAATTGAACGTTGAATACCAAGAAGTATTGGAATACATGAATAAATATTTTTCCGGTGGGGTACTCGAGAAATTTTATAACAACCTGTTGTCTGAAGCGTATGAACGTGGTGTTTTTTCAGATCATGAAGGAAAAAAAGACAGAACTAGCCAAGTTAACACGGAGAGAGCTTGAGATAGGTATATCTGTGGTATAAGCGAATTGAATTCAAACAAAAGAGGCCTGAGGCTGATATTCAAAAGATACAATTGAGATTTTCTTACAGACAATTACCCTCTGCAGCACTGGAGCTTGTTGATTTTTTTGGTGTTTTTTATGCTTGTGCTTTTTTCTATATAAAATCAAGTTTTATAGATTGATTATCAGGAGAATAAATGCGAATCAACTGCCACGCACATGTTTTCAACGCCAAGTCGGTCTTTACATCCGAGACACTTGATATCTTGCTCCGCCGTCTCACTGAGATGAAGATTCCCGCGCTGCTCAAAAACGAAATCGTTGAGCAGCTCCAAAAAATCCTGAAAAAAGCAGGAGACTACGTCGATGAAGAGACCCTTTTTCGAAATGTGGTCAAAAAGGTCTCCACCTCCAAAGAGTTTAAGGACGTTCTTAAAACTCTCGCCACGAACGACACCTTAAAACTGGAATTGGCAGGCGGGGCGGCTCTGCAGGATTATGCGGTCGATGGCCTGATACGGCTGCTTGAAAAAGTCGGCGATGCACTCAACCGAGACGACAAGGACGCGGCAAAAGGCGATATCGGCGATGCACTCGCTTTCCTGCGCATCGCTCTGCAGCCAAGCATCCGGCACGTCACAGACATCCTGATGGAACAACTTACTCTTCAGGATGCGGTTATCCCACTGATGATGGATATCACCCACGACGGCGGCGACGAGAAGTTGCTGGAAAAACAACTGGCAGACACCTCGGCGCAGATTCTGGCTTATCCCGGCCGTATTTTCCCCTTTGTTGCTGTCAACACCAAACGACCCGAGTATTTCTCCATCATGGAGTCGGCCCTGGCCGGGCGTGGCTTTGTTGGCGTAAAGCTCTACCCTTCGTTGGGGTATGCCGTGAACAGCCCCGAAATGTTCAAGGTGTATGCCTACTGCGAAGAACGCGGCGTCCCCATTCTGATGCACTGCAGCGAAGGGGGATTCTACGCCTCGGATGAAACACGCAACAATTCCGACCCAACCCTGTGGACTGCCATTCTACAAAAGCATCCGAGTCTGAAGATCTGTTTCGGGCACTTCGGCGGGGCACAATATCTTGCTGCCGCTGATATTCCTACCAACTGTTGGACGCGTACCATCCTCGATCTGATGGTGAAATTCAAAGGGGTGTACGCCGACATCGCCTACCATAGTGAGCCGATGGATGGCGGCAGCGGCGAGAAGAACTATTTCAAGAATCTCTCCCAGCTATTGCAAAATCCCGATTACAGCGAGCGCATCCTGTTTGGGACCGACTACTTCCTCTCCCGCCAGCGCCTTACCGAAAAGAGCTACTGGAAATATTTCAGTAAGCACCTGTCCGAGAACGAACTCCGACAAATGACCGAGGACAACCCGCTGCGTTATCTCGGTCTGCCTGACGAAACCCAAAAAATGAGCATACCGATCGCCAACTGTAGATTCTCAAGTTCCCGTCCAACATGTTTCTCACGTATAATTACCAGCTATTTTTCCAACGTAGATGGCCGGAAGGATTTCTCCTTCCGGCCATTTTGATCGTAGACAGCAGTCTACCGCACCG
>NZ_JAFFQA010000008.1 GCF_016919065.1 Desulfobulbus rhabdoformis | reverse complement strand
TGATTTTAGATATTTCTTGAGAAGTAGGAGTGATCTCTTCAAGGCTGATTTCATCCGCGACTTGATTGGTGAGTTTATGGACAGTGTCTGCGGAAATGTCAAAACGATAGATCTCGTTCATCATTTCTGCAGCTTCCTCAAAAGTTTCCTTGGAACCGAAGAGAGAAGCTATTTTTTGTACATCGTACTGGTACTTGCCATCCCTCAAATTAAGAGCATTTTCGTACGGGGTATGGACGGCTTTACATTTGGGGCACACATAGTACGGGCAGTCAATGACAAGGGTGCCAATAGTGGTAACGCACTCTTTTTTCGTGGAATATTTTTTATGAGCTTTGCTCCCGCAAGGAGTGCATGTCGGAGCTTGGATCTGCCGATCAAGTTCACCTTGAATGACAATCTGGACTAATTCGGGATCTATTGACGGGTACTCTTTTCTGATCTTGTTAATTATCTCAAAAAGCGTGTTGTTGGGCGCATCAACACACTGAATAATGTGAGCAATTTTTTGATCGAGAATATTATCGTACATGTCTTTGTAACATTTAGACCAATTCCGAATTTTTCGCACAGCCGCCATGATGCAACCTCCTGATTTAACGGGATATTATATCATGTGAAAAGCAGCATTTAAACAAAAAAATAACGTAACGTGTTAAAATTATTAACCAAACAGGCCGACTTCGATCTGCAGAGCAATTCCATAACTATCGGATGCTCCCCTCCGGGTATACCGGGATACATGCGGTCCACTATCATTATTTAATCGCGGCGCGCCCTCTATTTTCTGCATTATTTAACAAAAAACATAAAAAAATTCTACATATTGGCCGCCAACAACAAACAAGGATCAGGTCATAAATATTGAACGTTATCCAATGACACTACTGCAGTAGAGAATTATTGTATATTGGTGTTATTTGTGCCACTCTTGTACAGGTTCCAGAATTGTTACTACCTTATCCTTTTTAATCCACTTATCTATCTTGCTATTAAATTCCTTACGATAATCTTTATTGATTTGGTTTTCAGAAAACGCCTCCACGCTAGGCTCTTTCCAAATTTCATAAAGAATATATTTAGCGTCATCATTAGAATCTTTATCCAAATAACAAGATACAAACGTATCTTCTAAAGACATTTTGTTTAATACATTTAACAATGACTCTTTGAATGTATGTACACACTCAGGCTTAATATCAAATTGTACTGTAAAAACTAAATTCTTGTCCATAATATGGATCTCCAAACTTTAGCAAACATGCATCATAAAAAATGATCTATACATTATTTATAATGAATCACTCTTGTCCAAAATAGAATTTCATCGAAAGTATCTCCTTGATCACTTAAAAAAGAAGGTCTTAAACTACTTCCAATAAATAATTATTTGGTAATTTTATCTTCCTGCCTTCAGATCAATAAAAATTACGTTAAACCGGAATAACACAAACTTCTCAGCTTCATCTTTTTATAAAATCTCTTGGATACGTTATTATATTCTCTTCAATCATTGCTGAAATTTACTTTTTAACATACCATAAACAACATAATCATAGTATTTATCATATATTTTTTCAGCATTTCGTATCACACCTTCCTTACTAAATCCTAAACGTTCAGGGGTAGTTATGCTTTTTTTATTGTCATTTGCACAACTATTTTCGTAGTTTTCTGTTTCACCATCTCTCAGGATTTATCCTTGCTTCTTTGTAGTACTTTGATGCCGCTGGATGTAATTCATAAGAGAAGCCAGTTAACATATTTCCCTTTGTAAACACGGCACCATCGGCCAGACCACCTCCGACCAAGGACTCACTGGCTGATGGGTGAATAATATTCATACTCTCAAGCTTAATTTTTAAAAAGTTGAGGTTCTCAAAAATTGATTTTGTAAAGGAGTACACAACAGTGTCAGGAGTTTTTTCGGATGTGACCACTATGAAAGAGGTCTGTGGAATACTGAAAACTGCCCGAACATGATTTTTTGAAACATGCGTCTTCGAATGCACAACTCCGAACTCGACACTGCCAGATTCCAAGAGTCGGAGAGTCTCTTGATCCCCCTGTGTGGATTCTACAGAAGCACGCAAGTGAAATTTTTTGATTGTATTATTAACAGTTTTGGAAATTGCTCCGCTGACGAGATAGCCCTTCTCGGTTAGCGGGCCAGCTCCGATAAAAATATACGAGCTGGCTTGGACATAACCAGTGCTCATGAGAAAGGTAAGAATGACAAAAAATAATTTTTTCATAAATTCCATTTTGATGTTGATTTTCATTAGGTTTGCCAAAAAAATTCCAATTTCATAAATACGAATATTGATCTGTCCTCATTTGTTTGGGGCTCCAGAGGGGATTTTGAGCTGAACAAGAAATGTGATTATTAATAACTTCTCGTTTAGTCGATATAATATGCTACTCAGCGCTACCCTGCCGTCATAGATACAGAATAAAAGCACGATTATCCAATACATCAAAATTTTCATGCGTTACTTTAGGAGCATGAAACATGAATTTAAAGATGGCTTTTTAGCCACGATTCCCATCAGCTTCAGTATCGTTTCCTTCGGTCTGGTCTGTGGTGCGTTAAGTGTCCAGAACGGGATGTCATTATCTGAATTGCTGCTGATGAACGTCTTTGTGTTTGGTGGAGCCGGTCAGTTCCTGATGGTGGAGATGTGGGATGCCCCCCTCGATATATTGGGTATTTCAATGGCTGCCCTCTTAATCAATCTCCGCTATTTCCTCATGTGTATGGCGCTTCATCCCTTGTTTGTCAACTCTCGGATGATCGAAAAGCTGGCGTACATCCATTTGACAGCGGAACCCAACTGGGCCTTGAGTCTCTCCCGCCTTGAGACACAGCCCACTTCACCGTTGTTTCTCTTCGGTGGCGGCGTGTGCATGCTCTTTGCCTGGTCGGGAGGGACGATATCCGGATATTTTTTGGGGAGTTCTCTGAGCAATCCGGCTATTTACGGTCTCGACTTTGCTTTGGTCGCCATGATTATAACCATTTTGCCGGGAATGTACCGGGGATCCCAGAACTGGTTGCCTTGGTGCGTGGCAGCAGTCTGTTCCCTGCTTTTGAAGCAATGGCTCCCCGGTAATCTGTATATTCTAGGCGGAGCCCTTGCCGGTTCTCTGATGACCCTTTTTCCTCATATAAATGGAGAAAAAAATGCATAATTGGGACGTAGTGCTTGTGCTCGGCATCGTCACAGTGGGAACGTACGCGTTTAAGATTTCCGGCTTACTGCTCTCGGATCGTTTGGTCAATTCTGGGAAAGTTCGATTATTCCTGGATTCACTGCCAGCGACATTGCTTATCTCACTGGTCGTACCGGCGATAATTGAGGAGGGAGTAAAAGGTTTACTCGCCGCAATCCTTATCGTCTGGTGCATGTATGCAACTAAAAACGCTTTGGTTGCAATGACTGTTGGTATTGTGTGTATCGCTGTCAGCAGACAACTTATCGGATAATAGACGTGCAGCGGTAAATATGCTTGTCTGCTTCTTGAAGAAAGCTTGAGCCGGTTTTATATTTTAGGGAATCTTGAATAATTGCTTTTTCTGCCAATCCCGCGGAGTCTGAGGCTTACCTCGTCATGCTTAAAATTTTATGATTACCATCAAAGCTCCGCTGAAAAAGAAGAATTTGTGCCAGGTTCCTCTTCTCTTCCGCAAAAGGCAAAGAGTCGGTAAATCGTTCGCCCTGCCGCGGGCATGGCTCGCCTCCTACAGTCTCCCAAATGTTATCGGACTCGTAGGAGTGGGCCTTGCCCGCGACAAATATTGCAGCTGAGTTTCAGTGGTAATCAAATAAAATTTTGCGCAATCCTCGGAGTCTATGCTTACCTGGCCTTGTTGAAAAATATAATTATTCAAGACACCCTTTAATTTAGGCTAAGAATTTCAGGCTATTTCCTTGGTTCAAGGCATCCCCATGAAAAACGATACTCAACTCAGATCAAGGGTTCCTTTCCAAAAGACAAGCACAATGGATCGGGTGGTGTTGCAGAAGGCATTTCACCATCAATCTTCCTCGGGCAAGCATATCCACGAAGACTATGCCGTCAATCTCATTCGTGAAGGCGCAGTCGAGGCCTTTATACAGGGGAAAAACCTTACAAGTTCCCCCACGACTCTTCTCTGTGTCAATCCAGATGAAACGCATGCTTATCAGGCTCTCACCGATGAAGGCTATCGCCACGACACGCTGTTCATAAAACCCAATGTACTCCATGCCTTTCTCCCTGAGAATCGCCATCCCCTGCGTTTTACAGAAGCGGCGGTAGTTTCTCCAAAATTGGCTGCCCTGTTTACCCTTCTTATCGAGGCATCTCCTTCTGAAGCACCAACAGGACTGGAATATGATTGCATGATGGGAGAATTTTTGGATGCATTGTTTGCCCTGCAGAAACTGACACCACCTGAAGTCAGTAAAAGCATTGGGGAAAGGGCTGTTCGCAAGGCAAAGGATTATATGAAGGAGAACTACCACAAAGAGATCAGCTTAGATGATATTATTGAGCAGCTCGATATTTCCAAATACCATTTCCAACGGCTTTTCAAAAAATCGACTGCAATTTCGGTTCATCAATATTTGATTGCCCTGCGGATTGAAAAAGCAAAACAGGCGCTTCAAAGCGGTGAGAGCTTAGCGCAGACGACATATGGCTGCGGATTTTACGACCAAAGCCATTTAAATCGTTGTTTTAAGAGGTTGACGGGAATGACTCCAGGTCGTTACCGCGCATTTTTCCATTAATCGATATAACGACGCTTCAGAACACGAAAAAAAAACGCATCCGTAAGGCGCAATCTGGCGCTGTAACAAAAAACTCTATAAAATCCTTCTAAAAGCCCTATATAAAAAGCCGTTACTTCCAAAGAGGAAATAACGGCTTTGCAGTAAGATATGCTCCGAACCTGCATCCAGAGTCTTACGGACTGATCAACACCCCAAAGAGTGTTCAGGTTTTCGTCAGGCTGTCAGGCGGCCTTCCCACAGCATTTTTTATATTTTTTTCCAGATCCACATGGACAGGGAGCGTTGCGGCCCACTTTTTCTTCACTGCGCTGCACTGTTTTCGAACCCGAATTGTCACTGGGCTCCTTGGCCCCTAATCGTTTCATGGCAGCCATTTCCTGCTCACGTTGCAACCGGCGCTCCTCTTCAAGACGTGCAAGTTCCTCATCCTGCACCAGTTGAATACGCATCAAATTGGCGATGGTATGCTGCTTGACCGCCTCAACCATGTTGGCAAAAAGGTCATAGCCTTCACGCTTGTACTCCATGAGCGGGTTTTTCTGACCGTAGCCACGCAGGCCGATGCCCTCTTTCAGGTGATCCATCTGCAAGAGATGCTCTTTCCAGAGGCCATCAACCACCTGGAGCATGACCATGCGCTCAAGCTGTCGCATCTGCTCGGAACCATTTCTCTCTTCCTGGACAGCGTAGGCCTGCTGGATAGCCTCATTGAGCTTCTCGCTGAACTCTTCGCTGGTCATGTCGTTGCGTTCTTCTTCAGCCCAGTCTAGTTTCAGGTTAAAGACCTGCTCGACCCGATCTTCAATGGCCTCCCAATCCCACTCCTCAGAGCTGCCACGGCTGCTGGCGAGTTCTGCCACGATTTGGCTGGCCAAATCGCTGATAAAATCGTCGATAATCGGACGTATATTTTCTCCTTCCAGTACTTCGCGGCGCTGGCTGTACACAACTTCACGCTGTTTATTCATAACATCGTCGTATTCCAGCAGATGCTTACGAATATCAAAGTTATGCCCCTCTACCTTGCGCTGGGCATTTTCAATGGCGCGCGTTACCATGGAGTGCTCAATGGGCTCGTCTTCTTCCATGCCGAGTTTGTCCATCACGGAACTAAGCCGATCAGAGCCAAAAATACGCAGCAGATCATCTTCCAGGGAGAGGTAAAACCGTGAAGATCCAGGATCCCCCTGACGACCGGAACGACCGCGCAGCTGGTTATCGATACGCCGACTCTCATGCCGTCCGGTGCCAAGGATGTGCAACCCTCCAATTTCTCGAACGCCTTCGCCCAGTTTGATATCGGTACCACGTCCCGCCATGTTGGTTGCGATGGTCACCCTGCCCTTCTGTCCGGCTTCTGCAATAATCTCAGCCTCACGCTCGTGCTGCTTGGCATTGAGCACGTCGTGGGGAATGTCTTCCTTGCTGAGCATTTTAGAAATTTTTTCAGAAACATCGATGGAAATGGTACCAACCAGGATAGGCTGACCTTTGGCGTTGAGTTCTTTAATTTCGCGAACGATATTGCGATATTTGGCGGCCTGGTTTTTATAAATAAGATCAGCGTAATCTATGCGCACCATCTTCTGGTGGGTGGGAATAATAACAACATCCAGCTCATAAATCTTTTTAAACTCAGGCGCCTCGGTATCGGCTGTACCGGTCATCCCCGCAAGCTTATCGTACATGCGGAAGTAGTTCTGGAAGGTAATCGAAGCCAGAGTCTGATTCTCTTTTTCGATTTTTACTCCTTCCTTTGCCTCCAGTGCCTGGTGCAAACCATCAGAGTAGCGCCGACCTTCCATGGTACGTCCGGTGAACTCATCGACAATGACCACGCCACCGTTACGGACGATATAATCCACATCACGCTGAAAGAGAAAATGTGCCTTGAGCGCCTGATTTACATGGTGCAGGTGGTTGATGTTTCTTGGGTCATAGAGGTTATCGAGTTCCAAGAGCTCTTCGGCCAGGGCGACACCGTCGTCAGTAAGCATGATCTGACGAGCCTTTTCATCTTTGGTGTAATGGTCATCCACCTTGAAATGGCGCATGATTCTATCGACTTTGAGATAGAGATCCGTGGTTTGCTCCGCCGGGCCTGAGATAATCAGGGGTGTTCGCGCCTCATCGATGAGAATGGAGTCAACCTCATCAACAATTGCATAGTTAAAACCGCGCTGACAGTAGTCCTCTAAAGAAAATTTCATATTGTCGCGCAGGTAATCAAAACCGAACTCATTGTTGGTTCCGTAGGTGATATCGGCTCCATAGGCCTGGCGTCTTTGGTCATCATCCATATCATGGACAATGCAGGCGGTGCTCATGCCTAAAAAGCGGTAGACCTCGCCCATCCACTCGACATCGCGGCTGGCCAGGTAATCGTTCACCGTAACCACATGAACGCCTTTTCCAGAAAGTGCATTGAGATAGACAGGAGCTGTGGAAGTCAGGGTTTTTCCTTCACCGGTCTTCATTTCAGCAATTTTTCCCTGGTGCAACACAATGCCGCCTATGAGCTGCACATCGTAATGGCGCTCACCAAGGACCCGCTTCGCAGCCTCGCGAACAACAGCAAAAGCTTCCGGTAACAGGTCATCAAGCGTCTCGCCCTGGGAAAGCCGGTCTTTAAATTCAGCGGTCTTTGCCTTGAGTTCCTCATCGGAAAGCGGCTCAATCGAAGGTTCAAGATCATTGATAGCTTGAACCATTCGTCGGTATTGCTTGACTATCCTGTCGTTTTTACTTCCGAAAACTTTTGTCAGTACTTTTCCGACCATCGTCTATCTCCATCGGGGTGACCACCCCGGGATAAGGTAAAAAAGGTTGTCGCTTTTACAAAAATATTTCCTGTATGCAGGCTTTCTCAGGCCAAACGGCCGACAAAGGTGCAAATGAAGGTAAGGGCACAAAAATCAAGATTCGACAGGGTCTGATGAGGTGCGAATAAGTGCATCTTCATCGCAGTCCGGAAACTTGGAGCAATGAATACAATCACTCCAGATTTTATGGGGCAGATCCGATTTATCGCAGTCAATAAAACCAAACTTGCGGAAAAAGGGAGCCTGGTATGTCAAGACAAACACCTTTGAAATTTCAAGGCTGTGCGCTTCATCCAGGCAGGATTCCACTAGCAGTGCACCGATACCGCATTTCTGTCGTTCTTCGACCACCGCGAGCGAGCGAATTTCAGCAAGATCATCCCAGCAAAGCTGAAGGGCACAGATGCCAAGTATCGTACCGGCTTCTTCATAGACTACAAAGTCGCGCAAATGATCATAGAGAGAGCTGATCGAACGAGGGAGCATGACACCTTTCGCGGCAAACGAACTCAACAGGGAGTGAATGGCCCGAACATCACCCATTCGCGCCGGACGAATACGACCATTGTTTTTTTGTACTGTAGCTTCAAGCATAAAATTTACTCTCAGAACCATCCTTCGATGGAAAAAAACTTCTAAACCCGACCGTTCTCCCCCTTGGGGACTGACTGTTGCTGTACCAGAGGCGGAACGGAGGCAAGCCGTCTGTAAAGCTGCCAGTTTCCAAGACCGCAGGCGTAGCCTATAACAAAAAGAAGCAGGGCTTTGCCCCCTACTCCCGGCTGCAGCAATATCAGCAGCGACAGCCCTATGGCAGCGCCATATATGCTGCCGTTAAGCAGATGCAGGTTGAAGGCGGACCATGAGGGAAAACAATGGTGTAACAAGGTCACAGCGGGACGGGCGACTAAAAAAAAACAGACATAGGAACTCAGACTCAGTGGAAACAGACCATACACCGACCAAGTCACCAAAGAGGCGTACACGGACTCTTCAACGCTTACAAGATGATTGCGAATCAGAATAAAAGTAACAAGCGTGAGGAGATGGGCAAGGAAAAATATACAAAGTGGGGTGATAGCCGGAACATACCAGCTTACACGAACTAACAGAAGCCGACGCAGCAGTAGCCCCAAAGCTACAAACAACGAGACCTGTTTTTGCTTTGTTGGGCGCCTACGTCGTGTTCCATTCATAATTGAGCTGCTGCTTGAGTCCTTCTTAATGACGGGTTATCCGGCAGGACGTTTTTGTGTAGCAATCCGTGCCGGTGGAATTTTCTGTGCCGAGCGTTCCCTGGGGGATGCCGAGCTGTGTACAGTTTCTTTTTTTTGCGGAAAAAGAATGGTCTGACCAGCCCAAATCCCTAATACAAACATCCAGAAAAACAAACAAAAGCAAACCAGTATCAGACTCAACAGACCGCGCCAGCCCAGTTCGATACGGAAGGATTTTGCCTTTTTTGGCTTGGTCCCATCCCGGGACGAAGTTGAAGAAGAGGCAGCTTTACGTGCAAACAATCCCATGGCGCCTCAGGAGTTCCTGGAAGGATAGGCAGACAAGGACGGAAACGTCTTCACTCTCGCCTCCGTCCTATTTGGTAAGTCTTTTGCCGGAAAATGCAACCTGGAATTCAAAAAAGCCCGTCCAGTTTTCTCACATGGATTCCGGGGCATTAAGACCGATGAGCTCGAGACCGTTCCGTAAGACCTGTTTGACCGCGCCACAGAGGTAGAGCCTGGCTGCGCTCAACTGGCTGTCATCGGTGAGGACCTTATGCTTATTATAGTAGCCATGAAATTGCCCGGCCAGCTCCATCAGATAAAAAATGACACGGTGCGGTGCAAGGTCAGTCGCTGCCCCGGCAACCAGTTGCGGGTAATCGGCCAGAGCCTTGAGTAGAGCGTATTCCTCCGGTTCGACGAGCCGATTTAGCGCATCAGGACCGGCAGCGCTGCTGGCCCCCTGTTCTTTTGCCTGGCGCTCGATAGAGCAAAGGCGCGCGTGCCCGTACTGCACATAGTAAACAGGATTTTCCTGGCTTTGTTTTTTGGCTAAATCCAAGTCAAATTCGATCAGGTTGTCGGGTTTGCGCATGAGAAAGAAAAAACGCAGCGCATCCGGTCCGACCTCATCGACAAGTTCATCAACGGTGACAAAGGTCGCCTTCCTGGTTGACATCTTGACCTGTTTCCCATCGCGCAGCAGGGTCACAAACTGGTACAGCACAACAGTGATCTTGCTGTCATCACAGCCCAGAGCACGTACACCGGCAAGAACGTCGGGAACAGTGGCAATATGATCAGAGCCAAAAACATTGATCATCCAGTCATAGCCGCGTTTGAACTTATCAAGGTGGTAGGCGATATCGGGCAAGCGATAGGTTGGCTCGCCAGTACTTTTTATGATGACTCTATCCTGCTCCTGCCCAAGCTCGGAGGTTTTAAACCAGGTCGCCTCCTCTTTTTCATAGACCAGGTCCTTGGCCCGCAGCTCGTCGACGACCTTGTAAATACGCCCGTCGGCATAGAGGGTATGCTCGTTGAAATAGGTATCAAAACCGATACCAATACGCTTGAGGGTTGAGTCGATGTCGGCAAAAATCGCCTTCTGGGCATGCTCTTTAAAGACCGTAACATCGGCATCTTTATACGAATCGCCCCCCTCTTCCTGCATGGCGCGGGCTATATCGTAGATATAGTCACCTTGGTAACCATCTTCGGGGAAGGTGTTTGGCAGGTCCAAAAGCTCCAGATAACGAGCGCGGGTCGACTCACCAAGAACACGCATTTGCCGTCCGGCATCATTAAAGTAATATTCCCGCTCCACGTTATACCCGGCAGCCTTCAGTACCCTGGCGATGGCATCTCCCAAGACCGCATTGCGGCCATGTCCGACACTCAAGGGACCGGTGGGATTGGCAGAAACAAACTCAACCAGGACCCTGTTGCCAGCACCGACATCAGTACAGCCAAAGGCGGTTCCCTGCTCATAGATGGGAGCAAGCACCGTGGTCCAGATTTCTGTTTTCAAGAAAAGGTTGATAAAACCGGGGCCAGCGACCTCAACCCTCTCGATCATGGTTTCCGCTTCCAGCAGCTGTGCCAGTTGAGCCGCAAGGTCACGGGGTTTTCGCTTATCAATACCGGCTGCGACCAGGGCAAAATTGGTCGAAAAATCCCCCTGCCCTTCACGCTTGGGTACTTCGATGGCGTAACGACCTGCTGCCGCATTACTCCAATACTCTAGGGCAACACCTTTCTGGAAACATCGATCAACAATTTCTTTTATCTGTGATTTTATCATGGGCTAACAACTGCGGTCAAAAACCGACAATAGTGTAAGGGAAAATGGTGATGTATCAGGTTTCATGATATCCACGAAGCCGTATGAACTCATTATTGGATTAGCTTCGTTGTTTGTAATACGCCGACTTTTTGTTCAGTACTCAGCCGCTACCATTGCCTGCAACATACCGATACAGTGTACTTTAATCGGCACGGCACAAACTTTGAGACTGACGCACCGATGAATGCTCACGGATTCAGCCCAAATATTAGTCGACAAGTTTTCGATCGTTGAGATTGCCAAAGAGGCAGAGCACCTCATAATTGATGGTCTCCATCCAGGTGGCAATATCATCTGCGGTAATCTCTGCATCCCCTTGCTTTCCAAGAAGGACAACCTCATCTCCAACGTGCACGGAGCCGACATCGGTCACATCGACAAGGGTCAGATTCATGGAGATTCGGCCAACGACAGGCGCTCGTTGCCCGTTTACCAACACCTGGGCACGGTTTGACAAAATACGCAGATACCCATCTTCATAGCCAACCGGAAGCACCGCGATGGTCGTTGGTCGGGTCGTTGTAAAGAGGTGGCCATATCCTAAACCATGTCCCCTTGGAACCTCTCGAACCTGGATGACCTGCGTGCTAAAACGCATGGCGGGCTGCAACAGTGGAGCAGATGCATTGCCACGCCCCTGGTCCCCGTCGGGATAATACCCGTAGAGGGAGATTCCAGGCCGGACCATGTTGAGCTGGGCGCCGGCAACATAAAATAATCCACCGGAATTGGCAAGATGGAGGCAGCACTTCCGGCGTTGAACCGTGTCGAGTTTATCCGTTGTCTCTGTAAAAGTTGCGAGCACCTTGCTTGAGTTGTCAGAGCTTGGATCATCTGCCATGGGAAAATGTGCCATGACACCTGCAAGCTGGAGATGGTCCGTTTGCTCGAGGATTTCAACTACCTGCGCGAAATCTTTGGGTAAAATACCCTGCCTTCCCATGCCGGCATCAAGTTTGAGATGCACCGCTACTGTTTTCTGGTACTTACCGGCTAACCGTGAGAGTTCCGGGAAGAGTGCCTTATCGACAACCACCGGAGTAAGATCATAAGTAATGATGGTCTCAAGGGTTTGGGGAATGACACCTGCCAGCACGAAAATGGGTTCGGTGAATCCCGCCTCTCGCAAGCGGACGCCTTCAACCACCTCGGCAACACCAAAGGCGGCCACGCCCTCTTTGGCAAAGATTCGGGCACAATCCAGGAGCCCATGACCATAGGCATCAGCCTTGACCAGGGGAAGCAAAGGTGCCCCCTGCGCCAGCTCTTTGCAAAGACGAAAATTATGGAGCAGTGCGCTGCGGCTGATGGTTATTTGGTTGAGAGAATGTATGGTGTTAGTGTTCATGAAAGTTTCTCAGTGTATACCACTGGCCCCAGCCCAGTCGACTGGAAAAACACAGTGCCCAGCCAACGGCACAGTAAAGCGCCCCTACCCACTGACCAGGGTGTCCCAGGTGGCGTAAAATCATACCCGCTCCCATCATCATGGCGACCATGAGCCAACTTTTCCAGGAATAAATGGCGCCAAGACAGGTCCCATCCTGAAAACGGATGATGCGATCGATGGATTTCCGTGCCACCTTATCAAGAATAAACAGGGATTTGAGCGTTCCAATAACCAGTGCGAGAATGATCAGTATCAAGCGGTGTCCCTGGTGCATCCAGCCGATGCCGCGAAGCATCAGCATACAGCCGATGACGGTCCATAAAAATGGCGCAGCAAAAAGATGCACCGAGCGCGGAACACCGGGTTTAACGATTCGGGTGAATTTACGTAGCGTCATGAGAAAGAGCAAACAACAGAGGCCGATTCGGTTGCCTAAAACAAATCAAGCCCATCCCCGTAAAGGGATGGGCTTGTAAACCAACCGAATGTTCTGATAGAATCAGATTTCGGTAACAGTGATGGCACCTTCAGGGCAAACCTCTACACAGGTCTCGCAGCCCAGGCACTCGTCGCCGTTAACCGGCTCTGCTTTACCATCCTGCATCTCGAAAACCTGTGCGGGGCAAGCGTTTACACACTCTTCATCACCAGTACATTTGTCTTTATCTACAACGATTTCCCACATGGCACTACCTCCAAAAAGAATGGATAAATGAATAAAAACTCGAAACACGATGTTGTTACAACCCCGGGGACGAGGCAAACAATACGTAAGAATCGATTTTTTTTAAAAGACCGGTCAACCTTTGTCAAGATAAAAGATATCCGGGTTGCATCCCACAAATCTGTGGTTACGTTTGAAAATTATTGATTTTCAGCCTGATAATTTTTTCATAACAACCCATTAATCACATGCCGATTCATTTTTTCATATGCTTGTGGATAAATCATGGGTAAGAAGAACCGGATTTTCATGAACCCTTGAAGGAGATTTGTATGGCAAAGAAACTGACCCCAAAGAAGAATAACACCTACTCAGCGGAAAAAGGTGAACTGGCCATGATAGAAGGGATCATCGAGGGCAGCCCCGATGCTGTGGGCGTTGCTG
The DNA here is from genome assembly GCF_016919065.1 of Desulfobulbus rhabdoformis. GTDB lineage: Bacteria > Desulfobacterota > Desulfobulbia > Desulfobulbales > Desulfobulbaceae > Desulfobulbus > Desulfobulbus rhabdoformis. Next base: position 141,351 of record NZ_JAFFQA010000008.1, on the reverse strand, counting down.
TTATTCGCTACGACTGTGGCTGCCGAAAAATGGCAGCGGTGAATAAATCAGGTGAACCGGCCAGTGAAATCATCATGTACCGTGACCACGCCGAATCGATCTGCGATCAGTGCAAAGAGGATAATGGCAGTTACATGCGGATGATCAAACAGTTCATTTATTGGAACACTCCTGAGCCAGACGAGTACACCAAAAAAATGATTATCGACAAAGTACTGGGAACGGAACAGTAATCAGAATCCGTGACGGCGGGTGCTCATAGTTCGATGTATCTTTTTAAGAATACAATGATTTTCAAACAACCATACTGACGTCCGTTAAATGCTCACGGACTTGGGAGTTAACTTCCGGTTTACAGGGAGAAAGCAGAAATACATTTATTTTATTCCAGTGTTTATCATGTTGCAGGGTTGCTCAACTCCATGATCATGTCTAAGGTAGACCATGTTCCAGCCCCGAATCCGTGACGGCGGGTGATTGCCATCCACCAGATTATTTCGAATAAATCAGGTTTTATGGATAAGCATCGTTCTTATTCGGTTTCCCCGTCGCCCCTTTGGGACATCCATCGGCACACACCTTCCTTGTTTGCAACACGTCGATAAAGTGTACATTAATCGGCATGTTGCAAGCGAGGGAACTGACACACCAATGAATGCTCACGGATTCAGACTGAGTTTTACCTACTCTTGCAATCTCTTCAAGTCCCTTGGCAAAAGCCTGTTCTCTGCCAAGAATCTCTGAGGTGAACTTGCAGGTTATCTTGCAACAACCTGCCATTTTCTTGCTTTTCATTCTTCGTCCATGTTTCCAGCCTATCCAAACACCTCTGAAATACGCTTAGAACACCGTCCGTTTTTGCACCCCATGTTTCATGCATTGCATGACGGTATATCCGAGTTTACCTTTGCTAACATTTATCTATTCCGGCAGAGTCATAACTATCGGTTGACTCAGGTGGCCGATGGCACCCTTGTGCTGCTGGGGAGAGATGATGATATCCCCTTTTTCATGCTGCCCTTTGCTCTTCCTGAGCCGAAAATTTTGGCACAACTCTTTGAAGATCAAGGCATGATGAAGGCTGCATCGGCTAGTCAGCAGCAACAGCTTGTTGACCTGGGCTACCGTGTACTGCCCGATAGGGATAACTTTGATTATCTCTATAACCGCCAGGATCTGGCCGTACTGCGCGGTCGCAACTACCATAAAAAACGTAATCTGGTAAAGGCCTTTATCACCAACCATAATTACGAGGCCCGCCCCCTGCGCGAAGAGTATGTCGATGACGCCATCAAGGTGCTTGACCAGTGGCGGGCAAATCTTGGCCGCGATGGCGATTACGCAGCTGCCCGTGAAGCGCTTGAGCTTATTGATGAGCTTGTGCTCTGCGGCGGTATTTACTATGTTGACAAAAAACCTGTAGCCTATGCCCTTGGAGAAGAGCTCGGCAACGTGGCCAGCTACCTGATTCATTTTGAAAAGGCTGTCACCGGCTATAAAGGTTTGTATCAGTTTATCAATAAATCTTTTGCCTCGGTGCTTCCCGAGGATTACGAAACCATAAATCGTGAGCAGGACCTGGGGGACCAGGGACTGCGTCAGGCAAAGTTAAGCTATAAACCAGCTGGTTTTATAGAAAAATTTAAAGTGTATCCCATGGATACCGGCGGCCCCTCTGACACATCAGGGCTGTAGTGGAGTGCCTGCATGTTTGCGTTGACTGAGCTTGCGTTGTTTGTCTCTGCCTCCCTGTTACTCGCCCTGGCTCCAGGACCGGACAATATCTTTGTGCTGACGCAATCGGCAGTAAAAGGTCGCCTGGTTGGCCTTGTGGTGACCTTAGGTCTTTGTACCGGGCTCCTTGTCCATACTTCCCTTGTCGCCTTTGGCGTAGCAGCCATATTTCAGGCTTCCGCCACGGCTTTTACCCTGCTGAAATGTGCAGGTGCTGCCTATCTGCTCTATCTGGCCTGGGGGGCATTTCGTGCCGGAGCCGAGTCGCTGGAGGACCGGACACAGCAGGAAACCAGTCTTTTTCGCTACTACCTTCGGGGTATTATCATGAATGTAACCAACCCCAAGGTTTCTATTTTTTTTCTCGCCTTTCTCCCCCAATTCACCCACCCTGACCGTGGTCACCTGACCGTGCAAATCGCCCTGCTGGGGAGTGTATTTATCTGTTGTGCATTTCTTGTTTTTGGTGCCATCAGTTTTCTTGCTGCACACCTGGGGCAGTGGTTGCGACAATCCGCCTCGGCACAAAAATGGTTAAACAAGACGGCCGGATCCATCTTTACCCTGCTCGCCCTCAAGCTGGCAACGGCTACCCGTTAAGCTTCCCCTTTCTTTCTCAGGTATTCAGGCGGCTCGAAACACTTTTACAATCAAGCCTACAGAATCAATTCAACCTTGTTCCGTAAGTGAATACGGCTATGAGCCATAACTGTAGTTGCGAACAGCAGGATCAAGCCCCTTTTTTCATTTTTCTGAAATAGGGCTTGAAAAAGAATCTGTTCTTGACTTAGGTGCTCTATTCAGAATGACTAAGTTTTATCTGCTGGATATTGCAACGGAAAGATGACTGAGTCCTGAACACGGGAGCATGCATGGAAACAAGCCAAAAGCAGCTGTTGCAGCGTATTGCAAAAGGAGCGGGGAAAATCACGGTACTCACCGGGGCCGGAATATCTGCAGAAAGCGGTATTCCAACCTTTCGTGGACCTGAAGGATACTGGACCGTTGGCTCGGAGGTCTACCATCCCCAGGAGATGGCCACCTTTCAAATGTTTAGCCAGATACCTGAGGAGGTATGGAAGTGGTACCTCTATCGTATGGGCGTTTGCAAAGGTGCTCGCCCCAACGACGGCCATAAAGCGCTGGTCGATATGGAAAATGTTTTCAAAGATCGATTCGCGCTTATCACCCAAAATATAGATGGGTTGCATCTGAGTGCAGGCAATTCCCTTCAGCGCACCTATCAAATTCATGGCAATGTATTTCATATGCGTTGCGCACTGGAATGCAGCGAAGAGGTCTATCCCATACCCGAGACAGTCTCTCCAAAAACAAAAGAAGAGCAGCTCACTGCTCAGGATATACAGGCCTTACGTTGCCCGCTTTGCGGAGCCCGTACCCGGCCGCATGTTCTTCTTTTCGATGAAAGTTACAACGAGCACCATTACCATTTCTACAGTTCAATGGCCTTGGCCCAGGAAACTGCGCTTCTGATTATTGTTGGAACAGCTGGAGCAACCAACCTGCCCAATCAGGTAGCACGGGAAGTGTATCGTAACAATGGGATCATTGTTGATATCAACATTGAGGCCAACCCCTTCTCAGAGCTTGCCCAACAAAGCCAGCAGGGATTCTTTATCCAACAGCCCAGCGCCACAGCCCTTCCGGAATTGCTGGATATTCTCACCGAGGGGCAATGAGCTTTGTCCTGCATCCGTGGTAGCTGGTGGGAATTGAACAACCTGTCATTCTGAATCGGTCATTATTTTTCAGAAATTTATGTTTCATCCAGTTCCCCCGCTGTCACAGACTCAGGGGCTCTGCAGATGTTGACCTGATTTAAAACGGTTCTTACAGTTGGGAGGCTATTATTTTTTTGGGAATCTTGAATAATTGCTTTTTCTGCCAATCTCGCGAAGTCTGGCGCTTACCTGATCTTGATTGAAAAATCTCATTATTCAAGACACCCTTTTGGAGTAGAGTATGGATATTCAAGGATTCCGCAAAGATTATAAAAAACCGGTATTGAGCCGTAAAACCCTGGCCGTTGACCCTTTTTCCCAATTTGAGCACTGGTTTAAGGATGCATGCGCAGCTGAGCTTCTCGAGCCCAACGCCATGACCCTTTCCACTGTCAATAAAGATGGACAACCATCTTCACGTACAGTGCTCTTAAAATTTTTTGACCAAAACGGCTTTGTCTTCTACACCAACTACAAAAGTCGCAAGGCAGGGGAAATTGCTGAAAACAATCGTGTTGCCCTGCTTTTCCCCTGGATCAAGATTGCTCGGCAAGTGGCTATCACCGGAATAGCAGAAGAAGTCAGCGCTGCGGAGTCTGCCCGCTATTTTTCATCCCGCCCACGGGAAAGTCAGTTGGGGGCGTGGATATCCCGTCAGAGTTCTGTGCTTTCTTCTAGGCAGATGCTGATGCTCGAATTCGAAAAAATTAAAAAGAAATTTCTTGAGGGAGAAATCCCTTTACCCGATTTTTGGGGTGGGTATCGTGTTCGACCACAGACGGTTGAGTTTTGGCAAGGGCAGACCAGCCGCCTTCACGACCGTTTCCTTTATACGCTTGATTCTGATGGGCAATGGTCGCTTGAGCGCCTTGCGCCCTGACCTGCAGGGTGTCTTGAATAATTTAAACCAAGGATAAGGACTATGCGTTTTCTGATCATCTTGATTGTGCTGTTTTCCTTTACAGGTGGAGGCTTTGCTGAAACCAAGCCCATTGATACTGCAAAAAACAAGCAGGTCACCCTTGCTGAAGAGCATAGGAAGGGCAGCGCTAAGATTGCGATTAACCCCATATCTACGGTTGATGATCAAGTCGTTCAAGAGTTGAAAACTGAAAACGCAGTTGAGGATATTCAACCTGAGGCAACCGAACCAATACAGATTGAGTCTGTATTGACCAAGGGGGACAGCCAGAAATCGGGGCAAAAGGCCGATGAAACCCTGCAGATGCTTTCCTCATTGGTTGAATTGCAGAAAAACCTCAAGATGCAGATTGCCACCATCAATGCGCGCATTGAAAAGAGTTCCTCGGTCTCCGAGCAGGAGACCCTTAAGGAAGAACTTAAAAATCTTGATAAACAGCTTAACGAAACCGGAATTGATTTTGAACGATTAGCAACCGGAGTCGACTCCAGCGCTTTTTCCAACAAGACTGAGGCAAAATTCAGTTGGAAAGAGGAAGTCGCCACCCTGCTTGAGCCCAGTATTAAAGAACTCAAAGCATTGACTGCCAAGGCCAGGCAAAAGTCCGATCTTAAAGATACAATCAACACCTACCAGGAGCAGGCCAAAACGGCCAAGGCGGCAATTGCCCATCTTAGCGGGCTCATAGAGGAAGCAAAAACCCCGGAGATAAAAAATTATCTGAGTGAACTGCTGCCTGCCTGGGAAAACATGGACAAACGAGTCAATGGTAAACTCGATCTTGCCCAAAAGGAGCTCAACAAACTTGAGGCAAACGACGTCTCATTTATCCAGAGTTCCAGTGACTCCGTCCGCAACTTTTTCCGCGAACGAGGCTTGTATCTGCTGCTGGCCTTTGGGGCTTTTATCGTCATCTTCATCGCTTTTCGCCTGTTTGCGCGTTTCATCCTCACCGTTTTACCAGGGGCTCGCAAAGAACAGCGTCCGGTCCATGTTCGTTTTACTGAACTCTTTTTACAGGCGTTTTCCATTATCTTCGCCATTTCAGGGTTTATCCTTGTACTCTACATGGCTGAGGACTGGTTTCTTTTAAGCGCCACCATTATCTTTGCCCTTGGACTGATCTGGGCTGTACGTCAAACCCTGCCCAAGATGTGGCAACAGGTTCGCCTGATGTTGAACATGGGCTCGGTTCGAGAAGGTGAGCGAATTATTTATCAGAGTGTCCCCTGGCGGGTTGAATCAATTAACCTGTTTTGCAAACTCTCCAATCCGACCCTGAAAGTGCAGTTACGTCTCCCCATTGAGACCTTGATAGGCCAGATTTCCCGACCGTATGAAGAACATGAGCCATGGTTCCCCTGTGAGGAAGGTGATTGGGTCGCGATAGAGGGCAAGAATAACGCCAAGGTGGTGAGTCTGACCCATGAGATGGTCGAGGTTGTGGAACTCGGTGGCCGCAAAATCGTTTATTCGACGGCTGAATTTATGGGGCTTTCTCCTGCGAACCTGTCCACCAACTTTTTTGTTCGTGTGGTCTTTGGCCTTTCCTATGACCTGCAAAAGGAAATTACCTCCACGGTTTTGGAAAAACTCAACGCCTACATGCAGCAAAAATTTGAAGAGGCAGGGTTTGCCCAAAATTGCCTCAGTCTCAGCGTCGATTTTCTTCAGGCAGGCGCATCGTCACTTGATGTGGTGATCTTTGCCAATATGAAGGGGGACCAAGCACCGATCATCGGTCGCATTGAACGCTCTATTTCCCGGTGGTGTGTTGAATGCTCGAATCAAAACAACTGGGAAATTCCATTCCCGCAGCTCTCTGTGCATCTGCCGGAAAATACAGACGAGTAGAGATTTCATGCTCAACCAAGATATTCTCGATAAACTTGAGAAGATTGTGGGGTCAAGTCGGGTCTCCTGGCAGCAGGTTGACCTCGTCACTCACTCCTTTGACGCTACCCAGCGTCAATGTATGCCTGATGTGGTGGTCCATCCTACCACCACGCAGGAGGTGAGCCAGATTGTCAAACTGGCCAACGAGGAAAAGATCCCCATCCTGCCCAGGGGTGCCGGATCAGGCTTTACCGGGGGGAGCCTGCCTGTACGCGGCGGCATCGTTTTGGTGCTGACCCGCATGAATCGCATCATCGAAATTGACACCGATAACCTGGTTGCTGTGGTCGAGCCTGGGGTGGTAACAGCTCACCTGCAACGTAAGGTTGAGCAGTTAGGCCTTTTTTACCCTCCAGACCCTGCCTCGAAGGATTTCTCGACCCTTGGCGGTAATGTTGCCGAGTGTGCCGGGGGGCCAAGGTGCGTCAAATACGGTGTGACCCGAGATTATGTCATGGGGTTGACCGTGGTTACGCCCACCGGGGATATCATCCAAACCGGTGGCCGTGCCATCAAGAATGTAGTGGGCTATGATCTGACCCGGCTGATTGTCGGCGCCGAAGGGACCCTTGGTGTTGTCACCGAAATTATCCTACGCCTAATCCCTCAACCGGAGGCCCGCAAGACCATGCTGGTCGCCTTTACCTCGATCGAAGGAGCTGCAGAGGGAGTTTCGACCATTATTCGGGGGAAAGTTATCCCGACTACTCTTGAATTCATTGATAATTCAGCGTTGAGCTGTATCCGCCAGGCTGGTGGCGATCTCGGCTTGCCCGAACACACCCAGGCAGTTCTTATTATCGAGGTTGATGGGGCCTCCGATCAGCTTGATCCCCAGGTCGCACGGATAGAGGAACTGCTTGCCCCCTTGGGCGTATTGGAGATCCGAGTAGCAGCAACCCAGGAAGAATCTGAGGCAATCTGGAAGGTGCGTCGAGCCATCAGCCCAAGCCTGCGTCAGCTTAACCCCCATAAATTCAACGAGGATATTGTCGTTCCTCGCTCACGGGTTCCGGAGATGATCCGCGCCCTGGAAAAAATTTCCGCACATTATAATGTTCCCATTGTCAATTTTGGTCATGCCGGGGATGGCAACATCCACGTCAACGTAATGGTGAATCTCGATGAACAGGGGATGCGTGAAACCGTGGAGAAGGTGCTCAAAGAAATTTTTGAAACTACTGTTGCCCTTCAGGGATCAGTGAGTGGCGAACATGGGATAGGTACGGCAAAACAGCCCTATATCGCCATCGAACTCAGCCCTGAAACTCTGGGGACCATGCGCGCCATAAAGAAAGCTCTTGATCCGCATAATATCATGAACCCAGGTAAAATCTTTCCAGAGTTGAACCCGGAGTCCCCTCTGCCTTTATTGGAAAATTCCGCAGTATGAGTAACCAGAAAGATCTTGAAGAATACGCGCACGTCCTCCAACAATGTGTTCGCTGTGGAGCCTGTCAGGCCCATTGCCCTGTTTACAGTGAAACAGGCAGGGAAGGCTCTGTAGCACGCGGCAAGATCGTTCTCGCCGCCTCCGTACTGAGTGGTCAGGTAGTGCTTGATGAGCGGTTGCAAGAGGATATGGGGCTCTGCCTGCTCTGTGGCTCCTGTGTTACCCATTGCCCCAACCAGGTTCCCACGGATAAAATTGTCGGGGCCCTGCGAAGAAAAATAACCGACCAACATGGACTTTCTTCTGTGGGCAAAAAGGTGGCAAAGGTTACGGGGTCCAAGTCACTCATGAAGACCCTGATTAAAGGAGCCGAATTTCTCTCTCCCCTGCTCTTTAAAAAGATCCCTGAATCCAGTGGGCTGCGACTTCGCTTCTCCCCTGAAATACTCAAAGGCAGGAGTTTGCCGCCTCTTGCCGAACGCACCCTCTTTGACCGGGTTCCAGAGTTTCTCGAAGGAGATCCGGAAAAGGGGATAGTCACGGTTTTTGCCGGTTGTGCTCTCAGTTATATCTATCCCCAGTGGGGCGAACTTTTAATACGGATTCCGCATAGACTGGGGTTCTCCGTGTATTTTCCCAAAAAACAGGGCTGTTGCGGTATGCCCGCGCTCTCTTCAGGAAACTCCGCATTAATCTCCAAACTCAGTGAAACCAACATTGGGGCCCTGAACAAAAAAAAGAGTTCTGTCATTCTCACTGGTTGTGCATCCTGTCGCGGGATGCTTGCTGGTCATTATGCGGAAAAATCAGGTTCCCCGTTTGACTCAAAAATTCTTGATATCCATCAGTTCCTGGTAGCAAACGGAGTTGATAAAATACTTGCCGCGCTTCCTCAAAAAAAGCAGACAACCAGAATAACCTACCACGATCCCTGCCATTTACGTAGCGAGGGAATAACCAGGGAGCCACGTGCCCTCCTTCAGGCTTTGCCCCAGGCAGACTATGTTGAGATGGAAGGAGCCGGTCTCTGTTGTGGACTTGGGGGGACCTTTACCGCTCATCACCCTGACTTAAGCCGTATGATCGGGGATAAAAAAAGCAGCGGTCTGAAAAAAACAGGAGCAACGATTGTGGCTTCCAGTTGCCCTGGGTGTATTCTCCAGTTGCAGGATATTATTGACCGTAATGGCTTGCAAATGCAGGCGCTGCATACCCTTGAGCTCATAGACCAGGCCCTCACCGATGAACAACAAAGTTAATCTTTGCTTTGGAGAGGGGACGGTCCCTTTTGACGTATCGCTGCAGACACGGTTTCTCGACCCGCATGAGCCCGAAAACAAGGTCGATTTGGGTCGGTTGAGCCTTGAGCTGAGAGCGCTTTTGCCCTCTTCCCTGCCCCCTGGACCTGTTGCCATCGTGGTGGCCGATAAAACCAGGCTCTGTGGCTATCCCAGGATTCTTCCCTGGCTCATTGACCTCTTGCTTTCCTGTGGCATCAGCGGCAAACAAATCTGCTTCTATATCAGCTACGGCACTCATATTCGCCAAAGCGAGGAGGAATCCCTGGCCTGTTACGGTGAAACGTACCGGCAATTTCACTTTGTGCACCATGAAAGCGAGGATCGGGGACAATTTGTCACCTTAGGCACCACAAAAAGAAAGACACCGATCCGCATTCGGCGCGATCTCCTGCAAGCAGGATTCATCATTACCGTAGGGGCCATCTCTCACCATTACTTTGCCGGATTTGGCGGCGGAAGAAAATTGCTTTTCCCCGGTCTTGCTGAAAGGGAGGCTATATGGGCAAATCATCGGCTTTTCCTTGATTCCAGCATTCAGGGGCTGGCTCCCGGTTGTACCTCAGGCCAACTCTTGGGCAATCCTCTTGCTGAAGACCTCAAAGAAATAGATGAGGCTCTGCCGCACTATATCTCTATCCATGGACTTCTCGGCAGTGACGGCCAGGTGGTAGACTATCGTTGTGGTCGATCCTACACGGATTTTCTCGATGTCTGTAAAATCCATGATCACCACTTTCGCTTGCCCAACGATAAAAAATATTCGTTGGTGCTTGCATCTGCAGGTGGATTTCCCAAGGATATTAATTTTATCCAATCCCATAAGGCGATCAACAATGCTGCAGGCTTTGTCGAAGACGGAGGCCACCTCATTGTTCTGGCCCAATGCCGTGACGGGATCGGCTCCACTACCTTTCTCCCTTACTTTGCTCTGGGAGGGGCCAAAAGGGCCTTTGCGGAGCTTGAAAAATGTTACTCTGGAAACGGAGGCACAGCCCTTTCGATGATGGCAAAAACCCGTCGCATCCGTATAAGTCTGCTCAGCGATCTCTCCTCGGAACTCTGCCGGCAAATAGGAGTCAGTTCAATATCAACTGATCAGGCACAGGCGGCTCTGTTACATGATAACAACGCAGCAATAATCAAAAACAGTTCCATGCTCATCTGTTAAACCAGACCACAAAGTGGTAGGGTAAAAGATTCTTGCCAGTTTCATGGACTCATGCTAAGGAAATCACATTCAAATCCTTTATGATCAACCGAAGCGATCAACTCGCTCCCGGCCCGTCATTTAACAACTCACCTCGTGATCATGCGCAAAAAAAATGGTTTTGTCAGCCTGTTCGCCTCAGTGCAACTGGCCCTCTTCCTCCTCTTTATTCTTGCAGCAACCTCCATCATCGGGACCATCATTCCTCAAAATCAAAGCCACGGCTTTTACGTGCAGCAGTTTGGGGAAAAGACTGCACAGTTTTTTGGGCTTCTTGATATTGCTGATATGTACAATTCATGGTGGTTTCTGAGCCTGCTGGGCCTTTTTGCCCTGAACCTCATTGTCTGCAGCCTTGAGCGAATACCCCTGGTTTTTCGAATCCTTGGCCGAGATATGGGCATGACGTCCCCAGAGCAGTTGGCCCAAATGCCCCTGAAACATGCATACACCCGTTTAAGTACTGTTGATGCAGCTGAACAGGAGGTGATGCAATTTTTTCGCTCGCTTGGATTTAAAGCGCAAAAAGTTGAAAAGGACGAAAGCTCTCTTTATGTTGCCCAGAAAGGTGGCTGGAGTCGTTTTGGCGTTTATGTGGTGCATTGCTCGATCCTCATTGTGCTCTTGGGCGCTGTTATAGGCTCATCCACCATTGCCGAAAAAATTCTTCATAACCCGACCTTTGCCTTTAAAGGAGCAATGATGCTCCCCGAGGGGCAGGCCTCGGGTCATATCAACGCTTTCAAAGGTGGCCAGCATATCGATCTTGACTTCCAACTTTTCTGCAAGGACTTCACCATCGAATACTATCCCAATGGTATGCCGAAAACCTATCGCACGGAGGTGGGTATTATCGAAGAAGGCAGAGAAGTCCGGCATGCGATAATAGAGGTCAACAAACCACTCACCTACAAGGGCGTCACTTTCTACCAGTCAAGTTACCAACCCTTTCAGAACTACCTTGTTCAAATCAAACGGGCAGCAGACGGACTTGCCACCAGTTCCAAGATTGGCGTTGCCAGGGAGGTTCTTTGGAGCGAGGCCGGGGTCAGATATGGTATTATCAATCGGGAAAACCGAGGAGAGGTAACAAGACAGCTTAAAATCTGGTTTTCGGATGGTCAGGGGAAGGCTTCCATTTTCTGGTTGCAGCCCGGGCAGGAGGCGAAAATCAAGCGTCCAGACGCGACCTATATTTTGAAGGTTGAACAGGCGTACGCCACAGGTTTACAGGCAACTAAAGACCCTGGAGTTGGGCTTGTGTATAGCGGCTGCATACTCATGCTTGTAGGACTCTATGTGGCATTTTTTCTCTCACATCGGCGTCTCTATGGTTCCATCCAGGCCACAGGCTCCGAGTGTCACATACTTTTGGCTGGCGATGCCAATAAAAACAAGGTAGGTTTTGAAAGGAAATTTACTGAGCGTATCAAGCGTTTAGAGCAACTTTCCTGAACAAGCCCACCTTACCTTCGTCCATTTCTGCTTACGGATTATCTATGGAGAGTTCCCTGTTCTTTGGCCTGGCCATGATCGCCTATATTCTGGCCGCAGCTTTTTATCTGGGCCTGTTTCTTTTTAAAAACGATAAGGTTGGTCTCATCGGTATGCTCTTTGCCGCAGGTGGCGTGATTGTTCAAACAATCGCACTGGGCATGCGCTGGCACGAGTCTTACCAAATTGGTGCCGGGCATGCTCCCTTGACCAATATGTATGAGTCGCTCGTCTTTTTCGCCTGGTGTACCACTCTTTTTTACCTTGGGCTTGAATACCGCTTCAAGGCACGCATCATGGGGGCCTTTGTCATGCCCTGCGTTGCCGTGGCCATGGCCTACGCCTCACTCTCGGCCCGTATTGATGACACCATCAGCCCGCTTATCCCCGCACTTCAGTCCAATTGGCTTATTGCCCATGTTGTCACCTGTTTTATCGGCTACGGTGCATTTGCCGTGGCAGGGGGCCTGGGCATGATGTATTTGCTGAAAAGCGCAAGTCGGAACAAGCAAGAGAACTTATCGATATTAGGCTCATTACCTGAGCTCAAAATCATTGACGATTTAACGCATAAGACTATTATTTTTGGATTCATGTGGCTCTCGGCGGGCATTATCACCGGGGCTATCTGGGCCAATGAGGCCTGGGGAACCTACTGGAGTTGGGATCCAAAGGAGACCTGGTCTATTATTACCTGGTTTGTTTACGCGTTGACCCTGCATGCGCGCTTTACCCGTGGTTGGCAGGGTCGTCGCATAGCCTGGTTGGCTATCGTAGGTTTTCTTGCCGTTTTCTTTACCTATTTTGGCGTTAACTTCTTTTTATCGGGTCTACATAGTTATGGATCGGTCTGATCGGTTGAAACAACGATGTCCTATCCTGTCTCATTCACTTCACTCTGAAGGAGGTATTCAATGAAAAAGATTATTTTTGGTGTTTCCCTTATTGCCTTTTGCTGTGCGCCCTGTCTCTTGGCCACTGCAATGGCAGCCGATAAAGGGCCTGCTGAAATCACCCTGGAATCAACCATTGATGGTAATGCAAAACCCAAACCCGCCTTTTTACCCCACGGGGAACATCAGTCACGGCTGGAATGCGGCACCTGTCATCACGGTAAAGATGCTGACGGCAAACAGGTTGCCTATGTGGAGGGACAAAAAGTTGAAAAATGTGAAAGCTGTCACAACACCGGTGAGGCAGCTATGTCAGCAAAGCTCAACACTTTCAAGAAGGCAGCCCACAAAAAATGTACAACCTGTCACCGGAAAATTGACAAGAAGCTCGCAAGCTGTAAAACCTGCCATAAATGATCTGATTTTTCAGGTGGTGGGGATATAGACACTCTGCAAATATGATTGCAAGTGCAACTTCATGTAATCAAAGAGCATTGTCCCCTGCCCCACCCAAAAAAAATAGCTGCCCACAAAAATGTGAGCAGCTATTTTTTTTAGCTTATGAATATGTCGACCGGGCTTATTCAACATGCATTCGAGAAATATCTCCCACAGAGAGGACCAGCTCACCAAGTCCGGTCAACAGATTAAGACGATTCTGACGAATCGCATCCTCTTTGGCCATAACCATAACCTGATCAAAAAATTGGTCGACCGGTTCTTTCATCTCAAGTAAGGCCAAGAGGGCCTTGCAGTATTCTTTCTCTTCAATGAGCGGTTGCGCCTGCGCCTTGACCTCAGTGAAGGCGGCGTACAGTGACTTTTCTGCTGGCTCGCTCAGTAACGCTTCATCAATTGTTGTTTCCGCATTCTCTTTGATGATGTTACGGATACGCTTAAAGGAACCGGCGAGGACAGCAAAACTTTCCTGGGAGCGGATCTGCTCCAGTGCTTCGATACGCTGAATACAGTCCATCATATCGTCAAAGCCCACCGAGGTGGCTGCTTCAACCAATTCCTGTGGCAAGCCGGCTGCGACCTGGTCGTTTTCAAAACGCAGGCGAATGAAATCCATCACCTCAAGGACGGTTGCCTCATCGTTTGCAACAACACCTGCGTAGCCTTCCAGCGCGGCAGTTGCCATGTCTTGTAATGAAAAGGCTATTTTCAACCCCTTAATGATGCTGATCAGGCCAATCGCCTGACGCCTGAGGCCAAAGGCGTCTTTATTCCCCGTAGGTTTCTCGCCAATGGCAAAACAGCCGACCAGCGTATCCAGCCGGTCTGCAATGCCAACCAGAGCACCGAGCAACGAGGAGGGCACGGCGCCACCGGCGCGTACCGGCAGATAATGTTCTTGAATGGCCAGGGCGATCTCGGCTTTTTCGCCATCATTTTCTGCATAAACCCGCCCCATAATGCCCTGAAGCGAGGGAAACTCCCCAACCATCTGACTCAGCAGGTCAGCTTTGGCCAGGGTGGCAACCTTTTTCGCGTCTTCTTCAAGCTCAGGGGCGATGAGCCGTGCCAGGGTGGCCGAAAGTGCAACCATACGCTCGCTTTTGGCAAGCATGGTGCCAAGTTTATTTTGAAATACAATGCCTTTCAGTTCAGGACAGAGCGATGCCAGCGGCTGTTTTTTATCTTCATTAAAAAAGAACAGACCATCTTCCAGGCGAGCCCGCAACACACGCTGGTGACCACTTGCCGCCAACTCAATATCATCAATTTTGGTGTTATTGACTGCAACAAACAGAGGGAGCAGCTTGCCGTCGCTCCCAGCAACAGGAAAATATTTCTGGTGCTCCCGCATGGAAGTGACCAGGGTTTCATCGGGGAGCTGGAGAAATTTTTCATCAAAACGGCCACAGACCCCATAAGGATATTCTACCAGGTTGGTGACCGTATCCAGCAGTCCCTCGTGGAGAATTGCGGCTGCACCGTCTATATGAGCATGCTCTTTCACCGCACGTTTGACCTCTGCAATGACCATCTCCCGACGTTCTTTGGGATCGGCTATAACAGAGTGAGAGCGGAGCAACTCCAAATACCCTTTTGCATCGGTGAGTTCAAAGGTATTGGGTGAGAGAAAGCGATGACCACGTGAGGTGTTGCCGCAGCTCACCCCCTCGACCTCGACCGGCAAGACCTCTCCATCATAGAGCGGAGCCAGCCACTGAATCGGGCGGGCAAAGGTAATTGCGTAGTCAGACCACTTCATTGATTTAGGAAAAACCAACTCACGAATAAGCGACTCCAGCATGGCAGGCAGCAGTGCTTTGGTCTCCTGCCCCTGCACATCCTCAACGACCATCAAATACTCGCCTTTGGGGGTCTCCACAACCTGCAGTTGGGCAGGATCGCATCCCTTAGAGCGTGCGAAGCCAATGGCGGCCTTGGTTGGATTACCGTCGTCATCGTAGCCAGCTTTTTTCGATGGCCCGATATGCTCCTGACTCCGGTCAGCCTGTCTGGCCTGCAGATCCTCAATAATAAGAGTCAACCGACGCGGGGTTCCATAGGTGCGAATGGCACCATAGGTGAGCTCCAGCGCCCCAAGTTTCTTGGCGGATTGTTCTGCCAGGGTATTCAGGGCCGGCTGGATATACCCAGCAGGGATTTCTTCTGTTCCTATTTCAAAAAGAAGTTCACTCATCGCAGTCTGTTGGTGTTGAGATGGTTAAGCGTAGAGGCAACCTGTGAAGGTGCGTACCGTATATAAAATAAGTGGTTAACGATTAATGGGGCCACTGGGACACAGCAAATGCTGAATACCCGTTGGCACTATTTTTCACAACAACTTTGTACCATTGAAAGGCTCCACTGGCTAGCAGGACATCAGAGATTTGCAAACAAAGTGACTCAACCGTTTCTTTTTCAAGTGATCGTGAGGCCACCGCATTCTCGACGAGCGCGATGAGATCTTCAATCCAGAGAAAGGATTTCATTCGCACCGAAACCGTCATCATGCCCCAATGCCCAGTGAGTCCGTTTTGGCTCACATGGTGCTCCCCGGTGAAGGCTAAAGGCACGTCGACTTCAACCTGGAGATCGAGTTTGCCGTCTAAAGAGCCGTGTAAGCGACAGTCATAACGTCGTAGGGACCGTGGAGCATCTGAAGAGTTTTCTTGAAAAAAATAAGGAAAATCCATTTCCAGGTGTGCTGCCTCTGCATCAAGGCGGCGTTTCATTTCTTCAAGGATGGACTGAAATGTCTTGAGGTTGAAATCTCCATGAAATTGATTAAGAATTTCCACAAACCGGCTCATATGCGTTCCCTTGAACTGGTGAGGGAGATTCACATACATGTTAACCTTGGCGATGGTTGACTGCGTCCGTTTGGACTTGTCCAAGACCGTAATGGGGTAGGTTATGGTTTTAACGCCAACTTTACGAATATCTATTCGTCGGGAGTCAGCTGAGCTTTGGATATCTTTCATAGTATAAAACGGCTTGAATAACCTACCGGTTGTGTCACCTAAAGGGGGAGAACCTGCAAACAGCGCACTTACGCGAGGCTATCCGCAAACGTCCGGGACAGTTACCTTAAATCCGTAACGGCGGTAGTCACGGATTTAAGATACAGAAATCACAATTGAAAAAAAAAGCCCCCTGACAGGGGGCATTGGGGAGGCCAGAATCTGTCCTTACCCCAGGTATTGACGAACGGTTGCCTTGAGTTCATCCATGTTGGCCGATTTAACCACATAAGCCTCAGAGGCCCAGCTGCCAAAATCCTGTTTATACTCCTGATAGGCAGAACTGAGTATAATAGGGAGATCACCTTTGATCTCCTTCATCTGGCGCAGCACTTCAATCCCGTTCATCTCTGGCATGTTGATATCAAGCACGACAAGATCCGGTGGATTTTCTGCGAATTTCGCCAAAGCCTCCTGACCGTTATAGGCCGAGTCGACGATATATCCTTCGTCTTCAAATTCCTCCCTGTAGAGCAATTGAATAGACTCTTCGTCGTCGACTAAAAGGATACGTTTACTTTCCACAGACACCTCCTAAAATTTCACCTCGCGAAGATACCGGCAGGTCTCCTCAGGCGGCATGGGGTTGATATAGAACCCGGTTCCCCATTCAAACCCAGCAATTGAAGTTAATTTAGGGACAATCTCAAAGTGCCAGTGGTAGTGTTCCAGAGGACCGGAACGCAGGGGTTGGGTGTGCAGAACAAAGTTATAAGGGACGTTGGGAATACAGGCATCGAGTCGCCGCAGGGTCTCGGAGAAAATTTCAGCAAGGGCAATCAGGGAACTTTCATCCTGTTCGATATAGGACGAGCTGTGTTGCCTGGGCATGATCCACATCTCAAAGGGTGAGCGGGGAGCAAAGGGGGTAACCGTGACAAACTGATCATTTTCACAGACCAGACGTATTTTCTGCTGAATTTCCTGACGAATGATATCGCAAAAGACGCAGCGGTCCTTGTATTTGTAATACGAGAGTGAACCGTCAAGCTCGGAGGTCACCATGCGTGGCAAGATGGGCAGGGCGACGAGCTGAGAGTGGGAATGCTCAAGGGAGGCGCCAGCTGCCTTGCCAAAGTTTTTGAAGATGACCACGTAGTTAAAACGCGGATCCTTTGAAAGATCACGGATACGGTCACGATAGGCCCGGAAGGTAAAGAGCATATCATGAGGCGGCATATGCGAAAATCGGTCCTTATGATTGGGACTTTCTATGATCACTTCATGCGCACCGATGCCGTTCATGCGGTCATACAGCCCTTCCCCTTGTTTATCCAGCTCTCCTTCGATAACCAGAGCTGGATATTTATTGGGCACAACACGCAATTTCCACCCCGCAGTATTGGGATAGCCCCACTCCCGACCATAGACCAAAACCTCATCAGGGGTGGTCTTTTCGTTGCCAGGACAAAGCGGGCAGAACCCGCCTTTGACCTTGTACTCTTCAACTAAAAAGTCAGTGGGCCGTTTTCCCCGCTCCTGGGCAATAATGATCCAACGGCCAAGAATAGGATCCTTTCGTAGTTCCGGCATAGGCGTTAACGTCCCTGTTCTTTTTCGCGTTGCTCCTGGCTGGTTTTGCAGTCAATGCAAAACTTGGCAACCGGTCGTGCCTCCAGCCGCTTTAAAGCGATATCCTCTCCACAACCGGCGCAAACTCCGTAGGAACCGTCTTCAATGCGGGAAAGCGCTTCTTCGATTTTCTCCATCAAACGGCGTTCCCTACCGCGAATACGAAGCTCAAAGCTTCGATCGGATTCAACGGTCGCCCGATCGTTGGGGTCTGGAATATTGCCGTTTTGGCTGGTCATGTCAGTGAGTGTCTGCTCAACATCGGTGTTGATCTCAGACTTCATATCTTCCAGTCGCTCTTTGAATCTCAGCAAGTCTTTTTCTTCCATATCGCTCTCCCACAGAATGTTAACGTGGTCTCTTTGCCTATGTTATATCATGGGACATCAGGCCTGACAAATAGGCCGCTCTTCCCGCCGCTTTTGCGCAAAAGCCGAGTATCGGAGATGACCATGGTCTTATCCACGGCCTTGCACATGTCATAAATTGTCAGAGCAGCCACAGAAACTGCTGTCAACGCCTCCATTTCCACACCGGTACGTCCCGCCATGGAAACGGTGGCCTCTATACCAATGGCACAGTCAGTATCATTGAAAGAGAAATCGATATCAGCTGAGGTAATCGCTAAGGGATGACAGAGAGGAATAAGCTGATCTACCTTTTTGGCAGCCATGATACCGGCGATACGGGCAACACCGAGCACATCGCCTTTTTTGACGGTGCCCTGGCGAATCATGTCATATGCCTGCTGTGACATGGTGATGGTACCGGCGGCAATGGCCTCTCGAACGGTTTCAGCCTTGACGCTGACATCCACCATACGGGCGTTTCCGCTTTCATCAAAGTGAGTGAATTCTGCCTGATCAGCCATTGGCTACCTTCTCTTTGCCTTCTTTTTTCTTTTTCTGCTTGCCGAGATGTCCGTGAAACAACCGGGAGAAAAATCCTTCTTCCTCTTGGTTCTTTTCCAGCGACTCAAACTGTTTGAGCAATTCTTTCTGCTCTTTGGAGAGTTTTGTGGGGGTCAGCACCTTAGCCTCGACGACCATATCTCCCTTGCCGCCACCACGAAGGGAGGGAACCCCCTCTCCGCGCAAGGTGAAACGGTGTCCGGTTTGGGTGCCGGCGGGAATTTTCAATTTAGCTGTCCCATGGACCGTGGGAACGTCTGCCTCACAGCCAAGAGATGCTTTCACCATAGAGAGAGGCAGGCGTAAAAAGATCGTCTGGCCGTCACGGAGGAAATGCTCGTGCTCGTCCACGTGAATAATGACGTAGAGATCACCTGAGGGTCCACCGCGACGCCCCCCTTCCCCTTCTCCGGAAAGACGCATGCGAGAACCCGTATCAACGCCTGCCGGTATACGAATGCTGACTTTTTTACTTTTGTTGACCAGCCCTTCGCCATGGCAGTCCTGGCAGGGTTCTTTAATAACCTGGCCCGTGCCGTTACAGTGGGGGCAGGTTGTACTGACCTGGAAAAATCCCTGGGAGCGAACAACCTGACCTCGCCCATGGCAGGTTGGGCAGGTTTCCGGCTTGTGACCGGGCCTGCAACCGGACCCTTCACAAGTCCAGCAGGTTTCACGCTTGGTTACTTCGACCTCCTTATTGACGCCGTGAATGGCCTCCATAAACGAGATGTGGATATCGTAGCGCAGATCTTCGCCCTGGACGGGAGCATTGGGATCACGCCGACGTCCCCCACGTCCTCCCCCCCCAAAGCCAAAAAGATCACCAAAGAGATCGTTGATATGGCTAAAGATATCCTCGTTGGAACCGGGGCCGCTATAGCCGCTGCTCTTTAGCCCTTCCTTACCGTAGGCATCGTAAATTTGCCTTTTCTGCAGGTCGCTGAGCACTTCATAGGCTTCTGTGGCTTCCTTGAACTTTTCTTCAGCCTCGGCGTTTCCCTGGTTGCGGTCAGGGTGATACTTCATTGCCAGCTTGCGGTACGCCTTCTTAATAACGTCTGCCGAGGCATCCTTGGCCACCCCGAGGACTTCGTAATAGCTCTTGCTCATATCCCTTACTGAAATGCTTTTGTCGTTTTGTATAGTTATGTCACCCTGTCAAAAACGTTCATGCAGACTGTTTTCGACAACGGCTTCAATCAGCTTGTTCCTTGGTTAAGGCAACCAGGACCGAAAAAATTACTCTGCGGCCTCAGCGTCGGCAGCCTCTTCGGACTTGGCTAAACTTGCCTTACGCTGTTTGGGCAACTCGTGAATATTACCAAAGGTAACCTCACCAGAGGCTATCTCACGCAGCGTCATGACAATTTCCTTATTCTTGCCATTGACAAGAAAGGGCTCGCCATCACGATGCTGGCGAATACGTTCAACTGCCAGATGAATGAGAGAAAAACGGTTATCATCGCCTACTTTTTCCAGACAATCTTCTACTGTAATACGTGCCATGTACAAACCTCCATGGAATAAAAATCCCGGAGGGAGAGCCTCCGGGAATCGAACTTACACTGCGCAACCTGGTAGCTTTGCTGGGTGACAGGGAAAATGCAAAGGCGTACCGATAGGCTGAGTTATAATCATTGTTGCGCTCCTGACAAGTCAACAAGCGCTTGGTGGGAATTTTAAATAATTGCTTTTTCTTCCAATCCCCCGGAGTCTGGCGCTTACCTCGTCACGCTTAAAATTTTATCCTCGGAGGTAAGCGAAGACTCCGATATCACATATATGCCTGCGGTAAAATTTTGCGCAATCCTCGGAGTCTACGCTTACCTGGCCTTGATTGAAAAATCTAATTATTCAAGACACCCTGGTGCTTAAATTTCTGCAATCCTTATTTTTTCTCAAAGGGATTGCGGAGCATCAATGTCTGCTCGCGACCAGGCCCAACAGAAACTATGGCCGGTGCAATACCAGTGAGATCTTCCACACGTTTGAGATAGGATTTCGCCTCTTGGGGCAGATCATCATAAGAGCGGACATCAGTCAACTCGTCTGACCAGCCATCAACCTCTTCATAGACAGGTTTTGCAGCGCGCGCCAGTCGGATATTTTCAGGCATGTACTCATAGGGAGTGCCTTCGACATCATACTGGGTTGCCAGCTTAATTTTTTTCATCCCGGAAAGGACATCCAGCTTGGTTACGGCAAACCCGGTCAAACCGTTTAAGCGAACGGCATCGTTGGCAACAACTCCGTCAAACCAGCCACAGCGACGGCGACGGCCGGTGGTGGCCCCGTATTCATGACCTTTTTGCTGAAGAGTATCGCCGATAGCATCGCCTTCCGGCAGTTCAGTCGGGAAGGGGCCTTCGCCCACACGGGTGGTGTATGCCTTGAGAATACCAATAACCTCGTCGATGTGACTTGGGCCAAATCCAGAGCCAATACAGGCATTGCCGGCTATGGTGTTGGAGGATGTCACAAAAGGGTAGGTTCCGTGATCGATGTCAAGCTGTGTTCCCTGAGCGCCTTCAAAGAGAATGTTCTGCCCGGCTTTTCTCGCCTTATCAAGGGTGACGGAAACGTTGCCGACAAAGGGAGCAAGCTGTTCGGCATAACGCGTAAACTCATCGGTGATGGCAGCCAGATCAACAGGTTCTGCGTTAAACTGTTTTTTGAGAACGAAATTCTTTTCGTCTATTGCAGCTTCCAGCTTCTCTTTAAACAGGCTGGGGTCCATCAGATCTCCAACCTTCACCCCTACACGACCGACCTTATCCACGTAGCAAGGGCCAATCCCACGTCCGGTTGTGCCGATTTTTTTATCTTTGGAAAGAGCATTTTCCCGGGCGACATCGAGTCGTTGATGGTAGGGCATAATCAGGTGCGCATTGGAACTGATCAACATCTTTCCTGGTGTGACAGTTAGGCCCTTTTCGGCCAGGCTGGCCATTTCTTTCAACAAGACACCGGGATCAATGATGACACCGTTACCGATGACACAGGTCTTGTCCTCATAGAGGATTCCGGAGGGAATGATATGAAAGATATATTGTTTGCCGTCAACCACCAAGGTATGTCCGGCGTTGTTGCCTCCCTGAAAGCGCACCACAAAATCTGCATAACGAGTCAGCAGATCAACTATTTTTCCCTTGCCTTCATCACCCCATTGGGTGCCGACCACTACCACACTGGCCATGTTCTCTCCACCATGTTTTCTCTGGTAGGCATAACTATGCCTATTGATCAATAGTATAGGCTTCGTCTCATTCCACTCATTGTGTTGCAGTGGGAGAAAACGAAGCGCTCAAGATCACCCGTACCCGAAGGGTACAGGTGTGTATTTGGGCGAGCTGTTATCAAAACTTGAGCAATCTAGCAGAATTGAAGCAAAAAGTCAATAATATGCATATTTCACCGCAAAATCAACAAGTAAGAGAACACTCCTCTCTCGAAAAAAGATTCTCCCCTTTAGCAGTGTTTGCAAACCTGTTCAGGCAAAGGTAAATCAACACTGGCACCCCCCCAATTGAGCTTGCTGCGAAGAATGTTAAAATAACTCTTCCAGGGGGAACTGATTAAACGCAGCGGCTTGGAGGCGCGCTGCACAAGCAGATAATCGTTTTCCGTTATGGTCCAGCGCATTTCGCCATCAACAATAACCTTCACTTCACCGGCCGGAGCGAGCAGTTGGGTGGTAACCTTGTACTCCGAGCCCAGGAGCACCGGCCGCGACTCGAGCATAAAGGGACAAATAGGGGTCACCACAATGGCATCGAGTTCCGCATGGACCACCGGCCCACCAGCAGAAAGGTTATAGGCGGTTGACCCCGTAGGCGTAGACATAATCAAGCCATCGGCACGGTAAGTGGTCACGTACTCCCGATCTGCCCAACAACGCATCTGTATCATGGCCTCTGTGCTTTTTTTAACGATGACCACCTCATTGAGCGCATGAAAGGTTTCGCTTCGTTCCCCCGTGTTGCCATTGATCGTCGAAGCCGCAAGCATTATGCGATACTCCATGCGCACGTCATCTTCGACCAACAAGGTCTCCAGGGCCATATACATTTCATCGGCGGCGACTTCGGTCAAAAAACCAAGATTGCCGAGATTTACCCCGAGTATTGGCACCTGGTACCGACTAGCCTCCCAGGCCACATGCAAGAGAGTGCCATCTCCCCCCAGAACAATAACCACGTCCATTTCCGGATCGATTTTATTCATCTGGGCTCGAATGGATCGTTCTTCAAACCACTTACAGACATCTCCCCCAATCTGCTCCACTTCGGGGCTATCGGGGCGGGTAATCACCCCGGCAAAACCAATGTTCATGCACCAAGCTCCTTAGAGCGATTGGTCGCGGCCTCAATTGCCGCCATAACGACACCGCGCAGGGCTCCATCTTCAAGGGCCTGAATGCCAGCGATGGTTGTCCCACCAGGTGAGGTCACCTTCCCCTTGAGTACTGCCGGGTGCTCTCCAGTTTCCAGAGCCAATTTCGCGGAACCATAAATTGTCTGCAAAACGAGCTTTTCTGCTGCCGGCCTGGGAATACCGGCAAGAACGCCTCCGTCGATCATGGCCTCGATAAAGGTGAACACATAGCCGGGACCGCTGCCACTTAAACCGGTTACAGCATCAAGCTGAGACTCAGGTACTTCGACACAACTCCCAACAGCGGAGAAGAGAGCCTGTGCTATGATGCGGTCCTCCTGCGTAGCAAAGGTATTGGGACTGAAAGCAGTGGCCGCTTCAAGCACCAGCGCCGGTGTGTTGGGCATAACCCGAATTAATCGCCGTGACTCACCTAACATGGTCGCCAAGGCCTCGAGCGGAACACCTGCCATAATGGAAATGGCAAGATGCTGGTCAGTAAGGTACCCTTTGTATCCAGCTAGGACTTCGGCAGCCATTTGTGGTTTTATGGCGAGCACCAAGACGGTTGAAGCGGTGCAAAGATCCTGAGGGCTCGTTGTGCAGCCAACACCATACTCGCTTTCAAGATACTGGCAGCGGTCTGCAGAGGGTTCTGCAACTTTGATAGCATCGGCTTCCACAAGTCCGCTTGCAAGGATACCGCGAATCATGGCTTCGGCCATCTGGCCACCACCGATAAATCCGATGGAAGGAATTGAATTATTCATTGATACTCTGTGGTTGGTTCGTTGGTTTAAAGGGATTCGAGACTCTGCACTCCCCTATCGGAGACAAGGGGGGATGACGTTGCGAGAGATTAACTATACGCATTCTCTACTGCTCCGACAACTCTTTCGAATATTGGCAGGCGAACGACAAAAAAAAACCGTCGGAATAATCCGACGGTTATGAGTGTATCGCCCTGTAGGACGCTTAAAGAGCGCAGGGTTGCGGTGAACGCAGATTACCGTGCACCGGCGTAAAGATCGGAGCAAAACGTCCGGGCTGTGGGGTTGAATCAACAACATGCTGAAGCAAAGACCCGTTGTGCTGTTCCAAGGTAACATACTCCCAACACTGCGGGTTGGCAATGATAGTCTGCATGAGACCTAAGTGCAGGCCGTGGCCGGATCGGTCGGCAATTACGTGACCCAGCAACGGAGATCCAAGCAAGGTCATGTCGCCAATGATATCGAGGACTTTGTGGCGAATAAATTCATCATCAAAACGAAGGCCATCCTCATTGAGGATTGACTTTCGGTTCCAGTGAATGGCAATAACGTTTTCCAGGGTACCGCCAAGGGCAAGTCCGTTTTGCCAGAGTTGTTCCACCTGCTCGACAAATCCAAAGGTACGAGCCGTCGCTATTTCCTTGGCAAAATGATCACGATCCACCACGGTCGAATAGCGTTGTTCGCTGATCAGTGCGTCATCAAACTTGATGCGACCTGTTACCTTAAAAACGTCGCTGGGCTCTACGCGAATGGTTTTATCGCCGTCGGTGAACGAAATTGTTTGAGTGATGCGCATCACCTTGCGAAGCGAACGCTGACGCTGACGCCCTGCATTTTTCAGAAGACGCATGAAAGGTCCTGCACTTCCGTCCATGATAGGGGTCTCGTGGGAGTCTATTTCCAAAAGGGCGTTGTCGATCCCAGAGGCACGCAGGGCAGCCAGCAGATGCTCGGTGGTCGATATACGATTCTCCCCGTCTCCCAGAGTGGTTGCCAAGGTGGTATCGACAACACGTTCAACCCGGGCAGGGATAAGGGGATTACCTTCTACGTCGGTACGCACAAATTGAATTCCGGTATTATCCGGGGCCGGACTGATGGTCAGGTTTACGGTTCTGCCGGTATGCAGGCCAACACCGCAACAACTAACGGCGCGTTTTACGGTATATTGATGTGGCTCAATTGAAGATGCCATGGAATACGTCCTTATTATACTCTTTTTACTCGATCTCTTTTGGTGCAAATATTTGAATATCATTATGCAATTGTTAATCCAAGAACACGAAAAACCGAAGGACCTAGGCATAATTTCCTGTAGTTACATACAAAAAGAACGCCTATCAAAAAGAGACATTCAAAAAAACAAAATCAGCCCTAGCAAAATGTGGCAAAAAAGACACAGTACGTCTCAGCCCAAACTGTGTCTTTTTTTACACAGTTGCGTTTGTCCTTGTATGATTCCGTGACGAATTCAGGTTTATTGCAGAGAGAATCAGGATGACGAACACTGTAACTCTTTCAGGATATTATTTAAAAAATCGCCGCTTTCTCTCACTTCCATACGAAGCGCAAGAAGGGGTAAGGTTGTAGACTCGGCAACTGCAGCAAGTTTGACCAGGTCTTTTTCTGTCGTCACAAGACCAGCTGCACCCGATTTATCAGCCTCCCGATTGAGCTGATCAAGGATTTCTTTGGTGTATACCTGGTGATCTGCAAAACCTTGAAAACCAGCTATGGCAACTCCGCACTCTTCCAGGCTCTTATAGAATGATTGCGGCTGAGCAATACCAGCAAAGGCGTACCATGATTTTTCTTTAAGCGAGCACGAAGACTCAACCAGGCGGCCAGTCCCCTGCTCAATGGCAACTGAAGAACTGGGACCGTACTCAAGAAAAGAAAGTGGAATTTCGGGAAATTTAGAGTGTAATAAATCAGCAAAGCGCTCTGCTCGCTCTCGATTGTCCTCTCGCATTCCAGTCATGACAAAACGACTCGCTCGACGCAGTGCGGCAACTGGTTCCCGAAGGTCCCCACCGGGAAAGACTCGCGAGTTACCGGCCAACCAGTCCGTGTTAAAAAGGGCCAGATTAATATCCCGGTTGATTGCCATATGCTGAAAACCATCGTCAAGGAGCAGCACGTTTGCCCCCATTTCAATGGCACGCTGCGCAGGAAAACGACGAACGATTCCTGTAAGCACTGGAATATCCTCCAAGAGTTCAGCCAGCATGCGGGGCTCGTCTCCCGCCATGTCGGCGCTGAGCTTGAGGGTGGTTCCATCGGAGACGATATTGACCTTACCGTTCGCCTTGCCCCCATACCCCCGGCTAACCACAGCCGGACTGTACCCTGCCCGTTTGAGTTTTCTTGCCAGATAACAGACAACCGGAGTCTTACCAGCTCCCCCCATGGTCAGATTTCCCACACTGATAACGGGAACTGAGAGCGAATAACTTTTGAACACCCCCCTGGCATACATCTTCTCCCGTAGACGCATGGCCAGACCATAGATCGGGGAAAAGGGCCGCCCCAGAGAGTAATAAAAGGCTGTTGATTTCATGCGTCGATCCTCTGGTCTACATCCTTTTTTGTGGGATATTATTTATGCGCAGATGACTCCAATCGTGGAGTAACTTCATGGAAAATTCGGTCATTTTTAGTGCAAAATAATCTCAGTAGAGTAAAAAAAAGTTCTAAAAAATTACAAATACGAACGCCTTGCCGCATTCGATTCCCCCGCCGTCGCTCCCAAGACCAGACCAGCTAGCAGGTCTTGAGGAGACATCTTTTGTCACATTTGTACACCGCAGGAGATGATGCCACCCCACGGGTATTCGTTGTTACGGCTGTCTTGTATACTGACGAGCTACGTTAAAAGGAGGTATTTTCATGCTGAAAACATTCAAGATAGTTTCAATTTGTGCTGCTGTTGCCTTTGCCACTGCCCTGGCGTTTGCGGGAGAGCCTATTAAAATCGGAGTTGCCGGTGCCCACAGTGGAGATCTTGCCAGCTACGGCTTGCCGACTTTAAAAGCCGCTCAACTGATTGTCAAAGATATTAATGCAAATGGCGGCATCAACGGCAGCGAGATTGAACTCCTGATCGAAGACGAGGCCTGTAAACCTGAGATAGCCACCAGTACCGCGACCAAACTGGTCTCTTCTGGTGTTAAAGTGGTCATTGGACACATTTGCTCCGGTGCCACAAAGGCAGCACTTCCCATCTACCGTGACGCCAAGGTGATCGCTATTTCCCCCTCTGCAACCACACCGGATCTGACCCAAAGTGGTGACTACCCCAACTTTTACCGCACCATCGGTTCGGATGCTGTCCAGGCCCGCTATGTGGTCGATTTCACTTTACATACGCTGAAGGCTAAAAAAATCGCTGTTATCCACGACAAAGCGGATTACGGCAAGGGACTTGCTGAGTATGCTCTTAAGTTCATAAAGGACTCAGGTGAAGCAAAAGTCGTACTTTTTGAAGGAGTGACTCAAGGCGCGCCGGATTACTCGGCAATTGTTCAGAAGATAAAACGGTTCCGGGCCGATGCTGTGATTTTTGGAGGGTATCATCCCGAAGCATCCAAGATCGTCAGCCGTATGCGCCAAAAACGACTCAGTATCCCGTTTATCTCTGATGATGGTGTAAAAGATGACACCTTCATCAAGGTTGCCGGGAAATACGCCGAAGGTGTCTACGCAACAGGTCCTGCGGATGTATCACAAAGCCCCATTGGTATCGAGTATCGTGAGAAATTCAAACAAAGTGAAGGAAAGGAGCCTGGTGCCTTTTTTGACAACGCAGTGACAGCAACCCTTGCCCTGACCAACGCCATAGCCAAGGCTGGCTCAACCGATCCCAAAGCCGTTGCCACAGCCCTGCATAATGAAGAGGTGGACACCCCATTTGGCAAAATTAAATTCGATGACAAAGGCGATCCCATTGGCATCGGATTTTCCATCTATCAGGTGCAAGAGGGGAAATACGTACAGGTACAGTAAGCCGGTTTTCCATGTCTATGTATGCCTGGAATCGCTCGTCGGTTTCAGGCATTTATTTTTTTACTCCTGAGTCAGTGAGCCCTCATAAATTCTTTTTGTTCAGGATAATTTACTGCTCAGTATTCACCCGGTTTCACGGATTCAGATTGATGAAATCAACCACTCAAACCATCCCTCATAGGCTGCTTGTACTGCTATGCCCCCATGGAATATTTTATTGAACTGACTTTCAGTGGTCTCACCCGTGGCTCCATCTATGCCCTGATTGCCCTGGGCTACACCATGGTTTACGGAATCATCGGCCTGATTAACTTTGCCCATGGTGAAATATATATGATCGGCGCCTTTACTGCGCTCATCGCCTCCTCAGTCCTTACTTATCTTGGCCTCCCCCTACCCGCCATCCTGATTCTCGCAGCTCTGGCCGCTATAATATGGTCCGCAGCTTACGGGTACACCATGGAAAAAATTGCCTACCGGCCTCTTCGCGATGCGCCGAGACTCTCGCCGCTTATCTCAGCTATCGGCATGTCGATCTTTCTGCAAAACTATGTACAGCTTGCTCAAACTGCCGATTACCTCCCCTTCCCTGCTCTGATTCCAGAATTCGATTTTTTAGAGCCTTACGCAGGGATTGTTGGCTCAACAGACCTGGTTATTCTGGTTGTCTCTGCCCTGGGCATGATTGGACTTATGCTGCTGATTAAGTATACCCGTACCGGCAAAGCCATGCGAGCCACGGCCCAGGATAAAAAGATGGCCCTTTTGCTTGGCATTAATGTGGATCGCATCATTTCCATCACCTTTATCATTGGCAGTGGACTGGCTGCGCTTGGAGGAGTGCTGATCGCCTCGCATATCGGCCAGATTAACCTCTACATTGGTTTTATTGCCGGCATCAAAGCTTTCACCGCTGCTGTACTGGGAGGAATCGGTTCAATACCCGGCGCGGTGCTTGGCAGCTATATCCTGGGGCTCACCGAAGCCTTTGCCACCGGGTATGTGAGCAGCGACTATGAAGATGTCTTTGCTTTTTCCCTTCTGGTACTGATTTTAATTTTCAGACCTGCCGGTCTTTTGGGCAAGGCGACTATTGAAAAGGTGTAAGGAGGAACGGGTGATGCTTACAGCCAAAGATGTACGACAGGCCCTTCTCATCGGCCTCTGGTTTATGTTTCTCACCTTCCCTTTACTGGTAATCAAGGTCAACACCATTGAAGACACCATTATCTGGCGCTGGAACAACATGTTTATCATTGGCGGAGTCTGCTTTGTGGCAACTCTTGCCTTGAGAAGTGGCCGCCGTCTGCTGGTTCAAAAAAAGCAAGAGGACGCTTCTCTCAAGAATTCTCGGCTGAGCAGCCGGATCCGTACACACCTGCATCATAAAATGGTGTACCTACCTCTTCTGAGCCTGGTGCTCCTCTTTTTTATTCTTTTTCCTACCCAATTTTCCACCTACCAGACAACCATCATGACGACCGCACTGATGTATGTTGTTCTCGGTCTGGGGTTGAATATCGTGGTGGGCGTCGCTGGCCTTCTTGATCTTGGTTACGTCGCCTTTTATGCAGTAGGAGCCTATTCCTACGCTCTGTTGAACCTTCATTTTGGCCTTGGGTTCTGGACGGTTTTACCTGTTGCCGGGCTCCTGGCCGCTCTTTTTGGTGTTCTTTTGGGTTTCCCTGTGCTGCGTCTGCGCGGCGACTATCTGGCTATTGTTACCCTGGGATTTGGTGAGATCATTCGCATGGTTCTTGAAAACTGGAGTGAATTTTCCCATGGCCCCTCAGGCATATCCAATATTCCCCGTCCCGGTCTCTTTGGCCTGGACTTGAGCCTTAATCAATCCATCATCTACACCTACTACCTGATGATGCTGATGGTTGCCTTCACTATTTTCGTTGTCAATCGGTTGCAGAATTCCCGCATCGGTCGGGCCTGGTTTGCCCTGCGCGAAGACGACATCGCCTGTCAGGCCATGGGCATCGATAAAACCCGAACCAAGCTGACCGCCTTTGCTCTGGGTGCCTTTTGGGCTGGCATGGCCGGCGTCTTTTTCGCTGCCCAAAACACCTATGTCAGCCCCAAAAGCTTCACTTTCCTGGAATCAGCCATTATTCTCTGTGTGGTGGTTCTGGGGGGGATGGGCTCTATTATCGGTATCATCCTTGGCGCCCTGATCCTGATCCTGCTGCCTGAATACCTTCGTGCGATTTCCGATTATCGCATGCTGGTCTTTGGAGCCACTCTCGTGTTGATGATGATCTTTCGCCCTCAGGGAATCATCAGCACTGTGCGCCGAACCTACACACTCAAACGCTAATTTGTTGCATTTTTGACACACCCATGGAACCACTACTCTCCGTTGAAGACCTGACCATGGATTTTGGCGGCATACGCGCCCTGGATCAGGTAAACCTGCGCATTCATCCTGGTGAAATTGTGGCTTTAATCGGCCCGAACGGTGCGGGAAAAACCACCTTTTTCAACTGCCTTACCGGTATGTACACACCGACAGGTGGCACGATCCTCCTGAACCACCAGGGCAAGGGAGGCAAGCGGATCAACGGGCTCAAACCCAACAAGGTTACAGAACTCGGCCTGGCCAGAACATTTCAAAACATTCGTCTTTTCAGCAACATGAGTGTGCTTGAAAATGTAATGATCGGTCGTCATTGCCGCACCAGGTCAAAAATATTTGGAGCAATCTTTCGCGACCCTGCCACCTTACGCGAAGAAGAGGATATCATCGGCATAAGTTTTGCTTTATTAGAACGAATCGGCTTGGCTGATCAGGCAAATACCTTTGCCAAAAACCTCCCCTATGGAGCGCAGCGGCGGCTGGAAATTGCCCGTGCACTCGCCACAGAGCCGACCCTGCTCCTGCTCGATGAACCGGCTGCGGGCATGAACCCACAGGAGACCCTTGAGCTCAACGAGCTGATTTTCTCGATCAAGGACGACGGGCTCTCTATTTTGCTGATAGAGCACGACATGAAAATGGTCATGGCCTTGTCGGATCACATTTTTGTTATGGATTACGGCCGAAAAATCGCTGAAGGTACTCCCGATGAGGTCCGGTACAATCCAGCAGTGATCAAAGCCTACCTGGGTGAGGAGGATGTTCGTGCTTGAAATAAAGAACATCGACGTCTTCTATGGCAACATCCAGGCCTTGCATGGGGTGAGTCTGCGTGTCAATCAGGGGGAAATCATTACCCTGATTGGAGCGAACGGAGCGGGAAAATCGACCACCCTGATGGCGATCAGCGGCATTGTTCCCCCGCGTAGCGGATCCATCCTCTTCGAGGGCCGGGATATCAGTGCAATGGCGGCTGATGAGATCTTCAAGCTTGGGCTCTGCCAGGTCCCGGAAGGCAGGCATATCTTTCCAGAGCTCACCGTGACAGAAAACCTGGACATGGGAGCATTTTTGCGTAGAGACAGCAAAGGAATCGCCCAGGACCTGGAGTATATTTACCAGCTCTTTCCCATCCTGGCCAAGCGTCGTCATCAGCCGGGAGGGAATCTTTCCGGGGGCGAACAGCAGATGCTGGCCATCAGCAGGGCGCTTATGTCCCGGCCACGGCTTCTGCTTTTGGATGAACCCTCTATGGGACTTGCGCCTTTAATCACCAAACAGATTTTTGATATTATTCGGACAATCAATCAAGAACAACACACGACCATCTTTCTCGTCGAACAAAATGCCAACCTGGCATTGCAGACAGCCCATCGCGGTTATGTCCTTGAAAACGGACGAGTGGTCATGCAGGATCAGGCGGCAGAGCTGTTAAGCAACACCGCTATTCAAAAAGCGTATCTCGGTATCTGAGATCAAAAGGGCTGGCGTGGAGATGTTTTCCTCATGCTCCCTAAAGGATTATTATGAGTACACAAATTAAGGTTGGAGTAATTGGAGTTGGCTATCTTGGACGTTTCCACGCCCAGAAATATGCGGCCATGGAACATGTTGAGCTTGTCGGTGTCGCCGATGCCAGTGATGCACGCGCCCAGGAGATAGCAACGGAAGTCGGTACGCAAGGGTTCAGCGATTATACCGAATTACTCTCCAAGGTGGATGCGGTCTCAATCGCTGTGCCCACCAGTCTCCACCACGAAGTGGCCCGGACCTGCCTTGAAGCGAAGGTCGATGTGATGCTGGAAAAACCCATTACCACCACGCTTGAGGAAGCCGATGATCTGATCCGCTTAGCCAAAGAAAACAAATGTCTGCTTCAGGTTGGCCACCTGGAGCGGTTCAACCCGGCGGTCATTGCCACCAAGCCCATGCTCACTCACCCGCTCTTTATTGAGGCCCACCGTATTGCTGTCTTTAAAGACCGGGGCACGGACGTCGACGTGGTCCTTGACCTGATGATCCACGATATTGATATTGTTTTCTCCATCGTCAACTCGCCACTCAAGTCCATCACAACCGCCGGATCTCCGGTTGTAACCAAACACACCGATATCGCTAACGCCCGTCTTATCTTTGAAAACGGCTGTACCGCCAACATCACAGTAAGCCGCATCTCCATGGATAACATGCGACGTATGCGCATCTTTCAGCCAGGCCAGTATCTCTCGGTGGATTTCGGCAAAAAAGAGGTGATGTCCGTGCGCCTGAAAAAAGGTGAACCAGGTACCACGCCCATCCCCCAAATTGAAAAGGCGGGTTTTCAGGATCAGGATGCCCTTGAGCTTGAGTTACGTGATTTCATTGATCATGTTTCTGATCGTAGCCTGCCCCAGGTCACCGGTGAGCAGGGCCGTCGCGCCCTGGACGTGGCCCTGAAGGTCGTTGAGCAGATCAAAGAAAACCGCAAGCAGGTCGCAGAAATATTAGTCAGTGAAGGCAAGACAGACCTGTTGGCCTACTTGGGACAAGCCTGATTCATCTGATGCAATCCACACGGGAAGTCATGATTGTGGCCGGGGAGGCCTCGGGCGATATGCACGGGGCCAACCTTGTTCGGGCTATGCGAGAGCAAGAGCCCGAACTCCATTTTTCCGGTATGGGCGGTCCAGCACTGGTGGAAGCGGGAGTGGAGCTTCTCTGGGACGCGGCCTCTATTGCTGTGGTGGGTGCCTTTGAGGTCATTGCCCATCTGGGCGATATTCTTACCGCGCGCAAAACCCTCTTGACCCGCATGCGCGAACACAGGCCTGGCCTGCTTATTCTGATTGACTACCCGGATTTCAACCTCCTGCTTGCCCGGCAGGCTAAAAAACTGGGTATTCCTGTTCTTTATTACATCAGCCCTCAAATTTGGGCCTGGCGGAAACGAAGAGTCCACGCTATTGCCCGACTCACTGACCGTGTCGCCGTCATTCTCCCCTTTGAGCAGGATTTTTATAAACAGTACGGCTACGAGGTGGACTTTGTCGGCCATCCTTTGATGGACACGGTCAAACCACAGAAAAGCGTGGACACGTTTCGTCAAGAGCTGGGTATTGCCAGTGAGAAGCCCCTGGTTGGCCTGCTTCCGGGAAGTCGTAGAAAAGAGATATCCTCTCTCCTACCGATTTTTCTCCAGGCGGCAAAGTTGCTTGCCAGCAAACATCCGGACCTTACCTTTCTGCTCCCCAAGGCCCCCACTGTCAGCCAGGAACTGCTTGATGAGCAGGGCCTTTCGCAAGCACAGCAAGAGCTTGATATTCGCCTCATCAGCGAAGACCGGTACTCTATGATGGCCGCTTGCGAGGCAACTGTGGCTGCTTCGGGCACCGTGCTCCTTGAGCTGGCAATTCTCGGCATCCCGACCGTGGCAACCTATCGCGTCTCTCCTATGACCTACCGGCTGGGACGTTTGCTCATACGTGGGATTAAGTTTTTCTCCCTGGTTAACCTCATAGGCAAGCGTGCAATTATCCCCGAGCTTCTGCAGGACGAAGTCACTCCCGAGAGGATAGCCAAGGAACTCGAACCGCTGATCACAGATTCTGCCGAGCGCAAGGCCATGCTCGCCGGATTTTCCGAGGTACATGAACGACTCGGTGGACCGGGTGCTTCAAAGCGGGCAGCGAATGTGGCACTTACGCTGCTTGATGTTCCTCTGAACCCGTAACAGTGAGTGGTCTAGCGGACGCAATAAGTGATCTATCGCTTGGTCAAGTGTACCTGCACAATGATCCTCCCTGATGAGTACTATCAGCGATGGTATATCAAGCATTTACAAATTCTGGTGACTTTTATCCCCGACCGAGCCTATCAGGACAAAGAGCACTGCCGTACCTCGACTCTACCCTTTTTCTGCGGGCCCCTATAACAATGACCTCGCTCATACTTATAATTGACCATTCTGTTTTATCGAAAATCCAAAGCGATGCTTTTTCCAAAACGCACGCAATTATCAACCGCTTCATTACCCGGATTCCATTGTTCGCGAATACCATCATTCATCAACTGGAACCCGCCTTCCTTAAGCCTATCGGAAATCATCTTTATTGACTCACCACTCCAACCGTAACACCCAAAAGCAGCCGCCTTTTTATTTTTGAATTTCAAGCCTCGCATTTCCTCCAGAATAGCCGCTGTAGCAGAAAGAATGCCTTGATTGATCGTCGGTGACCCTACAAGAATAGCTTTGGATTTAAAAACCTCTGTAATCAGATCATTTTTATCTGACCTAGCGACATTAAAAAGTTTTACAGTGATAGTCTTGTCGATTTCCGTAATTCCCTGAGCAATGGCCTCAGCCATTTTCCTGGTCCCATCCCACATTGTGTCGTAGAGAATCGTAATCTGATTTTCGGAATAGTCGTTTGCCCATCGTGCATATTGGTTGACGATCTGCAAAGGATCATCCCTCCAGATTACACCATGACTCGGACAGATTATGTCTACGGGCACATTCAGCCCAAGGACCTCCTTGATTTTTTTGTCAACCAAGGCGCTGAATGGTGTGAGGATATTGGCATAATACTTTATGGCTTCCTGGTACAACTCCGCCTGGTCTACTAGATCATTGTACATTAACTCCGACGCAAAATGTTGGCCAAAGGCATCGTTACTAAAGAGGATATTATCCTTTGTCAGATAGCTCATCATGCTATCTGGCCAGTGCAACATTCGAGCTTCGATGAAGATAAGCTCTCTTGAGCCTAACTGGAGTGTGTCGCCTGTCTTGACAACCTGGAAATTCCAGTCTTGATGATAATGGCCTTTCAGGGATTTGACGGCATTAGCAGTGCAGTAAATTGGCGTATCGGGGATATGGCTCATCAGTTCCGGCAGGGCACCGCTGTGATCTGATTCGGCGTGATTGGCAATAATGTAATCGATCTTGTCGAGCGGGATCTCCTTTTGCAGATTTTCTATAAATTCATTGGAATATTTTCCCCATACGGTATCAATCAGGACCGTCTTTTCATCTTTTATCAGGTATGGGTTGTAACTTGAACCACGATGGGTCGAATACTCTTCCCCATGAAATCTTCGTAATTCCCAATCAATCTTTCCAACCCAATAAACGTTGTTTTTTACCTGAAAACTCATATTCCATTCCTCCGTTTTCTTGTCAAGAATCAGGAACCATTTCCTGAAAGCTTCCCGTCAGAACCAATATTCAGGATATTGCCGTTTTGATGAGAGGTTATTGACCAGCAGAGCCACCACCAGCATAATGGTCGCCCCTAATCCCACAGGGATTATAGCATACAAATAACCAAGGGCATGCACCTTGGCGCTGCCTATAACCGCGATCAACGCTGTAGCGCCACCAGGGGGGTGCAAGGTACGAGTGACGAGCATGACAGCGATGGCGGTCGCGACGGCAAGCGCAGCAGCAAGCCACAGTTGATTGGTAAAGGTCTGGTAGCAGAAAACACCAATAACCGCAGAAATGATATGGCCACCGAGTAAATTCCTGGGTTGTGCCAGGGGGCTTTTTATGGCCCCGTAAATAAGTACAGCGGATGCACCAAAGCTCCCGATAATCATGACCAGGTCGCTCTGGGCAAGAAGATTAAAATGACTGAAGGAAACGGCTGAGATACCAAGAAACGCACCAAGCCAGGACCAGAAAACTTCACTGAGAGGTGGCCTTGGGGGA
Organism: Desulfobulbus rhabdoformis; assembly: GCF_016919065.1. Taxonomy (GTDB): domain Bacteria; phylum Desulfobacterota; class Desulfobulbia; order Desulfobulbales; family Desulfobulbaceae; genus Desulfobulbus; species Desulfobulbus rhabdoformis. Next base: position 105,589 of record NZ_JAFFQA010000008.1, on the reverse strand, counting down.
CTTTTGGTAAACCCTTTCATTTTTCCGAAATAGTTCATTAGGCCCTCCTGGTGCGCATAATGTGACCACCTACCAGATCAGACCTCGTTAAAATACCTACCAGGACATCACTGCCTTTGGCCAATACCGGTAAACGGTTGATTCCATTTTCCTGAAGGATAGCCGCTGCCGCAATGGAAAGGTCGTCTTCTGCAATGGTTATGGCGGGTGTGCTCATGATATTGGCTGCCGTTGCCTGATGAATGGAGGCAGTTTCACATTGGCCTCCTTGCAGGCAAGAAGTGACCACATCCATAAAAGACCGGTTTGCTCCTCCCATCTGCTTGAAAAAATCTCGTTCCGAAACTATCCCGACCACCTTTTCCTTTTCATCAAGGACCGGGACGCCGGATATAGTGGCAGCGGCCATTTTATGGGCGACTTCAACAAGAGGGGTAGTGGTCGACACAGTCACCACCTGACGGCTGGCAAGCTCTCCCACCATTATTGACTGCAAACGACCAAGAGCATGCTGGTAAGCGTGCCGATAAAGCAATTTAAAATCAGCGGCAGTGATATCCAAGTAGCCATGAATTTCCTGCATGGCGGTATAGATATCCTCGTCAGAAATGTCGATTTCCAGTGGGATGTCTGGGGCTGAGGAAGTCGGGTTCTGTTTCATAGTTTCCGTCCTGAATGTTGAAAAAAACAAGCCCGAGATGCCCATTGGGCCATGTCGGGCTTGTTTGCTTCTTAAGGTCTACCGTTTATCCAAGAATAGCTTTCAAATCTTCGTCAGGAGTGGAGATGGGCATGATGCTGAAATTCTCCACTAAGACATTCAGCACATTCGGAGTGACGAATGCCGGAAGACTGGGTCCGAGACGAATTTCCTTGATGCCCAGGGAAAAGAGGGACAGCAGGATAACCACGGCCTTTTGTTCGTACCAGGAAAGGACCAGCGACAAGGGGAGATCATTGACTCCACACTCAAAGGCATCGGCCAGGGCCATGGCAATCTTGACCGCTGAATAAGCGTCGTTACACTGGCCAACATCCAACAGCCGGGGAATTCCGCCGATATCACCGAGCTTTTTGTCAAAGAATCGAAATTTACCGCAAGCCAGGGTCAGGACCATGCAATCCTCGGGAACCTTCTCCACCAGCTCCGTGTAGTAGTTGCGTCCAGGCTTGGCACCATCGCATCCTCCGACGAGGAAGAAGTGACGAATGGCTTTGGACTTCACCGCCTCAATGACCTTGTCAGCGACTCCAAGAACCGTGTTTCTGGCAAATCCCACCAGAACACTGCCTTTGTCCAGCTCATCGGTGAACCCGTCCAAGGCCAAGGCTCTCTCAATCACTGCACTGAAGTCTTTCTCACCACTCCCTGCTACATGGGCAACATCAGGCCATCCCACCAGGCCGGTGGTGAATACATTGTTCTTGTACGAATCGAGTGGTTTCTGGATACAGTTTGTCGTGAAAAGAATGGCTCCGGGGAATTCAGGCATCTCTTTCTGCTGATTCTGCCAGGCGGTTCCGTAGTGGCCATAGAAATGGGAGTATTTCTTCAATCCTGGATACCCGTGACAGGGCAGCATTTCACCATGGGTGTAAATATTGATCCCTTTGCCTTCGGTTTGCTTGAGCAGCATCTCCAGATCCTTGAGATCATGGCCGGTAACGAGGATACATTTGCCGGGGATATGCCCCAAGGGAACTTCGGTTGGAACCGGATGCCCGTAGGTTCCGGTGTTCCCGGCATCGAGGAGTTCCATGGCCTTTATATTGACCTCTCCAGTCTTCAGGGCCATGGCCACCAAATCGTTGAGTCCCATTTCCCCTGTGATCGCTGCCATGGCCTCATGGATGAAGGCGTAGACCATCTCATCTTCCTGGCCGAGAATGGCAGCATGATCGGTATAGGCGGCAAGACCGCGCAGACCGTACAGGATAATTTGCTTCAGGGAACGCAGATCCTCATTGGCGTCAAGCGAGGGAATGAAATTGAGCGCCCTGCCCTGCTCTTCAAGGCCAGCCAGGCTATCAGCAGGCGTAAAGTTCAGGGCGGCGGCTGCACTATCGACTGTTCCGCCAGCGGCTTGAACCTTGGCCTTGAGTTCCTCACGCAAGGTGACGGCTTCCCTGATCCAGACTTCGAATCGGGCCGGATCAAAATCGACGTTGGTCAAACATGAAAAAATAGCTTCGCTGGTGAAACGGTCTATTTTGTTGTCAACAACCCCCACCTGGCGTCCCGCATGGGCAACGATGGAAAGGCCCTGTACCGCATGCGTTAGTAAATCTTCAAGCCCTGCGACGTCTTCTTTTTTTCCGCAGACACCCATTTTGGTGCAGCCGATTCCTTGGATGGTTTGTTCACACTGGTTACAAAACATAGCGTTCCTCCTTGCGTTCGCAATATTGCTAAAATGACTCTTTTATTTGCTCGATTGTGTTCTTCTGGGGGCTATGTTGCCCCATTGTCAGGATGACGGCCTTGACTTAGGTCAATTTCCTCGAAATAAGCCAAAAAATTTAAATTGGTGGAGCGATGGTAACCACAATGCGCATATCGCTTTCTGCGCGGACACCATGGGGCTCCCGTATTTCAGAAATGAGAATGTCTCCCGTTGTAGCGGGTAGTTCCGCTCCATCTTTGCCGAGAAAAAAACCGTCCCCCTCGATAACAAGAATTGAGAGTTCACCGTCGAGGTCATGCGAGTGCACCGGAAAGGTATGACCTGCCGAGAGGTTGAAGTTGATAATTTTGAAATACGGCGAGTCTTCAACGAGAAAAAACCGTGTCATTCCTTGTTCAAATACTCTTGTGTCGTTCAGGCTCATTTTCTTCATAAGAACACCTCTTTGAGGAATTGGGGGACAGGAGAACGTCGCTCTCATCCCGGTACTATGTTTGTCACTTTGCTGGTTTGGAGTGTTGTTCTGCGGGTAACTCGATTGCACGGTGGTGACGGTAGTGCATCAATCAAGTTTCCTGCTCCAAGGGTTACCAGCAGTTCTTATGTGAAAATAAATTCACATAAAAGGCCTAAAAAAAACAACTTCGAAAAGTTGATCCGGAAACGTGTGATCAGATGAATGAACTGAGGCACATATCTGATTACTTTGTGACCAATGTGAGGTGAAAGAGTGGCCAAGCCGCGATAAAATGGCCTTTGACATCAAAATCCCCCTCACTCATATGCCAAAGGAGTGCTGCTGGTTGCACAATGCCAAAAAACATCCGTGCCACAGCAGCGGGTTCCAGGTCAGGACGAATCTCGCCCTTTTTCTGTCCCTCACGAACTATTGCTTCCAGTTCAAGCAAATAACCACGGATAATAAGATACATCCTTTGGCGTTTAATTCTTTCCTGCCCCCACAATTCGTCTGAAAAAACGATGCGAGGGATTCCCTGATTCTGACAAATCAGGCCTTCATGTAAACGGAGTAATTCACGAAGACGGTCTATGGCGTTTTCATTATTTTTCCGGACAATCTCCACATTTTTATACATCTTATCCCGTATGTGCTCGAGGATCGCACCGAGAATCGCGTCTTTGTTCTTGAAGTGCCGATAAAGCGCTGAGGGAGCCAGACCAAGCTGGGCGGCAATACCGCTGATCTTTAATTTTTTAACCTCGGTATCGCTCAAAATGTGGAGAGCAGCTTCAACGATCTGTTCTTTTCGTATGTCAGTGGCAACTTTTTCTGTGGTCATCGCAGCATTCCATGTGAATTTACTTTCACATTAAGCGCGGGCTATGGTAGTGTCAAGAGTGGTATCGATTATCAGTATGTTGTTGGGTGACTAATTTTTTCAGCCACCTGGTACATCTGCTTGAACGTAGCGGGAGAGACCTGGCTTTGCCAGTGACCACTGAAATTGGCTCCAATCCAAAAACCGAGAAATATAATCACGGTCAAGAGAGGAAGGAGCCAAGACCCGACCTTTCTGCCCGCCCCTTGCAGAGTGAGGCACTCCTTCTGAGGGCAGATGGCAATACATTCAAGACAGCCGACACACTCAGGAGAGCGGACGGTATGTTTCTGACTGACCTTAATGCCACCTGGACACCGGGCATCACATTTCCGGCAGTCAATGCATGTCTTGCTCTCACGGTTGACCTGCAGCGGGCTCACCAAGGCGAGCAAGCCAAGCAGGGCTCCATAGGGACAGAGAAATCGACACCAGAAGTTGGCAATGACAAAAGAGAGAACGACCAAAGAAATCAGGATGGCCAAGGTCAGGTGTGATGGAGACAGAAAAAACTGGAGCATCTTGGCGTCTGCCGCCAGATTATAAGGGGTTTGCAAAAAGGATGCGATTGCTGCCACATCCATCTTCCAGCAGATGATGTAGAGGAAAAATCCGAGGAACAAATATTTGATACTGCTGAGAAGAAGAGCCAACCAAACAGGGACCTTCCGGAGGATTTTGAATTTTGCCCCTATCCATTGAACCTGATGGCTCAGAAACCCTACCGGGCAAATCCAACCGCAAAACCCCTTTCGGGCCAATAAGCCAATTGTTAATGCAGCCATGAAAATGACTAAACCAGCCGGATGAATGGGGTCAAATTCGGCGGTGAGGATGAATCGCTTGAGACTCAGCAGGGCTGAGATCGGCAAAAATCCTTCCACCCCTGGTGGCCTGGCAACATACTGTCCCTGATCCTGAGTCCATTGGTAGAAGAGAAAAAATCGATATCCTATGAAAAGGGTGAACAGCCCGAATGATGCTTGGACGACTCTTCTTATTTTACTGATATTTTGATGAAAAAATGCGTTTGTAGACATGCTTCACTCCTAGAGACAAAGGCGACAGATCTATCAATTTATCGAGTCCAGTAATTGAGGAGTCCGCTCATCACCGAATTGATTGCAAGGAATCGGCTTTGATCCTGTTGCATCTCATCGGGCTGTTGGATGAATGGAGCTTCTATAATTTCATCCGCACAATGGTCGATAAGACTTTGGAGGCTTTCCTTGGTCGTTTCCAGGTGGAACTGCAGGCCAATCACCCTATTTTTATATATAAACCCTTGGTGCGGGCAGGCTTGAGACCTGGCCAGTAAAACACTACCCTTGGGCAGGTTAAATGTGTCTCCATGCCAATGCATAACCCGGAGGTCGACCGGAAACAGGCTGCGGATTTCTTCGGGAGCCTCTTGAGCAATGTTGATGGGGAACCAACCGATTTCTTTTTCTGTATTTTTATAGACCTGAGCCCCTAAAACATCGGCAATCAGCTGAGCACCAAGACAGATTCCCAAGATTGGTTTATCGGCGGCTACAGCCTCCTGCAAAAACTCTTTTTCTCGAGCAAGCCAGGGGTACTTGGCTTCCTCATAAATATTCATCGGCCCCCCCATGACCACGAGATAATCAAAATCGACCAAAGCTGGAAGCCGGTCACCGGCATATAACCTTGTACATGAAATTTGGCCCCCGGAAGAAACGGCCCAATGTTCGATACTCCCTAGCCCCTCAAAAGGGACGTGTTGCAGATAATGAAGTCTCATAAAATTTTCCTTGTAACTTTGTGCCTGTTAGCCTGGTTCGCCCTGTGTTGGGGAAATGTTTTTTTGCCCTACATCGAAGCTTGCTCCCTGAAAAGGAAAGAGAGCACCTTTCGCAGCACGATAACCGGATCGCGCACACAATAAATTGATTTAGATCAAAGAAAATGAAAAGAAAGAGTGTACCCTTGTTCCAGTTGCCTGAGGGCGAGATCCTATCTTCTGAATAATTTAGAGAAAGAATCATTCAATTTTCTAAAATTTTACTGGGGTAAATCTGGCCTTTGGCTTCACCGAGGCAATGCCCTATAATAAAAAAATCGTTGTTTAATGGCCAAAAATCCAATCACGACGTGACAAATACTCACCGAGGAGGAAAGACGGATGTTTTGCAATCAATGTGAGCAAACGGCGAAGGGTATCGGTTGTACTGTTGTTGGTGTTTGTGGCAAGAATGAGGAGGTGGCAGACCTTCAGGATCTTCTAATCTATTCTCTGCAAGGGTTGTCTTTGTACGCTTTGGAAGGACGTAAGCTCTCCATAGTTGACGAGGACACGGATCTTTTCATCTTGGAGGCAATATTCTCCACCTTAACCAATGTTGATTTTGATCCTGACCGATTTGTTGAGCTGATCAACCGATCCGTTGAGCTTCGTGAAGCAATGAAAGCCAAAGTTGCGAGCGCTGGAGGCAAGACCGATTTTAAGGAAGCTCCAGCTTCCTTTATCCCAACAGGATCAGTTGCCGATTTGGCGGAACAAGGCAAGGCTCTGGACTTCCTCAATAACCTTGATGAAGACAACAACATTCGGTCGTTAAAACAGACAGTTTTGTTTGGCTTAAAAGGCATTGGTGCCTATGCTGATCATGCTGCAATCCTTGGCCAGAAAGATCTAGCGATCCCTGCCTTTTGCTATGAGGCCTTGGTCATGTTACTCACTCCCAAATTACCTATGGATGATGGAGTAGCCCTGGTGATGAAGGCTGGTGAGATCAATTTACGGGCTATGGAGTTGTTAGACGCAGGCAACACCGGAACCTATGGTCATCCTGTCCCCACCCCTGTTCCTCTCGGACACCGTAAAAACAAATGCATTCTCATTACCGGCCATGATCTGCATGATCTTGAACTTCTGTTAAAACAAACCGAGGGGAAAGGGATCGATATTTACACTCATGGCGAGATGTTACCGTGCCATGGATATCCCGAGTTAAAAAAATATCCCCATTTCTATGGTCACTACGGTACGGCCTGGCAGAATCAACAGAAAGAATTCCCGAACTTTCCCGGGCCGATCCTCTTCACGACGAACTGTATCCAGAAACCGCGTGATGACTATAAGGATAGAGTCTTCACAAACGGTCTTGTGGGGTGGCCAGGCGTAAAACACATCAACGACAAAGACTATACTCAGGTTGTCGATATGGCATTGAGTATGTCAGGATTTACTGATGATGTTGATAACGGTCAGGTTTTGGTCGGTTTTGGCCGTAACAGTGTGCTTGGTGTTGCCGATAAGGTCATTGAGGCCGTGAAATCCAAAGCCCTTCGTCACTTTTTCCTCGTCGGAGGATGTGACGGAGCCAAACCAGGTCGGGACTATTTTACCAAGTTTGTTGAACAAGTACCTGACGACTGCGTTGTTTTGACCCTGGCCTGTGGTAAGTTTCGCTTTTTTGATAAAGACTTGGGTGATATTGGCGGCATTCCCCGCCTCTTGGATGTCGGCCAATGCAATGATGCCTACTCAGCAATTCAAATTGCAGTTGCCTTGGCCAAGGCGTTTGACTGTGAAGTCAACGATCTCCCCTTGTCGCTGGTCCTTTCCTGGTATGAACAGAAAGCCGTGGCAATATTACTCACCCTGTTGTTCCTTGGTATAAAGGACATACGCTTAGGGCCATCGCTTCCGGCATTTATCTCTTCGGATGTGCTTAATTTTCTTGTTAGCACCTTCGATATCAAACCCATAGATACTCCGGAGACGGATTTAAAAGCGATCCTGGGGTAGGCCATAAAAAATAAATCAGTTCAGCTTGTGGCTCGCTGGACATACAGAGAGTTCGTAGCCGGTTTTTTTTGATCCAGAAGACTCGAAGAAACCGGCTTTTTTTAACCTAATTCTTCGTGGAGGAGGGATGATTATGAAACAGGTTGAGATTGAGAAGGATGAATGTATCGGTTGTGAGACGTGTGTTGAATTGTGTCCAGAGATTTTTGCCTTTAACGATGACGAGAATAAGGCGTATGTCATAATGCCTGAAGGAGGAGATGAAGATTGTATCAATGAGGCAATGGCTGCGTGTCCTGCGGAATGCATCACTAATAAGGATAAATAATATCAGCTCTAGCCAAGAGCTATGTCTTCTTAAAGTTTAAGGACACAAATGAAGAAAATGATGCTTTTCCTTATAGGCGGTATCCTGATCGGTGTCGTTCTGGCATTGGGAGGTGCCGAAATGATTGAACGAACTTCGGGAATAGAATTTTGTTCTTCTTGTCACTCCATGAAGGCAGTTGCGCAGGCTTATGAAGAAGATATTCATGGAGGGATGAATAAATTCGGAGTCAAAGCTCACTGCGTCGATTGCCACCTGCCGCACGATAACGTTGCTCAATATGTCATCGCTAAGGGGTACAGCGGCGCCAAGGATGTATTGGGCGAATTGTTTTGGGCAAAATCATTTGATTGGGTGGGGAACCTGCAGCACCGTGAAAAATTCACTTATTCTTCGGGCTGCAAGCAATGCCATGATCTCGATGCCATTCGCTATGAGATCCCCAAGGCGTATCTTGCCCATCGAGATTTCAAGATGGGGATCGTTACATCCTGCGTCCATTGTCATAAACATGTCGGGCACAAAGACATCAAAAATTATATTCAAACACAGCAGTTATAGGAGGATAATATGCGTGTACTACTCGCGGTGCTGTTAGCTGTCGGGACGGTTGCACCCGCATTCGCCCTGGACAGCCCCGTCAAGACCCTTAAGGTTGAACGTGGCTTGACCCCGGAAGCGCAAAAATGCGTGGAATGTCATGCCGATAAACAACCGGGTATCGTCGCCGACTGGGCAGATAGTCGACATGGCCATGTCGGAGTTTCCTGTCTCGATTGCCATAGCGTTGACAAGGGCTCCCCCATGGCGGCGCAAAATTGTCCTGGCGTTAAAGGGACGGATACCTACGTGACCAGCATGGTTACCCCCGCCACCTGTGGCCGTTGTCACGCCAAGGAAGTTGAGGAGTTTAGCAAGAGCGGCCACTTTCGTGGCAGCTTACAATACAACGTACCTGAAGGGCGAAATTTCAAAAGCATGACTGCCTTGATCGAAAAGCATGAGGGGCAAGGCATGGAAAAATATAAGCGTGCTGCGGAAATGACCGGTTGCATGCAATGTCATGGCTCCAAAATCAGTATGGGCACTGACAAGCGCCCGACCAAGGGAAGCTGGCCAGCAGCGGGTGTCGGAACCATCTGGCCGGACGGTACTGTGGGCAACTGCGTAGTCTGCCACACCCGCCACCGCTTTAACATTGCCGAGGCGAGAAAACCAGCAGCCTGCGCTTCTTGCCATTTAGGACCGGATCATCCCGATATTGAAATTTACACCAACTCGAAACACGGTCACCTTTATGAATCTGAAGGAGACGAATGGAACTATGACAGTGCGCCGGATGCCTGGGAACCAGGCGATTATCGCGCCCCGACCTGTGCTGTTTGTCATATGAGTGGCATCGGCGAACTGACCACAACCCATAACATTTCTGAGCGACTGCATTGGAACCTATGGGCAAAAGAGTCTAAGGTCCGTAACTCACCTGATCCTCTCAGTCCTCTTACCGGAGACGGCGTGGAGGGCCGGAAAAAAATGAAACAGGTCTGCAGCAACTGTCACAGCAAGCTCCATACGGAGAACTTCTTTGAACAGGCAGACCAGCATATCGGGCTCTACAACGAAGGGTACTACCAGCCAGCCGAAGCCATGCGTAAAGAACTGGCCGATAAAAACCTGTTGAAAGCAAATCCCTGGGATGATGAATTCCAGATCATCTACTACCATCTCTGGCATCATCAAGGTCGTCGTATGCGTCAAGGGGCTGCCATGGGTGGGCCGGATTATGCCCATTGGCATGGTGTTTTTGAGGTACAACAAGATCTCTACAAACTCAAGAGTATCTATAAAAAACGATTGGAAACGGGATCTATTGAGAACTAAGTAAGAAGCAAAGAGTCAGAAGGGAGGGCAGCGATGATTGCCCTCCCTTTTTTTTATTGGTTCCTTCCAATTTGGACTAACGGGGCAATATTCAACTAATCCCAGCTTGCCCTGAAAGTGATGGTAGACGGAAATTTTCGGGGTTCCGGCTTCCCTCTAAAGGGGGGTAATACCTCCTGTGTATGATGTGCTTATTCCGCCACACCCCGATTTTTCCAGTAACCAAATAAACACTGATCTCTTTTTTAGTAACCAATCCCAGCAGATGATACGTTGGCCGGATCGAAGGCGTGACAGGGAGTTACCGCATGGACGCAACCGCATTCGGGACACACGGTTTCAAAGGTTTCCATTTCAAAAGGTTTCCCACACTGACCACAGGTTATCGAAAGTGGAACCGGCGTAGGCTGCTCCGCAAATCCCATCATCCGTACTTTATCTACCACCTGCTGTCCATTTTCAAAACTTCCACTACATCCGTCATGCATAACCAATCTCCATTAAAATTCAAAATGTTCCAGTGATTCACCCTGGCGCAACATATGGCGCATTGACTGCACCTTGAAGTCCAGAGCTTCTATATTTGAGAGAATTGCTCGTTCCCGGTCATTTGTTTCGATCACTCGGTGAATACCCCCGTTTTTGATGACGATGCGACGGTCCCCCATAAGAGCGAGCATGGGGTCGTGGGTTGCCATCAAAACGATCTTGTCCTCATTTAACAGGAGTTTCAGGGCTTTTTTTCGGTCAATTCCCGCATTTTCTATCTCATCGATCAGTACGATGAGGGAACGGCTGAGAATGGCAGTGTCTGCGATCATGAGCGCCCGTGACTGCCCGCCGGAGAGTGAGGTGATTGCTGTATTTGGAGCGAATTGTTCCCCTGCAAGAGCATTTGCCTCACGGATGATGTTCTGCACCACTTCTTCCGCATTGTTCACCATACGGCTATCTGCATGAAGCCGTATAAATTCCTCAACAGTCAGGTCCATGACAAAATTCATGTTTTGGGAAAGCTGAGCAACCAGCTTATCGGACGAACTGAAGCGCCATTTCGGATCAGGTACATCACCGTTGACCAGCAATCTCCGTCTGGTAGGAGTGTCCTTCTGAGCCATCCATTCAATATCGCCCAATAGTCGGCTTTTTCCAGATCCTGTAGGACCAACAATGCAAACTATCTCGCCCCGCTGGAATGTCAGTTTGTCAAAATTTTCTGGTTCGCCATCTTTATTGGTTCCAGGATAAAGTGTTATTTCAGTAACCGAACGTTCTTTCCCATCACCTAAAAACTCAAGCATCTGGCTGATATAGGTTGCGGTGCCAGTGATAATTGACTCTGCATCAAGCGCCTTATCCTCAATCTCGTCAGGATCGAGTTTTTTCAGAAAAGTGGGAAGTGTATCCGTTTCTTCACCGTTCAATTCGAGGCCTTGTGTGCTCAGATAGCCATTTAAGAAAGGATAGCGACCAAACAGCTGCCCAATACCCAATTTATCGAGTTCTTCTTGTATTTGCTTCACTGCGTTATCCTTTATCGATCATCGTTCAAGGTTGATTTTACGCACATTGCCCATCTGATATTCGTCTCCGATACGAGTCTCACCAAGGCAATAAGAACAGAGTGCTGAAGGCATGGGAAAACGTAGTTCTCTTCCTTTAACGGTATCCACTTGGACTTCTTCTTGATACATAAGGGTGCCGAGTTCATAGGCACCTTGCCCAGTTAAACCATTGACATGCATGATGGTAGCCTTGGGGTTTACGGAGTTGACTCGGCTTGCGAATACTTCTCGCTCCGCCTGTGAGACGATATCCCCTTTGGTGATCACAACAATATCCGCGCTTTTCAACATCGGACCGATTTTTTTCGGGGTGTTGATACCACTGAGGTTATCAATGACACAGATCGCCCCGATTTCCTTGATGTAGGGCGAACAGCGATTACACAGTCCTGCTGATTCACTGATCAGTAAGTCGAACCCTTCCTTCACTCCCCATTGAGCAACCTCTTCTATGTTGGAAACGAAGTAGTGATCAGGACACAATGCACCGGAGATACCTTTACGAACGGGAATGCCCGCTTTTTCATACAGGAGGTCATCGTCGGTAGAAAGGCAGTCAAACTTGACGACGCCAACCTTCACCCCTTTCTGCATCAATGTCGCTGCCGTTTTTAGGATAATCGCTGTTTTTCCAGATGAGGGCGGGCCGGATACAGTCACAAGGTTCATATTTCCCCTCCCTGTACAGAACGGTTAAACAACTCCTCACAACGTGCTATTTCATCAGATAGATCGTTTTTTAAAATTTTGTCCCAGCCAAGCCACATCATCGGAGCATCTGCGGGCAGCTTGTTATCCACCTCTGGATGCAACGATGGAAAAAGGCCCTGGTGCGATAGAGTTTCTCCAACCGCTTTCGAGGCGAAGAAATCAACAATTGGCTGCAATTCTGCACCACGCTTCTTTTTCGCGAGCATAAAGATCGGGCTTATAATTGCTCCATCTTCTGGCCAAATCGGCTGCATCGTCCCGCCCTCTTTCGCCGTCTTTGTAAAAAAATAGGGCATAATGGTGACCGAAGGCCGTTTCTGCTTCATCCTGTTACTTTTGATCATCTGAGCTGGGTGCATCGAAAGAAGCATCGAACGACCCAATTTTTCAACGCCTTTGTCTCCGTAACGATCATGTATATTGAGAAGAATTGCGTTGAATAAGTCGAAATCCCCAACAGGCAATGAAACCGAACGTTCCCATTCCGGCTCCAGCAGATCAACCCATGAACGTGGGATCTCTCGGCCTTTCAACTCTGCTGTGTTGATAAGGAAGATTGCGGGAACAACGGAGATAACTGAGTAGTTCCCTGAAGGATCCCGTAGGTCACGGCCTGCGAACAAGGGGTTTTCGTCGGTGTATTGCACCAGGTCAGCAAACACTCCCTGCTCCCGAAAACGGCCAATTTTTTCCAGGTCGAAAAAGAGATCAAACCCTGCCGACATAAAAAGATCCGGCAATTCTTCGGAGGATGTGATTCCAGCCAGGTTATCCGCTACCCACTGGGTACCGACACTTGCAGCTTTAAGTTCGGTGTTTACACCGCGAAGACCGGTTTCTTCAGCAAAGCTGTTATATTGCTCAAGCAGAGGTATCCGAATCGGGCAAGGAAGCAGGCCAACCACATTCAACCCGTCTTCATTTATTGCTTCCGGTCTTGCCAGGGTTAGGTCTGCACTGTTGCGCTCAGCACTAATAACTTCATGTAACAGCGATATAAATGTTTCTCGATTCAAATTTTTCATTGCTAGCGCTGCATCCAGCGTGATCATTTTTCCAAACTGTTCACGCTGGGTTGCATCTTCCATTTGCGGGAATCCGTTACTCATAAAGACTGCAACTGTTTCCGGATACCGATCAGCGATCGAATGCAGGGTATCTGTTGCCTGAATATATTCCGTCATGGGGTACTCCTGTTGCTTCTAGGGTTGATTTTGTTCCTCTGAAGGAATGATTTCAATGTACCCCGTTTTTCAGATTTGAAATTGATCTACGTCAAAAACCGTTATTTTCTTTCTGTGGCTTATTGACGTGGTGCTAAAGAATCTGCTTTTTTTAGAAAATTGATCTAGGTCAAAGATCTCCTCGCCAGAGTGTGTATGATGCAAGGAAACGTGAAGGCAGGAATATGCGGTTTTTCCCCTGCTCTTTGCTGGAAAATTAATCAGTTAACCAATAAGCAAGGCTGGATAAAATCAGCTCAGCATCAACAAAAATCGAGGTGATCAATATGAGTATGTTCTGTTTTCAATGTCAGGAGGCGGCAAAAGGTACCGGGTGTACGATAAAAGGGATGTGCGGAAAGGAGGAGTCAACTGCAAAGCTGCAGGACCTGCTCATTTATGACATGAAAGGCATTGCGGTTCTGGCAAAAAACCTGAAAAAAGCAGGTGTAGAGGTTGATATGTCTGTCGGTCTGTTTCTTGCTCAGGGATTGTTTACAACCATAACAAATGCGAACTTTGACAACGCAAGCCTCGAATCCTGGATAAAAAGATCCCAAGTTATCAAGGCCAGACTCAAGGATCAGTTTGATGCTATGAATCCATCCGAGGAAAAAACCTCGATCTGGACAAAACTGATGCAATTCCTGGGGGGCGGAAAACAGCAGAGCGCCTCTGAGCAGCTCCATCACTCAGCACTTTGGTTTTCCAGCGATCGCTCGCTCTTTCAAGAAAAAGCAGCAACAGTGGGCGTTCTTGCAACAGAAAACGAAGATGTCCGCTCATTGCGAGAGCTGCTCATCCTCGGCCTGAAAGGTATTGGGGCGTACGCCGAACATGCAGCGGTTCTTGGTGTTGAAAAAGAAGAAATCTATGACTTTGTTATCGAGGGGCTGGCCTCTACTACGGAAGAGCTTTCCGTGGATGAAATGGTCGCATTGGTTCTAAAGGCGGGTGAGTGCGCGGTAACGACTATGGCTGCCTTGGATAGCGCTAACACCACGGCTTACGGCAACCCTGAAATTACGCAGGTGGAACTTGGTGTTGGAGAAAAACCTGGAATCCTGATCAGCGGTCATGATCTTAAAGATATGGAAGAGCTGCTCATCCAAACCCAGGGTACTGGTGTAGATGTATACACCCATGGCGAGATGCTTCCAGCGCATTACTATCCGGCCTTCAAAAAATATGAGAACTTGAAAGGGAATTATGGCAGCTCATGGTGGCACCAAAACGAGGATTTTGAATCGTTTAACGGTCCTATCCTGATGACCACCAACTGCATTATACCTATTAAAAAATCCAACACCTACAAAGAACGAATGTATACCACTGCCATGGCAGGGTACCCAGGTGTGACTCATATTCCAGAGAGAGTGAACGGTAACCCGAAAGATTTCTCGGCCATCATTGAGCAGGCAAAAGGATGTAAACCACCGGTAGAGATTGAAAAGGGCACCATCGTCGGTGGTTTTGCTCACGATCAGGTACTTGCCCTGGCAGACAAGGTTGTGGACGCGGTTAAGTCTGGAGCCATCAAACGCTTTGTCGTCATGGCAGGTTGTGACGGCAGGCAGAAAGGTCGTAACTACTTCACGGAAGTTGCCCAAAAGCTTCCCCAGGATGCGGTGATTTTGACCGCGGGCTGTGCCAAATATCGCTACAACAAGCTGAATCTCGGTGACATCGGCGGTATTCCCCGAGTACTTGATGCAGGGCAATGTAATGACAGCTACTCGCTTGCCGTGATTGCGCTCAAGCTCAAGGAAGTGTTCGAGCTTGAAGACATCAACGAGCTCCCGATCTCATTTGATATCGGCTGGTATGAACAGAAAGCGGTCGCAGTATTGCTGGCCCTGCTGCACCTCGGCGTCAAAGGTATCCGTCTTGGACCGACCCTGCCGGCCTTTATTTCCCCGACAGTGTTGAATGTTCTCGTGGAAAACTTCGATATCAAGCCAATCGGTACTGTCGAAGAGGATATTACCGCTATGATGGCCGGAAATTAAATTAAAAAAGCCTTCCTATCTGCTGCCTGCTTCAACGGCAGCAGATAGCTTATGGGGCCCCCAATAAGTACGCTCCCCCCTCGCCAAGTCTAATAACCTAGCAGCCGTGATCAGTTTCCTTCCCTGTCATAATCATTCAAGACACCCTTATTTCTCGTCGTCAGACTCTTGCTGCTCTTCGTTTTTCTCCTCCTCATCGACAACGCAGTAATCGTTGGTACTATCCATACCTGTATGACCATGCCAGGCTTCTTCAGCCCAATCCATTTCTTGAATCTGATTCATGCGTATCTCCTTGTTTGAATATCGTATCAAATTAACCTATTGAAATTTAACTACAGGATTTTTGCCCATCCGAACAGGTTATTTTCCGTTTACCTTTGTTCTGGTCCCAACAGGCGTGGCTCCTTGATGTTTTCCACACGGCGATAAAGATCAAGGGAAATAGCCTGAGCACCATTGAGTTCTTCCCAGCTCATTTCCGTCATCAGCTCGTTTCGGTTAATAGCGGCCATGGTATTCCCACGACTGGCTGCTAGCGAATACCAGGCATACCCCTTAGCCCGATCAATGTCGGTTCCCGTTCCTGTTGCGTACATGAGGCCGGTATTGGCCTGGGCCAGGATATCCCCCTGGAAGGCTGCCTTCTCGTACAACGCAAGCGCCTTTTCATAATCGCGTTCTCCCCCCAGACCGTTATAAAACATATATGCCAGATCTGTCTGCGCGGTCATATTGCCCTGTTGGGCTCCTTTCTTGAGCCATCTTTTAGCTTCCAAAAAATTTTGGGGTACAGTCTGGCCACGCAGGTACATGGATCCGATAACAGCCAATGACTCGGGTGTCGTTTTTCCTGCCTCTGCCGCCTGCATAAGCCATTTAAAGCCACCCCGCTTATTCTCTTCTGTTCCTTGCCCCTGATACAACATGCCTCCGTATATATACATGGCTTCAGGATCGCCCTTATGGGCAGCACGCTCATAGAAAGAAAGCGCTCGCTCAAAATTAACAGGTTCCCCTACCCCATAATACGCTCTGTATGCCTGCGCTTTAAGTCGACGAACCAGCAATGAGTCATTGTTTTGTTCCTGGCTGGCCTGGCCGGCGTCAGGACAGACGTGGAAGACGAGTGTCAGCAGGACAAGCAGCCCAAGGCAGAGTACGAGAAACGCGTTCTGCCTTGGGGCGGTTTCAGAAGTGAGAGCAGACATGGCTTGCCTTGCAACTCTCTCTGGAAAACCGAACTTAGTTTCCAAAGACATTTTGCAGCAGTTGCTTTTCAAGAGACTTCTTCTTTGATGACGGAGCCTTCTGGTCTTGACCTGACGAACTGGATGTTTTGCTCGCCTTGGAGGTCCTGCCCAAGGCGGTGCTACAGGGATCGCCATCGGCCACAACCTTATCCACCAACAGTTCCCCCAGGGTGGAAATGCCTCCGGTAGCCACTCCCGCACCTAAAGAAACCGCTGTTTTCATAGTGCCCGCTGCATCAAGCCCCATGGAAGGATTGGCCAAGGTCCCTTTAACTTTGACAAGACCGGCCAACGGGCTTGAGAGAGAAACGCCTACCCCACCACGAGCACGGGGCTTGATTCCCAGGTTCAATTGTTCATTTTTGAGGTTAATGGTTCCTGAACCAATGACATCCACCTTGTCTGTGCGCATGGCGATCCCTTTATCAGCTGTGGCAACACCATCGTTGAGGACAAAACGCACCACAGCACAACTCATCTGGGTATATTTTTCAGAGGCAGCAAAGGGATTGATGCTCCCTAAAACCTGGAAGATAAAATCACCAGCAAGCCATTCCATCGATTTATTGGCAAGTTTGGCCTCACCTACACTGATAACACTCTCACCAGTCAGGGATCCCATAAGAGCGCGCACCGATTTGCCCGAGCCTTTCAGTGTAATGTTCAGCTCTGTTCTTCCCCCTCTGATAGCGTCTTTAGCCTGCAAAGCCTCGAGGTTCAGGTTGTTTCCCTTGAGGGTGATCGCCAAATTTGGGGTGGAACGCCCACTATCCAAGGTAACTGACCCGTTAAGCGTGCCACCGGCAACCCCGGTGGAAAAGGGATTAACAGTGAGCAACCCATTTTTCAGAGAGAGTGTAAGCTGACTGTTACTGAGCGTCTGCTTCTCCAAAAGGAGTTTAGCCACCTTGATCTGCACCTTGGCATCAACGCTTTGCAGGGAGGCCAAAGGCAGCGGCTGATCAGAGAAAAGTCGGCCATCCTTTGTAGCGGATTTTGCGCTTACCTGGTTCTCTGTCTTCGTCTCGTTTGATCCTGATGCTGTAAAGTCTGCAACGGCTATGGTCTTACTCTCCAGAGAGCCGCTTATAAAGGGACGCTTACCAAGCTTTAGGGCCATGTTGCCGCCCAGATCACTCTTTTGGGTAGTGAGTTGCATGGAAGAGATATTCCAGCTCGTACCGCTCCCTTTCACCTGCGCCTGCAAAGCGACTGGTCCCTGTACTGGTATGGCTGAACCTGTCAGTGAAGCGAGGCTTGCGGGATCCGGGACGGCTACAGAGAGCTTGAGATTGGGGGTGGGCTTACCTAAAAGATCAGCAAGCGTTCCAGTGGCGTGAACAGTCGCCAACTCTTTTTTCCCGAGATTCAGGTTGATGTTTTCTACACGAAAGTTCTTCTCACTGCCCAGGAGTTGTGCAGAGAGATTGAGTGGGCCTATGGGGCTGGAAAGTTTGGGCGCCTGCTCTCCCAGCAGTGGTAAAACATTGCTCAGCTCGTTGGTTGTAACCCCAAGCTTGATATTGACCCCCTGCAATGCCTGGAGGTTTTCAACAGCCCCCTCTGCCTGCAGCTGCATCCCTGCTACTGCGGCTTTCAGGGCCAGAGGCCAGGACTTTTGTTGCAGAAGCGAATCAAGACTGCCGACTGTACCGCTCAGATCTATTTTTTGCCCTCGTACCTGGGTTACCAGATTCAGGTCCAATAAAGCGGGGTTTTCTGCACTGGGACTGATGCGTAAAAGATCGATACCGACTGTTTCCGTTTTTTTGCTTGAACGGTCATAAAGGGTCAGGATCCCCTGCTCGATTTTCAACTCGTTAAAGGCCAGGCTAAAAGTGCTGGGGCTGGTCTCCTCTGCTTGCTTCTCAACATCAGCCGGTACTGGCTTGCTGGCTTCTTTATCCTCTGGGGGGGAAAAATCAAGGTTTCCTGGACCGTTGGGCTCTGTTTCGATCAGGACATTCGGGGAGGTTAATATCAGTTTATTGACCATAACCTGTTTACGCAGCAAAGGGGCTATGGCAACTTCCATTTCAAAACGTTTGATGGTAACCATCTCCGGTCGCGTCGATCCGGCAGGGTTGGAGAGAGTGACATCGTTCACCACCACCTTGGGAACCAAACCAATTTTCAGCTCCACAGCCCCGTTGATTGTTAATGTACGCCCCGTATTCTTTTGCACCTGGGTTGCCAGCACCTCCTTGATTTGATCGGTATTGATTGATTGAATCGCAATGAAACCTCCCGCAATGAGCAGGATGACAAGTACGATAACGCTTACGGCAATCTTGAAAAAAATTCCTTTTTTCATACTTTGACTCCTTCAAAGCTTGGAAATGGTGCATTTTTTCGTGCGTTATAAAAATAATCCCTGAAATAGGATTCAGATACCTTTGTCCTGGTTTAAGCTGGTCCCTCCATCCATGACAGCGGAGAATTCCCCCCGAATCCGTGACGGCGGGTGGTCACTGAATAACGCATCTTTTTAATAAGACGACGTATTTTTACAAATTCATGTATTGTTCAGTTGCACCCGCCGTGACGGATTCAGGTTACTCACAGATTTAAAATCTGTAGTGCATAAAAGTATATCGCCAAACAACGATACAGCTCAACACTCAAAAAATTAATGCAAGGGAATAAAAAAGAAAAATTTGAAGTCATCCCATGAAAAAGAGATAATATCAAACCGTTGCCGAGGAAAGTTATTTTTTGATCAAACTATGAGATTATGTGTTACTTGAGAGAGGATATTCAATGCCCCCGGTAGTCAGTTTTATTGGTTGGCACAATTCAGGAAAGACCACCCTTACCCGCCTCGTTGTCACCCTGCTCAAGGACAGGGGATACCAAGTGGCTGTCATTAAATCCACCAAGGAAACCGGTATTGTTGTTGACCAACCGGGTACTGACACGGCGCTGTACAAAGAGGCTGGCGCTGATGCACTTGCCCTGCTCGCCCCGGATCAGCTCATTATACAACGCAAGCCGATGCACACAGAACTTGCCCTGCTTGGCCCTCAGCTTTTCCCTGAGGTGGATATCATTATTGCTGAGGGGTTCAAACACGCTGCCAACGTTCCTAAAATTGAAGTTCGCAGGGATCAGGATTCTCCCTGGCTCTATCAGCAGGTGAGTGGGGTCTTTGCCATTGCCAGTGACACTGCTGGAGCGCATGATCTGATCCATTTCGCGCTCAGCGATGCCAAGTCGATAGCTGCATATATCGAGAAAACGTTTCTTTCCCCTTTAAGCGCTGCCCTCGGCCCAGACACAAGAGAGGATACCCCATGAGCCGCCTTCCCACCTATGCATCAGACAAAACCGGGTTGCCACCTGGCGCCCTGGTTCATGTGAGCGAGCTGCCCCTGCAAACTGGCCGTATAACCGTAAGCGCCTACGATCCAGAGGGCTGCAGCACGACCCAGATCGAAAAATTCTCTGATATTGTACCCTTCCGTCAAAAAAATCGACGCCTCTGGATCCAGTGTGAGGGGCTTGATCTTGTGGAAATGGTGCAGGCGCTTGGCAGTGAGCTTGAGGTACATCCTCTGGTCCTTGAGGATATTCTTAACACCCATCAAAGGCCTAAATTTGAGGAACATGACAATTACCTCTATTTTGTGATTAAAACCCTGCGGGTGCATGAGGATCTGCGCATAACCCACGAACAGATCAGTCTTCTTGTCTTTGCCGACATGGTCTTCACCTTTCGAGAACAGGCCGATGATCTCTTTACCGCCATTCGACAGCGGCTTGATGCCCCAAACAGCCGCATTCGCGCCCTCGGCTCAGATTATCTCGCCTACGCCATTATCGATCTCGTGGTCGATCACTATTTTGTGCTCACCGATACTCTGGAGGACGTCATTGAAAACATAGAGTTGGAGTTGCTCGCCCGCCCCCAGTCTCACCTCTTCAGCACCATTGCCCACCTGAAAAAAGAGTTGGTCTTTCTTCGCCGGGCTATTACGCCCATGCGAGAGGTTATGCTTTCGATTCAGCGCAGTGAATCCCCTCTGATAAAAAAGAAAACCCATCCTTATTTCCATGATGTCCTCGAACACTGTCTTCGTGTCATTGATACGCTGGACACCTACCGGGATCTGATTAACGGCCTGTTGGACATCTATCTCTCCAGCGTCTCCAATCGCATGAATGAAATAATGAAGGTGATGACGGTGTTTGCGACCATTTTCATCCCCCTGACCTTTATCGTGGGAGTTTATGGCATGAATTTCGACCACATGCCCGAGTTGCACTGGAAGTGGGGATACTTTTCCCTCTGGGGACTGTTTTTTATTATTCCAACAGGGTTACTCTATTTTTTTAAGCGCAAACACTGGCTGTAACCGTATCCAGATCGAAACCTCCTTCTGCATTCTAAGTAGCGTTCTAAATACTGGCATCCATCTTGGATGGGGTAAATGTTCCCCAAACAAAGACAGGATGCAAGTATATGGACAAATATGACTCTGATAAGGAGACACTGTGGATTGATCTTATGCTCGAAGACTATGAGCAGATGCATCGAATCCAAAAGATCCTTCACAAAAAGCGAGAGCATGGTCACATCCCCAATGTGGTGCTCATGCTTGAACACACGCCCTCGATAACGATTGGCAGCTCCGGTGGCCACCAGCATCTGTTAGCCAATGCAGAAATCTTGCAACAGCACGGCATCAAGGTCCACGAAACCTCGCGAGGCGGGGATATAACCTATCATGGTCCGGGGCAACTGGTCTGTTACCCCATTCTTGCATTACGTGGTGAACAGCGCGACCTTCATGCCTATGCCCGGAATATGGAAGAGGTCATGATTCAAACCGTGCGTCGTTATGGGATCAACGCCGGGAGAAAATCTAAATTCCCCGGAGCCTGGGTTGGTGGTGAGAAAATTGGTGCCATGGGGATTGCTGTTCGCAAATGG
Source organism: Desulfobulbus rhabdoformis (assembly GCF_016919065.1). GTDB lineage: Bacteria > Desulfobacterota > Desulfobulbia > Desulfobulbales > Desulfobulbaceae > Desulfobulbus > Desulfobulbus rhabdoformis. The sequence continues at coordinate 84,166 of NZ_JAFFQA010000008.1, read as the reverse complement.
ACCACCATGCATGGTATCGCGCTCAATGTATGTCCTGATCTTCGTCATTTCAGTTTTATAGTGCCCTGCGGTATAACTGCCCACTCGGTGACCTCGATGCAGCAGCAGCTTGGCTATACACCTCATTTAATGGCGGTGCGCCGGGAAATGCGTCATCAGTTTTCCACCATCTTTAAATTTCCCCTACGTTCAGCATCCCTTAAACAGCTACTTACGGAGGACTCTCTTGAAACGGCCTAACTGGCTGGTGTTACCGGCCCCCAATGCGGATAGTATGGATCAGATACAGGCCTTACTGGATAAGGGGCATCTTCACTCGGTCTGTGAGTCAGCCCAATGCCCAAATATTGGCGAGTGTTTTGCCAATAAAACCTGTACCTTTATGATTTTGGGTGATATCTGCACCAGAAATTGCGCCTTTTGCGCGGTCTCCCATGGTCGCCCCCTGCCACCGGACCCTACTGAGCCTGAGATGGTCGCTCTTACTGCCAGGCAACTGGGGCTTAAGCATGTGGTGATCACTTCGGTGACCCGTGATGATCTCCCAGATGGCGGTGCTGCTCACTTTGCGGCGACAATACGAGCAATTCAAGAAAAGACAACGGCAACTGTTGAAGTGCTCATTCCCGATTTTCGCGGGGAGGAGACTCCCCTGCAACAGGTGATTGCTGCCCAGCCCAATGTAATCAATCACAACCTTGAGACTGTCCCACGTATATACGGGGCCGTGCGGCCCGGTGCCGGGTATCAACAGTCACTTGAACTCATTGGACGAGTCGCCGCTCAGAGAGGCCAGAGGCCTATCTCCACAAAATCAGGCCTCATGCTTGGCCTTGGTGAGACCAAAGAGGAAATTTTGGCAGTCATGGATGATTTACTCGAAGCGGGCTGCCAGATATTGACGCTTGGTCAATACCTGCGCCCTTCTCCCGAACACCATCCGCTTGTTGCATATATACAGCCTGACACCTTTGAGGAACTGGCTCATATTGGAGAAAGTCGTGGTTTTAGTCAGGTGGTCGCCGGGCCGCTGGTCCGCAGCTCCTACCACGCTGCAGAAAGTTATGCCGCGATACGAACCTGAAACAGACCTTTCTTTCATGAATAAAGACATCACTCTGACGTTGATTGCCAACGCAGGCATACTCATCGAATACGACGGGACCGGAATACTGGTGGATGGGATCCATCATGATGCCACCAGCCGCTTCAGCCCCGTTTCCAGGGTGGATCTCCTCCATATGCGCCTGGGAAAGCAGGCCTTCAAAACGCTTGATTACCTCTTTTTTTCCCATGAACATTCCGATCATTTCTCCCCGCTGTATGTGACGGAACTTATTCATGCCAGGGAGATTCAAAAGGTGTTTCTTCCGAAGGCAGCCTCCCTCTCACCTGAGTTGGCCCTGCTCTATAATCATCTCCGAAAAAAATCGGTGGAATCTGAGATACTGAGTTTACAGCCAGGTGAGTTTGAACCCTTTCAGCTTGGGCCCAACATCACGGGGAGGATCATAGCGACTCGGCATATGGGACCGCAGTATCAGTCTGTGATAAATTATTGCTATCTCTTTGATCTTAGTGGATTTACCCTGCTCTTCACAGGGGATGGCGATTTTGTCAGAGAATACTATGAAACGGCTCTTAGTGGAATAGAGCTTGATCTGGTCTTTGTGAACCCTCTTTTCTATCAACATCCCCAAGGGCAAAAGCTCATCAACACCCTTTTCACCCCCAAACATCTCGTTGTCTACCACCTCCCCTTTCCTGAAGATGACACCATGGGGCTCGGCTCCATGGTGGAACGCTCCAAACAACGCTTCCAGTGTACTGAAAGACACACCCATATCTTTCAGGCAGAAAAGCAATCTCTCGTGCTTCACCCCTGAATTTCCTCCCGAATCCGTGACGGCGAGGGGTGCTGAACAACGCATCTTTTTAATAAGACGACGTATTTTTACAAATTCATGTATTGTTCAGTTGCCCCCGCCGCCCTTTGGGACATCCATTAGCACGCCACCTTCATTGCCTGCAACATACCGATAAAGTTTACTTTAATCGGCATGTCACAAACAACGATAGCGTGGGGACGTCTGACCGTGCCCACGCCACGTATTGGAGGCAATTAGATTTTTTTTAAGTTGGAAGTAATCACTGTTCCATTTCTGAACATGCGACCACAGTTGTGTGTCCTGACTTAGTACAGCACCGTTTTTGCCCTTGTAATTGCCAGTGTAATGTGGGCGGTCAAAGCAGGTATTGCGCTATTTTCTCAGCGAAATTTGGGTTTCTATTCGTGAAAAATCATAGGGGAAAAGTCGGCCACACTTGAGAATGGCAAAAAGCGGGCGCAACAATGGAGACGGGTGAATATCAAGTGGAAGCAACCCCTGTCATTATCCTGTTTTTACGGAACTATTTCTCTTTGAAGTAACGAGCAAAAATCCCCACAATGTTCCTCTGCCCCTCTTCTTATCAGGTACGCTACTTGCTTTATAAAGTGAGGAAATAATGAATGCAATGAAGGCGAAGATTCTATCGCCCATCGTCATTCAGCATCAACAATCTTGAAAGAGGAGCACCTATGAACTCATCTGAGAAGGCAGGACAAGCACTCGCCTATTTATCCAAATACTCCCCCAACGAGTATGGCAAATATCTGGAATTTACCAAGCAGCTCGCTTCGCTTGATGCACTGCCACACAAACAGTTGGAACTCATCCTTGTGGCGACATCTGTTATGTCGCAGTGTGAAATGTGTATCGCTATCCATGTTGAAGCTGCAGCATCTGCGGGTGCAAGTCGCGATGAAATTCTGCAGGCAGCCTTGATGGCCGTTGCCATGGGAGGATCGCCCAAGCTGATGTATATGTCCTATGTATATGAGGCTTTGGAGGATCTGTTTGGTTGATAGTTAAAGCATAACAAACTTCTCAGGGAATTTGAGTTGCCCTGAACCTCTCCTCTTGCCGGTTATAGCGACAGTGACCGGCAAGAGGATTTTTTTTATCTGATGCCAAACAGAGCGTTTGATATCAGGTAAAAAAAAGGCCGCTCCATGTGGAGCGGCCCTTTTTTTTGCAGAACGTAATTCGATTTTACAACATCAAAAGGGGGTAACGATAATCTTGATATTGGTAGCCTTATTGTTCACCAACTCCTCAAAACCTTTTTCCACGATATCATCAAGCTTGATTTTCCCGGTAATAAGCGGGGCTGCTTTGAGCTGGCCGGTTGCCAACAGATTCGCCACGCCTTGAAAATCATCAATGGTATAGGCAAGGGTTCCGATCACGACCTTGTCTGTTCCGCTGAGGCTGAAGAAATTAAAACTCGACGGTTCCTCAAAAATACCAACAATCACCGCTTTGCCGTTGTTACGTATAATATCAACAGCCAAGGGGGCGGTGTCCTTGTGGCCGATACACTCGAAGGAGACATCAGCACCTGAACCACCGGTCATCTTCTTCACCTCGGCCACAACATCGCACTCCAACGGATCAAGGATGATGTCAGCACCACATTCCTTGGCCAGTTCTTTGCGAGCAGCAGCCGTTTCTATGCTGACAACTGTGGAAGCACCGGCAGCCTTGGCGCACATTATCGTTCCCAGGCCAATGGTACCAGCACCGAGAACAACAACCGTCTGCCCCAAAAGCGATCCTGCCAGGCGCACGGCCTTAAAGCCTGTTGCCAGCGGCTCGATCAAAGAGGCGGCCTCCATGTCAAATCCCTTATAGTCCGTAGCACATGAATTGATACCAATTCATTCCATCAATTTTGTATCTATTTGCAGGTCTGACACCCAAAATTCATCCTCTATTTTCCTTATTTTTTGGATAATCGCTGTGCATGTTTCTTTGGTCACTTTTTTGAAACCGTCATCAAGCTGTTTGATCAAGTTCTTCATCGTGAAATCGCAGTGTTTCGCAATGTGATTCTTAACAACGCCCCAGCATGTTTCAATCGGCTGTAACTCCGGATGGTACGGAGGAGTTCTGAGCACTTTGTGGCCATGCTCGGCAGCCAATTCATCAATCGCATAAATTGGCTCGGGTGCCAGTTTTTTAAGCACTTCAACCAGCTCAGGTTTTAAGCAGTCGTCCCGACAGTAGATCTTATTTTGCTCCAGCCATTCTCTAATTTTTCCCTTGGAACTATGAGGGGTGGGCGGAGAATGTTTCGAAAGAATATTATGGTATGGTGCATTGTCCATTATAATTAAAGAACCTTTTGGGATATTAGGGAGAAGCATCTCTGCAAACCACTTTTTAAAAAGTTCCCAATTCATTTGCCCGTGATAGTCCCCTGTCTTTTTTGTGCTTTTAAACACAAGCTTTGCCCCGGGCACCCAGCCACTGGAAGTAATTGCATTGAGTATTATCAGGCGCTCTCCCTTGCCCGTTGGTTTTTGTAACCATGGGCCATCTTCGCCAAAATACCAGGTGAAATCATTGCTGTGATTTTTGTTCACATAGGATTCATCAAGATACACTTCTGGGCGCTGAGTTGCTGTGTTGCTTTCATCTACCCGATTATTTTTTTTCTCACGAAGATATCGTCTCCTGGCCGCTACAATATGATCTTTTTCTTTTAGATGTTGAGAGCGGATGCCTTTGCCAAATTCAAAGCCCCATCTATTCAGGGTTCTGGCTAATGTTGCCTTGTGGAAAGAATCATCACCATAGTTTTTTTTAAGAAACTCCAGTATATCAGCAAGAGTGATATGCCGCCCCTCACTATTCGCAGTCCTTATATACACACGGACTGCCGCCTGATATGAAATACTGACGGCATAAACTGGACGACCTCGATTTTTTGCAGGCGCCTCAAGCAGACTGGGATCACGATTATAATCCGCCATTATTCGTTTAACAGTAGCCACACCGATCCCAAGAGCATCAGCTGTTCTGTTTACACTTGGTTCATTAGGTTCGATCTCAGTTTGATCAAAGTAATGTTTGACAGATACAGCAAGTTTTTTTACCTCTGGTGTTAATGGCCTACCGCGTCGTGAATCCATGCCTGCCCCTCCATTAAATGGTTGACCCTGTAAGATAATGGGACATTAACAAGTATTGGGCAGGCCAGTCAAGTATCATTTCATGTGCGATGCACTATAGGCAGAACGTAACAAAGTTCAGCGGGCACATTGACCAGTTCGGCAAAGGCGCCTTCGGCCATCAGCCCGGTAAAGGCTAGTTTTTCACAGACATTGTAGCGGCCTTCCCGACAGGTCACACAGGTCCCACAGTGCTGGCAGGCATCAGGGGCGACACTATCCCCCACCTGAACCGTCGTTACGCCCTCACCTACAGCAACAACTTCTCCGGAAAACTCATGACCAAGAATCAATGGCGCCTTGACTCCGGTCAGGGGATGGGGCTCCACTGGAATAAATATCGGGCCTGCCAGGTACTCGTGCAAATCAGATCCACAGATGCCACACCAGGCAACTTTGATCTGTACCTCTCCTGGTTTGGGGGCCGGAGGAGTGGGAACATCTTCAACGCGAATATCTTTTTTACCGTACCACTTCGCTGCTTTCATGGGCTGTACCTCGTCTTATCAAAAAATTGTATCGCCACTGACATTGCCAAGTGCTGGATGTATATCAAAACGAACCACACCAACCGCAATATCCTTTCCAACAGCCTCTGCAATCATTGCGACGCCTTTATTGCCAAAACCTGCACAAAGTTCGATGGCTTTTACACCCTCCTGTTCTACGATGTCTCTACAGATATCCACTGCCTCTGTGTAACTCCCAACCCCAATGCTCAGCAGATGGATCACAGGGGTTTCAATCCATTGGCGATGGGTCTTGGGGTCGGCCTCGGGGGCAATAAACACGAATGCTGCCTTAACAATTTCTGCCATTACTGCTCCTTTTGTGGTGAACATATTGGTGAAAATGCGCAGGGGCGGCAGAACCAGAAGGAAGAGGGAGCCATCAAGCAAGCTCTAGAGGATTGACCTAGCCACCGCACCTGCGCAAAGTCGTCTTTTGGTTTATTCTCCTCTGGGGTTACCTGGGTTGAACGAATATTCCAGCTTGTTGAGCCAAAGCCATAACCTTGGAGACATCGACAACCCATGGTCCTCTATCGGAGAATCGAATATGGACATGAGCCCCTCGTTTCACCTCTACTTCCCGCTCGCCATCCAGGGCAATAACACAGGGAGACTGGTCGACACGTATGGATTGACCAAGAGTCAAATGATCCTCTAATGCAATATCCACCGGCTCAATGAGCCCCGGCGCGATCGGAGAAAGAACGCGCTTTCCTCCAGGACCGAGGATCAGGTGCAGGCCGCGATGCTCCTGGGGAGTAAGAGTGTGTAACTGTCCACCAATGGCAGAGAGACCGATGCTGTCTGGTCGACAACGGGTAAGAACAATCTGTGTTATCTGTTTCATGGACCAGATGGCCTTGGAGCCGACAAAGGTATCTGTGTGCACGGCCGCATCAACCAAGGCTATATCGACAAGGTTGTTGTCGTCATCCAGGACTTCAAGCACAGGGGAGCGAAAGCATCCCTCCTCCACACTGATTTGGCCGGAGGTCAATACCCCTCCAGCCAATCCAGCGACGGTTGCCTCAATCATGTAGGGAAAAACATTGTTGGTTCCGGTTGATAGAGGCAAAATCGGTACCACCGCATTGCCTTTGGCCACGGCCCTACTGGTGCCGTCACCTCCCAGAACAAAGATACAGCCGACTCCGGCATCGACCATCAGGCGGGCTGCTTTAGTCGAATCCTCCTGGGTATTCTCTGCGCACATAGGGGCTGAGGCAATCTCAATGGGGGAATGAATCCCCTTGTGTGCCCGCTGAACAATGGCATAATAATCGGGCATGAAGATGACCCGCTCGATGCCAACGGAGGCAAGACCAACTAAAAGGCGACGCACAATGCGGACCTTCTCCTGATTGTCAAAAACACTGCCGTGGGCGACGAGACGACGAATATCTTTGCCTGAAATAGGGTTTGCGATGATACCGACTGTTTTCATGAGACAAATGTTTGTAAAAGGTCGTAAGAACGAACCTGTCTTCAGGAACGAATTTTCTCGACTGCTGCCACGATATCCTCTGCATTCGGCAAAAAGGCTTCTTCCAGTGGCGGTGAGAACGGTACCGGGACAAAGGGAGCGCCAACACGCATGATCGGCGCATCCAGGTAATCAATGGCATCCTCTGCTACCTGGGCGGCAATTTCGGCACCCGCACCAGCTATTTTGACAGCCTCGTGGGCAATGACCAGGCTATGGGTCTTTTTCACGGAAGTAAGGATAGAATCCATATCAAGCGGAGAGACTGTACGCGGATCAACCACCTCGGCACTGATCCCTTTTGCAGCCAAGGTCTCGGCGGCCTCAAGTGCGGAGTAGACCATCTTGGAAAGTGCTACGATGGTCACATCGGTCCCCTCTCTATGGATCCGTGCCTTCCCGAAAGGAATGGGACCAGCGTTATCAGGCACCTCGCCTTCAACACCGTAGAGCATCTTATGCTCAAGAAAGACAACCGGGTTGTCATCACGGATCGCACTGATCAACAGCCCATAGGCATCCTCTGGAGTCGCCGGCATTACCACTTTGAGTCCGGGAATATGCATGAACCAGGACTCAAGCGACTGACTGTGTTGTGCAGCCGCACCGATGCCACCGCCCTGAGGCGCGCGCAGCACCATGGGGATGGTCGTTTTGCCGCCAAACATGTAGCGCATCTTGGCTGCCTGATTAAACAGCTGATCCATGCTGACACCGATAAAGTCGACAAACATCAGCTCGCACACAGGACGCAGACCGGCAGCGGCAGCACCGGTTGCCGCACCAACGATCGCGCTTTCGGTAATAGGGGTGTCGCGCACACGACGCTCGCCAAATTGATCAAAGAGTCCTTTGGTGACACCGAAGCAGCCACCAAACTGGCCGACATCCTCACCAAAAATCAAGACATTGGGATCACGTTCCATCTCTTCGCGCATGGCGTCGTTGAGCGCCTGCATATATGTTTTTTGTGCCATCTATTCCTCCAAAATATATAAATCGTACGAAATGAAGTGTTATTCCTTAAAGCCGCTACTTATGATCAGGCGTAAACATCATCAAACATATCGGCAGGTTCAGGGAGAGGACTCTCCTCGGCAAAGGTAATGGCCGCAGCAAGCTCGTCATCAATATCGGCGTTAAGCTTGTCGAGCTCTTTCTGAGTGAGGATGCCATCATCCAGTAATTTCTTGGCGAAGCGAGGAATCGGATCCTTTTTCACCCACTCGTCCAACTCATCATCGGAACGATAGGTGCAAGCATCGCCCTCAAAATGGCCACGCCAACGGTAGGTTTTGCACTCAACCAGTGAGGGGCCCTCACCTTTGCGTGCACGCTCAACGGCGGCGGTGATGGCCTCGTAAACTGCGACGACATCGTTCCCATCAACAATCACACCCGGCATATCATAGCCAGCGGCACGATCGGCAATATCGGTAATGGCCATGGATTTACTGATGGGGCAGGAGATACCGTAGCCGTTGTTCTCGTTGACAAAGACAACCGGCAGGTTCCAGGCGCTGGCCAGGTTGAGCGCTTCCTGGGTGGTCCCTTGGTTGGAGGCGCCATCGCCAAAGAAACAGACAGCAACCCGATCCTCACCTCGGTACTGGATGGCCATGCCCGCTCCGGCAGCGATTGGGCCACCACCACCAACGATACCGTTGGCACCCAGGATGCCCAAATCAACATCTGCGATGTGCATGGAACCGCCCTTCCCTTTACAGTACCCCGTTGACTTACCGTAAATTTCTGCCATCATCAGTTTCAGATCACCCCCTTTGGCGATCAGATGACCATGACCACGATGGGTACTGGTGATGTAGTCTTCCTTGTTCAGAGCGGCGCAGGTACCGGCAGCAACCGCTTCTTCCCCCAGATAGAGATGGACAAAGCCTGGAATTTTGCCTGCGGCGAAAAATTCCTGAAGCTTTTTCTCAAATTGACGGATCCGGTACATGGTGTTGTACATCTGGACCATGGTTTTTTTCTTAATTGTCATGACATCCTCCTTAATTGATCATCACTTGATATAAGTTATCGAATAATCGTCTCTAGGGAATCTTGAATAATTGCTTTTTCTGCCAATCTCTGCGTCATGCTCAAAATTTTATCCTCGGAATATCATCTATATGCCTGCGGTAAATTTTTTCACAATCCTTGACCTTGATTGAAAAATCTAATTATTCAAGACACCCTCTAATCTTGTATTGCCTTTGAACATCCAGGTTCTGCAGGCTCGATCCATACCGTTACTGCGGCATTGGCAACAACAATGGATGCGCAGTTGCTGCCAAAACACTCCACGCAGAGGCCATCGGTTATCAGACCTCCCTGAATGATTTTGATATTGGGTTTTCCCACCGGCAGGACAGCCAGAACCTCTTCCTGGTTCACCTGTTCGGGAAAGGGACAGGCAACCGTGACATCGATCACCACCCCCTCAAAATTTTCCCGGTGTAAAATTTCCACCAGGCCACAGAGACAGCTGCGACCAATGGCATCTCGCACCGCCCTGCAGGCCGCCTTGGTGACGTTCATGCCGTGCAGATCTGCGCCTGTACCCAATTCGACGATATACCGTTTCTTTTCCATTGAATTACAGCGGCGTCAGGCCAGGATCATGGCCGGGTCTTCGAGGCAATCTGCCAGGCCACGGAGAAAATTCATTGCGGGAGCTCCGTCAACGACACGGTGATCGAAGGTCAGGCTTAAGGTCATCATGGTTCGGCTGACGATCTGGCCGTTTTCATCGACCGCCGGACGCACCTTTGTGCGGCCCACGCCAAGAATACCAATCTGAGGCGGGTTAATGATGGGGGTGAAACCATCCACACCCATCATGGAGACATTGGTGATGGTAAAGGTTCCGCCTTGGAGCTCATCCATGGTCAGGCCACCTTTCCGCGCTTTGCCTGCCACCTCGCGTATTTCGACGGCAAGCTCGGAAAGGGTCTTCTTCTCGGCATTTTTTACATGAGGCACGACCAAGCCCTCAGGTAAAGCCACGGCGATGCCAAGGTTGACCGTCTTGTGGCGAACGATGCCCTCATCGGTCAGCCAGGCGTTCATATAGGGGTACTTCATGAGGGTGCGGCTGACAGCCAGGGCAATGATATCGTTGTAAGATACACGCGGTATGTCTTCTTTCTTGGCATTTTTCGCCCGGACCTTGTCACGAAACGATTCCATTGCAGTGACATCGCACTCAACAAAGACAGAGAGCTGGGCCATGCCATGGAGGCTGGCCATCATGTTGTCCGAGATGACTTTACGCATACCTTCAAAGGGAATGATCTCGGGCTTTTCGGAAGAACAGGTTGTAGTCTGTTCCTGTTGAGCCGCTGGCTGCATGGCCCGCAGAAGATCGACCTTAAGGATTTTTCCTCCCTCGCCAGAACCGGTGATCTGGGAGAGATCGATTTCATGCTGACGCGCAAAGGCAATGGCCTGGGGTGCGGCGTTGTAGCTGTCGTACTCATCGGGCGCAGGGGTGTAGCCAAGGACATCTTTTTCAGTTACTCGACCATTGGGCCCGGTGCCGGTCACATCGGCCAGATCGATATCTTTTTCTTTGGCAAGTCGTCTGGCAATGGGAGAGGCGAGGACAAAGCCGCCTTCATTTTTTGCTTTGGCTTCAGCGGCTTTGGGGGCTGCGCCCTTGGCTGGAGCAGTGGAGGCGGTTTCTCCTGCACTCTCCGGGACATCGGGTGTCTCGCCATCGGCCGCAAGAATGCCCACCACCGTTTTTACGGCTACGGTATCTCCAGCCCCAACCAGAATCTTGAAAAGTACACCGTCACCAGTGGCCTCTACCGAATTGGTAATTTTATCTGTCTCAACTTCAAAAATAGGTTCACCTGCCTTGACGGTGTCCCCTTCGTTTTTTAACCATTTGGAAAGTTTTCCTTCCTTCATGGTCAGGCCCCATTTGGGCATAAGAATGTCTGTAGCCACAGTATCTGCCTCCGTTTTCTCAATCAGTCGGGTTTCGGCCCAAGGAGAACCGTTTCCCTCACAAGTTAGCTTTGTCCTTCCCGTGAAAAACCTCGAGAACGACGTTCCGAACTTCTAATCCTCTCATTTCAGGCGCATGAAATTCAGAATTATGACTCTTGACGATGCCATCAGCTTTGGCTGGTGCATGCAAAAAATTGCCTGCACCGGATTGAGCAAGAACCAGGCCAGACGAAGACGATCAATAAGGGATAATTGACTGCATTGACCTCTCTGAGCTGTCTTAAACGTTTTATGCGTTTACCGATTTTCTTTTAAAAATGAAGCACTCGTGTATATAGATGGATATATCCATATGAAAAATTTCAACTTTGACAAAACTGCAGGAGTGTTCAAAAATTGAACACCCTGTTGAATGATATTTACCGTGAATTTAAGCAAGTATAGGAGGGAGGTATTGCAAAAAAGCAATCACCCTGTTCGATATTCGAACAGTTGATATCTGATAAAAGTTAAAAATGATAAAAAAGGGAGGAATATTTTTAGAAACTATATTAAACAGGCCTTTACTTGCTTTGTTTTTTAGGATAGGTCACGCATTCGCCCCCCCCTAAAGGGAGAGGCCCAGACCGCCCCGAGAAGGAAGGCACGTAAGTGTTTCGAGATCGCTTACACGTTGCCAGGCAGTAGTTTTCTTCATCGCCGTCATTTTGATTGAACAGGTAGAAAGTCATGCACGAGCTCGTACGAAACAGGAATAAATTTACGATAACCCCATCCCTTAAAGACAAGATCGTTGTTAACCCTGGGGGGGTGATCGGGGCCTTTCCCTTTGAGCTTGAAAATGAACTGGAAAAATCCGTATGGAGTCAGTTTGTCACCAGCAAGAAACTCAATCAGGAGTACATCAAAACCAGCGTCACTGATTCCTGGAAACGCTGCCTGCATATGGGGGTGGACCCGTCAAGTAAACGATGCGAGCACTTCTGTGACCGCAGCAAACTCGACACAGAACACCATTTTTTGCGTGATGCCGTTAAAAATACGCCCAAAGATCTGTATTCCTACCTTGATAGCAAGGGACTGCTTTTCACAGTCAGTGATCGGTACGGCTACTTGACCGCAACCATTGGCTCCTATAAAACCTTGAGCATGGCTGATGGCATCGATTTTGGGCCTGAGGCAGATTGGAGTGAAAGAAGTGTTGGCACCAATGCCATTGGACTTGCCCTGACCAGTGGTCTCCCCCACCGGGTCATAGGCAAAGAACACTTTTGCGAAAGCCAGCATGGCTGGACCTGCTCAGCTGCCCCTATCTTTGATCTGCACGGGGTCCTACTGGGCAGTGTTGACATCTCGGGTCCTAATGAAAACGAGCATGATCGCTGCCTGGCTCTGGCTATGTATTATGCCCGGGCCATTGAGGCACTCTATATTCAGAAGCAGTGCATGGGGATGATAGGCACGGTTCTCAACCATAATGCCATCGGCCTGATTACGCTGGATCGGTATGGCAAGGTCTGTTACTGCAACCAGGCGGCAGCAGAACTTTTCGAGAGTTCTCTGCATAAACTCAGCGGAAAGGATGCCTCGAAGTGGTTTGACTTATCTCCGTTCTTTTCACGGCAGGCTCATGAAACGCTCTCCGATTCTTTTGCCATGGAGGAACTGCGCTGCCTGCATAACCCCACGTGGAACATTTATGCCACACCGTTGGTGAACAATTTTAATCACCTGCATGGACTAACCCTCTGCATCTATCCCCCGCTCAAGTCAAACAAACCTGCTGCCGCCAGGACGATTGACCATGACGATGGATTTGCGGGTATGATCGGTGAATCCGTGGCCTTTCAAAAGGTGGTTAAAACCGCAAAGCGGGTCTCTCCTACTGACACCACCGTGCTTATCACCGGCCAATCCGGAACCGGCAAAGAAGTCATGGCCAGGGCCCTGCATCGGGCAAGTCCCAGAGCGAAAAAGCCTTTTGTGGCAGTGAACTGTGGAGCTATCGCTCCGGAGTTGATTCAAAGCGAACTGTTTGGCTATGTGGAGGGCTCATTTACCGGAGCTTCCAAAGGGGGGCAGGCAGGAAAATTCGAGCAGGCATCGGGAGGAACGATCTTTCTTGATGAGATTGGCGAGATGCCCCTGTCCATTCAGGTGAATCTTTTGCGGGTGCTTGATGAGCATCAGGTAACCCGGGTAGGGGGAAAACGTTCCCTACCGATCGATGTTCGCGTGATTGCCGCAACCAACCGGAACATGGAAGCCATGGTTGAAGAGAGAACCTTTCGTAAAGATCTCTACTATCGCCTCCATGTAGTCAATCTGGTTCTGCCGCAACTCAACCAGCGGGAAACCGATATTCAGCTCCTTGCCGATCACTTTATTCAAGAGTTTTCCCAAAAACTGGACTGCCCCATTGATGCGGTCGATCCCGCATTTCGAGAGGCACTGGCGGCCTATTCCTGGCCTGGTAATATTCGTGAGCTTCGACACGTTATCGAATCCACCATGGTTTTACTTGAGTCCACCAAACTTTCTGTCGACACACTGCCACCTAAAGTTCAGGAGGCAATAATGCAACCACAAATTCCAGCGTCCAGTGGTTCACCTCAGTTCACCTCGCTTAATTTCGACGAGATACAGAAGCAGGCGTTACAGCAGGCTCTGGTCCAATATAACGGCAATGTCTCTCAGATGGCCAAAGCACTGGGAATTGGCCGCAATACCACCTATGCGAAATTAAAAAAATTTGGCTTGCTCTGACCTGCGCAGGCTCCCTTGCCGCAAAAACCATCACTCATGGCATAGCGCCACCTCCTTGCTGTTTTCCAACAAAATTATTTGCTTTTTATAAAAATAAATATCTTGAAAAAATTTCATTTTTCATTGACGGATTAAGCGGTGTATAGTGCCCACAAGAAGGTGGGTGCTGCTTTCCCCTTCACTGTGTCGAAGCTGACGCGTTGTGCCCCTTTGGGGTATGCGACCCATTTTTAGGGATTTTAACTTTCCTAAGGATTGACCAATGATTGATTATACTGAGGAAGAGGAAGACGTTCAGATTGAAGAATGTAAACTCTGTGGCGGTGATATCATCATCGAAGGTTTCAGTGAAGAGGATGATGCCGTCTATTGCAACGATTGTGAGGCCGAATACCTGATCGTTTCCTTGGACCCCATTCGCCTGCAACCTCTGGATGAGGGGGAGGATGAAGGCAGTGATTTTGACGATGAGTATGACGATTAGCCTTCTTGTCTTCGCTATGGTCCACTTACATCCTCTTCTCTGGATCCGTAACGGCGGGTGAAACTGAATAGCAAATAAATTAGTTTGAAAATTTTCGTATTATCAACTGAATATGCTATCCAGAGACCATCCGCCGTCACGGATTCAGGTCTTCTTGTACAACATGTATCGCAACCGGTGCCTGACTGAGATTCCTCTTTGTATATCCGGTGCATGCCCCCTGGCTATCGTATTGAGTAACCGATGTATATAATAATATGTTTTGATTTTGAGGTGGGACGCTCATGATACATCGTAATCCCACCTCTTCTATTTTATGGAATCTTGTTTTGCTCACCGCTGGTTCTGTGCTCTTTGCATTGGGTATTAACGGAGCAGTGATCAACAACTCCTTTATAACCGGCGGCCTCTATGGTGCGACACTGCTGGTCTATTATAAGACCCAGCTCCTCTCGCCTTCACTATGGTATCTTATTTTTAATATTCCTCTCTTTGTTTTGGGCTGGTTCTTCGTTGGCCGCCGTTTTTTTTGGTACAGCCTCTATGGCATGCTGGTGATCACTCTGGCAACCCAGTGGGTCACCTTTGATTTTCAGATTAAGGATCAACTCTATGCTGCCATTGCTGGTGGTATTGTCAGCGGTGCCGGTTCGGGTATTATCCTGCGCTCGATTGGTTCTGCAGGTGGACTCGATATTGCTGCGATCATGCTCAACACCCGTTTTAACCTAGGGGTGGGCAAGATCTATATGCTCTTTAATGTGTTGCTTTTCGGGTTAACCATCTCGTTTTACACTCCTGATATCATCATCGCTTCAATTATCCTTGTCTTTATTTCCTCGACCACGGTTGAGCATGTTCTCTCTCTTTTCAATCAGCGAAAAATCGTTTATGTGATCAGCGAAAAAAATGAGGCTATCGCCAAAACCTTTAGCGAGGTTCTGCGCCAAGGTGCAACCTTTATAAAAGCCAAAGGAGCCTTTAGTGGCAACGATCGCTTGATCCTCATGGCGATTACCAACAACCTTCAGCTAAAAAAGCTAGAAAATGCCGTGTTCAACGTTGATGAACATGCCCTGTTTATCGTCGAAAACAGCTTTAACGTTATTGGCTCAACGTTTGGGAAACGAAAAATTTATTAAGTCGTACCTCAATCTGTGAGCGCTCAGCGACCATCCGCAGTCACAGATGCAGTAAAATTATTGATGACTTTTTTCGTTGTTCTAGTCGTACAACGGATTAATTCTTTATATTCAATGACTTTGGGTCACCTTTTATTCGTGTGCGTGGGAGACTTTGGTTGGACAAACCGGTTATAGAACTCATTGAGGTGAATAAACAATACAACGGAGAGCAGGCACTCTCTGACATCTCCTTACGTGTTGCCGACGGAGAATTTCTCTCACTGCTGGGGCCATCCGGTTGTGGCAAGACCACCCTGCTGCGGCTGATCGGCGGATTTGAATCCTGTACCAGTGGTACCCTGCTGCTTGATGGCATGCCGGTTGAGGGAATTCCCCCGGAAAAACGCGCTGTCAATACGGTCTTTCAAAATTACGCGCTCTTTCCCCACATGAGCGTCTTTGATAACGTGGCCTTTGGGTTACGCATGGCCCGGAAAGCTCAGGACGAAATCAACGGCCTCGTTGCTCAGGCTCTCAAACGAGTACAGCTTACCGGTCGAGAACGTCGTCGCCCGTCTGAACTCTCAGGTGGCCAACAACAGCGGGTGGCCATAGCACGCGCCATTGTCAATCAACCTCGTGTCTTACTCTTGGACGAGCCACTCTCTGCCCTGGATCACCGCCTGCGCAAACAGATGCAACGCGAACTCAAGCGACTGCAGCGCACACTCAACATCAGCTTCATTCTGGTAACCCATGATCAAGACGAGGCCTTTGCCATGTCAGACCGGGTGGTGGTGATGCAGGGTGGGCACATTGAGCAGATTGGCACTCCCATGGAAATCTACGAAGAACCGGTCAATCTCTATGTTGCGGACTTTGTAGGAGATATCAATGTGCTTGACGGTGTAATCGAGCAACAGAGCGGACCGCAAACCTTTGCAGCCATGGTGGAAGGCGCCCAGGTCAGCTTGCGCAGTAAGCGGAATGTTACCCCAGGTCAACGGGTGCATGTGCTCTTGCGTCCAGAGGATTTTCGCTTGGAGCTGGAGCAAGACGTGGCCAAGTCCCGAGATCTTTTCGCCTCTTTTCACCAGGCAAAGCTCAAAGGAACCGTGCAACGCCTCTATTATCAAGGGGCAACCTATGATGTCGAGGTCACCCTTGAGGATGGAAAAACCGTTCAGGTAACGGAATTCTTCGATGAGGACAGTGAAGACCTCAGCTTCAAGCCAGGGGATAAGGTTATCCTTGGCTGGTACGAAGGGTGGGAGGTAGTGCTGCCCTATGAAAAATAGCTCCCGATTTCGACAGCTCCTTATTGGCTCGACCTACACCTGGATGGTTGTTCTGGCTCTCATCCCTTACCTGATCCTTTTTATTGCCAGTTTTCTTCTACCTGGAGATGATCAGCTCGTCCAATCCGGTCTGAGTTTTTCCAATTATCAGCATCTCATCTCCCCTGCTGTTTTCAGCATGGCTCGGTCCTCCATTCTTCTTGCCGGGGTGGCGGCTCTGCTCTGCCTGCTGGTGGGGTATCCCTTTGCCTATATTTTGGCGCAGTCCTCCGCAAAGGTGCAACCCCTCATGCTGCTGCTGGTCATGATCCCTTTCTGGACCAATTCCCTCATTCGCACCTACGCCCTGGTCATGATGCTCAAGGCAAACGGCGTCATCAACCAGGTACTCATGGCGCTTGGCCTGATTGAAATGCCCCTACAGCTGATGTACACCCAGACCGCGGTGTTTATCGGCCTCGTGTACACCCTGCTCCCCTTTATGATTTTGCCCCTCTATGCGGCGCTCAAAGCGGTTGATCCCCGCCTGGTCGAGGCAGGGCGAGATCTGGGAGCAAACTGGCTGAACACCTTTTTTCGTATCACCGTTCCCCTGACCACACCTGGCATTATAGCCGGGTGCATGCTGGTCTTCCTGCCTGCTCTTGGCATGTTTTACGTGGCAGATGTGTTAGGTGGTGCGCGCTCCATGCTTTTGGGCAACTATATTCGTGACCAGTTTCTGATCTACCGCAACATCCCCATGGGAGCCGCCGCCTCCGTAACCATGACTGTTGCCATGGGGCTGATGCTGTTGCTTTACTTTTTTGCCAGCAAGCGACTGAACAGGGAGGCGATGCAATGAGTCGCCGGCTCAAATGGATCTATGCTGGCCTGGTCTACGCCTTTTTGTATCTGCCCCTTGTGGTGGTAGCGATTTTCTCCTTTAACGATTCCAAGTATTCACTCGCCTGGCACGGTTTTACCCTGCGCTGGTACGAAAAGCTTTGGCATAACAGCAGTCTTATGTCTGCGGCACTGAATTCACTGCTCATTGCCGGTTGTGCAGCTACCCTGGCTACCCTGATGGGAACAGTGGCCGCCTTTATCATGCACCAATACCGATTCCCCGGCAGGAAACTGCTCTTTGGCAGTCTTTTTGTGATGATGATGTCACCGGACATCGTCATCGCCATCTCTTTGCTGCTACTCTTTTTAGCCCTGCATCTGCCCCTTGGTTTTCCGACTCTGCTCGTGGCCCATGCGGTGCTCTGCGTGCCCTTTGTCGCGACCACGGTCTACTCGCGCTTCCATGGCTTTCAGCGTGACATTCTCGATGCAGCCAAGGATCTGGGAGCCGATGAGTATCAGGTCTTTCGCTTTATAGTCATCCCGCTGGCATTACCCGCTGTTGTCGGCGGCTGGCTGCTCAGCTTTACCCTTTCGCTTGATGACGTCATTATCAGTTTTTTTACCACCGGCCCCGACTTCGAGGTACTACCGCTACGGATTTACTCCATGGTTCGTCTCGGGATAAAACCCGATGTTAACGCTCTCTGCGTGGTGATGATGGGCATCACCATAGTTGCCCTCGTTCTCTCAAGAACATTGCTTAAGGAGAAAGAATGAAGAACATTGTACAAGCTGTG
Organism: Desulfobulbus rhabdoformis; assembly: GCF_016919065.1. Classification (GTDB taxonomy): domain Bacteria; phylum Desulfobacterota; class Desulfobulbia; order Desulfobulbales; family Desulfobulbaceae; genus Desulfobulbus; species Desulfobulbus rhabdoformis. The sequence goes on along the minus strand of NZ_JAFFQA010000008.1, from coordinate 65,852 downwards.
CTCATGGCTGCGACCGTCTGGGCGCTAACGACCTCAGCTCTGGCCAGCGACAAGGTCCTTAATCTCTATATCTGGTCGGAATACATTCCCGATGAGGTGGTGGCTGACTTTAGTAAAAAAACAGGAATCAAGGTCAATATCTCTACCTATGATTCCAACGAAGCCATGTATGCCAAGGTCAAACTGGTGGGCAAAGGCTACGATATTGTTGTCCCCTCTTCAGACTTTGTCGGTCTGATGCGGCGAGAAGGCTTGCTTCTTCCAATCGACACCAAAAAAATTCCTCATTTCAGTTTGGTTGCGCCACGGTTCGTCAATCAGTCCTTTGACCCGAACAACGGTTATTCGATTCCCTACATGTGGGGCTCGACCTCTATTGCGGTCAATACCGAACTTTTGCCAAAAGAAACCATTACCAAGGCGGTTGATCTGTGGAAACCGGAACTCAAAGGGCGGCTGATAATGCCCAATGATCTGCGTGAAGTCATTGGCATTGGACTGAAAACATTGGGCTACTCCATTAACGAGACCAACCCTGAACACCTGGAAAAGGCCTATCAGCAGTTACAGAAACTTATGCCCAATATTCGCGTCTTTGACTCGGACTCCCCCAAACAGGCTCTCTTGGCTGGCGAGGTAGCCGCAGGGCTCGTCTATAATGGCGAGGCCTTTATCGCCAACAGCGAGAATCCTGCTATTACCTATATTTATCCGCCTGAAGGATTCAGTCTCTGGCTAGATAGTTTTTGCATCCCCAAAGGGGCTGAGCACCTTGAGGCAGCTTATGCCTTTATGGATTATGTACTTACCCCCAAGGTATCGGCCGCTATAAGCGAAGCCATGGGCTACTCTTCCCCCAATACCAAAGCCATTACTCTGCTCCCTGAGGCGATGAAAAAAAATAGCATCGTCAATCCCAGCCCTGAAATGGTTGCTCAAGGAGAATTTCTGGATCACCTTGATGCCGACACGCTGAAGCTCTATGAACAGTATTGGGTACAACTGAAAACCCACTAAAGATTTTTTATTTTCAAAGAGATAAGGTCGTCATCCGCTACGCAGGAGACGACCTTTTTTTATTGGCAAGTTATGTTGCCGACAGCGGGAACAACTGCCCAAGGTATGCAAAGCACACTAAAAATAACGCAAGAAGACAATATTGGCCGGCAAAAAGTATTCCTCAGGCCAACGGTTTCTGCTCATATCCGTTTGGTGGTTGTAAACATGGCTTGCTGCACTGGTTCGGTGACGTGTCATTCGTGCCGCACAGAGTTATAACTCTTTCCTAATCCTTTAAAAATATGGGTGAAATACAATTATAATTTACCGTCGATTAGTTATCCCGTAGTTACCAAATCGGGACTGATACCGGAACATGTTTTTCTTGTCAGAGTGTAGTGTTGGCAAGCAAATGAATTCGTATAGAGGTCATTACTATCGTCACAGGCATCCCGGTGCGTTGCTCACATTGAAGCATACCGCGTGAGGCCCAAACCCTTTTTTTAAGGAAAAACTCGTTATGAAGTTGTTTATTGGTTTCCTGTCCGCTGCTCTTTTATGTGTTGGTTCTCCTGCATGGGCCTCTGTCTCTATGGAGCTTCCCAGAACTATGACAGTTCTCGCCGTTAACGGTAAGGCAACAAATTTTACAAACAAAGTATCTTTGCAAAACGGTATGAATCAACTTGCTGTGAGGGTAATCAAAGATGTTGGCAAACACATGGATGCAGACATGGAATATTCTGATGTTTTTGTGGTGAAATTTAGCGCTGCCGATCAAGCACTTAAAATGACCATCCCTCGAATCAGAAGTGGACAGAGTATCAGACAATTCAATCAAGAACCAAATATTGCCGTAACCTCCCTCTCTGGCAAAAAAATAGAGATCGCCGTCGACAAACTCGAAAAAGAAGGTTTTCAGCTTTTGCGGGATTACGAGACCGAACTTGCAGCATTTAACCGGACCAATTCTCCAGCTGCCATGCCTGCCTACACTTCACAAGGCTTCTCCCAAGGAGCCTCGTCTTCCATGTCCCGTCACACTATGCCGCAAGTTCATGGCAAGGACATGGCTCCCCAAGGGGCACAACCAAATATGGCTGATGACATGTTGAAATACTGGTATATGCAGGCTGATGACGCCACCCGGGATAAGTTCAAGAGATGGATTAAAGAATAAATATTTGCTTGTCCCCAGATAGCTAACATCCTGTTGAGATAGACAAAGTCTCTCCCCTATTCCCCATTTATAGATTCTCCACCAGAGGGAGCTCTAAAGCATTTCTGCTTTTTAGAGCTCCCCATATCAATGGCAAGCGATCAGGGGGGGCCCCCTGAAAGAACTCGTATTATCGAAACTGTAAGCGGTTACTATCAATGTATTGGGAGTCTTGGAAAATTAAATTTTTCAATCAAGGTCAGGTAAGCGCCAGACTCCGCGAGATTGGAAAAAAAAGCAATTATTCGAGATTCCCTATTATTGTCTCGACACGTTGAACCTTCTTCATCTCACCTCTTTCCATTTTTTGATAGGAGGTCTAATGAGAAGTCACCTTCACGCAGTATTCACCGGGGTGATCGAGGAGTGGGGGGATAAAAGGGATTGTACGGGGAAGGATAGAAAAAAAGCTGGATGAGATTGACTGCCTGCCAGAACAGACACCCGAATCCGTGACGGCGAGTGGTCACTGAACAACGCATCTTTTTAATAAGACAACGTATTTTTGCAAATTCATGTATTGTTCAGTTGCACCCGCCGTAACGGTTTCAGGAGACAGGCAGTCAATTTATAACAGAGAAGCGAACTCTTAGAATTTAATGCGTGCGCCTACGAGATATCCCATATCGGAATTATCTTCATCGGTGTCTTGAATTTCAGCAAAAACGCTCACGTTTTTGTGTGCCGGAAATTTATAAGTGACATTGGCGTACCAAGCGGAAACATCTTCCTTTGCATCGGTATCGTAGTCAATCTGTTGAAAACCTGCGCCAATTTTAAAGGACTTAACAGGTACCCCGACATAAATATTTAAGAAATCATAATCATATTTATTGGGATCATCGACCACACTGTAATCAGCACCAACCTCGACAACTTTCGCGTCATAGGCAATACTTACACCATAGAGGTCAAGTCTGTCCTCGCCAACTACATTGGTGTCGAAAGAGGAGTACGCAGCCCCAATGGTGCAGCCGGAAAACTCAACGCTTGCAAAAATATCGGTGAACCCACCATTTTCAGAACTGTCACTGCTCTCAGCATCAAGCTCGTGAGAAACGATGACGGTAACCATATCGGCAAATTCAGCGCTGACCTTGAGCAGGTCGTCCCCCTCATCGACCTTTTCCTTATCAAAAACATCGTCTTTTAGGGGTGATTCAATGGCACCCTCAATACCGAATTCATCGGTCGCGCTATCGGTTTTACCAAAAACGAATTCAAAGTTTTCGTAGCCAAACCCGAGATAGGCCTCCTCAAGGTGCCCACGCTCATCGTCGTCTGATTCGTCGGCAGCCTTTTTAAATCCAAAATCCAGCTCACCGATGGCTCTCAGGCCGTTGCCCAAATCATAGGTAATGTTATTCTTGATTTCAAGGTCATCGTATTCTACATCGAGATCCTTGTCTTCACCGGCCTTCTGACGAAGCTGAATCTGCCAATCACCCTTCATCTTGTATTTCAGGCCATCCTTTTCATACAAGGTCATAGCCTGAGCCGAAACAATTGGCGCTGCAATGGACGCAACAGCCAATGCACATAATACTTTCTTCATTTCTCTCTCCAATTCTCTTTTGAATACTGTGTGTAGGACAGGCACCTCGATACAAGCAGTAAACGGTTTCCAGACCGCCTCCATTTGGGTGTGTCAACTACCTATAAATTTTCAGCTAAATGCTGATTAACGGTTGTTAATTAAACGGTGCGATTGTTAGTAATTCTGCAGGTATTCAATAGGAGAGCATTTGATTTCAGTCAGGAAAATCTTATAAAATCAAAAGGTTAGAGTTACCGTTGCGTTAAATGTTTTTTAGCGAATTGTTAAAAAGAGTGTGCAAAGACTAGCAAAGGATGGGGAGAAAGAAGAAAGTTGATAGACAACGGAAAATATGCGCAGAAAAAACTCCCTGAAGTTGGGTGATTCTTTCAAACTACAGGTGATTTAAGAATGGGATGTGGAGGGGGGAGGACTCAAAGAAGAGATGATGACAGTTGCAATCGAGTCAATCATTTTCTCTGGTATGCGGAGTAATTCAAGCATCCCTAGTCAGGGACCTGCGGTGGTTTTGATTGAGGATTTTTTTATACAATAACCCCGAGTTCCGAAGGCTCGGGTATCAATGTCTGTCATCTTGGAAGTGAGTTAGCGCGTTACTCAAGGAAGGGAAAGTTGCTTTTCAAGAATTTGAGCAAGTTGATCGGTACAGGATGTGCCTTTATTGCCACAGGTAATGCCTCTGACCTTGGAAATAACTTCTTCGACCGGCATACCTTCAAGTAATACTGAAATTGCGCTGAGGTTCCCCTGACATCCACCAGTAAAGTGAAGATTGCGTAACTTGCCTTCTTCTATGTCAAAGGAGATTGCTTTGGCACAGACCCCCTCTGGAATATGAATATCTTTAACCATTCCAACTGGTTCTAAAAATTGCATAACACCTCTACTCTGTTCATTCTATTTGTCACATGTCACATGAGCTGAATCTATCATCCCTAGGGTGTCTTGAATAATTAGATTTTTCAATCAAGGCCAAGGATTGCGCAAAATTTTACCGCAGGCATATAATTGATATTCCGAGGATAAAATTTTAAGCATGACGCCGGGATTGGCAGAAAAAGCAATTATTCAAGATGCCCCCTACTTTCTCAAGGACTCTCCTCTTTAACAAAACTTCCAAAAGTAAACATCCCCTCGCCGGATTGCACCCGGCTCAGCAGTCTATTGTAATCCTCATTGGCTGTACTCATGCCACCACTGCCCCAGGAATAAGAGCCACCGATTCGGTCTCCCTCGTGGAAAAAGAGAACACCTCCCTCAGGCTTCTTGTTCAGCTGCACCTCTATAAAGCCTGAAAACTCCTTGGTCCGAAGGCGAAAAATAAGATCTGGCAAAGGAATCTCCGTGGACCGGAGTTTAGCCTTTGCTCGTTGAAAAGGAGGCATCTGCGCCCAGTAGTAGATGGCATTCTCATCAAGCAGAAAAACCTTGACCGTGAAGCTGTTTGAGTAGAAATGACTGCGGACAATTTCAAAGGAGCCAATTGCACTGAGTTTCCCGTCCTCTTCTTTGAGTACGGTGCTCAGTACTTCCTCTTCATTGAAAAAAATCAGTAATTCTCGACTGGAGGAAACGCAGTGCACAGCACCAGAGCCGATATCCCCCTGCAGGTGTTCAATAAATTTATCGAGATGGAGGTAATAGCTGTTTAATCCCTCCAGATAAGGTTGTTCCCGGGGAATTAACATGACTGTTGATCCATCATGATCCTTGCCGTGTTAAAGAATGATTTTGCATACACATCCGGCATTGCAGAGACGACGCAACTTATTTCTGAGCTTCCTTCGTTGCCAACGGCTCTTCTTTCTTGGTATCAGCAGGATTGCCACTCTTGACGACCACAATGATATGACCACACTCCTGGCATGAGAAACGGGCTCGTTGGCCCTTCATCTTGGACTCGTCAATGTTGTATTTTTTTGAACATTCCTCGCAGATAGCCAGCATCGTCTCTTCTCCTGTGTAAAACAAAAGCGCGTAACCGATGGCGGAACTATCTCAAAACATCGGTTATCACTGAAACTATAAGCGATCACCGCGGGATTGTGCCACGAGGCGTACGCGTAATCCGTCCGATCACACTCCAGGGCCAGCCCCCGGGGATCGCTTACTTAAAATCCGGGAACATCCCCATAAAACGAGGGAAGAGGCAACTCTCCAACCGTCTTGTCATTTTATAGGATGTTCTGGGACATCGGTCAAATTATTTTTTAACAAATCAGGAGGTTGCCTTCTTTTTTCTCCGTTTATCATCCGTTAATTTTCTTCAGCAACCAGCCCATATTTTTGCCAAGATCACGCATTACGGTCACAGCCTCTGTATCATTTTTAACTTCCCCCTTTTCACGACCAAAGCCGATATTCCAATAGCTTGAGCCGACAATGATCATCTGGCCGATGGTGAAGAAATGATTCATGGAATCAAAGGCATGAATACCGCCCCCGCGACGCTGGGTGACAATAGCAGCCCCTACCTTTCGTTTATAGAGGTCTCCGTTGGCCCGAGAAACCATACCACAACGATCGATAAGCGCCTTCATCTCGGTGGAAATGTCGGCAAAGTAGGTCGGTGAAGCGAGGACAATGCCATCGGCCTCGGTCATTTTCTCCACACAGCTGTTTATACAGTCGACATCGACAATGCAGCGGCCATTCTTCTTTTTGAAGCACTGATAGCAGGCAATACAACCATGGGGATGTTCACCGGACAGCTGGACCAGCTCGGTTTCAATATCCTCTTTATGAAGCTCCTCAAACATATAGTTAATCATCATGGCCGTATTGCCGTTTTTGCGGGCACTGCCGTTAAAGGCGACAACTTTCATGGTTACACCTCGTCATCGTGAAGTATGGTGCGCGGTAACGCGTCCAGGTTGATTTTAGCGGCCTCATCCATCCCTCGATGCAAGGCCTTTTTATTCAGCTCTTCTGTTCCTGCAGGCACACGGGACAAGAGCGCTTTTTCCAGACTGTTACTGATCACCTGTCCGGAAAGCAGGCCCACTGCGCCCAGAGCCACCATATTGGCAACCATCTCCTTCCCCAATTCTTCTTTGGCTATCTGGGTGAAAGGGATAGCAATAACCCTGTTGGTGGGATACTGCTCAACCAGCGAACTGTCAATAACCAACAGCCCTTCCGGCTTGAGATCACGATAATAGGCATCACAGGCTGCCTGATTCATGGTCAAAAGTAGATCCAGCTGTCGAGCCTTGGGGTAATCGATGGCAGTGTCACTGACGACCAGTTCAGCCTTTGATTTTCCTCCACGGGCTTCGGGGCCGTAACTCTGGGTCTGGCAGACATACTTGCCGTCATGGACACCGACCGCCTCGGCAAAAACGACAGCAGCAGTGATCAACCCCTGGCCACCGGATCCGGAAAAGCGCATCTCATAGCGTTGTTTCCTCTCTTTCGGCATGCTTTACACCTCCCCTGCCCTTTGGCGAATACGATCATACTCCTCGGTTGAAATAGGCAGCTCTCTATCTGCCAGGACGCCGATAGTTGTCTTACCGTCCAGCTCCTCGGGCGTGAGGTTTTTGGCCTGGTTGACCGTGACGGAATTGTCTTTGAAGCTCTGCAGCATATCCACTGCCCCCCCCAGCTTATTGCGTCGCCCGTACTGAATATGACAGTTGGACAGGACCTCGACGACCGCAAACCCCGGCTTGGCCATGGCCTGTTCAATGAGCTTATCCAAAAGCTGTGCATGATACACCGTCGACCTGGCCACAAAGGAGGCTCCTGCCGTGACGGCCAGCTCGGCAATGGAAAAGGCGTGTTCGATATGCCCATAAACCGAAGTGGTCGAGCGTGCCCCAAAGGGAGTGGTGGGGGAATACTGCCCACCGGTCATGCCGTAAATCTGGTTGTTGATGATGATCGCTGTGAGATCGAGGTTCCGTCTGGCCGCATGGATAAAATGGTTGCCGCCAATGGCGGTGGCATCGCCATCGCCCATGATGGTCACCACCTGCAGGCTGGGTTTGGCCAGCTTCACCCCCGTGGCAAAGGTCAGGGCCCGACCGTGGGTTGAGTGGAGGGTGTTGAAATCCAGATAGGTGGGCATACGCCCGGAACAACCTATACCGGAGGCGAGAACGATGTCATCCTTGCTCATTTGCGACCTGTAAATCGCCCGTAAAAGGGCGGCCATGACGATGCCGTTGCCGCAACCAGGGCACCAGACATGGGGAAACTTCTTGTTATGGCGGAGGTATTCATGGCGGATTGCCTGCGCTGAAACACTCATATCCCCTCCCTAAAGTTTAAGCAACTGGGTATAGAGTTCATCCGGGGTAATAAACTGGCCATCAATACGGTTATGCTTGACCATGGTACAATCCCCCTGATTCACCCGTTGAACCTCACGGCTGATCTGGCCGTTATTCATTTCCGGTACCAAGACCGCCCTGCACTGTTTCAATATGGGCACAACATGGCTGCGTGGAAAGGGAAAGAGGGTTATGAGCTGCAAAAGCCCTGCTTTAATGCCCTGATCTCTGGCCTCATCAACCGCACGCATGGCTGAACGTGCCACAGAACCATAGGCAATAATACAGACCTCTGCATCATTGATACGGTGCCCCTTACTCATCATGATCTGTGCAAAACCACGGGTGATTTTCTGGGTGATACGTTGTTGAAACGTTTCGATCTCACTGGGTTTTTCCGTGGGGAATCCCTGAACATCATGAACCAATCCGGTGACATGATGGCGGTACCCATCACCAAAGGCAGCCATGGCGGGTACTCCCCGGTTGTCCCCCTCGTAGGGCTGGTACCAGTCGGGGGGAACACTGGGTTTGAGCCGGTTGATAATACGCAACTCGTAGGGATCAGGCAGCTGAACACATTCTCTGGTATGCGCCACCACCTCATCGGAGAGCAGAATAACCGGTACACGGTATTGCTCACTGATGTTAAAAGCCTTGACGGTCAGAGTATACGAATCGCTCACGCTGGAAACGGCAAGCACAACTATGGGGTGATCGCCGTGTGTTCCCCATCGGGCCATCTGTACATCTCCCTGAGCAGGACTGGTCGGCAGGCCGGTAGAGGGCCCGCCCCGCATGACATTGACCACCACACAGGGTACCTCTGCACAGCATGCATATCCCAAATTTTCCTGCATTAAGGCAAATCCTGGGCCTGAGGTGGCCGTCATGGACTTCACCCCGGCCAGAGATGCCCCGATAATAGCCCCCATACTTGCAATTTCATCTTCCATCTGGACAAAGGTGCCTCCAACCTTGGGCATCCATGAGGCCAACACCTCGGATATCTCGGAGGCCGGAGTAATTGGATAACCGGCAAAAAAGCGGCAACCAGCGGCAAGAGCACCATGCGCCACGGCCTCATTGCCTTGCAGGAGCTGACGTTTGTTGGTATCAGACATCATCCTTCCTCCTTTTGGGCTGACGTGGGCAGACGGTTATGGCAAAATCTGGGCAGTGCATCTCGCAGAACCGACAGCCAATACAGTTATCCGGTTCGTCCACCACCGGTTTACCTGTTTTGTCCGGGCGAATGATTTGTTTCGGACAAAAAGCCATGCAGATACCGCAGGCCTTGCACCAGTCGTGGTAAAAGGCGACGTCAAACAATTTTTTTGGAGGGACAGGGGGGGATTCTGCAGGTGTTTGAGGGGCGTTTGCTGATTTTTCTTTATCGGACATATAGGCTACTCTCTGTCTTGGTTCGTCATTGAATAGGCCACATTGCTTCATTCCATACTTCACCTTACCCCTAAGCGTCTTAATCTCCTCATAAAAAAAACGCTTCTGGCTAAAAAGCAGAGCTTCATGAGAAAAAAGATGCGTTTTTGCCTGGAGCGCGATAAGGAGCAGAGAAACGAAATAAATTATCAGATCAGGCTTCTTTTTTTCTCTTTTGCCTGATCCCCCCCTCCCTGTTCCCTTCTCTCTATGTTTTTGTTTTCCTGCTTACGACGCTATACCGGCTGGCTTATCCTGGCCACCTTATTCTTTTTTCTGCTCAGTCAGCTCATCCCACCGCTTTTCTTCGTCGTTGTCATTCTCTCCTGGTCGGTGGTCCTTATCGAGTGGGGCAGACTGCCAGCCAGTTCGCGCAGGCAAGCTTTTCTTCTGGGAATCGGTGGTTTTATCGCATTACTCTTTGCAGCCTGGCATGGTGTTTTTCTGGGGATTGAAAAAATTTCTACCCAAAATCTTCAGCTCCTGCCAATGTTTATAGCCGTCTCCTTTCTTGCGTTGACCAACCCTCCTGACCAGGATGACACTCTCCCCCAGGGGAAAAAGGCCATGCTGACCACCGCAGTCGGTACGAACCTCCTTGGTGCGGTCATAAATCTTTCCATTCTTTTTGTCTTTGGAGACCGCCTGGCACGTAACCATTCCCTCAGTAAAGGGCAGTCCATTCTTCTCGCCCGTTCTTTTTGTGCGGCGGCCTGGTGGTCGCCCTTTTTCATCGCCGCCGGGGTGGCCCTGACCTATGCCCCGGAAATGCACTACCACCGCATCCTCCTGCCCGGTTTATTGATGTCTGGCCTTGCTCTATCCTATTCAATTATCGAGGTCGGTTACATCCGCAAGCTCACCTTCACAGGCTACCCGGTACGTAGGGAAAGCCTGACGGTGCCCATTCTCCTTGCCCTGGCGGTCATCAGTGGTCATGCTCTGTTTCCCCATCTGAGCATGATCATGATCATCTGTCTTGTTTCCCCTCCCGCTGCGATTCTCTTTATGCGGCCGAGGCCCCGCCTCCAACATCTGCACGAGTTTATCAGCACTCGAATCACAGCAACAGTCAGCCAGTTCGTCTTGTTTCTTGCGGCCGGCCTCTTCTCCATCGGCATGACCTCTGTCATTCAGGTTGCCCCTGAAATCTTTACTTTTGGGGGCGAGACGTTCACCCATTCCACCTTTGCCCTGGTCTCTGCACTGCTCATCGGGCTTGGACTGATTGGGGTACACCCACTGGTAGGGATTTCTGTCATCAGTCCGCTGTTGTTGCCTATGCACCCTGATCACTCTCGGCTCGGTTTTCTGTTTCTTACCAGTTGGGCAGTTTCAACCGGCAGCAGCCCACTCTCCGGGGTCGGCCTTATTCTCAGCAGCCGCTACCAAATCGCCCCACGCTCGATTCTTGTGAATAACTTTCCCTACGTCATCAGTCTCTGGCTTTTGGCCAACCTCGTCAATGTCATTTATTTCGGATAATCCGACAAAAAGGTGGCTCGGGTTTATGGCACCGGATACGTCTGCTACAATGACCCCACTCCAAAAGCAAAACACCTTCTCGTCTTTCGTGTACATAGACGGGAAGGTGTTCTGTTTTGAGGGATATCTGCCTTCAATGAGGCTATTGCGCAACTCGGGTTGCCGTGTCAGCAATTAACGCGATCCATTCCCTTCTGTTTCTATTCTTTTAATAAATTTTGCGGGCACCCCACCTACAACTGTTCCTGAGGCAACATCAGTAGTTACCACGGCTCCTGCCGCGACAACGGCATCGTCTCCAATTGTTACCCCCTGAAGAATGGTCACGTTTGAACCAATCCAGACGTTTTTCCCTACCGTTATAGGGGCAACATAATTCCAATGTCTTTTTTCTTTACTCAAACCGTGATTGACCGTAGCCATCACCACGTTATGCCCAATGAGGCTCCCATCACCTATGAAAATACCGCCCTGATCCTGAAATTTGCAGCCGGCATTAATAAAGACGGTTTTACCGACGGTGATATTTTTTCCAAAATCTGCGTAAAAAGGGGGAAATAAAGTAAAGCTGGCATCGACCTCTTTTCCCGTCAGGGTGGAGAATATTTTCCGCACCTCTTCGGGCGTGTGATAGGCGCCATTGAGTTCTGCAGTGAGTCGCATTGCCTCGTTACTGTATGCCACCAAAAGCTGATGAGCATCGTCCCCTTCGCGTACAGGCAGGCCTCGGTTAAAATGTTCCAATAATTCCTTAAGTTTCATAGTCCTGCAACACGAGATAAAAAGTGTTTCATATCATCGAATTAGAAAAATTTGAGATTTCTCCACAACAGAGGAACAAGGATTCCCCTGAAGGGCCTCTTTTGCATAAAACAAATTCCCTATTTATCGTCTTTAAGCTGAAACAGATGTTCACCAGCAAACAGACCAGGAAAGAGGAAGTGCCCCAACCAGCTCAACTCTTCATTAGCATTCACTGATTGTATAACAGGCTTGAATTTCACTCCTTTCCGGTGGCAAATGAAAGACATACCATGATTCTGTCCCCTTTCTGGGGACGCCCTTTAACATATCTCATGAAAGGGTTCCACTCAGAAAATTTTTCAAAATCTGTCAATACATCCCATACGTTCTCTTTGGATGCCATTATTTGAATTTGAGTTTCTAAAACCTTCATACCGTCTCCTATGATCTATGAACAGAGGGGGGCCAGATACCGAGGGTTCCTTTTGCCAGAGACTATGATGTCGGCACTTATACAAATCCCCCAGAAAAATCAGCTTAAATCGATCGAAAAACCCCATACTTTGTCTTGACGGCACCTGGAACACCTCAACAACCAGTCTGGCCCAACCTGATCAGGGCGGAGAAGCATCGTAGCACGGTCCTAACTCATGCTTATAGTATTTTTCCAAGTTGAGGGCACAGTTCGCTGCTGACAGCGCACTTTAAAGCTCTCCCCTTTCAAAGAAGCTTGAACCCTCTTATCTCGATGAGGTCAGACTATGAGTTATGCGATCACGATACATCAAACTGGCGGACCGGAAGTACTCACTTGGGAACAACACGCCCCTGGCATGCCGGGGATTGGTGAGGTCAGGATCATTCACGAGGCTGTCGGACTCAATTTTATCGATATCTATCACCGGACCGGACTCTACCCACTAGCGGAACTTCCAGCAATCATAGGCCTTGAAGGGGCGGGGGTGGTCGACGTGATTGGCGAGGGGGTCACCGAATTTAAGAAAGGTGACCGGGTTGCCTATGCAGGCGTTCCTCCGGGGGCCTATGCTGAGGTGCGTTGTATTCCGGCCCATAGGCTTGTCCCCCTGCCGGATACGATTTCAACCCAGGATGCAGCAGGCATGATGCTGCAGGGAATGACCGCACGTTACCTGCTCAAAGGGTGTTACCCGGTTGGGCCGGGGAGTACAATTTTAGTCCATGCCGCCGCAGGAGGCGTTGGCTCCATTCTCTGCCAATGGGCCAACCATCTCGGGGCGACCATTATCGGAACAGTCGGCAACGAAGAAAAAGCCACCCGTGCCCAAAAACATGGTTGCCATCATACGATCCTGTATCAGCAGGAGGATTTCGCACTCGCTGTAAAGGAAATAACCAAAGGACAGGGCGTCGACGTGGTCTATGATTCCGTGGGCCAGGCGACCTTCAAGAAATCTCTGGATTGCCTTCGCCCCCTGGGGACCATGGTAAGTTTCGGCCAATCTTCAGGGCCTGTTGAACCGATCGATATTGGCTTTTTAGGGGCCAAAGGCTCACTCTTCCTCACCCGCCCCAGCCTGATGCATTACACGGCAAACAGAGACGATCTTCTGGCGCATGCCCGGGATCTTTTTGAAGTGGTGGGTTCCGGAGTGGTCACGATGCAGATTCTCCAAAAATATGCTCTCAAAGATGCAGCGACTGCACATCGGGATCTTGAAGCCAGAAAAACCACCGGAAGTTCCATTCTGCTGCCCTGAAATGCAAGAAGCCCGAGTCAAGGCTACAGGCGGATGGCCGTCAAAAAAGGACCAAACGCGTCAACAAAAAACGGACGGCAAGAAAGCTGGTGACCAACAAGGTGAGTCCTCCCATGCAGTTGAGAAAGAATGAATTTCGCTGCGCACTGTCCGGGCGATTGAGCAAATAGAGTATCAGGGCGATGATCAGAGGGGTGCCCGTCAGTCCCAATGCAAGCATAAGCGGCAGAAGCAGAAAAAAACTGCCCTTGAGAAACGGGCCGAACATACTGACCAGGCAGCCTGCAAAAACTGCCAAGGCAAAGCCTTTATCTCCAACATTACGCTCCCAGCCCATCTTATCGGCAAGAAAATAGGCACCGGCCATAAAGGTGGGAGAGAGTGTGGACAGGGTCGCGCCCCAAAGACCTGCCATAAAGATGTGCATGGCCTTATCACCCAACAGAGGCTGTAGGGCAAGCGCAGCGTCGCTTGCCTTTCGTATCGTTATTCCATGAGGATGAAGCACTGCAGCGGCCACCAAAAAAATTGCAACACTGTAGAGGCCGAAGGCGAACCCCATGGACGATACGGTATCAAAACGGGCCAATGCCAGATCATCCGTCTTCCAGCCTCTGGCATTGGTGGTATAGGTATGCATGCCGATAATGGTAATATGAACGGCACCGCCCATGATCGCGGCCATCATCAGCGCGGCATCGATTCCTCCTGAAAAATGAGGTACCAGCCCCTTGCCAATGTCAGGGGGGGATAGCTCAGCCATGAACAGGGTGACGATAAAACAAAGCACAACGAACAACACCAGAACTTTACACAGTGTTTCAAATTTGCGGTACCCCTTCCACACCAGGAAAAGACCAACAACCAGACCATAGCCTACCCCCCAGAAGGGACTTTCAATTCCCGTGATCAGGCCGGTAACCCCGACAAGGGCATTCATCAGGACCATGGCTGCAAGCCAGGTGGCAAGCAGTCCATCGATGGTCAGGATCCAGGCCCAGGTCTTTCCCATATGCTGCTCTGTCGCCGCTATTATGCCCTGCCCTTCAAGAATCCCCAAACGGGCCGCAAGATACTGCGCCGTGGTCCCGAAAACGGCACTGAGCAGTACGACCCAAAGCAATCTGTAGCCATATGTTGCCCCGGCGATGGACACACTGGCCAGGGTTGCCGGGCCACAGGCAACGGCACTGATTATCCATGCTGGCCCCATCTCTTTGAGATATCGAATATATGTACCGCTCACAGCATCCTATCCTTTTGCTCGACGATAGTGCAGCGATAAAAAGCGGTCGAGTTGGTTGGCAAAATTTTGTTTGTCTTTAGGACCGAATTGGGACGGCCCTCCTGTTTCAATACCGGTTGCACGTAACCCCTCCATAAAATCCCGCATATTGAGTCGCTCGGCAATATTGGCTTCTGTATACAACTCTCCTCTGGGGTTCAGGGCAAACCCCGCCTTGGCTATGACCTGTGCGGCCAACGGTATATCTGCGGTAACGACCAAATCGCCGGGCTGCAGCCGTTGAACAATCTCATTATCTGCTCCATCAAAACCAGCAGGCACCCGTAATGAATTAATATTTTTTAGTCGAGGTGTCGCCAGCGGCTGATTTGCCACCAGGGTCAAAAAAATACTTTCCCGCTCTGCAACACGAAAAAGGATTTCTTTGATGGCCTTAGGACATGCATCGGCATCGACCCAGATATGCATACGCTCCTCCCGGAACTCTTTTTTCTTCCAATGATTTCTGTCACCTAAGCACCTTACAGAAAAATTATCAAAAGAAAAAGAGAGAGGTACACCTTGTAATCTCTCAGGATTAACGGCAGAATTGACTTTCTACATAAGCTTTCCCCCTCACACGCTGTCACGGATTCAGAGTTTAGGCAAATGAGTATATTCATCCCAAGCCCCCTTGTTCCACTTTTTCCCCGGTTTCCCATCGTGCCCGGCTTCCGTAGGCTCATTTCCACACCCCGGCAGATGATCCCTTCACTGACAACACCAGGAAAACGGCTCTGTTGTATTCTGCTTTCTGTTCTCTTTTACCTGAGCAGCGCAGGCCAATTATACGGATTGGAGTTAACAGCTCAAGAGCGGCAATTCATAGCTACCCATGCCCCCATCCGCGTGCATAATGAAACGGACTGGCCTCCTTTTAATTTTTATGAAAACGGAATGCCCCAGGGAATAAGCATTGATGTGATGAACCGCATTGCAAATATTACCGGGTTGCGCATCAAATATGTCAGTGGTCCAAGTTGGACGGAATTTGTCGCCATGATAAAAGACGCCCAACTCGACGTTATGCTCAACATTGTCGATCTGCCTGAACGACGCCCACTCTTTGGCTTCACCTCATCCTATGTAAAAAGCCTTTCAGGAGTGTATGTTCACGAAAAAAACAAGGGGCTTTACCATGGATTAGACGACCTTGATGGAAAAACCATTGCCATTCCCGCAGGCTTTGATCTTGAGATTACTCTGCCCCAGTATCATCCCAAGATTCATATCCTTCCGGTGCGGGATATACTGGCATGTATTGATGCAGTCAATACAGGTAAGGCCGACGGGTTTATGGAAGAGATCGGGGTAACAAACTACATCCTCTCCCAGCGGGTTATGCCAGGCATCAGCATGGCGTTCCTGGTAACTGAAAAACCCTTTATCTCCGATCTCAGAATCGGAGTACGTTCTACTTTGCCGCTGGTTCACTCGATTATTCAAAAGGGGCTCAATGAAATTTCCGGTGACGAACTCAATAAAATTCGCCAAAAATGGCTATTAAAGGCCAGCAAATTTTATGAAAGAAACGTGATCAACCTCACTGTCCCGGAAAAAAGGTATTTGCACGAACACAAGCTCCTCAAAATATGCGTGGACCCTTCCTGGCCACCGCTTGATTTTATTGATGGTTCCGGTAAGCACAGCGGATTATCCTCCGACCTGATCAAGACAATCGCTGAGCGCCTTGATCTTTCCCTGAAACTTATTCCCACCAATAACTGGAAAGACAGTCTCGCCACTATTAAAAAAAAGGGCTGTGACATCATCCCCCTGATGAATAAGACCAAAGAGTCACAGGGCTTTCTTGATTTCACCCGTCCCTACTTTGATTTCGCCACGGTCATCGCTACTCGTAAAGATTCGTCTTTTATCGGTGATTATTTTGAGCTCTATGGAAAAACTCTGGCCTTGCAAGCCCATTACTTTATCACGGAATTCGTTCGTACCCACCACCCGGAGATCAATATTATAGAAGTGGAAAACACTCGCACAGCTCTCAAACTGGTGAGTGAGCACAAGGCCTTCGCCACTATCGACAGTCTGCCTGCCGTGGTCAATATCATAGAGACCATGGCCCTGGAGAATATCAAGATCGTCGGCACGGTACCGCAGGAGAACAGCATGAAAATGGGGGTCCGCAAGGGGGAGCCCCCCCTGTACTCTATTCTCGACAAGGGAGTGGCCTCACTCACAGAGAGGGAGAAAGTCGGGTTGTATAAAAAATGGCTGGATATTGAAGTTGAAAAACAGTTCGTTGATCGGACACTGCTCATCAGGATTGGCGTTGCTGTGGCGCTTTTTCTTCTTTTTTTGACATGGCGTCATATTTCACTGCGGATGTATGCCAAACGGCTCAAAGCGCTCAATGAGAAACTCAACCACTACTCGACTGTTGATCACCTGACCCAGGTCCTCAACAGGCGATCAATAGAACAACGACTGAAGGCGGAAATCGAACGCTCCAAGCTGATCGACGCCCCCTTAACCCTGGCGCTCTTGGATATAGATCATTTTAAATCCATAAACGATACATATGGTCATCTCACAGGGGATGAAGTTCTGCAAAAAATCGCAGCGCTCATCACCGATGGTATCCGCCATAACGACCATTTTGGCCGGTGGGGCGGAGAAGAATTTTTGATCATTCTGCCGGATACTTCTGCCTCAGGGGGAGGCCAACTTGTCGAGAAACTTCGGCGGACGATAGAGGCGTATGATTTCGGTATAGAAAAATCCGTAACCGCCAGCTTTGGTTATGCTCAATTTACATCCAACGAAAAGATGGAATCCTTCATTTCACGAGTCGACAACGGCCTCTATAGTGCAAAAGAATTAGGCCGGAATGCCATTATTCATGCCCAATGAACAAAACGGAAACGGACCAACACTCCTAGGATCCTCGCATCTTAATTATGATAGAGCATGTGGCCCCGCGCAATACTCAGATCCTTCGAAAGCATCATCCAAGATACGAGGCCCAGAGCCAGGAAAGCGGCATCACCAGCAGCAAAGCCGGGAGCATATTCGCCACGGGAAACTGTTTAATGCTGCAAATGCGAAAACCGGTGGCGAGCATTATCAGACCACCGCAGGCGGAAAAATCGGCAAGCATATCGGGCGTGGTCAGTGGCATGATTAAGCTGGCCCCAAAAAACAGCAAGGCCTGTACTGCAAACTGGGGAAACGCCAACACACCGACGGTTATCCCCATGGTCGAAGCAAAAATTGGCGCAGTGAAAAAATCCAGAATTGCTTTGACTATGAGTAAGGTCGGATCTCCGGTCATGCCTTCATTCATCGCTCCATACACACCTGTACCGGACATGCAAAAAAGGACCAAAAGGGCGACGAACTTGTCTAAAAATTCCTCTTGGCTTATCTCGTTTGCGGGTTTTGTAAATTTTTCGATTATTTTTTTGGAACGAACCGCTGCATTCTGAAAAACAATCTCCAGTTGAACGAGCTCTCCAATAATCGAACCGACGACAAGAGCCAGGACCACTGGTGCGAGAAATTTAACTTTGACTATCATAGCCACACCAAGCCCCATGGAGGCGCAGCCAAAGACCATGGGCATGCGGGATTTGAGGTTTGCATTAAGTCTCGGGCCAAGCAGTGCGCCGGTAACGCTTCCAACCAAGATGGCCGCGCCGTTTATAAAAGGACCAATCATAATAATCTCGAAATAAAGTAAAAAACCTTCCGAGGAAGGTATTCTGGATTTTTTTAATTCTGCTCTGAGGTCAAACCAAATTCTGTGGCAGTTTTGGTATAAAAAACCGAGAGTTGTTTCTTTTTAATTGCCGCAAAAAGACGTTGGCATTCATCCGCAGTGAGGACCAACACCACTTGCATGGGGGGATCTTCCAGGTCAAAAATACTCTCAGAATGAAAACGGCCATCATGACCAAAGCCTACGCGAGCCTCCAGGAGTGTGGCCCCACGAATACCAAGTTGCTTTGCAGTTTCTACAATCCAGCTGGCAACCGAGACACCATCCTGCTCCCGCTTTTGCTGGGTGAAGAATGTGACTATAAATCCTTCCATATTTTTCCTTCTTTGTTTGTTCTTCAGAGTTAAAGAGAATCTTGAATAATTGCTTTTTCTTCCAATCCCTGCGTCACGCTTAAAATTTTATCCTCGGAATATCATATATATGCCTGCGGTAAAATTTTGCGCAATCCTTGGCCTTGATTGAAAAATCTAATTATTCAAGACACCCTAAAGTTAAGGACAACTCTCCGCGCCAACAGACTCCACGAAATTGGCAGAAAAAGCAATTATTCAAGATGCCCTTTATATGGAGCCCTGGGAAAATACCTTCCCAGGTAAAATTTTGGCACAAAAAAAGGGCAACTCATAAAAAGCTGCCCCTCTACATCGAGTGTACCTACGGACTGGGTACTTGCTGACCTACCTTACGGACACACGAGTTTCACGGTTTTGGTATTGTTCTTTTCACTGCTTTCTGCAACTTTGTTGGTGTGATCGATTTGGGCAGAGACCACAGAGCCTTTGGAAATTTTCAATTTGCTTTGATACAACGCAACGCCGCCAGGGTTCATCATTTTCTTAGCCGGGTCGAACTTCCATATAGTTGAGCCTCCCCATCCTTTTCCATTCACACTCAGGTAAAGGGCGCTACTATCAGGTTTATGCACAGTCCAAACGCTGTCCGGTACCTGTCCGTTCCCTGCATTACGAACCTTGGCTACCACAGTGCATGCTCTAGAGAGGTAAATGTCGTCTACAACCAGATCCGGTTTTTTACTAACCTGATCAAAACCTTTGAACCGTACATTGACATAAAAGTGGGAGTTGTTGTCTTCCCGAGATTCGGCTACCTCGTTATCGGCGTCAATTTTGAACTGTAATTTTCCCGAATTCGGTCCAATGTAGGCCTGGGTATGTACCTGCTTAATCTCTTTTGGGCCTGTGGAGAGATTGGTCTGCTGGCTGACGAGTGTATTGTTGAAATAAATTTTATTTTTAAAAGGTCCGGCAACGGCGACATTCTGGTACTCTCGATAGCCATAGTAGAGGTCGAAAGCTGGCTTGCCGTTAGAAATAAGCAGGGCATCATCGGGAGTTAGGGTGATGGTCCCGCTCCAGCGGACTTCTTTTTTGTGTTTGCCGATTTTAAGGAACCCATACATGCCAAGATCGGGTTTTTTCTCCGTGGCGGCATCTGCGCACTGGACTTTAAACATTGCCTTGTTTGAGGTCGCCTGCTGCGGATAAATAATCTGAATTGCCTCCCAGCCAGCATACTGAGGAAGGTTTGGGCCACCAAGTTGCCAGGTTGTACTGACCGCCTTACGTCCAGGCTTGTCAAACACAAGTGTTTGCACCGGAGCATTGGCGTTATCGCTACGAATAAATTTGTATTGAACCCGCCCCGCCTTTGAACTCATAATTGTGCCCTTAAAGGTAATCTTCGCTGGACATGAGCCGGAATACGAGGCTGGCTCAGCTTTGAGTACCGCTCGAACCGTTGGGGACGCCTGAACCGTTGCAACGACTGAAAGCAAAAAGACCATTGCAAGAACAACTCGTATTGCATGTTTCATTACACTCCTCCCTGGATGAAATTCACATAAAATAAAGCTCACTACCGCTTTATTGAACAATGTTCGGCCGCCATCTCCGAGCATTGCTTCCTCCTGTTGTAAACAAGCCTGAAAATAATCGTTCTGTATTTTGACGACAAACTCCGTGGAAACATGAGGTGAAACATTCTCAATAACAATTTCGTAACACGGTATGATTAGATATAATTATGTTAATATTTATAAATTACATATTCAAATGATAATTTGTTTTTCTATTTTGTAATTAATATTTGATATGGAACTTTTACCATCATCAAATGCGGTCAAAAGCTACAGGGAAGATACACAGAAAATGTCGTATAGAGAGATACTGATCAGTATAAAGGTGATATACACCTGAATCCGCAATAACGAGTGCAGATGACTCAACGTTTACGGATTCAGGAGGATTTTATGAACACAAGGGTAGTGTGGGGTGAGAGCCTACAGAGTTTTACATTCTTCAGCGAGCACATCGTAGGCGAGTTTGATCAAAACAAGGCAGACAAGTTTTCAACCCTTTTGGGTTGGGTCTCCCTCCACGCATATTGCTCCGTATTGTATAAGCTTTTTGTGGAGTAAACATTCATTTCTGGAGACCATCTCATCTTTTATAGACAATTTTCCTTCCCGAAAGGCAAAGAGGACCTCCCCATTTTCAAAAACCACTGCCGGGGCTTTATTTTGTATGTATTTGGCCATTTACATATCCTCTAGCTGCTCATATCTTGGGGCAGCGTGAAACAACGGCACAGGCCTACTCCGATCGGTGCCAATAGTACAGAATTTCTTGAATCCCCTCGGTCTGTGCGGCCTGATATTTAATCAGTTCATCCCCTTTCAGCTCATCTACCTCTTGCTTCGAGAGGGCCTTGCCTGCCTTTTCTTCATTGAGTTGCCAGAGTTCATCGGCAAGATATCCCTTTGCGCTCTCTCTAGCGGAGTCCAGATTAGTCGCCGGTACCCAAAGATGGGCGACAGCCCTGGATGCATGGGCACTCTTAGGATTTCCGACCTGTGGTTCAACCTCAAAGATAAAATAAAACACCTGCATAAAAAAAACCTCTACTTCCGTACCTGTCCATTGAACAGCTGATGGACAATTGAGTTACTCTTGGATCTGTTTTAAAAAATTTGAAAAGCCTTCTCTTTTACACAATATGAAGGAACCGTCCCACTTTTTTATCTCTGCTGAAGCAATAACCGCGGGGGCATTATGCCTCACCGTCCAATCGATAGAGGACCACAATCAAACAAAAAAACCCGGTAAACATCCACTCTGGGCCAAAAAGCCAGAGGGTCAGAGGGGCTGAGAGGTAAAATCCCCGCATGCCAAAGGTGTAATGAAGGGCGCCTCGATTAAGGACTTGGGTGACAGCGGGGACAGAACAGGCATTGTCCTCAGATGATCCGGTGTTAATCATGTAAGAGGCATGATTATAATAGCGAATGGCCAGGGAAAAATTGAAAAAAGTCAGAAAGAAGAGAATACCCAGGAGCATCAGCTTGAACATCCATAACTCCTCGGTTCGTGCTCCATACATGTTGAGGGTATGGGTGATCTCGCTGAACATATCTGAACGAAAAGCTGAATTCAAAGCGCCAAGGCTTAAAAGAATGGCTGTTGAGGCCATGAACGACGCCGACATGACCTGGTTGCGCATGGTCTGGACCGCAAGAATATCACGTTTCCCCTGCATGACCAACTGGACCCACATGTGTCGTGCATGATTGGTAATACCGATAGCTGTTTGCAATGGCTTGCGCCGTACTTTCACAAAAAGCCATCCATGATAAGCTATGAGCAGCAGCAGAGAGGTGCAGTCAAAAGCAAATTCATGCCATGAGGTGATCATCATATACTTTTTTCTCCGCGTTTAAGGATTGGGAGGACAAAAAATTATCGGCATTGTCGTCATGCAAATTGAGCGGGACAATGCCCAATAAGGCGCATAAACAGCCTCGCAGCCTCGGGGATGAGCATGTCGGGAAAATCATACTCGGGCTGATGCAAATCAGCCACTTTCGTCCCCGCCCCCATCCCAAAGAGTGCTCCTGGAAAACGAGCCGTGAATTGACCAAAATCCTCGGACCAACGGAAGGGCTGTTCCGCTATTCGCAAGGGGTTGTCTCCATGTGCCTGACGCACAAGGTCAACCGCGGTTGAACTGTTGACCGTTGCCGAGAATATATCCTCGTAATCGATTGAAAAATTCAATTTACCAGCCAAGGCCGATGCCTGCACGACCTGCTCGCTGTAACGAATCATTTTCGCCATGGTTGCGTCGTGTTCACTGCGCAAGGTGGCCCATATCTCAGCCCGACCCGGAGCGATGCCAAAGGCTTTTTCACCAAGGGTTGCCCCGACAACCGTGACAAATGCGTTCTCCCCGGCAGGTGCAATTCCCTGAGGGAGCCTTGTAAGCTGCTGCACTATCTCGCTGACTGCCAACGCTGGGCTTCGCCCTGTATCCGGTTGCGCGGCATGTGCGGACATACCATGGAGGCCCACGACCATCCCTCTTGATGCGCAGGCAAAGGTACCTTTCTTGAGAACAAGTTCACCTAAGGGAAGACCGGGGATATTATGGAGGGCAAAAACAGAATGGGGTTTTATTGCAGCAAATTTGGCATCACGAAGAACAGCATTGGCACCCATTCCGCTCTCTTCCGCAGGTTGAAAGAGCAGAACAATCGTTCCTTCATGAGGCCGTTTCGCAGCAAGGTGACAACCAACGGCGGCGAGGATGGCCATGTGTCCGTCGTGCCCGCACTTATGGGCCACACCTGTCCGTGAGGAGCAGTAGGTGGTTTGAATGGTCTCGGAAATGGGGAGTCCATCCATCTCCGCGCGTAAAAGTAGGGTCGGCCCAGGTTCTTTTCCACGAAAAACAACCGCGACACCATTGCCACCAAGTTGTTCAATGATACTATCAGGCTGAAATGCACAAAAAAATTGTACAAGCCGCCTTGCTGTTCCTTGCTCCTTTCCAGACAATTCAGGATAACGATGCAACTCGTGGCGCAGCCGTATTGCGGGTTCAAACATGGTCCATATCTCTCATGCCGCCAAATACATATGGGGAAGCCGTCTCCCTGTCAGGATGCGGTGTTTAAAGATTTTCCACTTCCTCCATCCTCGCTGAGTCCACAAGGAGAGCTCGTCATGCTCAGGCGGCAGCATTGGTTGCAGCTGATTGCTGCTTCTGCAACGCAACGAGAATGGAGGGGATATCGACGGTGTCTATCTGCGCAGGATCAAGAAATTTATTGGCATAATCAAGGTAAATACCGCTTTCCAGAAACAAGGTGAATAAATCGGCATCAAGGTGCTGTTCTTCGACCATAGTACTGAGAATATGTACTGATTCACTCAGTGTCTTGGCTGTCTTGTAAGGACGATCAGAGGCGGTGAGAGCCTCAAAGACATCGGCAATAGCCATGATGCGACCAGGGATTCCGATATCCTGGGCCTTGAGTTTTCGGGGGTATCCGGTACCAATAAGTGTTTCATGGTGCGTCCCCGCGTAATCGGGGATATGGGTCATGTTTTCAGGATACGGTAAGGTCTCAAGCATACGGATGGTGGTAATGATATGTTCATTGATCGTATAACGATCTTCAGCCGTGAGCGTTCCTTTGCTGATGCTCAAATTGTACACCTCTCCCATATTGTAGAGATGTTCTGGTTTTTCCATGAGAAACCCGAAATCCCGCCCGTTCTCCTGTTTGTTCTGGGGACGCGCAACGATGTGCTCCGGCTTGTCTGCAAGGAGTGTTTCCTCAACAGGAAGGGGCTGATTTCCCTGATCATAACGGAGGATCTCCAATGGGCCAAGGCCAAGGCGATTATCCAGGTTGCGCATCCATTTTTGCTGTGCAATTGCTTGGAGGCGCACCTTTGCCTCCTCAGACATACATTCGCTGCCCATATTACATTGGGCTATAAAGGTAAAATCATCGCGGATTTTCTCTCGTTTTTCTTCAAGAGCTTGAGCAAGGTCTTCCACATCTCCGCCCCTGCCCGCCAGTCGCCAGTATTCAATTTCCGCATCACGCAAGAGAACCTCAAATCGCATGCGCACCTCATGGATGCGATTGTATATGGTTTCCAGCTTCGTGGCCTTATCAACAATGTACTCGGGAGTGGCCACTTTTCCGCAGTCGTGCAACCAGGCC
This sequence comes from Desulfobulbus rhabdoformis, assembly GCF_016919065.1. Classification (GTDB taxonomy): domain Bacteria; phylum Desulfobacterota; class Desulfobulbia; order Desulfobulbales; family Desulfobulbaceae; genus Desulfobulbus; species Desulfobulbus rhabdoformis. Next base: position 41,327 of record NZ_JAFFQA010000008.1, on the reverse strand, counting down.
GCTGTACGGAATTCGTGCCATTGGTCTTCACCTTGTATGCAGAAATCTGCTAGCGATGCATTGTTACTCTCACTGGCTGCCCTTGCAAGCATAATTGCCAGTTCGGGTACACGGGCGCAATGGGCTCCGGTATAGGGAGATTTTTGGTCAATGGCCGTGGCGATCAGCTTAATGAAGGAGTCCATCATCTCACGTTGGGATTGCTCATAGTCCCTAATTGAGGCGGACATGGAGACAATGGATCTGGAAAGTCCATAGATTTCCGTGATATTACTCTCGACAATCCCCACCTTGTCGTATTCTCGGTTTTTCACCTTATTACTCTCTACAACCAGGGAATTAATGGGCCGCACAATAAGGGTGGCACAATACCAGACTATTGGCGTCAAGAGAAAGAGCCAGGCAAGAGTAACAAGCAGGGAAACCTGCACCTTTTCCATATACGGACGGAGAACCGTGTTCACAGGGACGAGCAACCCGATAAATTCCTGTTGGTTACCATAGAGAGATTGGATTCTGGCTACATAGCCATAATATTTTTCCCCTTTAAGCTGCATGATCTGCATTTTCCCCTGCTCGCCTGCATCTTGCGCAAGCTGCAGCAACCCTGGGTGCGGAAGCGCGCCGACCTGTTGGGGAGATTGATCAATCAGTTTTCCTGTACCCAACCACTTCGCATCAAGACGGGAACGTTCAGTATCGGTGAGTGTGGTGAGAGCCTTGTTCAAAATGGAGGCGAGCAGTTGCTGTTCAGGACGTACCAGAAAATGCAAACCGCAGCTTCCGTCTTGGGAAAGCTCGGTAATCCTGCCCCCGACCTGCACATTTTTCAAAAAATAGGAGGAGACCAAAAAACGGAGAACAGGATCGATATCCAGAGTGACATCGGCACGTCCCTCGGCGACAGCTCTCAATGCTTCAAGGGTTGAGCCAACACGCAACAGGGTAATTTGGGGATAATGGTCACTTAAGTAGTGATCTGTATACCAACCTTTAGGGATGGCGACGGTTTTTCCTTCGAGCTCATGCAGAGAAGTGGGAAGAGGCAGCTCATCCCTGGTGACAAACGCCTGATAGGTGGGAATGTATGAGTCGGAAAAAATGCCCATGCGCTCACGCTTTTGGTTCCGCATGAGCGAATGCAAGAGATCAAGTTTGCCTTTTGAAAACAGCTCGACCAGTTCATCCCAGGTGAAACCATTGACGTACTCGACTCGAAATCCGGCCTTTTGGGCCAATAGGTCGAGCATTTCAATGGAGTACCCTTTGGGTTTGCCGCTCATTGTAAAATCAAAGGGTGGCCAGTCCATCTCATTGGAGGCTGTAATAATGGGATGAGTGGCAAGAAAGGCTTTTTCCTCATCACTTAGAAAAAGGGCGGTTGTTGTCCCGGCCACCTTGACTCCGCTGGACTTCATGGTACTTGCAGTGATCGTTCCCCTCGCATCAAAAAGGAATGCCTCACTGCTAGGGAGCACACGTTGCTCTTGCAGGAAACGAGACATGCCGGCAAGCGATATGTCGGCGGCTACAACTCGTTGCCCCCCCTCCAGACTTTTGGCAAAGGTCACCCCCGGAGCCTTGAGCAACGAAAAGAAATAAGGACGAGTTTTTACGGTCCCTATTGATTTGTTGGCTTCAACAAACCAGGGGCGCGACCGGGGGTCATAGTCTGTTTGTTCCTGCGTCTGCAGGCGAGCGGTAAAGTGCTGATCCAGATACGAGGTATCCTTCCATCGCTTGCCATCCCTCTCCTTTATTTTGATCAGAACCCAGCGATCATGTGGAGCGGCGTTGAACGCCCCTCTGATATTCTCGTTACTCTCCAGATTGATGATTTCAAAAAAATCACCGGTCTCATAGCCGATATAAATCGAATAAAAATTGGGATTCTGGTCCATCATCCCGGCAAGCAGAGTGAGTACATGCCGCTCGCTGGCAACATCCGGGTAGTGTTTAAATTCGGTCAGATTCCCAAGCAGACCAACCAGGTTGGCACTTTGGCGATCCAAAGCCTGTATTCGCTCGCCAACTCGCTCCGAAGTGGCAAGAAAAGCATTTTCTGCTGCGGTACCGGCAAGATCCCTACTGAAATAATACTGCAGATACAGGGCAAGACCTGCTGTCAGCCCAATCAGAATAAAGAAAATTCCCAAGACAGTAATACGGATAGAAAATGTTCTTTTCTTGGCATTACTCACGAGTGGCTTCCTTTATGCTATGGGTTTACCCGATAGAAGAACCAAAATACAGTTCCGCAAACACGCACAGCAAGAGGACTCTGCAATTCTGTCGCACTTGTAACAAGCACCTGTCCGAGTCTGCGTCATGCCGGGAGAAATATTGATCAATCACATTTGGTAGTTGTACACCCCGCTTTCTTTTTATGCAAATTCCAGCAGGAGTAACCGCTGCTTGCTGACCTTCGTTTTTGGCGTAACAAATCCCCAGTAAACACCAAGAGGATGGTTCTTGGCTGAACCTGCTGCATCGGAGGAAGAGGTCTGCTTGCCCTCACAGAGAAATGAAAAACTTTGCAAGATTGTTTAAGATGAGTACGGTTATTGTATTGGGCTAGATGCCTTGAAATAACACAAATGGGGAAATTTTTTAGGTTTGTTTCCTCAGTTCTTCGCATTGTCCTCAGATCTCATTCATTGCCAGAGATCTGGCGAAAGAACTCTGCGCTTCTCTTGCCATCGTCCCGGCCAAGCGAGTCAACGATACATCCATTTTCTGCAGCCATGAAACAGATGCTCACCCAGCTTATTACCTACATTAATGACCATGAGGATTGGCTCATGGAGAGAATTTTGGCCTATGCGCAACAGAGGAATTACACCAAGTACACCTCAACTCTAAAAGAGGCGTGGCGCTTATCCATTTCAGGACTCTCCAGTTCTCTGGTTGAACTGATAAAAATGAGGGGTGAGGCTGTCGAACTTGGACCGGAAGAGGACTATACCTGCGATCCCGCAACCCTATTTGGGACCTCGGAAGCAAAGCGGCACCGGGAACGGGGCATAAATCTGGGAATGTTTCTCGGCCTGATGAAATATTACCATCAGTCGTATCAGGATTTGATCAAAGAATCAGAGTTCAATTCTCAGGAAAAGCAGATATTTTCCAACATCATCAATAGATTTTTTGATCGTGTGGAGATTTCTTTTTGCATAGCCTGGACGTCATCGAACGAAGGGCAGTTCATCAGTGAATTGCAAGACAGGAATCGACTCATGACAAACGAGAAAAATAAATACCTTACTTTTTTTGAAAGTCTCTCCGATCCTGTTCTTATTGTCGACTCTGCCGGGAAAATTGAAAATATAAATTTTTCAGCTTCATCTCTCTTTTTCAACGATTCTGTTCCTGGAGAGCGATACTATGCACATGACAAGAGGGATATAAAATTTATTGAAAAATTTCCTTGGCTAGCGAATGATTACGACGATTTCCTCCAGAGCAAAAAAGAAAAAGCAGTAAATGAGAAGTATCTCGAATCAAAGAAGAAATATTTCCATGTCATATTTTCCCAATTTCTTGATATTTCAGGAAAATTTTCTGGGACAATTATAATCATTGTGGATATGACCAAAAGAATACAGATGGAAAAAGAGCTCGAAAGGTTAGCGACGACAGACCCATTAACAGGCGCAAAAAACCGACGGGCGTTCTTGCAGTTTTTCAAACAGGAGTTGGCCAGGGGGCAACGATATGGCCACAAACTCGCCTTGTTAGTTCTCGATATTGATCACTTCAAAAAAATCAATGATACATATGGTCACGATACTGGCGATCAGGTGTTACAGGTTCTTGTTGATGAAGCGCATGGTGTTCTTCGGCGAACCGATATTTTTGGCAGATGGGGCGGGGAAGAGTTTATAATTGTACTGCCTGAATCTGATATCAACCAGGCAGTAGGGGTTGCAGAAAGGTTGCGAACCAATTTTTCCGCTTTGACAATCAGAACTGAAGACGACAGCGTGATACAGTTTACCGTGAGTATTGGCATGACGCTTATCGAAAATAATTACGACCACCCTGACGATTTTATCGTCAAAGCGGACAAAGCCCTTTACATGGCTAAAGAGCAAGGTCGTAACAGGATTGTCGTTGTATAGCACTTCAATCTCTGTGTGCCCCTCCCCCTTATTTCATTTTTTTCAATGAACCAGGCAAGTTGCCTATCTCTCGCTGGAACATCTCTATAGACCTGAATCCTTGAGCATTCACCGCCTCCTGGAGTTCAGCATAAAAAAAGTTATGTTCGAAATGTAACCTTTCTCCTTTTTAAACGTTGTTCATAAAGTGAACGAATCAAAAGGGAAGAATTCTTCTCCCACCTCCCTTTTCTACGATACCATACGTTGGCACCTCCCTTTTAGCCAATCAAAGTATCATCGTTCAGAATCTATGCCACAAACACTGGCCGTATCACCACTGCAACTAAATGAACAATCAAGGTCAAAAGGAGGAAGATGCATGAGAAAATTTTTCGTCACAACAGGATTGGGAATTGCCTTCATCTCCGGCGCAACCATGTTAGTTGCCGCTCAAAAACCAGATGTCAACAACACAATGGAACGATTGGGTATGCACATCTATAAGGACAAAAACATATCCCAATACGGCAATCAATCCTGTCAGACCTGTCATCACCCTCTTGCGGGCTTTGCCGACCGTTCAAATTTCCTTCATCCGTACGACATGGTTGTCTCAGTAGGTTCTGACGGAGAAAGCTTAGGCGGTCGGAACGCCCCCTCTTCTGCTTATGCGGGATACAGCCCTGCTTTATATTCGGTCACCAATGACGATGGGAGCGTTGACTATTTTGGCGGTATGTTCTGGGACGGCCGTGCGACTGGCGCCATCCTTGGCGATCCACTTGCAGAACAAGCCCAGGGGCCCCCTCTCAACCCTGTGGAAATGGCTATGGAATCATCGGAGGCCGTTCTTGAAGTCATCCGAGATTCTTCCTATTATTCTCTTTGGGTACAGACGTTCGGGCAAAACATTGCGACACCTCCGACAGAGGATGACTGGAATAATTTTGCTCGGGCAGTCGCCGCCTATGAGCGGTCTGAAGATGTGACCAAATTTACGTCTAAATTTGATCTGGCTCATGAAAAATTCACAGAGCAGGAACAAGTTGGTGAAGATCTTTTCGAAAATCACTGTGCATCTTGCCATGCGACCACGACAACAAAACCCCTGTTCACCACCTATGGCTATGCGAATATCGGCGTACCGGCTAATCCGCTGTTAGGTTCCCAACCACCTGATTTAGGTTTGGGACCGATTGTCAACGATCCAACTCAAGACGGTAAGTTCAAAATTCCCACCCTGCGCAACATTGCTGTGTCAGCCCCTTATTCTCATAATGGCAGCTTCCCGACCCTTTACGACATGGTTTCTTTTATCAATAACAGCAGTGGGTTCACTCCTGAGGTTACAGACAATCTCGTTGACGGGGTAATAGTAGGTGATATTGGCTTAACCGAGGAGCAAGTTGAGGCGTTGGTGGCTTTCTTACAGACACTAACAGATGATTATTAAGAAACGCCTGCAGAACGCAGACACGAAGCGAGAAAGCAAATATCTATACGCTCCCTGAGTGGTGGGAGGTCGAAGAACAAAAAAATCCGAGACAGCCGGTAGCTATCAACGGATACCCAAAAAGGCCGACGCAACACCTCTGTTGACGTCGGCCCTTTTTATTTCGGCGATGAGTTACTTTGTATCATCCAGTTGTGAATATGCCTCCAAGGCACGTGAGGAGTACACCAGTGCCGCACCGGCGTTGAGGGCAATGGCAACGCCCATTGCTTCGGAAATCTCCTCCTTGGTGGCACCGAGTTCAGCCGCCTTTTGCACATGGGCGGCAATGCATCCATCACAACGGGTAGTCACGGCCACCGCGATAGCGATCAGCTCATGAACCTTCGGGTCCAGCTTACCTGTCTTGGCTCCAGCATTATTGATTGTCATCAAACCACGCATAACATCCGGGCTCTGGCTGGCATAATCGTTTATTTGTTCCATCAGGGAATCACGGTAGGCATTCCAGTCTTGCATCATGACAGGCTCTCCAAAAAATGGGTTTTCCCGGCGACTCCATGACGCCGGGGTGTTGGTCCAACACCATAAGTACTGTTCGTCAAAAGTATACCTGAATCAATGATGGCAGGTGGTCACGATACAAGGGTATACCTACCGCACTGATTTGTTTGCCCGACCTGCAATCGAAGAGTTGTCGAGTCCTGGTAACTTCTGTAGAGTGGCAGAGATTACTCAGGCCCCGTATGACCATTCTTTTATTCAGGCTTCCTCCATGGATCTCTTTGCCCACGCGAATACCTTTGCCACCGAACCCTTGGCCTCACGAATGCGTCCGCGCACCCTGGAACAGTATGTGGGCCAGGAACATATCCTCGGCGAAGGGCGGCTTTTAAAGCGGGCGATTCGGGCAGATCAACTCACCTCGCTTATCTTTTATGGCCCTCCGGGCACGGGAAAAACCACGCTTGCCCGCGTCATTGCCAACTCCACAGCGAGCCGTTTTGTCTCCATGAACGCAGTACTCAGTGGCGTCAAGGATCTCCGTGAGGCGATCACGGAAGCCAGAAAGGCTCAGGAGGGGTATTCCCGGCGCACCATCCTCTTTATCGATGAGGTCCATCGTTGGAACAAATCCCAGCAGGATGCCCTGCTTCCCTGGGTGGAAAAAGGCACCTTTATTCTCATTGGAGCCACCACAGAAAATCCTTATTTTGAAGTGAATAAGGCCTTGGTCAGTCGTAGCCGTGTGTTTCAGCTCAAGGGCTTAAGCGAAGACAACCTGCGTCAGATCGCCTCTCAGACCCTGAAGGATAGCGAACGAGGATATGGGAAATGGCAGGTGGAGTTTGACCAGGAGGCTCTTGATCATCTGGTGAAGGTGGCTGCGGGTGATGCCCGCTCACTGTTGAACGCCTTGCAACTCGCGGTCGAGACCACGCCGGAGACCTTTCCCCCTCCAGAAGCGAGCCGCATTCATATCACGCTTGAAACTGCCGAAGAATCCATCCAGCAGCGGGCTGTTCTCTATGACAAGGAGGGTGATTATCATTTTGACACCATCAGCGCCTTTATCAAATCTCTGCGTGGTTCCGACCCGGATGGCGCCTTGTATTGGATGGCACGGATGATTCGGGCGGGCGAGGATCCGCGCTACATCTTTCGCCGTATGCTCATCTCCGCCTGCGAGGATGTGGGCATGGCCGATCCCCAGGCCCTGGGCGTCGTGGAGGCAGCAGCTTCCGCCTATGATCGGGTGGGCTTGCCTGAGGGGAATTTCCATCTCACCCATGCCGCTCTCTACCTGGCTACCTGTCCCAAATCCAACTCGTCATTGGCTTTTTTTGATGCCCTCGATGCCGTAGAGCGTGATGAGGCGGAAATTCCCAACCATCTGCGAGATGCCAGTCGGGACGCACACAGTTTTGGTCATGGCAAAGGCTATAAATATCCGCACGCCTTTCGCGAACACTGGGTGGCCCAGCAATATCTACCGGAAACGCTCAAGGGACGCATCTTTTATCAGCCAAGCAGGCAAGGTCATGAGGGGGACATTCAAGAGCAGGTTATTCGCCGACGGGAAGACCAGCTTGATCAGATGCTCAGCGAAGATCCTGAAATCCTCTCATTTAGCCCTGGCGATAAAGAGCGGGATCGTTGGATACGTCGCGTCCAGGGGCAATCGACTTCACGCAAAAAGCTGCTTGAAGCATTGACGGACTCAATGAAAGTTGCCCGTTCCGATCGCATTCTCCTTACCCCCCTCCGCTGGAACCGTCTTTTCTGGGAGTTGTTTCGCAAGGTCCCAGAAGGGGGGCTCACTGCCCTGGTGGACCGCAAGGAGTACCGGCAATTGGTCGAATTTTCCATGGAAACCCTACCTGAGGCCGAGCGCCCCACCCTGGTAGAGAGCTCACTTGCGAACCTGCATTGGGATCAGCATCCCCAACTCACCTCCATGCAATGGGAACACATTGTAATTGATGGGCTGGCCAATGTGCAGGAGCTTGAATGTTTCAACACCCTTACCCCAAAACTGGTTCCAGGCGGTTGGATTTACGGTTGCCAGCCTCTGCCAGGGGTGGGCAGTAGACTCAGCGATCTGCTGCAGGATTGTCTGGAACCTGGGATTTATGCGCAGGTAAAGGAGGCGGAGAAAGAATTTTACGAAAAACGAGCCCCCCTGCCCGACCAGGAGGCCTGGGAAAAACTGGATAAACTCAAACTTCAAGCATGGAACCAGCTCACATTGGTTGAGACCGTTGGCTTGAGCGAACAGTGGCTTGCTCCCTGGCTGCTGAATCGCGAAGGAAGCTGGTGGCAGACAATCTCAGCGCAATTAGCCCCTCAAGACGCGAAGACCGTAAGGGAACACCTCAAAGCCGATCGCCTCCCCGCAAGCTGGGGCTGGACCAGAACCTGGCAGATTTTTCGTCTGCAAAAAGACAGTGACTCGGCTCCAAAAAACTGAATCCGTGACAGTAGCTGGTCCCTGAACACTCGCGGTTTAGGGAAAAATTCAATAGCAGCATGATCTGAAATATTCAAGGGTATGCTATGATATGCTGAAGAGAGGAACGTATTGCCCCTTTTAACAGCTTGCCCACATCTTTCGCCTCACAGTGAACAGGATGCGAGCCTTCACGGATGCCATGCCACACAACCGACTCAAAAACATTCTCTCAAGTATTTCTTTCCGCATTGCACTCCCCTTATTTTTAACTCTCCTGCTCTTTATCACTGCAATTTACTACGTCCTGCTTCCCCAACTTGAACAAAGTTTTATCACCAGAAAACAGGAAGCCATCAAGGAACAGACTGAAACAGTCGTTAGCCTGGTCGAATCCTATCACGAACGCGAGACCTCCGGTGAATTGTCGAGAAAGGAAGCTCAAGACCGCGCCATTGCCCGCATTCGCCGTTTACGCTACGGCACCGAAAACAAAGATTACTTCTGGATAAATGACCTTTTCCCCAGGGTGGTCATGCATCCCTACCGCCCTGACCTTGAGGGAAAAGATGTGTCCTCCTTCAAAGATGCGAATGGGACTTATCCGTTTGTCGAGTTTGTCAAAACCATCAAACACCAGGGGGGCGGCTATGTTGATTATATGTGGCAGTGGAAAGATGATCCCGCCAAAATTTCGCTGAAATCATCTTATGTCATGGAATTCAAACCTTGGGGATGGGTGATAGGCACCGGCTTGTATCAGGATGATGTGCTTGCCGATTTCACTCAAATTCGCAATAAACTCTCCTTCATCTGTACCGGTATCCTCTTCATTGTGTCCTTGCTTGCCGCCTACTCAATCCGGCAGGCACTAAAAGCAGATAAGGATCGCAGTGTTATCATTCTGAATCAAAAACAACTCATGGCTTCACTGGAGCAGAGCAATACCCGCTTTCGCAACCTTCTCGAAACAACCAGCGATTGGATATGGGAGGCGGATCAGGATGGAAGATACACCTATTCCAGTCCGCAGGTCTTCACCATGCTTGGTTTCACGCCTGAAGAAATCCTGGGAAAAACCCTCATGGATATTGCCTCTCCCTGGTCAGCGAGCCAATTGGCCGAAGCGTTTCAACAACGTCTCCAAAATAAAAAAAAAATTGTCGGCTTTGAGTGTACCTGCCTGGGCAAAAGCGGGCAAATTGTGGTGCTGGAAAATAATGCAGTGCCTTTTGTCACCCCAAATACGAAGAGAAAACTCGTTGGCTACCGAGGTATTGCGCGTGATATCACAGAACGGAAGATGGCCTTGGAAGCACTCAAGAAAAGCCGCGATGACCTGCACACAAGTTTAGAAGAAACCGTCTTCTCTCTCGCCTCAACAACGGAAAATAGAGATCCTTATACGGCAGGGCATCAGATACGTGTTGACCGGCTTGCCTGCGCCATAGCAAGTGCGATGGGACTCTCACAGGAGCAGATCGAAGGGCTACACATTGCCGCTCTGTTACATGATATCGGCAAAATTACCCTTCCATTTGAGTATCTGGCCAAGCCAACGCAACTCCTTGAAGAGGAACGGGCCATTATCAAACGCCACCCCGAAGTCGGATATTCCATTCTAAAGCCAATACACTTCCCCTGGCCGGTAGCAGAAATCGTCTACCAGCATCATGAACATTTAGACGGCTCAGGTTACCCGCGTGGACTCACCGGTCCCGACATTCTTCTGGAGGCAAAAATCTTAACCGTGGCCGACGTTGTTGAGGCGATTACTTCGCACAGGCCGTATCGCCCTGCCCTTGGGATCGAAAAGGCCATGGAGGCCATACGGGAAGGACGGGGAACCCTCTATCATCCCCCTTGTGTTGATATCTGCCTTGACCTTATTCAAAAGAAAAAGATTGAATTTTCAAGTGATGACTGGTGTCCGGTTTTTTTCTAGCCCGCCCTTCTGGATAAGCCGGTGATCACGGCTCTGTCGATTTTTTTTGTGCTGGACCTGGATTCTCAGCGCATCTGCCCTATGGTGTTCTACCAGCAGAAATCCGCAGCAAAAAACCAAGTAACCACTTTTCAGGGACGCAACTTATGCCCCAACAGGCACAACTCAACCATATCATTGACCAGATCGGCCAAACGATACTGGGCAAACACGAACAAATCAAACTGGCGCTGAGTTGCCTCTTTGCCGGTGGTCATCTGCTCATAGAGGATATTCCGGGCATTGGCAAAACAACGCTTGCCAAGGTTTTATCCGGCTGCATGGGGCTTGAATTCAGGCGGGTTCAGTTCACCAGCGATATGTTGCCGGGCGATATCCTGGGCAGCACCATCTTTGATCGCACAACCAGTGAATTCATCTTTCATCCGGGACCGGTCTTTACCCAGGTATTGTTGGCAGATGAAATTAACCGAGCCACCCCCAAGACCCAGAGCGCGCTGCTTGAGGCCATGGAAGAACGGCAGGTGACCACAGATAGGGAAACCCGGCTTTTGCCTGAGCCCTTTTTCGTCATTGCCACCCAAAATCCTGTAGAGCTTTCAGGCACCTTTCTCCTGCCTGAATCACAAATGGACCGCTTTCTCATGCGTATCGAGCTGGGCTACCCCGACCGCGCAGCAGAGCGACAACTCCTGCTTGGTGATACCATACAACGCCAGGCCCTGACCTACACCCAACAATGTCTTACCCCGCAGGATGTCCTGAAGCTGCAGCATCAGGTACGAGCGGTGGATGCGGCCGAGCCATTTATTGCCTATCTCCAGGATATCCTTGCTTTCTCCCGCACCAGTCCGCATTTTCACATGGGGCTTTCACCGCGGGCCGGACTGGCGCTCCTCCAGGCCGCCAAATCCTGGGCAATGATGAGCGGCAGGGATTTTGTCCTTCCTGAAGACCTGCAGGCGATTCTTGTTCCTGTGGTGGGCCATCGGCTCAGATCCCGCGATGATTATGCTGAAATATCAGGCAAGCGTCTCGAATCACTTTTTCACGAGGTTGCAGTCCCGTGATCCGTTTTGTCGCCCGTACCTTTTATCGTCTGGTGGGACAGTCTTCCATTCCAGTCAAACTGGGATTGCGCAATATTTTTATTCTTCCCACCGGCTATGGGTTTCTTTTCCTGCTCCTGCTGGTGGCGATGTTGTTGGGCTCCATCAACTACAATAATAATCTGGGCTTTCTTTTAACCTTTCTGCTTGGCAGTATTATGCTCAGCTCCATGATGCATACCTACGGCATGCTATACGGACTGCAGCTCGTCACCACTGAAACAACGCCAACCTTTGCCGGAGAGCCAGCCCTAATCGAAATCCATGTTCAAGGCAACGGTCGCCTGAGAAAAGGGCTACATTGGTCATTTTCCAGGCAACAGGGTACAGAGCAACATGTCGATCCCACAGAACGTACCCGTGTGGCTGTCCCCCTTCCGACTACCCAGCGAGGCTTGTATCAAACCGGCCCACTGCGCATTCACAGCGAATACCCCACAGGCTTGTTTCGGGCCTGGTCCCGCATCGAAACCAATGAAGAGTACCTTGTATATCCCAAACCTATCTCCGCTTCCCTGCCCGTGTCAGAGAGTGACTTTGGCACAGGGGCAACCACAGCAACCTCCCTGCCCGGAGTGGATGACTTTGCCGGGCTCAACGCCTACCAGCCCGGTGACTCGCCAGGCCGCATTCACTGGCCCTCGTTTTCCCGAGGCCAGGGACTGCACGTCAAAACATTCACCGGCCTGCGTGGTGGGGAACAGGTGCTCAACTTAAGCCTCATTCCAGGCAGTGATCTTGAGAGAAAACTCTCCATTCTCTGTTACCACATCCTTGCCGGCGAGCGGCAGCAAACACGCTTTGGTTTACAGCTCCCCGGTCACCCACTGCTGCCTCCAGATACGGGACGTGCTCACCGTAATCGCTGCCTGCGCGCTCTGGCCCTTTTTACGCCGAGGTAAAAGATGACCGAGCAACCCATTGGTGCACTTATCTTTGCCCTGGCTGTCGCCATGGCCCCGCTTCTTTTAGAACTACCACCATGGGCCGTGCTCTGGTCACTTATAGCCTGGAGCTATATTCTCCTGCGCCACAAATACAACTGGCCTCAACCAGGTCGCATCGTACGACTTCTTCTCTTTTGCCTTGGCGTTGTAGCGGTCCTGCTTTCATCGGGAATGCGCTTTGACGGAGGCGATTTCATTACCTTGCTGGCTGTCATGGCAGGTATCAAACCACTTGAAGTGCAGAGTTATCGAGATAGCATGGTCACGGTGTTTCTTGCCTGTTTCCTCACCATCACCAGCCTGTTTGTCTTTGAAAGCCTGGCAATGACACTCTACCTCTTTGTCTCTGTCTGGGTGACCACCGGTGTACTTGTTCATCTCAATGACCCCAAAACGGAGCTGAGGCAGCATTTCCGTCTTTCTGCCAGGTTAATCCTGGTGGCGATCCCGCTCATGCTGCTTTTGTTCCTCTTATTCCCTCGACTCTCAGGCAGTTTCTGGGGCACGCCGTGGTCCAGGCAAGCGCACTCCGGCTTTTCCAATACCCTGCGTATCGGGGATGTAAGCCGCCTTGCCCTCAATAATGCACCGGCCTTTTCCGCCTCCTTCACCTCAAGTCTCCCCAGGGCGAGTCAGCTCTATTGGCGGGGTATTGTCTTTCAGCGCTTTGACGGTCGCAACTGGTCCCCTGTGTCGGCACCGCAACCGCGTCAAACACAGATTCAAGGAACCGAGAAGGCCCAATACACCATCATGCTTGAACCGCATGGATACCGCACCCTTTTCGCACTCGACCTGCCTCTGACGGCCCATGGTGTGGCAACAGTTTATGAGGACCAAACTCTGCGCACCCGTCTGCCAGTTCGCCAACGCTTCAACTACAACCTTACCTCCATTCTGGATGCCCAAGAAGTGCCGATACAAGAGGCCTCGCCACTCACCCTGAAGCTACCTCCGGGGAAAAATCCGCAAGCGGTTGCCCTGGGGAAACTGTGGGCAGAAAAATTTGTTGAGCCCAGAGCAAGAATGCAGGCAGGTCTTCAATATTTTAAAGAGCATGATTTCAGCTACACCCTGCAACCTGGAACATTGGGTACAGATTCCATTGACGATTTCCTCTTCCAAAGCCGCAAAGGATTCTGCGAACATTATGCAGCCAGCTATGCCGTGCTCATGCGCGCCGCTGGTATACCGGCGCGAATCGTTGGCGGCTATCAGGGGGGACGCTGGAATGGTGTAGGCAAATTTTTCACGATCCGCCAATCCGATGCCCATGTCTGGTGTGAACTCTGGTTTGAACGGGAGGGATGGGTTCGGGTGGATCCGACCTTTGTCGTTGCTCCAGAGCGTATTGATCAGGTTCGGAACCAGGAAGCGATGGCAGGCGGACAGCAACCCGTTCAAAATTGGCTGCAAACAGACTGGATTTCTATGGTCACCATGACCTGGGAGGCGATCAACATCCGCTGGAACATGTGGTTTATGGGATTTTCCGCTGAGGATCAGATAGCCCTCTTACAAAAGCTGGGCCTCTCTCTGGGAAGACAGGGGAGCTGGCTCCTGGTTATGGTCCTCCCCTCCCTGTTCATATTGTCTTTGCTTGTCCTTCGCTGGATTAAACGACGTTTGCAAAGAACAGAACCCAGGGATAGGGTACACGAACTGTACACACAGTTTCTGCAAAAAACTGCGCAGGCCGGGCTTGCCAAGCTGCCACACCAGGGTCCTCTGGATTATGCAGCCTTTCTCAGGCAAAATGCACCGGAACTGCACGAGGAGGTTGAAGAGATCACCCGTCTCTATATTGAATTACGGTATCGTCGTCAACGTGAAGAGAAAAGCATTCAACAACTGCGGCACTGCGTTAAAAAATTTCAGCCGAATCCATGAGAAATCAACAATGCACCGGTTTCCTTGTTTGTGAAACCTTCCTAGCCAGAAAAAAGTCTGCACAGGCAATGAAAAATCCAATAAGCCGTTCAGTCGTGTCTTGCTCTTCCCATGCGTGAAAATCGGAACGACTCAGGAAGGGATTACTTCTAATTTCGTCAACGTTTCTATGAATTTATTTTTTGTGATCGGCTTGGTCAGATAGCCATCACAGAGGTTGTTGTAGGATTCAAACACGGTTTTAATGTCGGAGAGGGCAGTGACCATGACGATTTTGGACACCTTTGTCGAGAGATCAGATTGCGCTGATTCCTCTTCAATCATTCGAATTTCTTTCAAGGTGTCGTTTCCGTCTATGATGGGCATCATAATGTCCAAACAGATCAAATCATAAGGATCGCAAACATCAAATGAGTGACGCACAGCATCGATGGCCTCCTGGCCGTTTTCTGCCAGATCACACTCTCCATACTTTTCCAAATATTTCTTGAGTAAAAGGCTATTGGTAGGCTCATCGTCGACGATTAAAAATTTGGGCATCATTTTTCTCTCTGAAAAGGAATAGGCATGGACCTTCTTACGATGAAGTATACAATGGCTTGATCAACTCACCAAACAAATCCTCTCTTTTCAGGGGCCTCACGGAACCATGCTGTAATTCCCTTCCTACAAGGTATCCTGACCGAGCATGAGCAGAAGCTCATTTCCATCTGCGAAAACAAGAAAAAGACGCCCCGGTGACAGGACTCTCACCTCAGAGACCCCTTTTCTTTTTCGAACCTCGGCAGCAGTTTTTTGGGTGGCCATTTCCTGGTTATATTCGGGCTGGGCCAGATAGTAGGCATAGGTCGCCTCTGTTTCCCGAACCAAGGTTTCAACAGAGAGCTGCTGAACACTTTTGGGTTGAGGCTCTGTTTCCTGAACCAGAGTTGCAACGGAGAGCTGCTGAACATTGTCGTGTTGCGTGTCATCCTGAGCAATCAATGAGCAACTGGTGATAAGGACTGATCCAAACAAGAGAAGTACGCTCTTTTTCATGTTTTCACTCCAAATAATCAAGGAACCTGCTCGTGTGAAAAAGACACAGGCTCGGTCATTCCTCATGCCTTAATCGGACAAGATTCTATTTCTTTTTATGCTAGAACGCTGGAATTCAGCAAGGATATGGATCGCGGACATGGCCCGCCCCTTCTGAGTGTTACTGCGGAGGTTAAGGGAGCACGCCATGTCCACGACAGAGAGGAGATTTCAGATTTTACGACAAGGTATTATTTCACCAATGTTACGCTGCCACTGTTGGGCAAACGATCTTTCACTCCCATATCGTAGAGCCAGATCTTGGCAGATCCTGCAGCTCCCAACGAGGTATTCCAGGGAATATCAAAGCTGTAATCATTCCCTTTTTTGCTGGCAGCCCCGGTATAGACCTTGTTATTGAACAAACCTGGCTGCGTCTGCTTATACACTTCCACGTTGGTGGGATGACACTTAACCAAGACTTCTGCGGCAGCATCCCCGCTTGTGTCCAGATAAAAGAAAAACTCATTAAAGGTCGGTGGCGCATAGAAGGAAACCTTGGCATACAACCGTCCCATTCCCGAAACAAGGCGAAGCTCTTTAAAATCCCGCCCATTGGTCACCGCCGACTCGTTTGCATCAGATTTCCATACGGCCAGCTGACAGCCCCCTTTATTCTCCGGAAAGGTTACCAGTTCCGGAGGACGACATCCGGTTGCATAGACAGCACTGACGGCTTCAGCTACGGTCTTCTGCTCTTTCATCTTCTGGAAGAAGAGATCCGTGCCGTTGTCACCGCAGTTAAAGGAGACAGATTCGTTCCATCCAACCCAGGCAGATGCACCATGACTGGTGGTCCAGGTGGGCATGCCCGGAAGTGCACCGGGATCAGCCCCATGACAACTTTCCAGGAAAAACAGGGTTGAGGGGAAACGTTTATCAGCCCAGTAGGTCGAGCTGAAGGAGCCGGTGATAATATAGCCAAACTGGGTTTCACCAGCGGCATGGTTATAGGCACTGGCACGAAGCGTACCGGTATAGCCACTGTTTGAGGGTGGATAGCTGGTATACCAGGGACGCACCAGAAAACCAAAATCGCCTCCCAGATCACCGCCATGCCCACGGAGCACAACAACACCATACTCACCGTTGTCAATCAAGGCGGCATTGGAAAGATTTGCAGCATTGTTGAGTTTGGTGGTCACGGTGTACCCGAGTGCCTGAAGATCGGATTTAACCTGCTGATAAATATGAGGTGAGACAACATTGGCGTCGTCTTCCAGGCAGTCAAAGATAAGAGCTTTTTTACTCTGGGGTGCACAGGGTTGAATCCTGTACAGCGGGCGACGAAGCTGCTCAACAGGTTTCAACTGTTGCGCGGGTTTGAGGACTTCACGCTGCAACTGTACCGGTGCGACCTGCCCGACCGTACCAAGGCTATCAGTGCCGAGGAACATCAGCAGTTCGTTGCCATCTTTAAAGCGCACCATCAGGTTATTGCCCTTGAGTTGCTGTACGCTTCGCACCTCAGGCTGTTTCAAAAGAAAATTTTTCTGCTGGAGTACGGCTGTAGCCAACTGAACTTTCTGTACCTTCACCTTTTGATTCAGATCAAGATGTACCTTGTTGGCAAGCTGGGTAATTTTCGCCACATTGGCACCCCAGGCTGTTGTTGCCGAGACAAGGAGCAAGCAAATCACGAGCCAGCATTTTCTGGTAACCATACTTAACGCCTCCTTACAATATTAAGGGCACAAACGACCATTATCGCTTTAATCGTTTCCTGTTTCTTTTTTTGGCCTGAATTCCTGGTTTCCCAAACCGGCATGAAACGACTTTTGTTGAACAAAGACTGACGATGGCCTTGAGCTGCCCCATGGAAAAAATACCTTCCCTCCCTCTATTCTTTATCACCTCCAAGTTCATTCACCTAAATTGTAAAAATGAAAGCCAGCCAGAAAACAGGAATCCCTAAACAGCAATATTCCTTTGTAACACATGCAGTTACAAAAGAAAAAAGATGTATATTTATCCAATCCGTAAGACTAAAAAGATAGAAAAGAAAAACGAGTACGAAAGTTACCTTAGAATGATCCCTACCTGAACAACCAGGGTAAAGAAACTACGCAAACAGAGTAACCACAGGAGGTCTATTTCAATTTTGAAACTACTTTTAAGAGAAGAAATTATTGATACAGGAAAGAATAAATGTATATTTCTTTACATACAGAGACATGACAACATTTGCAAATATTTTAAGCATCTCCTTGATTTTTTAGCAATATTCCAGCCTTTCAACTGTTGCACAATGGAGACAGGAACAAATTTCTTTACCGTTAAAAACGAAAAAAGCCGGACCCATTGGGCCCGGCTTTAGTCTACCGCTCTGAGAGCAAGCTATTGCTTAGAGGTTACTGAGAATACTCTGCGTTTCCGCAATTTCCTCAGCAGTGACACTCTGACGTATTGCCTCCATCTTTTTCATGGTTTCGGCAAAACGAATACCTTCTGCGGCACTGATCCACTCAAGTTGAAGACGTTCGGAACGTATGCCGATTCGTTCCATTTTTTTATGGATGCGGGCCACGCGTTTTTCCGTCCAGTGGTTTGCATCTATATAATGGCAGTCACCAATATGACAACCGGAGACCAAGACCACAGGCGCACCTTTGCGGAATCCCTCCCAGACGAATTTCTCGTCCACACGTCCTGAGCACATGACGCGGATCAGATGCACGTTAGCGGGATACTGCAGCCTGGAAACACCGGCGTAATCAGCACCGGCGTATGAACACCAGTTACAGGCAAAGGTGAGGATTTTATTTTCCGGCGCCTCATCAAGCATGGTATCGACCTGATTGATGATTTGGGTATCGGTAAAATGATTCATGCTAATCGCATCGAATCGACACTCAGCCGCACAGGTACCGCAACCGGCACAGGCTGCCGTATTGACCACCGCTGGCTTTTTGGCCTTCACATCAACGGAAATAGCATTGTACGGGCAAACGTCAGCGCACTTGCCACAGGCCTTACACTTCTCGGTAATAATGGTAGAAGTGATCGGCTCCGAGGTAATTTCGCCCTTATGCATCAAGCGAATGGCGCGCATAGCCGCGGCAGAAGCCTGGGTAACCGATTCCTTGATATCTTTGGGTCCCTCGGCACAACCGGCAAAGAAGATACCACGGGTGGCGGCATCGACCGGTTGCAGCTTGGGATGGGCCTCAAGGTAAAAACCATCGGAGGTTAACTGCAAGCCCATGATCTCCTGCAACCGCTGGGTTGAAGGCGCAGGCTTCATTCCCTGGGCCAGAACCAGCATGTCGAGTTCATGGAACTCCAGCTTTCCTGTGGCGGCATTCTCTACAGCAACCCGCATGGTCCCCTCGTCGGTCTCTTCGACCGAGCCGGGCAAGCCACGGATATACTGGGTGCCCATGCGCCTGCTTCGGGTGTAGAGATCCTCAAACCCCTTACCAAAGGCGCGGATATCGATATAGAACACCTTCACCTCGACATCAGGATAATGCTCCTTGATGATGAGCGAAGACTTTACCGTGTTCATACAGCAGATGTTGGAACAGTAGTGCCCGCCTTTTTTCGCGGAACGTGAACCAACGCACTGGATGAAACCAACGGATTTAGGGTGGTTGCGGTCCGAAGGCCGAATCATCTCGCCTTTGGTCGGACCACCAGCATTCACCAGCCGTTCAAATTCAAGGCTGGTCAACACATTTTCAAATCGGGTATAGCCGTATTCATCCATCTCGGTCGGATCATAGGGGGTCAAACCGGTGGCAACAACAATGGTGCCCACCTCTTCGATGATCTCCTCATCCGACATGTGGAAATCTATGCACCCTTTGGCGCAGACATCAACGCACTTGGAACAGACCGCAGGGTTATGGCCCAGACATTCCTTGGAATTAATCAAATACGATGAAGGTACGGCTTGGGCAAAGGGGCTGTAGATCGCTTTGCGCGAACCAAGTCCCACGTTAAATTCATCTGGACGTACCACCGGGCAGACCTCAGCACAATCTCCACAGGCGGTACAGCTGGTTTCATCAACGTAACGGGCTTTTTTCAGAATTTTAATTTTGAAATTTCCGACGTAACCCTTTACGTCAACTACTTCACTCAGCGTTAATAACTTAATACGGGGATGTCGACCGACATCTGTCATCTTAGGACCTAAGATTCAAATAGAACAATCCATGGTTGGGAATGTTTTATCGATCTGGGCCATGACACCACCAATGGAGGGGTTTTTCTCCACCAGTGTCACTTCATACCCACTGTCCGCCAGATCAAGCGCAGCCTGAATACCGGCGACACCGCCACCAATGACCAGAGTTTTCTTAGTCAGGGGCAGGGTTTCTTCATAGAGCGGCTCGAGATCGCGGACCCGGGCAACAGACATGTTGACCAGCGTCTCCGCTTTCTGGGTGGCAGATTCCTTGTCCTCCATATGGACCCAGGAACACTGCTCGCGCAGGTTGGCCATATCCAGCATGTAGGGATTAAGGCCGACCGAGTCGATCATTTTTTTAAAGGTTGGCTCATGTAAGCGCGGAGAACAGGAGGCTATCACGACACGGTCCAAACCCTTGTCGATAATATCCTGTTTGATCTCCTGCTGGCCCGGCTCAGAGCAGGCATAGACGATGTCCTTGGACAGGACCACCCCCTTTTCGCTCTCTGCCTTTTGAGCCACACGCTTACAATCAACCGACTGGGCGATGTTCAGACCACAGTGGCATACATAGACGCCAATTCGTGGATCCTGATCACCTCCGCCGGAAGGCTTCGTAGGTGTAGGTTTTGACATAGATATTCTCCAAAAAATAGCTTGTAGCTAAGACTTCTAAAACTCGAGGAAATCTTGAATAATTCAATTATTCAAGATTTCCTAGTGGTTATTCCCAGCGAATGGTCTGGGCAATAACCGAGGTCAGGTCCATCAGCTCGATACTGAGCTCTTCGCGCCGGTAGGGATCTTCCATGGCGCACTTGAGATGAATCTGACACTTGGGACAGGCGGTGACCACCATGTCGCTCCCCGTTGCATGGGCCTGCTCAAGCCGCTTGACCTGCATAGCCTTGGAATAGGCATCGCAACCGGTCCAGGCGCAGTTACCGCAACAGACCGAGGCATTCCCGGATTCTTTCATTTCGGTAAATGCCTTGGGTTTCAGCCGTTTGAGCAATTTTCTCGGCAGATCCACCCTGCCCTCGATGCGGCCCAGCCGACAGGAATCCTGAAAGGTTATCTCATGGGGGAAGGTATCAAAGCCAACTGCTCCCTTGTCGAGCTGTTCTTCCAGGAAGTCATAGAGGTGGACCACCTTGAAGTTGGGTTTGAGTCCCTGCTCCGCATAGGTCGTATGCAGCGTATGATAGCACTCGGGACAGGTGGTAATCACGGTTTCTATACCGAGATCATTGAGTTTGTCCACATTGAGTTGGGCAAGCCGCATGAAATTTTCTTTGTCGCCGGACCAGAGCAGGTCGTGACCACAGCATTTCTCATCGGGCAGCAGACGCGGAGTGACATCAAAAAAATTGAGCAAACGCAGGCTGTCAAGCAGGATCTGGTTGGTTTCAACCTCCATGCGTTTGCCAAAAAAGATATCGTAATAGGGTGCACAACCACCAAAATAAAGGATCGGGCTCTGCGGATCGATACGAATCTCCTCGGGCAGATTGGTCCAGCGGTTGGGAACGATATCAGGCGAGGTCTGAGAACGCATCAGGGAGTGAAAGATACCCCCGTGCACCTCGCGACCGGGAAGTTCGGTTTGGCGATAAAGATGGCGCAATTCCTTGATAAAGGCGGGAAAATTAACCGCTGACGGACAACGCTCGTAGCAGATCCCGCAGGTGAGACAACTCCAGGCGTTTTCCTGGACACCTTCGGCATGAATACCGCCGGTGATCACTGCTGAGGCAATGGCGCGCGGAGAGAACGGCTTACCGATAAGCGCCAGCGGGCAGGCCGAGGTACACTTACCGCAATCCTGACAGGCGTGGATATCATAGGTCTCAACCAGTTGTTGCAGCTCCTGTTTGCGGGTCTGGGCATCAGAGACCGGCACCACGGGGGCCTCCTGAATACCTGCCGGGCCAAGCTCACGAATCTGGCTGCTGAATTCCTGAAGAAAGCTCAACAGTTCCTCGGACTGTTCCGGCAGAAAGGTGGCAAAACGAATTCGTTCACCACCAAGGCCCATGATATCGAGCACCTTTTGCACGTCTTCGGTGTTGCGTTGGGAGGTGGCTGTACCGCTGCCGTAACGGCAGGTTCCCGGCTCACAGCCGACCACCGCCATACCATCGGCGCCCTTGGCAAAAGCCTTGATCATCATGGCCCGGTCAATACGGCCAGTACAGGGTGTACGCACCATTCGGATTTCGTTGGGAATGGGGCGCCGTTGATCCTGGAGGGTTAAAAAGGCGGCATGCGCTCCCCAGTTACAGACAAAAAGCAGTATATTCAATGGTTTTGTATCGTTATTATTCATGGACAGTGTCCTTGGAGAGCAGTTCCTCAAGGGCCTGTGTCAGGTAGGCCCGGTTACGGTAGGGGCTGTCAGCCGCACCCGTGGGGCAGACAGAGAGACAGTTGCCGCAGCCTTTACACAGGGCTTCGTCGACATGGGCATACCAGCCACCGACCTCATTGGGTTGCAGGCTGACTGCATGGTAAAGGCAGACGTTGGCACAACGTCCACACCCCCGACAGAGCACCTTATCAATGGCTGCGGTAAACCCTTTGGCCTGACGTGGACCTCGAGGAATGGCGGCAGCCACCATAACCGCTGCTGCGGTCCCTTTTTTGAGCTTGGAGACGTTAATGCCAGAGGGCTCAGCCAGGTAAAGCCCTGGGACTGAGGTGGCGCAGGGATAGGCAAAAGGAATCCCCACGACTCCCTCTTTTTGCATCACCGGTTCAACGGTGCGACTCGGCAAGCCTTCCTGGTGGGTATAGGGGATTCGTCGGCGGGCCTTCTCTCCCATGATAATGGTACCGGTACGCAGCACCTGGGAGTACCCGTCGGATTCGATGGTGATTTGGAAATCGCCAATGGTTCCCTTGATATCCTTTACATTCCAGTCGGGAAAGTTGTGTATATTGGGATGCTTGACCAAATCCTTGAGCGGCTGCTCCTCGGTACCGAAACGGAAGACTTCGTGATCGGTGTCGGCCAGAGTCAAGGCACTGGTCATGGTTGCCTGGGAGTTGCCGATAACAGCGGCTGCAAAGTTGTAGTTCCGATCAACGGCATGCAACGGTCTGAGACCGTAGGTTCGTTTAATAGAGCGTTGCAACAGCCCCTTGAACCGCTCAAAGGCGAGCTCCGGCTGGGACTCGACCAGACGCAGAATTTCTCCGCGCACATTGCAGGTCTCAACCATGGATCGGCTTATACCGGTTCCGTTGAAAAGGTTATGCTTGAGGCGGCTGCGCTGATCCGTACAGGACGAACAGACAAAGTTAAGCGGGCAGCAGACGCAGGAGGCCAAAACAACACGGGTGATGGCTTTTTCGCGAACCGCACGCACAATGGCAGAGGTGCCATCCTCAACACAGGCCGAGGTGAGCATCTCGGTATGGATTATATCTGGATTTCCCTCAGCAAGTTGTCCCAGATAATTGCTCATGTCATCGAGCCAGCCCAGCGAATCGTTACAGCGGCAGACAAACACACCAATACGCATATCGGGAGAAAGTCCCGGATCAGGCATGGAGACGGAGCGCCCATGACCTTTGAGCTTATTGGAGGCACCTCCCAGTAAGAGCATGGCGCGACCGGCAGCATCAAAACCACGAACCATCATGTCGTTGACATTGGGCCGGGCGGCCTTTGGCCCATAGGCACGAATAATGTCGTCACCTTTTATGGAAGGCGCGAGGGTGGGGTCAGCCACAATAATGGCCCCACATTGCTCAACCACAACCTCTTTTTCCTGGTCGTGGTTAACGGCCTTCAGGGCGCCGCAGGCCTCGACACACTGCATACACTCGGAGCAGACACCACACTGCAGGCAGCGGCTGGCCTCATCTCTTACCTGCTGCTCATCAAAGCCCAGGGCCACCTCGGCAAAGGTGGTTTTACGCGAGGCAACCTGCCGTTCAGGCATGGCGATGCGGTGCAGCTTGGGAAGATCGTCAGGGATGCTGCGAAAGTCCCTGTCTGCAGGTCGAGTCACCGGTGACTCTTCCCGGACGCCGGTCAGATCGTAATGAATGGAGCGAGCGACCCTGCGTCCGGCAGCCATGGCTTTGACCACAGAGGATGGACCAGAGACCGTATCTCCAGCCGCGTACACTTTGGCCATACTGGTGTGCAGGTCGTCATCGGTCTCGATAAAACCGCGTTCACTCACCTCAATCAGATCGCCAAAGGTTTCGGGGGTGAACCCGCCAACCTGGCCGATGGCAACAAAGGCCTTGTCAAACTCCAGGGTGAAGGCCTCTTTGGATTCATCGACAACCGGCCAGATCATCCCGCGATCATCGGGCTGACCGGGCTTGGTGGCCTTGCATTCAAGATGGGTAAAGGTATTGCCTTTGCCGGCAAAGCCAACGACCTGGGTGGCGTCAACAATGGTGATCCCCTCTTCCACGGCCTCACGAACCTCATCGGGCTCTGCAGGAATATGCTCAGCGCCAAACCAGGAGATGA
This sequence comes from Desulfobulbus rhabdoformis, assembly GCF_016919065.1. GTDB lineage: Bacteria > Desulfobacterota > Desulfobulbia > Desulfobulbales > Desulfobulbaceae > Desulfobulbus > Desulfobulbus rhabdoformis. The sequence continues at coordinate 17,220 of NZ_JAFFQA010000008.1, read as the reverse complement.
TGCTGACCTCGGCCCCCATACGGGTGAGCGTACGGGCAAGATCAAAGGCGGAGTTGCCATCGCCGACAACAGCCACCTTACCGCTCATGGTCTCAATGTTTTCCCATTGGCTCCGGGTCAGAAAAGACAGGCAGCCCTCCACCCCTTCAAGGTCTTCTCCGGAACAGCCGAGTTGACGATCCTGCCAGGTTCCGGTGGCAATAACCACTCCGTTGTATTCTTTACTAAGCTTGGTGAGACCGGTTGAGAGATCCACCGGCGAGTTAGGGATGAAGTTAACCCCGAGCATCTGAATAAACTGCAACTCACGCTCGAGTATCTCGCGTGGCAGGCGGTGGGCACCGATACCGTAGCGAAGCAGGCCGCCAAACTCGGCTTCCTTCTCCAGGATAGAAACACCGTATCCCTTACGGGCCAGGTCGGCAGCCGCAGCAATACCTGCAGGACCGGATCCGATCACAGCTATTTTCTCGGGCCGGGTTGGTTCGATATCGGCAGTTGAAGCGTACACCGCTGCATCCCGACGTTTGCCATCCTCGCTTTCATAGTCAGCAAGAAAGCGTTTAATCGACCGAATGGCAACCGGATCATCCACACCGCCACGGCGGCAGGCCTCCTCGCAGGGATGGGTGCAGATGCGGCCACAGATACCTGGCAGCACATTATCCCGCCGAATGAGTGCAAGTGCCTCATCGTACTTACCTTGGGCAGCAAGAGCGATGTAGCCCTGGGCATTGACGCCTAGCGGGCAGCTTTCCTGACAGAGGGGCTGCTGGCGCTTATCGATATAGGGACGCCCCGGCAGACTGGTGCGCGCGTGATAGCGCATGGCCTTACCCAGATCAGGATGTTCCACCGGACAGACAGCAACACACTTCCCGCAGTTTGCACAGTGGTCAGCGTCGACATAGGTCTGCTCAGGATCGATGCGAACACTGAATCCCTGAGCTGTATGCTTGACCGAGCTTATCGTCGCTGGCAGCATGGTGCGAATGGAGGAGTTGCGCATGATGCGCATCAAACCGGGGCGATGGGCGGTGTTAAAGGTCACCCGTGAGGGCAGACGATACTCCTCGGCAGCCAGTTTGCGATCCAGATCCTGCGCATTGTCCACCAGGGTGACCGGAATCCCCAGTTCCCCCAGTTTACAGGTTGCGGCAATGCCTTCAGGCGTTGCTCCGGCGACAATAACCCGGTAGAGGCGTTCTTTTTGTCGTTTCATTATGCCATTACTCCTGTCTGACCTGCAGCCCGTTTTTCCCGTCCTTTCAAGGTGGAGCGTCCGTAATCATAGCCCTTGGAGTAGGCTTTGATATTCTTCTCCTCAGTCCCTTTGGGCACAGAGGTGGAAATGGTTGCCTGGGCGGCATCGGCTGAGATCGCTCCGGTGATGGCGGTACAAAAACCAATCATGATAATATTGGCCATCATCTTGTTCCCCAGATTCTCAGCCATCCGTGTGGCCGGAATGGCAAAGGAGTCGCAGACCGCATCCTCGGGGTTGACCAGGTCCTGATCCACCAGAAGGATGGACTCAGGAGTCAGGAAAGGCGCAAATTTATCATAGCCCGCCTGGGACATGGCCACGAGGATTTTAGGGGTATTGACATAGGGATAGTGAATCGGCGTATCAGAGATAATAACCTGGGCGTTACAGGCACCACCGCGGGATTCAGGGCCATAGGCCTGCACCAGGGTCGATTCTTTCTTATCAACAAGCGAGGCCGCCATACCCAGGATTCGACCGGCAAGGATGATCCCCTGCCCACCGAAGCCGGTGACGATAATCTCAGTCTGGTTGTGTGCTTTTTTTGTACTCATGAGTGTGATGTTTCCCGAAGAGCAAATCAGAGTGCGTTAGGATGATTAATCGTCGATGCAGGGACGGTGCATTTCAGTATAGCGATCATCACAGGTCGACTTGTCGATATGGATAAACTTACCGATCACTACGCCTTTGCCAAAATCGATATCCGCCTCAGCTGGATTGGCCCCATGCTTGATGATGGTGTGGTCCTGGTAGAGTTTCATGGTATCGATGGGTTTTTCCTTGTTGCGGCGACCATAGTTGATCGGACAGGGAGAAAGCACCTCGATAAAGGAAAACCCTTTATGGTTGATGGCCTCGTTGATTGCCGTGGTCAGGTCCCGTGTCTGGAGGATGGTCCAGCGGGCAACGTAGGAGGCACCGGCGGCATAGGCCAAAAGTGGCAGATTGAAGGGCGAATCCGGGTTACCCAGCGGCGTGGTGGTGGACTTGGCCATATTGGGCGTGGTTGCAGCCACCTGACCACCGGTCATACCATAGGTGAGGTTGTTGACACAGATAACGGTCATATCCATGTTGCGACGGGCAGCATGGATGAAGTGATTGCCACCGATGGCAAAGAGGTCACCGTCCCCGGAGAAGACAATAACCTTCAAATCCGGTCTGGCCATTTTGATGCCGCTGGCAAAGGGAATGGCGCGACCGTGGGTGGTATGAAAGGAGTCCAGTTTGATATAACCGGCGCCACGGGCTGAACAGCCAATTCCTGAAACCATGGTGAACTGATTATAAGGAAGTTCTGTGGCCTTAATGGCGGAGAGGCAGGAAGAGAACACCGTACCGATACCGCAGCCCGGACACCAAATATGGGGAATGCGTTCGGTGCGGATGAGGTCGTCAAGCGGATGCTCTGGTGGCTTAGCCAGTTTTTTAGGATTAGTGGTCATGGCTTAAAACTCCTCCTGAATGCAGGCGAGAACCTTTTCCGGATGAATAATCTTACCGCCGGCGCTGCCGACCAGCACTGCTTTGGCATCACCACCGGCACAGCGTTCCACCTCGTAGTGGACCTGGCCAAGATTGATTTCCACGGTGATAAAGCCTTTTACTTTTTTGGCAATTTCACGAATCATTTCCTCGGGAAAAGGCCAGACCGTAATCAGCCTGAGCAGACCTACCTTGTAGCCTTTGGCGCGGGCCTGATCCACGGCGGAAAGCCCGGTGCGCACAGAAACCCCGTAGCTGACGACAACGATATCCGCATCTTCCATCTTGTAGGATTCGGTCTCGATGATGTCATCGAGATTATTGCGGATTTTCCCCTTAATCCGGGTCATCATCTCTTCCTGAGCTTCCACGGTCATGGCCGGGTATCCACGTTCATCGTGGGTGAGGCCGGTGACATGGACATTGTAGCCATCACCGATGGCAGGCATGGGCGCAACACCGTTAGGCCCGGCCTCATAGAGATGGAACCGGTCTTTACGCCCGCTTGGTTTGGGGCGATCGACCACTTGAATCTTTTTGGCCTCCGGAATAACGACCTTCTCGCTCATGTGGCCCACGATCTCATCGGCCATAACCAATACAGGAACCCGGTACTTCTCGCTGAGATTAAAGGCGCGGATGGTTTGGTAAAAACAATCCTGTGGAGAAGAAGGTGCCAGAGCAATCAACTCATAATCGCCGTGGGATCCCCAGCGGGCCTGCATCATATCGCCCTGCCCTGTTTGCGTCGGGAGTCCGGTTGAAGGACCGGTACGCTGGACATTAACTATAACGCAGGGGGTTTCGGTACAGACTCCAAGGCCTAAGTTTTCCATCATCAGGGAAAAACCGGGGCCAGAGGTGGCTGTCATGGATTTTACCCCGGTCCAGGCTGCACCAAGGATAGAGGCGATGGCCGCGATTTCATCTTCCATCTGAATAAAGGTGCCGCCAATATCGGGGAGACGGGCAGCCATGTGCTCCGCTATTTCCGTGGCGGGGGTGATGGGATAGGCGCCGAAAAATTTGCACCCGGCAGCAATGGCACCTTCGGCGCAGGCGACATCGCCAGTGATATAATGTTCGCCGGTGAGAACAGCTGGTTTCATAAACAAGCTCACATATAGAAAAAGTTACTTAGTCTCTGCGGGCTCTGATTCCACCGAAAAGATGGCAAATTCAGGGCAAATAATCTCGCAGTAGTGGCAGTTGACACATTCACCCTCTTTGGTGACGATGGGTGGATGATAGCCTTTACGATTAAATTTCTCAGAAAATTGCAGGATGTCCTTGGGGCAGAATTCAATGCAGTAGCCGCAGCCTTTACACCGATCATCAATAATACACACTGTTCCCAGAGTGACCTGTATCTCCTGGGTATCAAGAGGTACTCGCCAAAAAGCCATATCTATTTGCCTGTACTGTTGTGGAGGTTACCTGGCCTGTGCCAAGAGTGAAGTAATCCTGCACAGGTAGAAGAAATGCGGAGGATTGGAACCTCCCAAATTCGAAGATCCTAAATAAACAGCCATTTCAGGCAGGTGTCAAGCATCAAAAAAATTAACACCTAAAAAAACTGAGACAGGGGCGCAAAAAGTCCTACGGTGTCTTCATTTCTTCACGAAACATTCATTTTTGTAAACAGGACCTACCGACTGGGTAATTTTGCCCCATATCATTTTCAACGCATGAATGCGATAAAGATTCACAAATAACAGAACCATTACTGGACAGTCTTTTCCCATCAGGCCTATAATATATTTCAATACCCTCTAGCAATTAATTGAGAAAACAGACAAAAAGATGGTTTTCTTTCTCTCCTTTCATTCTCTTGAGGCTCTTGTATATGCTGCAACAGATACGGATTAGAACCAGAATTCTTCTTATTCTTTTGGGCATCGTTGTCTTGTTTTTGGTGATGGCATTTTACATCACCAGTACGGCTAATACTATTCGGGATCTTGGTACCGAGGCTACTTCAGAGGTGATGATGGAGGGACAAAAAGCCAAAGTCAAGGTTTCCAGTCATGCCATGGCGATTGCCTTATCCGAGGCAGTAAAAAAATCGGGCCTGAAAAATACAGAAAAAATTAACGAACTGTTGCGGGCCATGGTTAAATCAGCCCGATACGAAAACGACCGCTCCGGTTACTTTTTCATTTATAAAGGTCATGTCAATATTGCTTTTCCAGTTAAGGAAGAGGCACAGGGAAAGGACCTGGGAAATTTAAAGGATAAAAACGGTGTCTATGTCATTCGAGAGCTTGACAAGAAGGCCCGTTCGGGAGGTGGTTACGTTAGCTATATCTGGCCCAAACCCGGTGCTGGCGATACGCCGAAGATCAGCTACGCTGAAATGATTCCAGGACTGGACATGTGGGTGGGGACCGGAATCTACATTGATAATATCGAGCAGACAAAAAACCAACTCCATCAGGAGATGACTCGGATTGCCGCTAAAAAGACCATGCACATGGAACTGATTGCAGGAGCCATCTTTCTCTCCATTGTCGTGTTCTGTTTTATTGTTGCCTGGGGGATCAGCAGCGGCTTGAAAAACCTCATTACCAGCTTTCGAGATGTTGCTGAGGGCGAGGGCGATCTGACCAAACGCATTAGCGTTGATTCCAGGGATGAACTGGGAGAACTCGGAACCCTGTTCAACACCTTTTTAGGCAAACTGCAGAAAATGATCCAAAAAATCGCAGAAGAGGCAGCAGAGGTCAACACATCAGCCCACTCGCTGACTGACCTTTCCACTTCGATCAACTCCAGTTCCAATGAAACGGCCTCCATTGCCTCAAACGTAGCCCACGGAACAGGTGAGATGAGTGATAACCTGAAAATGGTTGCGCTAACCATGGATGACTCGTCAAGCAATACAGCCATGGTGGCCGAGGTGGCCCAGGAGATGACAGGTACCATTACCAATATTGCCTCCAATGCTGAAAAGGCCAATGCCATCACCGAAGAGGCCGTGGAACAGGCAACCAAGGCATCCAAACGCATGGGTGAACTGGGCGAGGCTGCAGACGCCATTGGCAAGGTCACGGAAACCATTACTGATATTTCCGAACAGACCAATCTTCTAGCGCTCAACGCCACTATCGAAGCGGCGCGGGCCGGTGAATCTGGCAAAGGCTTTGCTGTTGTTGCCAACGAAATTAAAGAGTTGGCCAAACAAACGGCGGAGGCAACCCAACATATCAAAAATCAGATCAGCGATATGCAGTCCACCACCGAAATGACGGTGGGGGAAATCGAAGGAATCTCCTCAATTATCCACCAGGTCAGTGAACTGGTCAGCACTATCACCTTTGCGGTTGAAGAACAGAGCGCGGCCACAGGGGAAATAGCCAACAGCATTGATTCAGTTTCTAAAGGCTTGGGAGATATCAATGAAAGTGTCAATCACAGCTCTAACGTGGCTGAAAACATAGCTCAAGATATTCAGAAAGTAAGCGGTGCAGCGGAAGAGATCACCGTCTCCAGTGACCAGATGCGGCAACAGGCGGAGCAACTGCAAAATCTGGCCACAGAACTCACGACGATTGTCAGCCGTTTTAAGATATAAGGAGAGAATCAACGATTACTGCAGGCCGGAGGAACGTTCCACGGTCTGCAGTTTTTATTGAGCCCTCAATCCGCGACTGTGGGGCGAGCTGAACAGGGAATGTGATTATACATAGATCCGCGTTTATTCAAGTTGATTGACGGTTCACCGATCACGCGCCGTTACGGGTTCGGGTGAGTTTTTAAAAAGCTGCTTCACTACCTCGGGCAGATCTCCCTTGGGGTGAAGGCTGCCATCGACATCAACACGATACAGTCCAAACCACTGCTCAGGATCCTGGGCATCCTGTTTGAGTGCTCCCTGCGGAGGTTTGGCGCTTTTCCACCATTCATCCTGAAATTCAAAAAAATTCATTCCACAAAACTTCTCCTTGCCTCGGGCTGTCTGCAGGTCATTCCAGACTCCTGTAAGTACCTTTTTCACTGCTTGGACACTGTTCCCCCCAAACCCGGGAATATCCTCCCGGGGAGCAATGGGTGAGGTCGAAAGCCCTACCTGTGTTATAAACAGTGGTTGCTGAAACTTTTCTGCAAGCTCCTCTATATAACCTTGATACGTGGTTTTGGTGACGCTCCCAGGTTTGGATGTTTTAACGCCATTGGCATAGGTATACACATTCAGGCAAATCAGATCCCCCATATCGGGCACCAAAACACTTGCCTGGCTGACTTCAAGATCATCACGCTCCGCCAATGGTCCTACATGGGTCCAGCTGGTATGACAGTAGAGATGCCGCTGGCCATAGGTGTTGATCTCATATTCCATGGCAGCATCCACCAAACGTGCCAGCGCAATCTCCGTGGGGGTCCGGTTTTGCAGATGCAGGTATTTCCCCTCAAAATTCCGTACTTCAGGATGCAGTCGATCCGTTGAGGCAATACATTTTGCCTGCAACTCATCCCCTATGGAGAAGAGCACCAACCGATCCGGTCGCCCCACCCGGTAGGTGTGATCGATAACCTCTTTTATATCCTTCAGGGTTTTTTCTTGAAAAACCGGTGCCAAAAAATCTTCTTCATAGGCCCAAACCCAGATATCCTGTCCATATACAAGGTCGGTGTCATCCAGGGCCTGAAAAAAACTCTCCGGCATCAGGCGCGGAAAAACGTGAAGGTAGTTGGCCTGCATCTTTTTAACCAAAGCGAGGTGGTGTTCGTATCGCCCATCATTTCCAGGCTGCTGCCCTAAAACCGGTGACTCGCCTGGGAGAAAGGGGGAATACCCTATACCATTAAAGAAACAGGGGGCCTGCGGTGCGTTTCGATCAAAGACCCTGTTTCCCTGAACAACAAAACGTTGAGGTGAGGGAGTATCTGGATCTAACTGCATGGTCTTTACAGGCTCAGCCCTACATCCTCCAATAAGGACAAGGCACAACAGGGTAATATAGATTTCAAATTTGTTGATCATCTCCGCACCTGTTTACAAGATGTACGTTTCGTGTTGTTTTTGGATACAGTGGATAACCAATACTTGTTTGTAGCCTGCATCCGTATAATGTATTGAGAGAGCGAACAGCGAAGCACTTTCCTCTATAATTTTTTTTACCCAAAAAGATGATTATTAGAGGCTTTAAAGCGACAAATCTCTGTTCAGCTGCTGCCATAGATGGTTTGCTCGAAATATGCTGAAAAGACAAGGACAATAAAATAACCGCAGGAGAAAAATTATGCGTTTTGTCATTATTGGTGGAGATGCCGCCGGTATGAGCGCTGCAAGCCGGGCCAAGCGAAACAATCCTGAGTTGGAAGTGATAGTGCTTGAACAGGGGCACGACGTTTCGTATAGCGCCTGTAATATTCCGTATAACATAGCTGCCCCTGAGCGTGAAATAGATGACCTGGTCGTCCGCAGTGCCGATGCCTTTCGTCAAAAACAAGAGATTGATCTGCGAACCGGGCACCGGGTAGACGCCATTATCCCCGAAGAAAAGACCATCAGTGGAATCGCTCAAGACAACAGCTCATTTAGACTGAGCTATGACCATCTTCTCATAGCCACAGGAGCCAGTCCCATCCGTCCACAGATTGACGGCATAGACTTACCGGGCGTATTCGTTGTTAAAAACCTGGAAGACGGGCGGGGCATTAAAGAATTTCTCAAAACCCGCCAGGTCCGGCAATGCGTGATTATCGGCATGGGCTACATTGCCCTTGAAATGGCAGAAGCCTTGAGCGAGCGCGCCATTGCCATAGACATGATCAAGCCCCGGAAAGGATTGTTGCCCTGGCTGGATGAAAACCTGGCCCATCAGGTCCGTACCCACCTGGATGAACAGGGGGTCGGCCTGCATGACGGGCATACGCTGGAGAAGATAGTCCAACAGGGAGAGCAGTTACAGGTCATCTCTTCGGACATGCATCTTGATTGTGATATGGTGATTGTCGCTATCGGGGTCAGCCCCAATGCAGAACTGGCTCGGCAGGCTGGGCTTCAACTCAGCGTCTCAGACTCTATCAGCGTTGATCACCAACTGCGCACCTCTGTGCCTGAGATATTTGCAGCCGGTGACTGCGCCGACAGTTACCACCTGGTCACCGATGAAAAAACATGGATCCCTCTGGCCTTACGGGCGAACCGCGCAGGCTGGGCAGTGGCGGATACGGTCTGTGGGCACCCGGTACGTCTTGCGGGTATCGCCGGGACGGCGGTCTTTAAAACCTTTGCCATGCAGGTAGCCCGCTCCGGACTTACCCAAGACGAGGCCACAAAGGCAGGTTTTGAGCCTGTTTCAGTGCAGATACAGGCCAAATCAAGGGCGGGCATATATCCTGGGGCACAACCCATCTATGTGGCCATGGTGGGCGACAAAGCCACTGGGCTGTTATTAGGAGCTCAGGCGGTGGGAACAGATCAGGTGGCCCACCGCATCAATGCTGTTGCCGTCGCCCTGCAGGCAAAAATGAGTGTAATGGAATTCACTCAGGCGGACCTCGCCTACGCGCCCCCTTTCGGTCCCACCTGGGATCCCTTTCTGATTGCGGCGAACCAACTCCTCAAAAAACTGGTCTAGCCTTTTCGCCTCAAGACCGTTTTTTTTCTTTTCAGGAATCTTCATAAAAATATTTGCGCTTGCCCGGTACCCCGACTTGGGGTACTTGTGCAACCGTGTGTCCCCCCCTTGGGGAGAGCGCTCGAATTCTTTTCAGCTATTACAATAGAACTTTACCCTGGATTCCCAATGCCGAAAACTCGAAAACCAACCAGCGAAAATGCCATGGTCAGCGGCCAGCTTAAAAGCGGACTGCACATTAAAGGCCGTCTCTGGATAGAACAGGATGGCACGACCTACCTTTCCTGGGGACGGATTGTCCTGCTTGAGCGTATTGGTGAATACGGTTCGGTATCAGCGGCGGCCAAGTCCATGCAGATGAGTTTCAGTCATGCCTGGCATCTGGTCGAGAACATGAATGCATTGGCCCCGGAACCGCTGGTGGAAAAACAGGCTGGCGGACGGCGCGGTGGCGGAGCCTGGCTCACCGAGGCCGGCCAACAGGCCATCCTTGATTTTTGGAAAATGGTGGCCAGATTTCAAGAGTGGATGGATAAGGAAGAACTTACCGAGTATCAGGTATTCGCCGGTAGCCCCCCACCCCTTTCTGAGCCCTGAATATCTGATTAAGGGTGTCTTGAATAATTAGTGGCCGACCGAAAACCGCATTTATGGGCAACAAATTTTGCACAGCGCAGCTGCGGCTTTTTTATTTAGCTTATTACCTGGACCTTTTGCACGTAATGCAAGGAACCTCTGTTTCGTCCCGTCTACCATGGAAACGGCTACATGTTCATCGGAGATCTTTTCCATTACCTGATGATGGAGAATAAACCGATCTCGGTCTTCCATGATACAGACCCGCAGCCCAAGCTCCACCGGAACACCAGCCTTGCCTTTGCTGATCCATTCGGTATGGGGATGAAACAGAAAAAATACCTTTTCTTCGTGAGCAATACGTTCCCCCTGGAGCACACGCCGGTCAATCTGGTCGATTTGTCGTCGGGCGTGTTGGATGAAAGAATTCAATTCGCCAGACGCACCATGATGAAAGGATCGTGCGGGCTGAGATGTTCACAGGTGTACTCAGCCAGTGTCAGATGGGTTTAGGCAAGATTCAGATAGGCGCGATGAGCCTCTTGAATCTCCAACTTTTTTTGTTGCAGTTTGCGTTCATCCTCGGATGTGGAGTGTTTGAGCCGCTGCACCTTTCGGTATTGCTTTCTGAATTGCCTCTGGTGGTATTTGTGTTGTCGCCACCCCGACAGGTTGCAGGTATCGGCTAAATCTGCGCAGATCTCGATAGCCTTACGGATAGCGTCAAGCAGCAGATTAATATCCGTTGGGAAAAATGAACATCTGTCTTGACGACAAAGGAATCACAGCGCCCGACGATGCCCCCTGCTGTTTTTTTTAAGGCATTGTGGCCCAATCTGAGCCCCCCACAAGACCAGAATCTGCCATTGGGTCATGCCGGGACGACCGTTATTGGGATCTGCCTTGACGGTTTTTCCTTCGATTTGATGCTCAGGTAAATCTTCTTCGAGAAGAGCAAATATCGGCCCACGCAGTTCTGGTGTGGTATAAATGTGCTGGAGGCCTCGCAGGATCTGTGGAATATCGTCACGGGATTTGGGATCCAGCTTGATAGCGGCGATAGGCAGTTCGCCCAACTGCATCTGAGGGGCAATAACTTTGCGCATGTGATTTTCGTCCGGTGAAGATTTTGCGGTGATTATCGTTTTATCCGTTCAGAGTCGCTCCAGCGTGGCTCTTTGAATAAGAATATAACATAATAATCAGCATGTTATATGCCCATTCCTGTTACGCTCGTTATTTGCAATCGCGTTTTCTTCACATGGGGTTTCCTGTAGTAACCCATTGATTGAGCACCTATTTAATACTTTCCAACCAGGCACTAATTATGATTTTCCCTGAGCAAGATTAGTATCTGCAAACTATCTGAAATGGCACTTATGATTCGTTCATTATGGTATTGCTCGAACACGCTTTTAGAAAACCCATCTTTTTGGTCCCAGTATGTCATTTTCCCATAACAACCGAATTCAGGCTTTGGAATTTCACCGCACTTCTCCCCAACCAATTCATATTTTCGCCAAAAATTAGTCCAGTTATCTGCAACAATCCTTCCGTTTTCCATTACTTGTGAATTGATTGACGCAATGGTTCTTTCAGCCGCATTTGTAAGAAGTTTGTTTAACCCGGTAATTGTCAATGCCCCTTTTCGTTGAAGGACATTATCCAACTGATTGGAACTAAAAGATATTCTGGCGATTTCTCCAGGTACTAATTTGTCAAATTGATCTTTGGTTGTATGGTAAACAGGTACTGTGTGTGGTGGTGAACTCATGTCCTGAATATGATGGACGAGTCTGCCGGCAAGTTTATAACATTCTTGCACGTTACTGGAATTCAGTGTGACAAAATCTTTCGCCAAGTTGTTAAATCGATGCGTGTTGGACCGGTAGGCCCCCCACCAAGTACGGCCAAGACGTTTTCCAGGATCGTAAAAATGCCAGTTGAACAGCCTCTGGACATTTAAAGTTATGGCATCCTCCTCGACCGATCCTTCGATGAAGCGTTTGGCCAATTCGTCGGTCAGTACGGTGTCTTGAGGGTAGAGATACCTGTATAACTGAACGGCTTTTTCAGAAATTTCACGATGAACGTTTTTGTTGAACCCCCATGCCACCGACGTCAAACCACATAGAAATAGTGTAATTGCGAATTTACCGAAGTTTCTTGCGCGCATAATTTCCTCCCGTACAGATACTCCTGCCCACCATCGACGGATACCTCTTCTAGCTAATTCCTGAATCCGTGACGGCGGGTGGTCACTGAACAGCATATCAAATTAATGGGGCAAAGATTTTTAAATTAATTCATTTGTTGTTCAGCTTCACCCGCCGCCCCTTGGGGCATCCATCAGCACGCCACTTTCATTGCCTGCATCATACCGATAAAGTGTACTTTAATCGGTACGTCACAAACAACGAAACTGACGCCCCGATGAATGCTCACGGATTTAGGTAATTGTAAGATCTAATCGTTTTATTGGTAAGTTGCCACCGGGCAACCGCTACATAGTCTCAAACAAACTCAAGCCCCACGGCAATTCGCTGCAGGCATAAATAAGCGAGCCAAGGGTATAGGGATCATCATAACAATGTTGCTCAAAAGCCAGAAAAAAAGCGGCTCATGGCAATGATGACAAGGTCGATGATGCCCTCCAACGGGGTTTCCCACCCAAAGATGAGATTCCCTCATCATTTTTCAAGATAATTACCCCTTTAAAAAACCTTTTTTCAGTTACTTAAAAATCGTTTTATCATCGAGGAGTACTGATCCCAAAGTTTGAATTCAAGCAGGAAAGTGCGAGAAAAACAACATATCAATATAACTGATTTTTTCTATAAATAAAACTTTGAATTTCAGGTAATCGTATTAAAATACAGCCAAAATCTACTGAAAAAAATTGACATGTTAGCCCCTTAAATTACCAAAGAGTAATTTCATGAAATTTCTTTTGCTTTATTGATCCATCAACAGCCAGCGATACCTGTGGCAGGTATTTGTTCGGGCAAGAACAAGCATGGAATTAGGAGGCAATAATGAAAGAAAAGAAACAGAATTGTCAAAAGAATCAGGATACTGAATCTGTTGCTTCTTCACAATGCCAGGTGACAAGGAGGGCGGTTTTACAGGGTGCGGTTGCCCTGGGGGCTGCCACAGTCGGTGGTATGGCACTTAACCTAACTGTGGCGAAGCAGGCGGAGGCAGCGGAACGAGCCATGCCCCAAACATGGGATGAAACTATTGATATTGCCATTATCGGTTCGGGATTTGCGGGGTTGTCTGCCGCTGCGGAAGCTGCCGACAAGGGAGGGGCCGTGATTATTTTCGAAAAAAGATCGACCTACGGCGGGAACTCCATCATCAATGGTGGCGAGTACAACGCTTGGGATGATGAGCTGCATCTCCGCCAGCAGCTCAAGCTGGGAGATGACAGTGCGGAGTTGCACAAAAACGACACCCTCAAGGGAGGCGACAATTACGGCTCACCGGAACTGGTCGAAATCCTCACAGCTCATGCCCCTGAGGCCCTAAACTGGATGATTGACAACGGTGGGCTGAAACTGCGCAACATTCTCAACCGAACCGGCGGACACACGGCCTATCGAACCCATACATGCGAGGAGGGCGTCGGTCGGGGGTATACGGAGGCGATCAAAAAAATTGCCGTGGGTAAAGGTGCAAAGATCCGCTTGAACTCCACCCTAAAATGGATCTGGCGCAAGGACGCCGACCCGCAGTCGCCGGTGGAGGGTATCGAGGTGCAAACAGGAAGAAGAACGAAAAATATCAAGATAACTAAAGCGCTGATCCTTGCCTCCGGTGGGTTTAGCCGAGACATCAAGATGCGTCAATCCTTCAACCCCAGCATCGTGCCTGAGTTTAACTGCACGAACCAACCGGGGGCCACTGGGGAGGTCATCCGCAATGCCCAGGCCATTGGTGCGGATGCCTTGCAGATGGCATTTATCCAGCTCTACCCTTATGCGGAGCCGGAAACGGGAATGTTGGATGCCCCTGCGGTGTATCCATTCCGGGGACCGGGATACGGCATTGTCTATGTGAACAGAAAAGGAAAACGGTTTGTCAATGAAATGGAGCGCCGTGACGTCGTGTCTATGGCGCAAATCAAAACCGGAATGAAACCGACCTATTCTATCTTTAACGAGGCCATGATTCCTAAAATGGGAACCATGGAAGAGGTTGAAAAAGGTTTGGCAAAAGGTAGATTCATTCGTGCGGCGACCATGGCGGAACTGGCGAAAAAACTGCAAATTTCCGCAAACGTGCTTCAAGAAACCATCGACACCCATAACCGGTATCTGGCTGCGGGCAAGGATCCAGATTTTGGTCGGCAGTTCACTAAGGCCATGATCCCCCTGCTGGATGGACCGTTCTATGCCATTGCTCAATGGCCAGCGGTTCACCATACCATGGGAGGGCTGCGCATAAATAGCGAGGCCCAAGTGATTGACATCTGGGGAAATCCTATTCCGAAACTTTTTGCAGCCGGGGAAGTGACCGGTGGTATCCATGGAGATAACCGATTGGGCGGCAATGCCATTCCGGATTGCATAGTGTTTGGGCGAATTGCTGGAACGAGTGCGCAAAAGGCTGGTTGATCACGCTGAACTTTAATGGAGAGGCAGGAGCGGGTCACACGCCCCTTTTCCTGCCGATGTCAAAACAGCCAATTCGTCGACCAGGAACGTTTATAAGCCTGATTGCCATTGGGGAACGGATCTCTTCTCCGGAAACCTCCTCGAGGAGGCCCTTTAATGCATTAGGCGAATAGGTATTGGAGGTTTCTGGTTGTTCGTATTTAGCCTTGAGGGGTGAGGTATTATCTTTCGAACCCCTCCAGATGCCATGAGATGAGATCATGAAAAAAAGATGGCGGTACGTGGCTTGGGCTATTTTTTGGTCAAGCCTAGATATCCTTGGGGGCTCAGGCCAGGTCCAAGCGGTAAAGGACAGCTCGAAGTCTCCATCTGTAAACCAGGCCTCCTGCACACAGTGCCATGATGATTGGGCGGCAACACTCCCCGCAAAGCATAAACCCGTGGCGCAGGCGTCGCTGCAAGTCTGCGTGCAGTGCCATTCCCCTCAAGGCTGGGGAATGGATGCGCGAAACGCGTTTGACACCCGTATACACATGGCCCACCTTGGTGATCAGGTCGGGGTAGACTGCCTGCAGTGCCACCAGTGGGCGCCCGGCGGTCCCTTGCTTTTGCATGGTGTTGGTGGCCAGTACGGTAGGTTTACCTTGGGAGACTTTGAGCTGATGCGAGAAATTTATCTTGCTGCATCGAGCTCTTCTTTGCTTGATCACGAGCATCTCGTTCAGGGGGTAACCTGTTCAGCCTGCCATGCAGACGGTTTTTTCGATCAGGTAGACAACGGTATCTGTTTGTCGTGTCACGGCCCAATGGATACCCTGATCGCCAAGACAACCCCGAAGCAGTTTCCAGATAGGAATCCGCATAAATCGCATTTGGGCGAGATCAGTTGCACGGTTTGTCATGTGCTCCACGGACAGCAAAAAATATACTGCCTTGAGTGTCATCCAAATTTTAAGCTGCGCTTTGACGGCGCCCCCTCCTTGAAGCAAGCAATGGAGTGACCAAGGCGATCTTGAATCCTCATTACTGTTGAATTGCCGCTGGGGTGAACAGAAAACTTCCTGGAGAATGGTTCTCTGGGGAGTTTTTTTGTTGTTTGGGGATCACATCCATTTGTTTATCGAAAGTCATGATCAGGAGCCTTGGTTTATGAGCATGGGATTATCCCTGAAAACCTCGGTGCATTCTGGATTGGCAATATCGCCTTGAAAAAAGACAAAAAGCTGGAAATCTATAGGTATTCCGTTAACTCTACCACCAGGGGGTTAATAATAAATGGGTAAACAATAATCGCCAATACGATTATGTAATATGTAGTCATCTTACAGCTGAGATTTGCAAAATCTATTTCAGCATATGCACGGACCTATTTTCCTGTATCTAGTTAAAGTTTTGTCAGCTTCTGTCCGATATAGATCATATTTGATTTATTTTATATTTCTCAAAACGATATGAGCAGGAGGAGGTTATGTCGATAACAGGGATGTTACAGAGTGTGATCCCTTCCAGCAGTTCGTATTCCACACAAATATCAGGTAGGCTCTCTTTTGAGGAGAAGGCAAATACCTCGTCTTCGGACGTTGGAGATATGGTATCACTGTCGGCGGAATCACTATCTGTAGATATTGATTCCGATTCAGCTTCAACTACGGTTGAACTGAGCTCACAGTCCGTTTCACTAACGGTGTCTTCGATGTTGGAAAATTATGACCTCACGAATATAACTCCTAACGATCTCGACTGTTTAAGTGCTGAGCTTTACAATAACGGGATAATTTCGAAAGAACAATTTCTTACGCTTGGCTCAATCTCCTTTTATCATAAATATGGCAACGAACACGTTTTAAATCCTGACGATAGCCCGTTTAATTTATTAAGTGATCTTAGAGACATAGCATCTGGTAATCATGAATGTCTGTCTTGCAGCACTTGGGACAGGGATACCAACTACCAAAATGATTTAGCCAGCAGTCTGCTGGACATCCTTAAGGATCTCCACGACACAACCATAGAGGTCAGCACCGAATCTGTTTCAGCCGAGCTTACCATAGAAAATGCTCTTGGGGACTATGACCTCACGAGTATAACTCCAGGTGATGCACGTCGTTTTGCCAGTACATTGTGGAAAAGTGGTATTATTTCTACCGATGAATTTCAGACGATTTTGGTCATAGCGACAAAAAATCAATTTCCATATGCACCTGGCGTTGAGGGGCCAGCCAATGACAACCCGTTTAATCTCTTGGAGCAAATAAACCAAGTGGCAAATGGAACTCACGAACAATTATCAGCCGACAACCATCAGTGGCTGGCTTTTGACGGACGAAAAACAAGCGTCAGCCTGCTGGATATTCTGACAGAGCTTGAATACGACACCAGTGCGACGCTTGAAGTGGATTATTCATCCCTCAACTTCAAAATAACAGCATAACGATAGAGTTATGGTCAAGTCTGGTGTTTAGGAATAGCTCTCAAATGACGGCCCTGTTCAGTTCGTCTTCTGTTACAGGGGTGACAGGCTCCCCATCCTTGAACTTGACGCCCCGGATAATCTCTGCAAGGAGCTTGAATCCTCGTAGCCTTTGCCACTTTTTTTCTGCACTCATTCCCAGTTTATAGACCATGGCCAAGATTGTTCGGCGGGCAACACAGCCCCGGGTCTTATCTGTTCTTAGCCGTACTG
>NZ_JAFFQA010000089.1 GCF_016919065.1 Desulfobulbus rhabdoformis | reverse complement strand
TTTTTTTTATGATGTAAAATTAGTTAGTTACATCGACCCCTTTATTTGAATGTCCTCAAAAATTTGCGAAAAGCTTATCTTGGGCCTACGCATTTACTGGGCTTCCGGATAAAGCGGGAACTGCTGACTAGAACTGAGTTTGCTGTTACGAGCACGTCTCAGTGCTGTGTCGAAAAAGTCTCCTCGTCATTTAGTATTGATTTTATCCTTGTAGTCTATATCAAATGACGAGGAGTAAAAAATTAGTTAGTATTTTGAGACTTATTTATAGCGTGCTCCTGAATACTAAGAAATAGTTGGTGTTGCTGATCATTCCTAGATAATTTAGATAGTGCTTTCTCTACTTGAGTATAGAGGTCTCCTCCTGGGGCAATACGCTTCAGAACAACTGAAGGGTCTAGCAGCATAGCTGAAGCTAATGAACGAAGAAAATACCTTGCGCTATCTTTTGAAGTGATAGGTTGCGGGTAATCGAGAACGGATATTGAATCGGCAGGGCGGGAAGGGACAAGAGAGCTTTGGCTGAAAGACTGATCAAATCCACCAAAAAGATCATCGTAATCGATCCGATCAAATTCTTCCAGGTGTCCCCCTTTGGTAGCGTTGTAGATCCGCCTGCCTGTGCACTCAAATACCAATTTAGCCATTTTGTAATTCATTAGTACTCGGTCGAGCTTTGGATCCTTCCAGGTTTTTCCCTTTCCAAAATAGTCTTTATGAAAGTGATTTGGGTCATCCGTGTCAGAAGTAAGCACATCACCATTGCGGGAATGCGACGAGGGGATCACATAATTAAAATCCATGCCGATTAGATAGACTTCAGTAAAACCCATATAATAAGCTAGCTGAAGGTTAATGTAAGTTACTGATTGACCACAATAAACAATTTTAGAAATATCTGTTGAAAATCTTGGTACAACATAGTTAGGCGATGATTTTTCATAAAAACCTCGGTTCATATCGAAAAAGAATGTATTGGGTGTCTTAGGGTGGAGTTTTCGATAGATTGTTGGGAAGAACTTAAATGGTGCTTCAAATTCTCTGATTTCATCAATGTTTTCTTTCATTACAGAACTGTCCTCAACCACATAAAAAGTTGGACGAAATCCTGTTTCCCGAGTTTTGTAATAAAATGAATTGACCCCAAAACAGTACTCATTTTTCAACAATGACAAATCGTGCAGATTTAAGGAAGGCCCATTTCCAATGATGAAGCAGCGTTGCCCCTTAAATCGATTGTAGAACTGCGCTAGTTCTTCGCTGTCTGGCGGAGGGGTGTTAGCATACACCTCTCGCTTTGTATATTCGTTTAACCCAATGAAATCAGGGGGAAAGATTACATCACTTATGCGAAACATTTGGGGCTTGTCCAATCGTACCCCGTTGATTGCCAGAGTTGTGCCATGGCGGTATAAATCGGGGTCACCAAAATCGTGTGTCCGCTCCAGCATCAACGTTAGAGATTTTTCTTTTGTGACATGCTGGCAGTTTTTATGAATGAAATCGGAAGGGGAAAGTGACTTATCATAAACACAACCATACTCAGATGTCAGGTGAGAGTAAATTTTCTTGAATCTTGATGTTGCACTGTTTTCTTTGTTGTGGTGTAGGTGAACGTAGGTATAAGGAGAAATTCGGATACGTCCCTTCTCGATATGATTAAAAATCGTCACATCCATAGCGCGGTCTTCGCAAGAGTAGCCCCTGTATTGTTCGAATCCCTTGATGGCCATAAATGAAGCACGGTTCCAAATCACAATGCCACCAGATACAGTAACTGGATTTGTAATTTTAGTTTGGTCTGTTAGATGCGATAATTCTAAGCTCGCTTTTATCTGATCCGCCTCTTTTCTATCTGAATAGTAGATATTTAGATAAGGCGATGCTACATCTAGTCTGCTACGGCAATCAATGATGTCACGCAGGAAATTTGGACCAGTCAAAACATCAGTATCCATGAGGACGACTACCTTGGCATTTAAGCAATGATATCGCACCGCAACATTGTAACCCCATCCTCGGTTATATTCGTCTGGGTTGTAAGCAAATTCATGTCTGACATAGGGTTTGGTTTCGAGGTCATTCAGCTGTAGACGTGGTTCTATATCCTGCTCCATAAGTAACACGTCAAACAGGTCACCGTAGTAGAAGTCAATCCATTGCAATAAAAAGCGAAGGTTTTCAAGCCGCTCAGGCTTAGCTGGATTATGACGTACTCCAATAATTAGTGATGCCAGTGAGGTACCCTCACATTTAGCCGATGACATGATTGCATCTCGCTTTTCAGGGATAATCCGTTCAATTGGCTTAAATCCTGAAAATGTATAATTAGGCATTTTGAAATCAAGTCCGAGGCGTTTCTTCTGTGGCTCAAGTGCAATTAGGTTCATTAGCTTTTCGTAGATGAAGTCACTGCCTAGCTCGGTTAAATGGATGTTGTCACATGTATGGGTCATTACTTCTTCAAGGCTCCAAACCCGAAGGTCAACGAGCGGAATCCCTGCATAGCTTAGCTCCTTGGCAAAGAGATCGGAGTACGTCTCGGTAATCGAGATGTTGGCAGGCCGACCTCGTTTGAAGTTACCTTCCCAGTGGGGGACGAATCTGTTCGCGGTAATGAAGATCAGGTTTGGAATAGCAGCAAGCGTTGAGACGAGTTTGTGCGCCATGTTGCAACTATACATATTTATGGTCTTTTGCCCTTCATAGATTGTGTCGAAGGGGTGGCCGAGATGCTGTTCCATCGCATCGACACCGAAGACTTTATCGAACATCAATTTTTTGTTGTTGATAATTTTTTTCGCATAATCACGTGTATTTATTGCCAGATTGCTTGCGTTGGCCAGGTTTTGATTGTCGTACAGGTCGTCCCTCGCACTAGGTGCAGGGCGTGGGGACCATTCAACAATCCCCGTAAATAGAATGACATGATCATATTTTGCGAGGCGGTCCGCAGGAAAATGTTCTAGGAAATCGAGAGTAGTTGTCCATTTCATTGGACAGAGAAACATGTCTACAGCTAATCGAGGATCCTTGGCTAAACGTTCCGCAAAAATGTCGTGAGAACAACCGTTCGGTTTGTGTTGGCCGCGGCTGTCAGTGAAAATTAAAATACGTTTTGTGAAATTTTCCATTGGTGATTTTCTTTTAGCTGACATTAAAATGAAAGATTTGGCTTTTCGTCAAATTAAGAGGATCTGATCAAGTTATGAATCGGGTCAGTCAGAGGTGGTCTCACTCGTCTGAACAATTTCCTCAATTCTTAAGTGGAATCTCCGCCAGTGTTAAGCCACCAGTTTGATCATTGGCAGCATCGAGACATACGCCTCATCGGGCATAGTGACTAGGTTTGCCCTTTTGAAAATTCGGCCAGTTTCTAGAACGCTCATTACAGACATTGCATATATCATGGTTATTTATTGATCGCCTATTTATTAAGTGTTGATTTGGTCTTTGCAATCAAATATTTAAATATGAATATGGCAAGAAATAATAATTTACTGTATTTATTTAATGTATATCCCCATCAGGATATTGCTGATATTCGATTTGAAATATATTCTGCACACTTAGGGCTTGATGTAATGAGTTTTTGCGATTTTAGCATATCTTTTATCGAATTAATGTAATTTGTATGGTATCGATAAAATTGTGATCTGGAGATGTGCTGTTTGTTTATGACATATTGATCAGTGATTTCTATATTAGTGCTGATTGCCTTGGCGACAGAAGGGTATAGAGGATAATCTTGATAGCTTACCCACTTTGTTTCTATGTTTATTTTGTCTATTTCATCTTCAGGTGCTCCTCTCGTTGAGAGAATTTGATTGCACATTTCTTTGATAATTGCATGCCCCGGGTGATTTATGGTGTAAAATAGCTTCTGGCTTTTATAATTATTTTCAACGAAGTCTGAAATTGATATGTTGATACCATCATTTACTTCTCGTCTTCTTAGGTTATCAATTGACTTATGACATAATTCATCTATAAAGCTAGATTCAAACAAATCAACATTTTCAAATAGATCATCTCCATGATATTCAGTTAAAAAGCAATAAAGTAAAACAAGATCGAAATAATGAATGAGTGTTGATTTCCCTTTTTGGGGGTAATCAGCAAGCATTCCATTGATTTTATCTGATGATGAATCTAGTCGTACAAATGAACTTTCCGGCCAATAACCTTGAAAAAATGGTACTGGTATTCGTAAGTCGATTCCATTACGTGATCTAACAGCATCTCTCATCTCGTCACTGTCGATTCCTATGAAATTTTTATTTTTTATCGGCATATATATTAAAATATCGCAAGATTCTACAGCGTTACGAACTTTGTTTGATGCCAATTGATCTGTTATACTATATTGATGAATATATTTTTCTGGAGTTGATACTGTGAAATTATCTTGGATAAATTTTGAACTGTAGATTGTGTCAACGATGCTTCTTGATATACAGTTACCAATGACATATATGCTTTTCATGGTTTAGTAGTATCCTGGGAAAGTATTGTTAATAAGTACAGTATTGTGGAGCGTTGAATGGGGATCTGTGATAGTTATGGAATCTTATTTGTAGAGAAGCGATTGTTTTTTTATTCAATAATTTTATTCTTTTATAGCTGTTTATAATATAATATCTCGCAAAATCATGAGGTTATGCCATGGAAGCAGTGTCGGAAAATTGGGATTAGTTTAAGGGGGCTTCCGATGATTATTGCAAACTTTTTTCGAGATATTCGCTGTATACGGGAGCATGGGGGGCGAATCCTTTGCATAATGGCGAGCCTTTAAATCCCATAACTGTCTGATGCTCCTAGTTTTGGAGGTACCTCGGGATCAGCTATATGTCCTGTTGTGTGTGGGGGATAAAATGCATCCTACCCTATCTTTATGTGAAAAGTTTCTTTAGAAAACTCCTCAGGTAAGCCTATACAGGGTACACGCTCAGACTAGCTTGAACAGTATCGAAAAAACAACCGGGTGTTATCTATGATACCTGTAGATGACATGCCCTGGTCCGCCAGCATTGGCAAAAATGTTACGGCCCCAGATCGGTAGCAAAGCCATCTGCTTCAAATGCGGTGATGGCCCCCCCCCTGTACGACACCCTGCGAGTTAGAATTTTCGTCTTTGTTACTCTTTGGGGAATACCCAGTTGATATCCTCTATGCCCATGGCGGGTATTGTGCCCGATTTGTGGCGTTAAGGTCGAAAAGTCCCTAAGGGCCGATGGAGAAAGCTTTCTATCGTTTTTACGCCTAGTTTAAACAACTTGGTGCAACAAGCGTTTGATCAGGAAGGAAATGGCCGAAGTCTATAAAAATCAGTCGGGATACAGCTTCAGGTTGGTGGAAATGACAGTCAATTAGGGCCTCACGCATCGCAACTCCATGGGGTATAGGGCATTGGCATCGACGAAATCTGCTCGTGCGAACAAGTAGATAAGTTTGTTACCCCACCCCGGTCTAATAGCTTGACTAAGGAAAAAGGCGCTTGCTTTGGGGCGAACCCGCCCGAACCGGCAAAATTTGCAGGGATTTTCGACTGGCTCGCCCCGCTAAGGTCTCGGCAATTGTGGTTTGTTTGAAGCTCATGTGGAGTAACCGATCAGGGGGTACCCCTTCTCAAATCGCCGCCCTGATCCATTCCAGGTCTGGCTGTTGATCTTTGAAAAAAGCATCCATCGCGTCCACGAGGACATGGAAGGATGATTTCCCCTGCAGGCGGCAGGTTTGCCTGAGCGAAACGATGCGTTCCTCCCAGCGATTGCCTTTATCACTGCTGGTCCCTTGGCTGCGTTTTCGCCAGAGTACTGCATAGCGCAGCATGCGCTCCCCGAAATTGTTGGTCGGGTCAACACCTTCCTCGAGCAAGAAGGTAAATAATGAACCCATTTCCGTATCGAGATGGCGGACAAGCTTCCCCGCTTCACTGTCGGAGTCGATATACAGCGCGATCAACCGGTTGAGCCGGGCATAAAATGCGTTCCACTCGGCTTTT
>NZ_JAFFQA010000088.1 GCF_016919065.1 Desulfobulbus rhabdoformis | reverse complement strand
GGATGGGGCTGTGAGCCTGTGGCCTTTTTTCTTGTTTGTTCCAACAAAAAAAAATCCACACTGTGTGTTGTGATTGTGTCGAACTTGACGCTTGTAAGAAAACAATGCTATCCTGAAATATTCTCATGACCTAGGTGCTTTTTCGTTACCTGTGACGGCGGAAATCTCCCCCATTGAGAATGATTTGATACATGGTGAAAACAGACGATGAAAAAAATGCTCCCCACTTTCTGCTTTCTTCTCGTTTGTTGTCTGCTGTGCAGCATAACCCTGGCCACCGGCTCGGAAGCGCCTAGGCCGCCTCAGGACAATGCCCTGGCTCTGAGTGCAGAGGAAAAACAATGGATTAGAGAACACCCCGCAGTTGTCGTTGGCACTGGCAGTGAATGGGCTCCCTTTGATTTTCGGGAACAGGGAATCTGGCAGGGAGTAGCAAAAGACTATCTGCTTGCAGTTGGTCAAGAAATCGGGCTTCATTTCGATTTTTCAGTGCAGGGCAACTGGGGACGGTTGCAGCAGTACCTTCGTCGGGGAACCGTTGATCTACTGCCAGCGATCTATTTTGACGATAAACTCGCAAAAACCTGCTCTTTTTCCGCACCTTACTTTTCCATTCAGGAATATCTTTTTCTCAATGAATCCGTTCAGGAGGTAACCCAACTCTCCGACCTTTCGGGGAAGACGGTTGTTTTTGTCAAGGGCTCAAATACCGAACCCGTTCTGCAAAAACTTTATCCAACGATCCGCACAATCCAGGTCAACACGATCAAAGAAGCCTTGAATGTTGTCATTAGCAAGAAGGCTGATGGCTATATCGATAGCGTGGGGGCGGTTTCGCATATAATCCGCAATGAAGGACTGTTGGGAATCCGCTTGGCTCTTCCGGTCTACTTGATCGATACCAAATTACGTATGGCTTGCAGGCCTGGCAGTGAACCGCTTTGCAGCATCATTGATAAGGGACTGGCCAATCTCTCGTTCGGGCAGCGCCAGCAAATCGAGCAGAGATGGATACTGCCGACCAGCGATTCCCACCATGTTGCCCTTACAGCGGCCGAAAAAAAATGGCTGTCCCGCCACCGGGAAGTGAACCTTGGGGTCGATCCTCTGGCTCCCCCGACCTCTTATTTTGACAGGAAAGGCCATTTTGTGGGCATCATGGCAGATTATCTTCGTATTATCAGCCAACGTACCGGGTTAGTCTTTATCCCCCAGCGCACATCTTCCTGGCAGGAAACCCTGGACCGAATGCAAGGAGGAGACATCGACCTGATCGATGCCGTGGCCGAGGACCCCGAGCGTTCCCATTACATGGATTTCAGTAAAGCCCATATCACCATTGACAATGTCATTGTCACCCAAAAGCAAAATCATAGTATCCACCATCTCGACGATCTTGCAGGCTGCGGCATAGGCCTGGTCAAGGGGTATCGGATTGACGGTTTACTGCGAGCAAAGCAGCCGGATGTCAAAACCGTTATTTTTCCGGATACCGCTCATATGCTGGTAGCACTGTCTAACGGAGAACTTGACGCCTGCATAACCGATATCCCCTCATTGGATTTTTTTACAGCACAGTTGAAACTCTCCAATCTTAAAGTCGCCGGGGTGACGCCTTTTTCTGTTCCGTTGCGGTTTGGAATCCGAAAACAGACGCCGGAGTTGGTGTCACTTTTAAATAAAGGCTTGGCAACCATTCAAGCACCGGAACAGAAGGAGATTTATCGTCGATGGGTTGCCCTCGAATATGACCAGATCATCAATTACACACTGCTGTGGAAAGCTGTTGCGGGGTTTCTCCTGCTTCTTGGGGGCAGTCTTTATTGGAACAGACGTCTGCAGGGGGAAATCGGGCGAAGGAAACAGACCGAAGAGGAACTGTTGACAACCCATGTGGCGCTGCAGCGGGCAAAAGAACAGGCAGAGTTTGCGACCAAGGTGAAGAGTGAATTTCTGGCGAATATGAGCCATGAAATCCGCACACCTATGAATTCGGTCATCGGGTTTACGGAAATCCTTGAAGGGTTGATTCGGGACCCAGTGCAGCGGGATTACCTGAATTCCATCAAAGTCGGCGGAAATGCTCTCTTGCGTTTGATCAATGACATCCTCGACCTGTCGAAGATCGAGGCCGGCCAGCTGCAACTCAAATCAGAATCAGTCAATCTTACAAGCCTGCTGGCTGAGTTGGAAATTATTTTCCGGGAAGCACTGCGGCAAAAGGGGTTGGCCTTTAGTTGCGTGATAGCCGACCAGGTTCCGAATTCCATTCTCATAGACGGATTGCGTCTTCGCCAGATTCTGCTCAACCTGGTGGGTAATGCCATCAAATTTACAGAAAAGGGCGCGGTTGAGGTGCTGGTTAAAGCCGAGTATAATCAAGAAGATGCAACCGGCACCCTTGTCCTGCAGGTCACCGACACGGGCATAGGCATCGGAGCGGAGAATCTCAATCATATATTTGACGCCTTTGCTCAGGAGCAAGGGCTGGATCGCAAATACGGTGGCACC
Source organism: Desulfobulbus rhabdoformis (assembly GCF_016919065.1). GTDB lineage: Bacteria > Desulfobacterota > Desulfobulbia > Desulfobulbales > Desulfobulbaceae > Desulfobulbus > Desulfobulbus rhabdoformis. The sequence goes on along the minus strand of NZ_JAFFQA010000088.1, from coordinate 3,744 downwards.
GGATTGGGATTGTCCATCTGCAGTAAATTGGCCCATCTGATGCAAGGGACCATCTCAGTGGAAAGTACTCTTGGCCAGGGAGCCACCTTCACGGTAATCCTCCCTGGCATACGTTCCACTGAAACGGTGCCCGAGGATACCGAGCAGACAGTCGCTCCTGAGACGCTTGCCTTTCACCCCTCCACTCTCTTGGTGGTGGATGACATCGCTGATAACCGGAAACTTATCAGGTCGATGCTGCATGAAACCGCAATCACTGTCCATGAGGCGGACTGCGGGCAGGTGGCCCTGGAACTGTTGGAGAAAACTCCGGTCGATCTCGTTCTTCTTGACCTGCGGATGCCTGATCTGTCAGGCTATGCAGTAATTGAGCGTATACGGGCAAACGACCACCTGACAACGATGCCGGTGATCGCGATGACAGCATCGGTCATGGTGGAGGATCTTGACAGGGTCACCGCCTATGGGTTCAGTGCCCACCTGCGCAAGCCAATCACCCGGGCCGACCTTTTTTCACTCGTTTCCAGATATCTTCCCTGGACTGATGAGCTGGGGGACTCCAGGCAGAGGGGAAAATCGGAGCCTGTACAGGGCTGTACCGTTGATAAGGAAACATTTGCCCAATTAAACGGTCCTCTCTACGAACGCTGGAAAAGTATCCATGATCAGGGAGATATGAGTCTGGTGCAGGAATTTGGCGAAACACTGGTCTGCTTGGCCGATGAACATGAGCTTTTTTCTTTGCGCCAGTATGCCGAAGAAATGATGCAGTACAGTCAAAGTTTTAATATCAGCAAAGTGTTGCAACTGCTCAACGATTACCCGATACTGTTGCAAACATTTACTTTTGAAGAGGAAGAATTTGGTGGAGCCAAAGATTAACATACTGGTTGTAGACGACGACCTGAACAATATCCAGGTCGGCATCAACATCCTCAAGGAAAACAAGACGTATCATCTAATCTTCGCCACCAGCGGAGAGCAGGCGTTGGCGCGGGTCAAAGAACGAAGTTTCGATTTAATTTTGCTGGATATTCTCATGCAACCCATGGATGGTTTCGAGGTCTGTAAAAAACTGCAGGCTGACCCCGCAACCAGAGAGATCCCAATCATTTTTCTAACGGCGAAGACAGATACCACGAGCATGATCCAGGGGTTCGAACTGGGCGGTGTGGATTATGTCACCAAACCGTTCAACAGCCATGAACTCAATGCCAGGGTCAGGACTCATCTGCAGTTACGCTGTTTCCACATGCAGCAAATGGAATCTGTGCAAAAAGAAGTGATTTTGATGCTTGGTGATGCCTGTGAGTTTCGGAGCGCTGAAACTGGAAGACATAACCAGAGGATTGGGCAGTTTAGTGCGCTTCTCGCTGAACTGTGCGGGCTTTCCGCGGCGGAGTGTGAGTGTCTGCGCTGGGCGGCACCGCTGCATGATATCGGCAAGATAAGTATCCCCGATGCAATATTACAAAAGCCTGGCAAGTTGACCCCAGAAGAATTTGCCATCATCAAGACACACTCCAAAGCTGGGTTTGATATCCTAAGCCGTTCCGATAAACAGTTAATGGGTGCTGCCGCGATCATCGCCCATGAACACCACGAATATTGGAATGGGGCAGGGTACCCTCAGGGCTTGCAGGGCGAACATATTCATATTTATGGTCGCATTGTTGCCATTGTCGATGTTTTTGACGCTCTCCTGCACCGTCGAGTGTATAAAAATGCCTGGCACTTTGAAGAAACAACCGAGTATCTGGCAAAGAACAGAGGTACACAGTTTGATCCTGATCTGCTGAACCTTTTCCTGGAAAATATTGAACGCTTCAAAAGCATTCACAACACGTTGCGGGACGATATCGACTCGTCTCCACAGGATGTGCATTGATGCAGCCAGGAAAGTTCATCTACCTTGTTCTCATGCCTTTCTAGAAAAGGTGCTGTCCCCCCTCACTCAATCTTTCCGTGTTCGCAGATAGGTGGCAAAACGGGGGACTCCGTTTTTCGTCAGACCATGATGTTTGATCACAATAATACTGCCCAGAGGAGGAGGGTTCTTGCGCTCCGACAGGGTAAAGCCACTTCCGATCTTGCATTCCAGTCCACTTGAAAGGCGTAGGGTCAGGCTGCCCATCATTGCCTTGAAATGGCCTTTACCCGGGTTATAGCCAATAACTTCTCCCTCCATGGTCTGGTAGGATTTTACCTTGAGGACCACTTGATGGCTTCCTGAGGAAAAGGGAAGAGAAGGATTTTTAACAATGACGCCTTCGCCACCCCCTGATTCCACTTCATGGAGAAAACTGTATAGATGCTCAGTTCCTTTACAGGGGACCTGCTCAATGATTTTTATGGGTGATGATGTATGGGACTGGAGCCACACTTCTAATTTGGAGAGGCGTTGCCTAAAAGTTCCTTCAGCCTCAGGGACCTCGAAGACATTAAAGGTGATCTGGTGCCAATCCGTTGATGGAGTTGAATCCAGCACAGTTTTTTGTACAAAATGAAAGTCATCCCGTTTACGCCATAATTCCCCATCCAATGGAAACGGTGGAAATTGTTTTATAAACCAGTCTGGGGCATGCAGAGATTTTCCAGTTCTTGTCAGGAGCTTCTTCCCTGTCCAATAGCCTCGAATCCCATCAAGTTTTTCACTCATGAGCCAACCTGTGATGTCAGTCTGGGCGGTATAGTGTCTTACCTGCTGCAGGGGTAATATTTCGGCGAAAACGGAGGATTGCAGACAGAGGAGAAGTGCCAGCAACAGGCAACATGAGCGAACCCGGCGGTATTGTTTTGTCAGATGATTTTCGAGCATCATGGGAGATTGTGAAGGCCTGAATTGCCAATAAAATGTACGTTTTTATTTTGTTATCGCAAAACAGGGAGACGTCTGTCAAGTTCGGCTCTTTTTTTTAATTGGTCTCAATTGGTTTTCAAGCGACAATTCACGCCAAGTGATTGGAAAATTTAAAGGGTGTCTTGAATAAGTAGATTTTTCAATCAAGGTCAGATAAGCGTAGACTTCGAGGCATGCTTAAAATTTTACCGCAGGCATATGATTGATATCGGAGTCTTCGCTTACCTCCGAGGATAAAATTTTAAGCATAACGAGGTAAGCGCCAGACTCCGCCAGCAGTTCCCGCTTTATCCGGAAGCCCAGTAAATGCGTAGGCCCAAGATAAGCTTTTCGCAAATTTTTGAGGACATTCAAATAAATGGGTCGATGTAACTAACTAATTTTACATCATAAAAAAAATCGGAATAATCGAAAAAATCTCTTGACATCTGGCGAGGGATCGAAACGCTTTTTTCTTGTGATATCAACTATTTACAAGGATAAGCCTATGTCGACCTTCAAAAATTTCATAGACCGTAACCGCAAAGCAACTCAGACTCTGGACAAAATCAAGATGCGTTCTCACCTCAATGCCGATGCCTTATTCGCCCATATCCGCGAGGATCTACAAAAGGTGCCTGACCACCGGGCTGCCAATGCCTCGATCCCGCTGGAGGACGCTTTAATGAGCGGCTTTGCCATGTTTTCGCTAAAAGACCCTTCGCTGTTATCGTTCGATGGGAGACGACTTGAGCAACCCGAGAGCCTGCATGGTGTCTTTGGGGTACGAGTTATCCCCAGTGATACCCAAATGCGGACTATTCTGGATGAGATTGTTCCGACCTTACTTCGGCGACCGTTCCGCACTATTTTTCACCAACTGCAACGAGGTAAGGTCATGCCGA
>NZ_JAFFQA010000087.1 GCF_016919065.1 Desulfobulbus rhabdoformis | reverse complement strand
TGCAATCCACGACCACACCACGTGGTGATCATTTTTCTTACTTTGACTGGTAGAGACTTTCTCGTTACTGGTAATGCTTCATGAGAATTTAAGCGGATTTTCGGGGCGGCGGGAATGCGAATCTACAATGGAAATACTTGATTCGGATAAAATGGAGAAGAATTTCAAATTTAGTGCATTATGTTGGGAATGTAAGAACATAACAAATGCATGAACACGGAAGTTTTTCGCGCCGTTTCGTTCGCTACGCTCTCTGCACTCTGCGAAAAACACCGGTTATGCTGGTGTTGGCATCTAAAATAAGAAAGGACACATGAAATTCATTCAGATCTTAATTTTAATATTTTTATTCAATATCCCTGCAACCTTTGCAGATGAATTTGTTCCGGAAAAAAGTGATAACAATGGCTACGTAGAACCTTTTCAAATGTTCGACAACGTATTCTATGTTGGGGATAAATGGTGTTCATCGTACTTAGTTAAAACCACAGAGGGACTCGTTCTGATCGAAACATTAGAATGTCCCTACGGTCGATGGATTCCTGGCAACGTAAAAAAGGTTGGTTTAAATCCGGCTGACATCAAATATATATTAGTTACTCACGGTCATTCAGATCATGTCGGGAATGCTGAATATATACAGCGAATGTATGGAAGTCAGGTTGTGATGTCTAAAGTTGAATATCAACTGGCCAAAGAGCAGGCAAAAAAAAGCAAAGGGGAAGGATCATTTAAAGCTCCAGTAGTCAATAAGTTTGTAGGAGATGAGGGCGAGTTGATGGTTGGAGATACAAAATTTACTTTTTATATAACACCGGGCCACACGAAAGGTTGCTTGTCTATTGAATTTATGGTCAAAAATATGGGGAAATCGTATCGGGCATTTATGTTTGGGGGGCACAGCCCTTCACGTAAAAACGCTGATCTCGCTAATGTTTTCATTAAAAGTATAAGAAGAATAAGAGCGTTAGCTTCTATCGAACCAAAAGTTAGCGTAAACCTGGCAAATCACCCACATAAAAACAAGTTATTTGAAAAAAGAGATTTGGGTAAGGGGAACGAGTCTATTAATTATTTCATAGATAGTAAGGGCTTTTTTGATTTTTTAAATATGCAAGAGGACATAGGTTTAAAAAAAATTGCAGAGTTGAGCGCAAATGCCAACAAAGCTAATTCAGCCGACGCAAAAAGCCGCGCGGCTGAATTAGCGACGTTATGGCAGGAAATTGAATGAAATATCCTAAGGTCATTTTTATCGGCGGAGCACCGATGATCGGAAAAACGACTACGGCTTATGTTATTGCGAGTCGTTTACAATATGGTTGTATTTCATCTGATGATATAGGTTCTGGAGTTTCAGCCGTCACAAATCCTATCTCTCACCCAGCATTTCACTACATGAGTGAATATGATTACCGTGAATATTATATCGAACGTAAAAAAGATGATTTGATACAGGATATCAATAACCAACATGAAACTCTGTGGCCTGCACTTTTGAATGTTTTTCAAAATCATTCGACTTGGGGTACCTCCACAGTTATCGAAGGATGGGCTTTGAGACCAGATTATATCACACAGCTATCAGGTGACATTGACGGATTGTTTCTTGTAGCCGATGACGCCCTAATAGAAAAAAGGGTTCGCTCCAGTGATTTTAGCGAAGGTGCATCCGACAAAGATGCTATGATCCGAAAGTACATTGAAAGAAGCCTATGGTATAATTCGTATATCCGGACTCAAGTTGCGCATTTAAGCCTGAAACAAATATCTATTTCAGTAGAAATGCAACCTGAGGAAATCGCCGATAAATGCATGGAAAAGATTTCTATTATTGAAAAAGCTATAATCGGATAGCCGGGGGGTTTTATCCCCCGGCCTCCACACTACCTGGCATGCGGGTCCGCACCAGGCGGTTCCCAAAGAGAGACGGGCCGTGGCCGGTCAATCGATAGCTTCAGTTCTTTAAAAAGACGGCAGTAACCGCGACTATCTTGGAAAGCTTGATTCCCATGACGCGCCCATTGTGTCCGCTCGCCCGGTCGGGTTCAACGCGATATGGAGCTCATGAGGAATGACATCCCCCTCTTCAAGTTCGGCCCTTCGACAGGGTAAGTCTTTCCCGGCTCTCTATGCCGGGCTTGTTTCCAGCCACCACACAGCCATCAGTGGTGACGTCCTGTCTATTATGGCCTCTGCTGACTTCTGCTCCATCACGGAGACCGTTACCGGAAACCGCGCTTTTCTTTACGAAACGCATGTGGAGCAGATCTCCCCGGATAAGAACGTGAACTGTCGCTACACAACCGCAGCATTTACCGTATCACCTGAACCCGTGGGACTTCGTCATGTGGTGTTGACTTGCCCGGTGACTCGGCCTTATATGCTGTTTCTGTCCGTCGGCTCATAGCTTTGCGCTCGGGCTTCCTTCAGCCCCCTCCTCGCGGAGACGCCCTCGGAGTCTTCGCTTACCTGCCGTCGGCTAGTACTTTGGTATCGCTGCCAAAAGGCAGTGATTAGATTCTACGTACAGGGGACTTGCACCCTATAAGTTCACGCCCATGCCGGGCGTACACCATGCTCTTTCAACGGAGCGCAAAAAAACCGCGCCCGCTGAAGAGCCCGTTGTACTGAATATTACACACCTAAAATTCGATACCGAGCACTGGAGATTTTTATAATGAAATGTACACCTCGGGAAATAATCAAAGAAGTCCCTGACGTACAGTCAGTCATTATTCCCGGCAACTGGTTCGACCATCTTAAAGACAATCAGTCTGTATTCACTTCCCTCTACATGTGGATGCTTGAGAATGATTTTGTTTCAGACGAAAACAAAGAGAACTTACATAATCGAACCTATGTTGGAGAAAAAATATTCAAAAAAATGTTATCAGCGGAGAAAAAACGACTTCGCAAAAAAATGAAAATCAAAGGAGAGGAGCTTGAGCGTGCTGTTGGGTGGTCTGATATGAATACAGGCCCCAAAACTGAGATTGGTGGCTGCGATATTAGCGGTGACGTAATTCTCATAATACCAGAGGCAAGCAGACAAGCTCTTGGTGAATTTGCATCAAAAATATACAGAAAACAAAATAATGCATTAATCAACAAAATCCGAGTTAATGCCGCGGGGTCAACATATTATCAGTGGCTTTTACCCCAAATTGATCGTCCCGATCGAGTTGGAGACATAGCAAGAGATGCTGTAAATGACAATACGTTCCCACGAGAAAACACACACTATGAAGAAATTAAATATTATCTGCTTTCAGTCGGGGCATGTGACGCTGCGATAGAAAGCATGCAAGAAAGCTGGCTTGAATACGTTCAAAAATACCCAGAACGTCTACAACCATTCGCATGGTGCAGTGAATGTGGCAGCAAACTTGATATTGAAAAGGCGTTTCTTGCATGGAGCCTAGAATCGCAAAAAATTTATGTACTTGATCTTGAATGCCTTCACAAATACAACAAATTCGATGAATTATCTTTTAGACCATTATCAGGTATTACCAAAGCAGACTTGGAAGAACTGATTGAGAAGGATGATATTAGTAAATTCGAAGTCGATAACCTAATTGAACAATTGAAATTTTGGGGCATTTTGCCACTTAAAGATGAGGAGCATGACGTAAACAAACAAGTTGAAAAGAAATATGCCCGTGGCTCAATGACCAATTCGAAAAGATACGATGTTTTGAGACGCGACCAATTTCAATGTGTTTTATGTGGTGCTAGTGGCAGTGATGCCAACCTAGAGGTTGACCATATCATCCCTGTTTCAAAGGGTGGTTCTGACGATATGGAAAATCTCAGATGTTTGTGCTTCAAGTGCAACCGGGGAAAACACTCAAAAATAGAGTAATTACATGAAATAGCACAACAATTTAATTCAGCGGATGGCGTTATTGTCGGCGGCGCTAGACGCGGCAAGTTCGGGTGGCGCCACCGCTGATCAAGACGTTCACGGCGACTTCGTTTGCCTGATCGGCGCACGGCGCCGGTCAACACCGCGATTGTGTGAAAAACATTGACCTGGCGGTCGCAATGACGTACGCTGCATTCAGGAGGTAATGCTATGAATATTCTAAATGCAACTGAAGCCAGGTCAAAACTTTATCGGTTAATTGATGAAGCTGCAGAAAATCACGAACCTATTATCATTACAGGGAAAAGAAAAAACGCAGTCTTAATATCAGAAGAAGATTGGAATGCAATTTCTGAAACCATGTACCTGCTTTCCGTTCCTGGAATGAGAGAGTCAATCAAAGAAGGTTTGAATGAAAATCTTTCAGACTACTCAAAGGAGCTTGATTGGTGAGTTGGGAACTCGTTTTTACAAAACAGGCACAAAAAGACGCTAAAAAACTCTCTTCAGCAGGGCTGAAAACTAAAGCCCAAAAGTTATTAGACATCATAAAAGAAAATCCCTATCAAAGTCCTCCGCCATATGAAAAATTAGTTGGTGATTTATCAGGTGCATATTCTCGAAGAATAAATATACAACACAGATTAGTCTATCAACCTTATGACGCAGAGAAAATAGTTAAAGTCATACGGTTGTGGACACTTTATAAATAAAATCATACACAATCGGGTAGCCGGGGGGTTTTTCTCCCCCGGCCCCCACACCACCAAGCGTGCGGGTCCGCACTTGGCGGTTCCCATAGACCATTGAACCGTAGCCGGGTGAAGTATAGTCGCAGCTCTTTGACATTGAGAAGGTAGCAACTGCTAAATATACTTGAAAGTGCAATGGTTCTTACATCGCGCCTGCTTATCCGCTCCCCCGGTCGGGCTCAACGCGTGGCAGAGCATATAAGGTTGCACTTTCTTCTATAGGTTTGGCCCTTCAGCGGGGTGAGCCCTCCCAGCTTTTCTATTCGCCGAGTTCGTTTCCAGTTTCCCATGCTCCTGTTGGGTAACTTCCTTCGCCTAATATAGCCGCTGCTGACTCCTGCCCAATCACCCTACATGTTGCCATACAGGACGCCGCTGAATCAGCTACCGCTCGTTGGGCAGGTCTCCCCGGATAAGAACGTAATCTTTCACAACACGACCGCAGCATTTACCGTATCTCCTGAACCAGGTAAGCGAAGACTCAGGGGGTTTTGTCATGTGGTGCTGACTTGCCCGGAGACTCGGCCTTGTATGCTATTTCTGTTCGTCGGCCCATAGCTTTACACTCCGGCTTCCTTCAGACAGGCTCTTGCGAGACTGCCCTCGGAGTCTTCGCTTACCTGCCTTCGGCTAGTATTTATGCTTCTGTAATTTCACAGAAACAAGGTTCACATACAGGGGATTTGCACCCCATTAGATCACGCCCAAGCCGAGTGTACACCAGGGGCTCCAGCGGATTGGCTACACGCTACGCGCTCCGCAAACGCGCTGAGCCCAAACGTTAGCCATGGGGCTGCTGCCGAAATGAGGCCCAAGAAACTTGTAAACAGGGATAGATAAATTTGATTGATTCAGCACGAAAAGAGTTGTTCGACAATTGGGCGCTTCAATACGACGAGGCGGTCTCGAACTCAACAGGGCAATACCCCTTTGACGGTTACGATAATGTTTTGTCTGCCTTGGTAAGGTTAGCAGAGCCTCGACCCGAGTTGATGGTGCTGGATTTTAGGACGGGAACCGGCAATCTGGCTGGGCGATTTGCAATCCAGGGTTGCACTGTTTGGGGTCTCGATTTTTCAAAAACAATGCTAGAAAAGACCAGCATCAAGTTTCCAAAAATTAATCTTGTGCATGCCGACCTGCTGGGTGAATGGCCTCAAACGCTACCTACCACGTTCGATCTGGTTGTCTCAGCTTACGTTCTGCATGAGTTCGACACGACCAATAAGGTGAGGCTTATCAGCCGCGTGGCAGAAAAATACTTAAAACCTGGCGGTCGCATCCTGATCGCAGACATCGCTTTTCCAAATGAATCTGCGAGAGTCGCTGCAGCCAGGCGATGGCGTGACAATTGGGATGATACCGAGCACTATTGGGTAGCAGAAGAAGTTCTGGAAGTAATTGAAAATACATGATTTAAAGTGAAATTTCAGCGGATTTCCAGTTGCGCCGGCATATTCAACTTTCGAAAACTGGCTAACGAATAAGGATAGATTGTGTGAGTGAGGCACGAAAATGAAGTGTTCGTGTGGGACGCTTGCTTCGCTGCGCGCCCCGCAGCCACGCCCGCTTTGAACCGGTTGCGTTTATAAATTTGCCATGAGGCGGTACTTGCGGGGGTAATTTCACCATTCTGAGGAAAAATCCCGAAGCACCGCTGTTGTTTTGTACCAAACTTTCTGAA
>NZ_JAFFQA010000086.1 GCF_016919065.1 Desulfobulbus rhabdoformis | reverse complement strand
TTTTTTTTATGATGTAAAATTAGTTAGTTACATCGACCCATTTATTTGAATGTCCCCAAAAATTTGCGAAAAGCTTATCTTGGGCCTACGCATTTACTGGGCTTCCGGATAAAGCGGGAACTGCTGGTTTCCCTAAAGCTGTTTGGAAAATGTTTTTGAATTATAGTTTCACCCGCACGGGGAGCCACAATAGGGCTAATCTCAACTCCAGCGCTTTCGGGCAGAAAGAACGTTGAACCAGGGCGAGTTGAAACATGCTGGATATGAACTATTGGTGCACTCATAGCACGAAATTTCTCCAATAGGAGCTTCGCGTTACTTGCTGCGGTTTCTATCCCTACAAGTTCCATCGATCCGTGAGGAAAATAATCGTTTTGGATATCTATTAAGAGTAAACAGTTGTTCATCATAACTCTCAGTTATAAGTTTAAAGCATAACGGCAAGCTCAGTGGCTAGTTTCAGCGACCTTTCCAACCTTCGAACTTCAGTCTGTTTTCGCGAAACTGTGCGTTTTCTTACCATTCCCGATAACTCTAAACAGACCAGTGCCCGTTATCCTTTGCAGGACTTCATCCTCTTTCATATGGTGATCACTAAAAGACAATATCCCTTCAGCTTTTAGTATCCTGTGGAGCTCTCGAAGAACGTCATTGGGACGAGCAAGATCGTGAAACACATCATAGAACAAGACCGTATCCACGGAATTATCGGGGAGCCCTGTGTTGCAATCGGACTCAATGGTAACGATGTTCTGAATACCATTGCGTTCTGTTATCTTCTTGATATCCCGAATGGCAAGAGGATGTATATCCAGCGCATAAATTTGGCCGGAAGGGCCTACCAACTCGACGAGTGGCATGATGTAGCCACCGGGGCCGCAACCAAAATCGAGCACAGAGAATCCGTGTTGTATTTTGGCTTCCTGTAATACATCCAAACGCGGTCGCAGGAGATCGCGAACCTTGAACATAAGTTTCATTATTCTAAAGCCAGTAATCGATATTGGCATATTCGCCCTCCGTTCCCATTACACTCCCGTTCTATTCCAATGTCACCCAACGCCGCAGTTGAGGAGTGCATGGCTAATTCACTTGCAGTATACGTCACCAACGTTCTCTGCGCCCCTCTCAAACCGCTTAGAAGGTTCTAGAATATCCGGAAACTGGCGACGAATGGCAAATGGTCCGAGACTTCTTCTTTAAATGTCTCACGCCCAAGATTCAAAGTCCAATGCATCGGAAAAAGTCGCAAACTACCGCGTACATAGTCGGTCGAGTAGGTGCGCGAAACGGCAAACCCGTCCAGCAGGTTTGCGCGTCCCTTGTCGAGAATATGTGAATATCGGTCCTGTAAATCCCAGCACGAGACAAAATCCATCAGGTCATCACCGCCTAAATGATGGAAATTACTTACGTCTTGCCCTGGAATCATGTTAAAATCACCCATGAGCAGAATCATGCGATGAGTCAGCCCAGGTGTTTGTCGCAACTGAGCTATATGCCGACCAATCACAGCGCACTGGCTATCGCGTAATTGCTGCTCTGCATGGCCCCGACCAGATTTAAGATGGACACCGATAAGGATAGCCCTGAGTTTTCCGATTTTGATATCGGCCTGTACAGCCTGCCGCCCTTTCCTATAATCACCTTCGGTACCAGGAATAATTTGTACGTTACTCACCTCAACCCCTTCTTTGTGCAAAAAGCCGATGTGGATATTGCCGTTCGGCTGCTGCAGGATCGTGCGATTATACGTAACGTCATATTCATCGGCTAAGAGGGTGGCCAGCCGATCAATATGGGTAACCGGACTGATCTCAACAAGTGTCACCAACTCCGCATCCAAGAGAGCCAATCCCTCAGCCTGATTCTTTGCACGATCACTGTCAGGGGCAATCCCTACAGCGGGGTTGTGTTGGTTAAATCCTGCGAGGTTCCAGACGGCAATACGGGCAAGACTGTGCTTAAATTCGCTCATATGTCCTCCATACATGCATAATCGCGTTGCGGCGGCCAGGGGTGGCAAGCACTTCCACCGACTTTTGAAAATGCTCAGTGCTTCTTACCGCCTGGTGAATGTTTTTATTGGTCTGCCCCCACGATTCTCGGTGGCAGTTACAGAAAATGTTTGCTTCACCGACCGGGTGAGTAATTCACCTTAAACATGATACCTTTCCGGAATTGACTTTTGCTCCCAACTACAATGCATTCAATTTACAATGGGGCGGCCTGGCCATCGGAGCCATTTTTCCACGCTGTGATGATATGACTTTCCATAGGTGTTGCTAAACCACAATCATCTGAGAAAATCAGTAAGGAATTCATGATTTCGGCAAGCATTTTCTCCCGCTTGTCACCTGCCATTTCGGCAATCTGATGTGCAAACGGAAAAACCGAAATATAGCCGGGGAGAAATTCATCCAAGGAAGGAAAACGAGCCATCTGTACCTCAAGTCGAATTTCAATATTGTTAAACCCCGCATTGCTCAGAAGTTTCCTCAGTTCTTCTCTGTCAGATAAAGAGCATGATGAATAAAATGCTCTCGTTGATTCAGCCCCGATATAATTTCCTATTATTTCTGCAAGTGTCGCAAAAAATGGACAGCGATCAATAGACCTCCAGACGCTGAGTGCTAGGCGCCCACCAGGGACCAACACCCGGGACATTTCCTCGAGGGCTTTTTGTTTTTCCGGGAAAAATTGCAGACCTTGTTGACATATCACCACATCACATCGCTCTGTCTCGACAGGAATAAACGCAACATCCCCAAAATGCCATTCAATTGATGCTAGACTTTCCTTGTCAGCAAATTTTCTCGCAGTCTCAAGCATGTTTCGATCCGCATCGAATCCCATAACACTGCCGCTCGCTCCAACCAACTGTGCCGCTCTTCTGGCAACGACACCCGTACCGCATGCAACATCGAGAATCCGATCTCCTGGTCTGATACCCGCTCTTTCGATTAGTGTATCCGTCCAGGCTCCCATCCAAGCCGGAACTATATATTGTTCATATGTTTCCGGGGCAGTCCCATGCAACGGCCAACTTGATGTATTGTCCATGTAAATTGAATATCCTTTTTTATTTTCGGTCTCTCAATCCACTAAAAAATATTGAAACGAATCAACAATACTTTGGCCAACAGTGGCCTTCACCTTGCCCTAAAAGGTTCTTTCGATGGCCTATCATCACCAGAACGATATCTACTCCCCCCAGGATTTCGATTTCGTTGTGTGCAGAAGTACTGTGTTCATTCGCCAGCGATAAAAAAGCCTGGGCTCCGAGATCGGCATGGTCTTGATCTGACATACCCATTCAAGAATATTGGAGTTCCATCCACAACGCCATATTTTTATCCAAGGAGAGGGAGTTGCTCAACGACCATGTGAGCGAAGGGGAACCTGTCTTTCCTCCACCAGAAGGTATTTGTGCCGTGTAGTCATCGTAGAAAAAAATTTCTTAGGTCAGGAAACACGACTGACGATAACTGCCTGCAACAATACATAGCCGACTGGATACGAGGTACGTACAGACCTCTTTCTCGTTATCCCATCTTATCCCCACAAATTAGTTGACATCGCAACCAACTGTCGACATATTAGTTGCGATGTCAACCGATTTACAACCAATGGGAATATATGCAATTACAAGGAAGAAAGACTCCGGCCCGCTTTATCACCTTACTTTTTCGAATGTTCACGGTCTACCTGAACCAGGAAATGCCCAAGTTCAGAATCGGCACGGGGCAATATATTTTCCTGGCAGAACTTTTTGATGAAGATGGCAGAAGCCAGGATGACTTGACCCGGTCGACCTTCCTGAACAAGGCCAATACAGCTAGGGCATTAAAAAAGCTGGAAGAACTCGGGTTCATCCGCCGTGTCTCCGACGGCGATGACCAGCGAATCAAGCACACATATCTGGAGCCGGCAGCAAGAGAGATCGAGGAAGAATTTTGGGAGATTATCTTAAAGTGGAGTGAGATTCTCAGTCAGGATTTATCCAGGCAACGACAGGAGCTTTTATTGGCCGATCTTGAAAAGATGGCGGATAACGCTTCTACCTATTTGAAAAGATATTGAAACATTTCTAAGAGGACTCAATGCAATCAAACGATACTCAGACCTTGAAGGTCTCAACGCTGTGGGCAGTATCCCTCTCCGTCTTTATGGTCCCTTTTATGATCTCCTCAGTCAATATCGCCCTGCCAGACATTCAGGCCGAATTTTCAGTTAACGCCGTTTTACTGAGCTGGATTGCCACGGCTTATTTACTGGCTTCAGGAGTAGTGCTGGTTCCGGCCGGGAAACTAGGAGACATTTACGGACGCAAAAAGATTTTTACCATCGGCATAGCTGTATTTACCGTCTTTACTGTGGCCACCGCTTTTGCACCCTCTATTTGCTGGATAATCGCCTTTCGTATACTTCAGGGCGTGGGGGCGGCAATGTCAATGGCGACAAGCATGGCGATCATTTCCGATGTTTTTCCGGTAAAGGAAAGAGGAAAAGCAATGGGTATTGTTGTGGCCTGTGTGTATATTGGGTATTCTTTTGGTCCTTTTGCCGGTGGATGGCTGACAGCCTTGTTCGGATGGAAGAGTATCTTTCTCGTCAATGTGCCTATCGGGATTGCAGCCCTTTATCTTGCCATTGTAAAAATCAGAAACGATTGGGCAAATGCGGAGAAGGAACGTTTTGATATTGTTGGAAGTCTATTGTATGGAATTTCAATTATCTGTCTTATGTTTGGTCTTACGTCTCTTCCCGACTTATCAGGAATTGGGCTGTTGGGGGTTGGAATAACAGGGTTTATTATTTTTGTCTGTTATATTACGAAAGCTCGGTTTCCTGTCATCGATGTTTATCTTTTTCGCAGCAACCGAACATTTGTTTTTTCAAGCCTTGCCGCCCTGATCAACTATTCTGCAACTTTTGCAGTTGCTTTTCTTTTAAGTCTTTATCTCCAGTTTATAAAGGGAATGACGCCGCAGCTAGCTGGAATTGTGCTTGTTTCGCAGCCATTGATACAAGCTGTTTTTTCACCCTTGGCGGGAAGATTATCCGACAAAACAGAACCTGCGGTAATTGCTTCATCAGGAATGGGACTCACAGCATTTGGACTTTTTCTATTGGTCTTTTTAAATAGTGAAACATCAATATTTTTTATAGTGATCAGTTTATTAATCCTTGGGCTGGGATTTGCGCTATTTTCATCTCCAAATATGAATGCAATTATGAGCAGTGTTGAAAAGAGCTATTATGGAATTGCCTCGGGAACAGTTGCGACAATGAGGCTCATTGGGCAAATGTTCAGCATGGCTGCAGTGACATTTTTATTCTCACTTATAATAGGAGATGAAGAAATATCTCCCTCGAATTATGATGCTTTCCTTAGCTCGATAAATATCCTTTTTATTATTTTTACTCTAAGTTGCCTAATTGGCATTTACTTTTCGCTTACCAGAGGCAAACTTAAAAAAGTATAAGATCAGAAATCCGCCTCGCCGCTCTTTGGTGTCGGCTGCATGCTCTTGTTGGGTGCCGCGGCTTATCTAATGGGAATCTTGAATAATTGCTTTTTCTGCCAATCTCCCGGAGTCTGGCGCTCACCTCGTTATGCAAAAAATTTTATCCTCGGAGGTAAGCGAAGACTCCGATATCAAGTATATGCCTGCGGTAAAATTTTTTGCATGCCTTGACCTTGATTGAAAAATCTAATTATTCAAGACACCCTAATCTTCCCGTTTTTCGGTATTTGTCGGTTCGAACAGAACAAAGCCCGCATACTGTTTCATCTCTCGGCGACGCTTCGGCGAAGCGAAAAACCCCAAAATCCGCATCAGAATCCTTGAGAGGAGAGGAAACGGCGCGGGACGATGCAGTCGCTCCGCTTCGATTGCAAAATACCTGATCTCTTTCGGCATCCAGCCGATCCGTGAAAAGAAACCAAAATAGTCCTCCGGTTCGAAAAGAAACGGCGCACTCTCCATCGACTTACTCATACCGCTTCGTCGTCGGTATTCATACGACGCTGGGGAGAAATAATCCACCGCCCAATATTCTATTGACTTCTGTGCCCCCAAGTCCGCTCCGAGGGAAGCGACCGCATCTTCAGGAAGATAGGGCGTTACCGCTTCTGTCAATACGAGAATTTTTTTCGATTGGCCTGTCACTTCATTGAGCAATGCCCGCCTGGCATCAACATCGGCAAGGTCCAGTCTCACCCGCTCCAGTCGACATTGTGGCGATTCCTCAGAAAGACTGGTTTCCTTCAGCTCGATGACGTGAGGGTAATCGACTTCTATCCATCGGAGCGATTCTGGCAACTCCATGCGATAGGGTCTGGTGTCCAGCCCTGCGCCTAGATTCAGTATGGTATCCACCCCTTCGACAATTGCATCTAGGATAAAATCGTCGATAATCCGAGTGCGAATCACAACCGACCAGCCGCCGATAAAGGCCTGTTTCGGTAGGCTGTCGATGATTTGCATCCCTCGGTCTCCAGCGAGTTTCGCTGAGAATGGGTCATGAAATATCGCGTTTGGTTTATTCGTCTCCATGGCACGATAAGCGGCTGCCATGAATGCAGTGTCGGACACTTGATTGATCTGGTTTTTCATTTCCTCTACGTCCATTTCCAAAAAACATTGCTTCCCATGAGAGTGACGAAGATACCCTGAATCCATGACAGCGAAAGGTGAACAACAAATGAATCAATTTAAAAATTGTTGTGTCAGGACGATATGCCCCTCACCGTCCCTGAGCACGATTAATCGGCAGCCATCGATTTAATCGAATGCCTCAAACGCAGCAGCAGTAAACTCCTGTAGCTTTTTGATTATCGATTCTCGTTCTTTACCAAACAGTTCTGTTCCATGGGCATGCCCTGGGTAAAATAGTATTTCTTTTGGATTGTCAAACAGTTCGAACATTTTACGAGTATCGTTTGCACCATCATCATTTTCTGAATTTATCAAAAGCTTAGGTATTTTAATTCTGCTCAATTCGTTCTTGCTGTAAAAAACAGTTCCTTCATATTCGATAGGAGCTGAAAGAGCCACGACGCCAACAATACAATCGTTATTCACATGTCGAGCTGCGACTTTTATGGATGCGACTCCACCTCGGCTTGCTCCAATAAGGATAACTTTCTTCACACCTGAATCACAAACAAACGAAATTGCATCTTCAAGAGTCTTTGATTGGTCATCAGCATGTTGAAAATAGTCATATGTCAGGATCATATATCCTTCTGAAAGAATATCATCAATAATGACATCCCATTCATGTTGATCATTGGTATCCATGTTCGAAAGGATTACCGCCATATGGCCTGAACCATAAAGCTTGCCAATGGTATACCTGCTATTTGAAGATGATTGTGTAATTGGAATACTGATTGATTGCGTGTTGATTGATTTCACTTACCGAGTCCTATTACTCTCTGCTGCCGATCGTTTGGGCTAACTGGTTCTCACGAATCGCAGTGGAGTAAAAATTAAATATAATGAATTATTTGGATGTAATATTCAGTTTTCTGGAACAGCTACAAAATACCCTATAGTCATTAGGCAAAAAATTGAGATCGAAAGATGGTGTATGCACGAGGCAAACCTGCGCTTCTTTTAATTCCGGATTCCGGTAAGAAAAGTGCTGTCCCTACAGCACAACGCAGAAATCCCCTGCGGAGAGTACATGTTGCTCTCCGTCGAGTGTGAATTCTACTTTTCCGGTCACAACGTAATAGGTGTAGAGTAGAGCGCTGATTATTACCAAGAACCAACGATTATGTTTCGCCGCACGCGGCTACTCCATATCAGAAGATCTCCTGGTGACATCAGCGCCCCCTCGTCGAACCGGACGTGCGGTTTTCC
>NZ_JAFFQA010000085.1 GCF_016919065.1 Desulfobulbus rhabdoformis | reverse complement strand
TGCAATCCACGACCACACCACGTGGTGATCATTTTTCTTACTTTGACTGGTAGAGACTTTCTCGTTACTGGTAATGCTTCATGAGAATTTAAGCGGATTTTCGGGGCGGCGGGAATGCGAATCTACAGATGCTCTCACTAACCACCCGACAGGCATGACGGCGGCTGATTTTGAATTCTCTGGCTATGTCAGGGGTGCTGGCAGGGGTGGATTGCTGCAAAAGCCAGCGGCAGATCTCGCGTTGCCGCTTGCTGACAGCTTGTAAAGCCTGTTCGATCTCGAACTCCCCAGCAGCTTCGATTTCCTCAAAGGGTTCTTCTGAACAGGGAAGGAGATAATCTTCCAAGCAATGGACTGTCTGGATACCGGAGGCCAACTTGATGCAACTCGTTTTGAAAATGACCCGGAAAAACGGGATGAACCGTTCTGGAGATTCCTTTTTCCTGGTGGTGATCAGTGCCTTTACTGAGGCAATCGCAGCCTCTTGATAGAGATCTTCGTAATCGCCAACCATGAATTTGATATAGGGGGAGGCGATTTGCCGAATAAGGCTCTTGTTCGACGATACCCAGCGTAATGCTGTGGACCACGTTTCTTGTCTGGATTGCTTTTGATCTGGCGGTAATGAGCATGTCATTTGTGATTCCCTAAATGATTAATATAAGATTAAAAATGATTAGGCATTTGTAGCTTCTCTCTCTAATCCCATTGTTTTCAGGCACTTTCGCGATTTCCTAAAAGTCGAATTGCGACCGCTATGCCCCTTTGGTACGACCGTTATGCCCCCCTCCCTACGACCGCTATACCCACCCTTACGACTGCTATGCCCCCTCGGTACGACCGCTATGCCCCCGCCTTGCGACCGCTGTGCCCCCCTATTGCGATCGCTATGCCCCCCTGTCAGGTGTCCCGGGGCCTTTGGAGTCTCGTTTTTTTACGTGAACTTTGTCCTGAAGGTCTATTTTCCAGGAAGCGATGAGTTCAGCTTTGGTCAATTCATCCAACGCACGTCGTAGCTTTCCGCGGAAATCTGACAACCTGCCAATACTCGAACCGCATAAATGTTTTAGTGTTGCGACCTTTATCGGGTAGGGTTCCTTGTGGCTGGCATAGAATCCATGCAGCCATTTGGCGAGATCAGTCTTCAATTTCAGTCGCTGGTGCCACTGCAGCTGAGTCCAACCGGCGTTAAATAGTCTGCCAAGCTTTGGATTTATCTTGAGGAAGTAAGCCTGGTTGGAGCTGCTGTAGATGAATTCATCAATCAGTGAACCTGCATAGGTATATGAGTCGGTCCAATAGGTGTTTTTGACTTCCAATGTGATCTCCACAGCAGATCCGGTAAGCCGTCTGAGACAGTCTTTGAGCCATTCCCGTCCCGATTTTCCAGCACTGCGGCCAATGCCATGAAGAAAACCCTTCCCCGTGAATCGCACATATTCTCCAGATGTTTGTTGTAGAGAGACCAGGTGAAGAGCATGGACAAGCACATCAAAATCACCTTGGTCTAAGCGCCATCCGGTGTAGCGGATATCGAGCCCTTTAACTGCATCGATGACCTCACCTTTGACAGCTTTCCGACGGCCGCGCTGGATGACACCAAAGAGGGAGGAGCGCAGACAGATATTAGGGATGCCCCGGGTTTGTGCAGGCCAGAGTGGGAGGGGGGAGGAATCTGCGCGAGTTTTGATCTCTTGCTGAAGTGCGGGTGATAAACGATTCAAACCTTTGTTGGTGGGATCTTTTTCAAGTTCCACTCTTCATTACCAAAGGTGAATATCTTTTGATTTCCTCTTCCGACCTGGTTGCTTTGGTGCCGTTTCTCCCATGGCAGACGTGTCCAAGAATTTATCAAGATCAGATCTTCGAAAAAGGAGTTTTCCCTTTTGTTGACCAGAAGGCCGTGAAAATGGAATGGAGCGCTGCTCAACAGCTAACCGTCTGAAGTGATCAGGAGAAAAACCTACATATTCAGCCGCCTGCTTCAACGTCATGACACTGGGCTCTGGAGGAGCTCTATTTGCCAGCAATCGTAGGATTTTATTTTGAGTTTCCTCGATTGCTGCAAGTCTGCTATCAATGTCCATAATCTGCTCGACCTTGATATATGTACCCTTCAACAGCCTTCCTGATTTCCTCCGACAGCCTTCCTGATTTCCTCCGGGGATCCCCAAACCCATGTGACTCGGCTGATGGCTGTGACCTCTTCCAGCCTGACAGCGACAGGGGGAGGGCAGGGACGTCTACCCCGAATAATATGACTGAGAAAATCAGGTCCGATATCGGCTAACCGTGCGATCTCTTTCTGTGTGATTTTCTTTTTGTTAGGTTTCATGGCCCGTTATGTTATAAAAAATAGACCGTGAGTCAACAAAAAAGTAGACCAAAATAGACCTAATGTGCTTTTTTTCTTCCAAAAATTGAGCAGGTGGTCTACAATAGAGCTATGGATCAATTAATCACAAATCAATTTCGAGCAGCACTCACACATTTGTTGGCCCAAGAAGGTCGAGGGGCACAGGCACGTCTTTCGAAAAAACAGAACATTGACAGAGGCTATCTCAATGCCATCGTAAAAGGCAGGAAATCAGGTTCTGAAAAAATACGGTCAAAAATTGCCAGCCATTTTGATATGGCCTATGAGGATGTGTTTGTCCTGGGGCGGCGATTACTGGCGCAAGAAGAGGAGCCGGATGCAAATTATGGCAATCAAACGTGGGACGTTTTAGAAACCGCAGAGGATGAACCAACCTTTCTGAACTCATCATCAGGTGATGTTGTAGGGTTCAAGGTTCCGGCTAAGGGAGAAGAGGGCTCCTCAAGTGTTCAGACAAGAATACTGAAAACAATTGAAGTCCTCGAATCAGAAACAAAATATGGTGACCTTCTGGCTGGCTTGATTGATGCTTTTCACGATTCTCTTAGCACAAAAAGAGAAAAAGAGACCATACACTGACACAAGAAAGGGCTTGAGTCTCAAGCCCCAGAGATCGACAAAGATGCGGGCAGCGAGAAAGATGGAAAGGACCTTGCTTGAGGTCGTCCGGGAGACATCGGGAAAGAAGCGAAGATCAATCTATTTTTTGAAAATGGAACAAAATTGGAGCAAATAGCGATTTGAAGAAATAAAAGTATATTGATTACGAAAGGATAAGATCTATTCAGCACTGGACTCAAAATCCAGCGGGGGCGACCCCGTGTCAGTTCGATTCTGACCTCCGGCACCAATAAATTCAAGGGCATACAGAGATTGACTCTGTATGCCCTTTTTTATTTGCTTGCATGAACTTGCATTGTACTGGAACCGGGAGTTGAACTCGGTGCCTAACTCTTAAATCAAGCGCTTTCGAGTACATTTGAATACATAGGGGGCACCGCCGTGAAAGGCCGCCATAAATGGCATGTTGAACGAAACTACAGCGAGATAGAGCGAACAAAACCCAGATAAATCTATTAAAAATATAGAAATAACTCACCGGTATCGCACCGTACCACCTAATCCGCCCTCTCTCTACCGAGGAATTCTATTTTTTGTTCCTCAGGGGGGACGGGCACTTCAGACACGAATTTATTAAAATAGTGAATCCACCATTTGAGCGCAAACGGGTAGGCCGTCGTTATATATAATTGCGTCATCTTTCGATGACAATAATTGAGTTGTCGTATCCACCGGTTGTTCTTTTTCATATCCAGCCAGCGTACATAGAGCCCATGATGGTATAGGTAGGCTTCCACTATGTATCGCCCAATGCGGCCATTTCCATCGTAAAAAGGATGAATTCTTACAAACTGTTGGTAAAATTTTGCGGCGTTTCCCGCTGGATTGCTTCTATCAAAAGCAAGCTGTCCGATAGCATTTTCGATCCCTGTCGGAATTTCGTCCGGCTGAATCCCACTGAACCTGCTACTTGAACATTCCGCGTTGTCGTTAATCTTTTTGGTAGGGAGGCCAAATTCGACATGGCCTTTTAATCTATCACCAGTTTCGCGGTATGAACCAGCGTTTCCCAAAATGTTCTCAAACATCCTTTGATGAAGAAATTTTGGGAGGAAAGGAAGGAGTTCTTCTAAGGTGAATTGAACTGGTTCCGTGTGAATGAGGTCCACGAATTCAAACGGATTCCACTGCTGGCTTCTATCTTTGAGTTGTTTTAACGCGTTTTCAAGGGAGATAGGAGGGGTGACAGGGAATCCCTTAATGAGTTCTTTAAGATATTCCCTGTCAAATGTATCAAATGAATGATTCTGCAAGAATCTAATTGGATTTTGAGACGAACTCGTTCAAAAGATTCTTAAAGTCGGATTTAGCCTGTTGAGATCGTTGCACGAACTCGTCGTATGAAGGATAAGATTCATAAAAAGAGGCTTCTTTGGAGTCCATATCCATGGTGAAAGAATGCCATGAATTTGTTTTTAAGACGTAAAATGGACCTTCTTTATAATTCGGTCGTTCAAAATTTTTAGCGAAATTTTGCTTGGAATAATAGTTTATTATCTCTCTTTCGCTAATGATACCGTTGTGGTCAGTGTTAATCCAAGGATCTTCGTTGTGTGTTTGAATGCTTAACGCAACGGCTGATTGATCGATATAATTGTCGAGGACGAATTTTATAAAATCTTCCTGTTCGGGCTCCAGTGATACTGGTTCGCTTGGGCAGGGGATAATTTCCTTGGAATACTCGCGGTAGGCAGAATAAATTTCCCTATTAACCGGCCCGTAGTCCCATCGTTCAAAATCAGCATCTATGAAATTTTTGTTGGCCACTATGGACCAAACTTTCGCATAGTATGCTAATTTCTGCAGCTTCATCGGGTAGATGGGAACATTAGGGTATGCGCTCAAGATAAACCCAGCTAATTTGATCGCATTGACTTTCATATCCTCACCTTAAAAAATAAATTACTGCCCAGCGGCAAAAGGGCAGCTCGTAACAAAACTATATCAGCTTGTCAATAGTTATGATAGAAAATAGTGACGAGTTCAGAGAGGAGCAAGAATATTTTTGGACGTATAGGTTTTAATGGTCGTTCGAGCGAGGTCTATTCCCGCTGCCTTGGTAGTCGTGAGACGATTGCCGTTCTCGTCGTAAGTATAAGTGGTCACGACACCATTACCGTCAGTCATTGAGGCAATCTGCTGGCGGGCGGTATATGTGTAGGAAGAACCAGTGCTGTCGCCGCAGGACGCTGTGCAACCTCCTACTGATCCTGACTTTCTGTGAATATCAGTGTCTAACCTCAAGCCCTGCAAGCTTAAACCAGGTTGAGACAACCAATCTCCACCTTACCAGTGCCTCAATTTTTGTCCAAAAAAATCAGGGCCACTTCTCGCCTCGATAAATCTCCATTTTTTTCTTGCACCTGTTGCTTATTTTATGTACTTATTGGTACACAGAATTTAATCGCTTTATCAACTAACTATCTAATAATTAATTTTTATTTCTGTACTTATCAGTAGGTAAAATTCATATAATATGGACACGCGTGAACGTTTAGTCAGATGTACCCAGGCTTTGCTCTGGGAGAGGGGGTATGTGGGAACCAGCCCGGCAGCCATCCAAAAACGGGCTGGAGTCGGGCAGGGAAGTATGTATCATCATTTTGCCAGCAAGTCGGATTTGGCACTTGCAGCGATTCAGCGCTGTTCACTGCAGATTCGTTCGTTGGTGGAAAAACAGTTTGCCGGAGATGGCACTGTTTATGAACGGATCGAGAATTACCTTTTAAGCGAGCGTAAAGTGCTCCGAGGCTGTCAGATCGGGCGCTTAACCCAGGACCCGGATATTCGCGCGAATCCAATCTTGCGCCAGCCGGTTGAGGAGACTTTCACCTGGGTTCGTTGTCGTATGATGGATATTCTCCAAGAAGGTCAGGCGAGCGGCGAATTGTCGCCACAATTAGACATTGAGGATGTGGCGGAGATGATCATGAGTGTGCTTCAAGGGGGAATTGTCTTGGCACTTGCCGCTGGTGACGAACGCCCCTATTACCGGGCCTGCAAAGGTATGCTAAGCATGCTGAATCTTGCCAAAAATCAGGAGAAGTGATTATACATTGGCCGGTTTGACGATAGGCCTCCATGTCCATTGTGTTTGTTGTTCTTTTCTTTGGCTGTGCCAGGAATCCGAAATGGCGGTGCTCCTGAGCGTGTGTGACTATCTACATCAACAAGGAGGAATTGATCATGGGATATGAAAACATCGTTGTCAGTGTCGGGGATGATCTTGTGGCAGAGATCACCTTGAATCGTCCAAGCCAGTTAAACACCTTTACTCTTGGACTTGCCAGGGAGTTGGATCGCGCACTGTGGGAAGCAGAGGCAGATAAGAAAGTGCGGGTGGTGCTAATCAAGGGTGAGGGAAAGGCCTTTTGCGCTGGCATTGATGTCAGTTATATAGAGGGAAAATCCACACAGGATTTGCGAGGTTGGATCGAGTGCATGGAGGCGCCCTTGGTTTCGATCAGTCGTATGAGTAAACCGGTGATTGCGCAGGTGAGCGGTGTTGCCGCCGCGAACGGAGCCGGCTTGGTCGCTGCGGCTGATTTAGCCATAGCCGGGGTCAAGGCGCGCATCGGTCTGACCGCGATCAACGTTGGTCTCAACTGTATCGGCCCGGTCGTGCCCGTGTCCAAATCCATCGGCCGCAAAAAGGCCCTGGAAATGCTCTTTTTTGGTGAGTTTGTCCAAGCCGAAGAGGCTGCCCGCATGGGATTGATCAACCGGGTGGTGCCGGATGAGGAACTAGAGCAGGAAGCTCGAAAATGGGCTCAGACCTTAGCAGCAAAAAGTCCGATAGCCATGCAGATAGCCAAGAAGTCCTTCTATTCCGCTGCCGATCTCGACTATTACAAGGCCTTTGATTTCATGAATGAGGCCTTTGCCCGGCTTTGCTCAACCGAGGATGCAAAAGAAGGTGTGAGTGCTTTCCGCGAGAAACGCGCGCCGGTGTGGAAGGAAAAATAATATTTCCCCTCAGTTCTAAATGTGCGCCCCCGCGCATTTGTGTGCACCCTCTGACGGTCCATTGCCTGAGCTCCCCTCTTCCTGCAATTTTTCTTTGGGAATGGACCGTCTTTCTTCTGATGCGCTCCAAAATTTCCGGTAATTTTTTCGTTAGTGTGCCATGCGCAGCTTGATGCTATTATAGTTTTTGGATCGGTTAAAAACAAAACAAAGGGGTCACCAAAGGGGGCAAATCTTTGCTTGGCTCTTATTGAGCTGCACTAAGATCCCTTCCACACGAACACGAAAGTCACGATCACGTAACAATTGCTGCTCTGTCCTGCAAACAACGCTACTCACTGAGCTGTATTTTGTAAGTCCAAACTGCCTGCCTATTTCCTGGAGACGCAGGCCGGATCGTTTTCTTGCAAGATAAATTGCAACATTTCGAGGTTCGTTGCTCTGACCACGGATGCCGTTTTCAAGACTTTCCCCCTCAACCATGTAACTATCCGAGACTATGCTTTTAATTTCTGCAACTGAGGGAGCCAACTGTCTTAACTGTGGTATCTCCGGATCTTCGTTTTCACTTCGATATTTCTCTTTTATCGTCTGGACAAATTCGGAAGATGCAAAGAAAGAAGCGATATTCTTTTTACCGTAAAAATATAATATGCTTGAAGAATCCTCGTTGGCTACAAATGTTTTGTACAGATTGCCAGCTTTGCGGGGGTTGTCTGAAAATAAAGAGAGTAGGAAACCTTTATGCAGCCACCTCCAACCGTTCCCAGGAGAAATGTAGCCCCGGTGGCTTGACCATCTATAGTCGTATACCGATTTGCACATTTTTGCTCGAACCGGATTGCGATGAATGTAGCGCAAGACTTCAAGAAGATGGTTGTCTTCCTCAACAAGAACGCTTTTATATCTGCCCCGAAATAATTGTCCGTCTGTCTTTTTGGATCGGTTGAAGCGCTGGGTGTACACACTGCCAATATGCCGCATTGCCCGTGAAAGATTGGCGGATGGCGTTTGTACAAGAAGATGATAATGGTTTGACATCAAACAGTATGCGGAGACCCGTAGGTCAAACATCTCTGAGGTCTCCTGCAGCAGAGAAATGAACAACTCATTGTCACTAGCCTCAGTGAAGATGCTCTCCCCCCGCCTCCCACGGTTCATTATATGATACCAGGCATTCGGGTACTCTATGCGCAGTGGTCTTACCATTCTGGGATTATATGAAGTGCAGCTCAAAAGAGTCAAGCAAAGACTTGACCCCTCTCACTCAGCAGCACCGAGAGGTTCTGGCCAACCTGATTGCGCCGGTGCAACAGGCCAAGGTTCTTGATGTTGCCTGTGGAACCGGAGGAGCCATTGCCCACTTTCATGAAAGCAATGACTATACCGGGCT
>NZ_JAFFQA010000084.1 GCF_016919065.1 Desulfobulbus rhabdoformis | reverse complement strand
CAATCTTGGCATTTTGGGCCCGATGATCGGTAAGTTTGCCAAAATCAGCTTTGATAGCTTGAATTAATGCGTCCACGTGGAGTGTTTTGTTCACGGCACTTCCGTTCGTCGGTGCAACCAGTTGTAACGCTTTGATCGAGAAATTTTTCAGTGACTGCATAATCGATTCTCTATGTAATTAGTTGTAATTCCATGAAAAAATCGATTTTCACCTTCAAGCCTTTGTCAAGAAAAAAATACGCTACTCCTGATTAATTTTTCTTTTATTTTTGATGAGTTAATCGCGTCTAAGCTCGTTGCCGAGGCGCTCGGAGAGCAGCCGTTTTGGAACCAAGCATGTTCTCTAAAAGTTTACGAAAACCAATTCCCTCGTACCCCATAAAAACAGGGCATTACGGGATAACGGGAAGTGCTGTAAGAAGAATAAGAGCATTAGCTTCTATCGAACAAAAAGTTAGCGTAAATCTGGCAAATCATTCATATAAAAACAAGTTATTTGAAAAAAGAGATTTGGATAAGGGGGACGAGTCTATTAATTATTTCATAGATAGTAAGGGGTTTAGGTTTTTTAGATATGCAAGAGAATATAGGGTTAAAAAAAATTGCAGAGTTACGCACAAATGCCAATAAAGCTAAATCAGCCGACACAAAAAGCCGCGCGGCTGATTAGCAACGTTCATGGCGACCGAAAATGAGCAAGTGTAGTCAGACAATCAATCTTGTTCCGGGCCACGGGCCCCTGGATTCCCACCCCGGTAATCATCATATGCCCCAGTATCAAACGGAGGCCCGCTCAAAGGCTTCGGTGCTAACGCCAGCGAATAGTTTATGAAAGCAATTGAGACGAACCGGCTCTTGCTTAGGAACTTCACGGCAGAAGATGCCTCCGGGCTCTTCGACTACCTGCATGAACCTCGGGTCAGTTGTTTTTTTCCAAAAAGACTTGAGGACATGGTTGCTGCGCATAAGGAAGTCAGAAAGCGTCGCAATAGCGATGACTATGTCGCAGTGTGTCTGAAGGGTACATGTCAGCTTATCGGCGACCTGTTCGCGATTGCCGGTGATGAACCGGATACGTTTTCCGTCGGGTGGCACTTTAATGCGCTGTTTGGTGGGGCGGGGCTGGCCACCGAGGCAGCGCAAGCCCTGTTTGAGTATTTATTCGCGGCAAAGTCTGCTCGCCGCCTCTTTGCCTACGTTGAAGACGATAACGTCGCATCACAGCGTGTTTGCGAAAAGCTCGGAATGCGACATGAAGGCACCTTTGAAGAGTTCGTTTCATTCGAGAACGACAGTGCTGGGCGTCCTATTTTCGTTGATACACGGCAGTACGCAATTCTGCTTAAGGAATGGAGGGGGGATCGCGAATAAGGGCTGGGCTTCCGCTGCCAATCTCTGCACCCAAGGATTTTGCATTGTGGGCGAATGAACGCAAGACATCTGCAGCACAGCCAAACATCAACGAATAGACATCTTTCTGGTGACGATAAGCCAAGGAACGAAGCTGGTAGGGCAAGGTGAATGTCACCATGAAAGAGGGAACAGGCAGGAGCTTTTCCTGTTGTTTGTCGATCCAGAGACTGGTCAGGTGATTTTGGCAACGTGGGCAATGCCGATTGCCGCAGGAGAGTGGTCGCCCCTGGCCATGCTGACAGTCAGGGCACTGCACGTAGAAGTTTCCCAGGAAGCAGGCGTCCGGCCGCGTAGGATAGCATCAAGGGCTTTCCGCTGGTCCGGGAGAAGAATTTTTCCGAATCGAACCATGAAGGCATCGTAATGCTGGTGAACAAAATTGGCCAGATCCATGGTCATCTCCCTGCCGTGGTTGTGGGGCTGGCATGCCCAAGCAATGCCTGGATATGCCGTAGGCTCAGGCCGGCCTCGAGCAGGTGAGTAGCGAAGCTGTGGATCGAGACTTTTTTTAATCCCACAGGAGGTGACAACGGCCTTCATAGCTTGCTGAGAACCGCCATTGTTCATGTGTGTTGTCGCCAGCCGGATCGTTTTCATTGATCCACGGTAATTTGGAAAGAGCAACTTCGGATGCTGATGTTCGCGCCACAGCAGCCGTAACGCTTCCAGTGTACGATTTGGCAGCGTGACAAGGCGATCTTTGTGGCCCTTGCCACGACGGATATGGACCTTCAGGTGGCTGGTATCGATATCACCGATCTGGAGAGATAAGGCCTCTTCCAGGCGAAGCCCCATGGAATAGGTGGTGAAAAGGAAAACGCGATAGCTGAGTTCCCGGCAGCTATGAATGATCCAGCCGATTTTTTCATAGTATACTCCTTGCTGTAAGTGTTTGAAAAATAGACTCTTACAGGAGTATACACTGTTTTTTATTCTGCCACGCAGCGGCTTCGTTCAATAATCACGCTGGCCGGTTACGTGTAACCGTTATACAACAGGATGCAAATATGTCGCTGCTGATACAAGAAATTCCGACTACTGATGCGCCAGTGAAACTTCTATTACTCGCGGACCCTTCGGAGGAGAATATTCGCTCCTATTTGCCAGAATCAAAGTGCTTTGTCGCCATGAGCAATGAGATTGTTATGGGGGCATGCGTAGTTAAGCCCCGAGGGGCTGGTGTGCATGAACTTATGAGTATCGCAGTACACCCAGATTATCAACAATCCGGCAATGGCACCGCACTTTTGAAATGGGTTATCGATTTTTTTCGGAGAACTGGCGCGAGCCAGTTGGAAGTGGGTACAGGTACATTTGGCTACCAACTTTCTTTTTACCAAAGACAAGGCTTTCGGGTCACAAGCATTGACCGAGACTTTTTTCTTAAAAATTACGACGAGCCAATATTTGAAAATGGTATTCAGCTTATGGACATGTTGCGTCTTACCATTAGGTGTAACAACGATATAGTATAACAAGGCTTTTTCAGCGGAGCGCAAAAAGCCGCGTCCGCTGAAAAGAAAAGCACAGCGAAACATCAACGAATAGACATCTTTCTAGTGACGATAAGCTAAGGGATGAAGCTGGTAGGGCAAGGTGAATGTCACCATGAAATTAACGGGCCGTGGTTGTGGGACTGGCATGCCCAAGCAATGCCTGGATATGCCGCAGGCTCATGCCGGCCTCGAGCAGGTGAGTAGCGAAGCTGTGACGAAAGCTGTGGATCGAGACTTTCTCGAAACAGATGTGGCAAATATTTTGTTAACTTCTCGCCAGCGATTTCCCCCAAGTCGAAGAAATTAATTTATTCAGAAATAAGGCAGTGGTGTCTGCACAAAAAGAGAGATCTCTCTCTGTGAAAGAGGTTGCCCAAGAGATCAATCCTGTTGTACGTGGCTGGATTGAATTCTATGGTGCATTCTTTCAGCCGGAATTACTCTTCCTTGTGCATCATCATCTTGATAAGCCGCTTTACCGGTGGGGGATCGGGAAATACAAGAAGCAAGGAAGCAACTTCAAGAACGCCGATAATTGGATGAAGCGCTTAAAAAGTGAAAGCCCAAATTACTTTGTTCACTGGAGTCTGCTATGTGCTTGACTGAATGATAAGAACTCTATGAGTCGAGAGGTCCACGTAGGGTTCTGTGAGAAGCTTGAGGGGAAGTTCCCCTTGTTTACTCGACAAAGAGCTTGACCAGACACCGCGCGCCCAACAGCCAAGCTGCGCTTGCTTGCGCGGCTCACGGCGATGGGTCAGCTCCGCGATTAAGTCGAACCGCGTCGCTGGCGCTCACTTGGCCTACAGCCATCCCACCCCGTTGGGCTACAAAAAGGAAATAATATGAAAACTATTTTTTCAGCAATCGTGCTTGTTTTGCTTTTCTCTATACCAGCATTGGCGACTGATATTGAATTGCCACATATAGTTGTATATGGAACATCAGTATTGGAAATCACCCCAGATGAAATGTTTTGGACTCTTAATGTTACAAATAAAGCTTCTAGCGTAGAGACAGTGGCAAAACAGCATTCTGAAATAGTAAAATCTGTTATAATCTTTCTTGGCAAGGCCAGTATTGACATTGATGATATTCAGACTTCCAGAATGCAGTTCGGTGAAAATTGGGGATATAAGAACAACTCAAGGGTAAGAGAAGGCTATTTTGCTTCTACCCAAGTATCTTTCACGCTAACCGCATTTGATAAGTATAAAAAACTTTGGTCAGGATTAGCAAATATTAAAAATGTATCCATTGAAAATGTGAGTTATGACCACTCTCAGCGAATTGAATTCCATAGTAAAACAAGGGGAAAGGCCTTATTAGCTGCGAAAGAAAAAGCAATCACGATGGCAAATGCTTTGAACGCTTCCATTGCAGAGCCATTGTTAATCGAAGAAGATTTATCATTCGATAAAATTCCTATGAATCAGAATATTCTAATAGTTAATGAAGCAAGTTCAAGGGATGAACCACACAGTCTCGGAGGTTCATTTGCTCTTGGGAAAATACCAATTCGAGCAAGAGTTAAAGTTGCCTATCGGCTAATTAATCAATGATAAAAGTCCAGCGAATAAGGATAGATTGTGTGAGTGAGGCACGAACAAATCACAATCTTATCCGGGGGGCACAAGCCCGGCCCCTCAAAGGAACTAAATGTTTTTCTGGAGTTTATTGGAAGCACTGCCGGAATGGCAGCATCGATCTGAGGGCTCGTGGATGCATTCGCCTGCCTCAGGCGTCAAAAAATGGTGCACTGTTTCATAAAAGGGAGATCCTCCTCCCCTAACCTTGATGGGGTAGCGCTGCCTTGATGAGGGGGTAGCCGGGGGTGCGGTAAGGGAGCATCCGACAGTTATGGGATTAAAAAGCTCGCCACTATAAAAAAGGTCTGCATCCCCTAGGCTGCCACCTGCAGGGAGTGCCTCACAAGCCGTTTGCCATAAACATCGGATGCACCCGTGCGGTAATCATTTCTATAGCACAACAATGCGCATCGGTTGATCGCAGTGCGGACATGCAAACGCTGGTCGGGGGCGAGGTGGCTGCGGCCTGATAACGACGTGCATAACCAACTGGACCAGCTACAGATTTCCTTGGTATTCCCGTGCAGAAATCCATATTCGCGCAGTCGCCTGAACCCGTTTGGCAGGACATGCTGAAGAAGGAAATGTAGAAATTCTTCTCCTTTAAGCGTCCTCTTCTGCATGGTCCCTGTAACACTGTCCCGGTACCTGAAGGTCACTTCACTATTGGTGTCGGCAACGATGCTTTTTTTTCCAATCACTCCCCGGTACAAATACCTCGATAGGTATTTTTCAGACAGTTTTTTCCAGGTCCTGGCCTGTTGATCAATCCCGCCTCCAGGGATCAGGACGTGGATATGCGGATGGAACGCAAGCCGCCGCTGAAATCAGCCTTGAGGAGATCTCCAACCTCTCAAGAAATATCTAAAATCATAGAAAATATCTCGGAGGTGAACTATAGGAGGCCAGCTCTGTCTTTTCTGCTGACGGTGCCATGGTCCCCATAAGGACAGAAGACAAGGGTTTTGTAGGTGATGGATTGGATATGGGACTGCGTCAAAGATTTTTTTCCTACCTGCCGCCAAGTCCTTGATTATTTCCACTGCTCGGAACACCTCCACGATTTTGCCAAACATCATTTTGCTGGATCGAAAAAAGCCAATGAGTGGATAGAGCAAACCAAGGTCCGACTTTTTCACCACAATGCCTCTCATGTCATCGCTGGCTTGAACAGGATGAAATGCAAAACAGCCGCTGCGGAAACAGAGAGAACTAAGTTGGTAAACTACCTGAAAAAGAACAAAGGCAGAATCGAGTATGGTCGTTTGCAGCGAGGTGGGTACCCGCTTGGCAGTGGAGCGATTGAAAGAGCCAATACGTTCATTAGTAATATTCGCCTCAAAAGGTCCGGTGCCTGGTGGAAAGTCGATTACGCAAACAACATCCTCAAACTGCGTTGCGCCAAGTACGACTCAAAATTTGATTCCTTTTTCGATGAGTAGGAGCGCAAAACGCAAAGCAGCAGCGAGCATCACGCTCAAAGAGGATTCGACGGATAAAATAATCCTATAAGCTTCGGATGCACCCGATCGAGCATGGCGATCCCTTTCCCTTCTCTAGGGTTGTTCTCGTCCGCTGGCGGCGAACTACTATGACCTCTGCTGACTCCTACCAGGATGCCAGACACTTTGCCATGCATAACGCTTTTTAACGGAAGTTTGACCGCATACTGGACAGGCCTCCCCGGATAAGGACGTTATCGGTCGCGACACGACCTTGACATCTACCGTATTTTCTAGACCAGGTAAGCGCTTACCTGCTTTCGCCTAATATTTATGTTCCTGTCATCAAGGCAGTAACAGGGGGGACGTACAGGGGACTTACCCACCATAAGATCACGCCCATGCCGAGCGTACACGAGTGTTTTTAGCTGGACGTTACCCGCCGCTCGTTCCTCGCTCTGGGCAACGCAGCTGAAACCGGTGTTAGCCTTTTCGTTAGTGTGGACTATGTCTATTATGTGGCGTGTAGCCCTTGCCAGTAAAGGCGTTGACTTCCTTTGTTATTGGATGCTATTCTTAGATAAACTTGAGTGAGCCTAAAGACCATAAGTGATCGGCTTGGTATTGCTCATTTATTAAACAATACAATTCCAGTACAGCCTATTGTAGCCACGCCCGGTTTGGGCAGATTACTGCGTAAATTTTCTTTGGAGCGGCACTTGACAGCAAAATGTTGCCTCTCAAAGGCGAAATCTTTAAGCGACGCAGTTGTTTTGCTCCAAATTTACGACAACCTACTTTTTTTGGCGGAGTTATCCGGCAGGCCTGCTGTTGGTATTTTTCGGTAGGCTCCTGATCTTTCACAAATTGTATGCCGCCTGTTTGCCGCTAATCAAATGTCGGGCAACGTGGATGCTCAAATCTATAGGCAATCACTCGTAAAATTATCTCCATGGGAGGGGCGATAAACGTGTGAAAATAGTTACGCATTCGCTCCCAGAGGGACCTGTTACTACTCCTTTGCCCTGGCCGCTTGAAACAGCGGGCAGCAAAACTGCTGGACCTGGCCAACAAAAAAAGCGAGTAACATCAGATGCATAAAAACGGCACTCAATTGTTTTTTCCCAAGACCATAGTTATGCCCGAGGTTATAACCCTGATTTTTCAAGGTGTTGAAGGTCTCGTTTTCAATCCGCCAGCGGGCGCGGCCGCAACGCTTGAGTTCCATGACTTTGCCCGGGGGGCTCAAGATCAGTGCCCCCGCTGAACCGATCGCGAATAACTACCTCTTCGCCCTTGGTTTCAACTTCCCAGTGCTCAAGGAAGTTAACCAGCAACTGGCCCTCGCTGGCCTTGTTGAGCAGGATATTCGCCAAGGCAGGTCATTTTCGGCATGACCTTGCCCCGCTGCAGTTGGTGAAAAATTGTGCGGAACGGTCGCCGAAGTAAAGCCGGAACAATCTCATCCAGGATGGTTCACATTTGGGTAACGCTGGCGATTATTCCTACCTCATAGACACCGTGGAGGCGCTCAAGCTGCTCAAGCCGTCGTTCATCAAACGACAGCAACGAAGAGCCTTGAGTGAAAACATGGCAAAACCACTCATCAGTGCGTCGTCCAGTGGGATCGATGCATTGGCAGCAGCTCGGTGGTCGGGCACATTTTGCTGATCCTCACGGATAAGGGCAAATAAGGCATTGGCATTTAAATGAGAACGCATCTTGATCTTATTCAATGTTTGGTTTGCTTGGCGGTTACGGCGGAAAAAATTTTTGAGGGTCGAGATATGTTTCTCCTTGTAAGATGTTAATGTTACACTGAAAAAGTGGTTTAACACCTCGCGGGATGTCAAATGTTTTTTTGATTATCCCAATTTGTTTTATATTGTCAAGTTAGCTATTTACGGAGGTGTATCCTTTTGGATAGCCCGAAAAGTTTGCGAAAAGCTTATCTGTAAACACACGCATTTGCAGGGCTTCTGGGTAAAACGGGAATAGCTGAGCCTATAGCCGGTAAATTTTCCATTTTATACCCAAGTCGTATGTGTTTAGTCTAAGTATTTCCGAAATGTTATCATAAATTCGTAACAATCATGAGGAGGCGAACATGTTTAATATCCCGCATAGAATCAGACTGGTCCTATGGATCTGTACCCTCCTGATAATAGGATTTTTCGTGGTTCAGATTTTCAATGGCGATGCCCAATATCCTGATAAAGTACAGAAGCTATTTTATCTTGCCATTATATCAGCAATTCCCGGTGCAGCCGCAAACCCAGTAATAGCGGACAAAATGTATTCAGCTTTCGTAAACTTTTATAAAAATTATCGGGTAAATCTAAATTTATCTTGACATATTAATGAGTTAGCGATTTTCGCCTTTTTGTAAGAAAAACAGTAACTTACAAGGAGGCGTCATGGCGAATCAAATTACAACCATCGTAAAAACACGCAAGAGAGATATCGCACGGATGGAAAAGATTACCATA
>NZ_JAFFQA010000083.1 GCF_016919065.1 Desulfobulbus rhabdoformis | reverse complement strand
GAGAGAATTTCTTTTCGAAACAACCCGGACCATGACTCTTCAAGAAGTTTGCGCCTCTTGGGCCCAATGTGACCCCAGGGATCGAAAATGTGCAGCTGTTTGTGGTTTTTTACGTAAAACATTTAAGTGCCTCGTATCATATTGAATCTACGAAGCAATGTTAACATTTGTCGAAGATTTTCTCAACTTAGAAAATAAATTTTATTTTGTAAAATTAGCCAGTTAAACACAAAAACTTTTTACGAAACCATCAATCATCTTGCGGGGGAAAATATCAGAAAAACCGGAGCCGTTGGTGAAAGGGTCGGTAAGGGGCGGCATACGACAACAAGCCGTGACCTGCTTCTCCTGCCCGGTGGCGGAATGGTGATTGATAATCCGGGCATCCGAGAGATCGGTTTTGTCCGTGATGAATCGAGCAGTATAAGTGCATTTCCCGATATTGACGCACTTGCCAGCCAATGCAGGTTCAGTAACTGCACACACACCTGTGAGCCGGGCTGTCGGGTGCTTGAGGCGGTAATCACAGGTGAAATACCCGCCAGAAGGTTGAACAACTATATCAAGCTGAACAACGAACTCAATTACACCCGTGAACGGCATAACAAAAGTGCCGCTAGAGTGGAAAAAGAACGTTGGCAGCATATTTCAAAAAAGCTAAAAAATTTGAAACACAGGAAAAATCAACAATGAAAATAATACATGCGGAACCCTCAGATACACAAGGTCTGCTGTATGTCCATCAGCAGGCTTTCGCTACGGCTCATGACAGGGAGAAGGGGATGGTTATCAGTGAGCTTGTACAGGGCTTGTTGGGAGATCCTACAGCAGAGCCGCTCCACTCACTGATCGCTGTTGCGCAGGACAAGGTGGTCGGACATGTGCTGTTTACCAAAGTGGATATAAACGAAGAGGGAAGCAATATCGCAGCGCAAATACTTGCGCCTCTTGCCGTGCTTCCCGATTTTCATAATATGGGCATAGGGCGAAAAATGGTTATGGCTGGCCTGGACGCCCTTCGCAAATCAGGAACACAACTCGTTTTTGTACTCGGCCATCCCGAGTATTATCCCCGTTGCGGTTTTAGCCCGGCAGGAATTTGCGGCTTCGAGGCACCTTATCCTATTCCGGAGGAGCATGCCGCAGCCTGGATGGTACAGGAACTGACGCCTGGCGTTATCGGCACCGTATCTGGAAAAATTCGTTGCGCTGATACACTGCATCAGCCTGAACACTGGCGGGAATAAGTGAGTGGGCAACCCGTTCAGGGAAACTCTGGGCGTAAGCGATCACGGGGCACCGAATCTGCGGTGTTATCGGCCTGTTTACGTACAGGCGTACGCTGCACAGGCCGACGCCTAGCATCTCCGGCACCCCGTAACCGCTTACAGTTTCGATAATACGAGTTCTTTCAGGGGGTCCCCCTGATCGCTTACCTCTGGGCAGGTTGCCATAAAGGAGAGTTTTTCAGGTGTCCGTTTAGAAATGAGAAATTCAGGGATCTGTTTAAAACTTAACAGTTGTTGCCATGAAATTTAACATATGTTGCATGATTAAACGGTTTGAAATTTAACAGTGAACCCGTTTCACTCAAGCACGGGGTAGAGAATTTGTCGCTTAACATTCTAAAGTTAGGGTGAAATTATGCTGTCTTGATTTTCGGTGTGTTTCTCTGTACCTGTTGGTATGTTTTTTGATGTGTTGTGAAAAACAATGTACAACACCCTCAATTCAAAGGAGAGCGTCCATGTGGAAGATATTGATGATGATATCAAAAAATCTGGTTCTAGCCATCCCAGCGGTCATGGTGCTTGGCTTTATCGCAGGCGCCAGCGGTAATATGGCCTGGCTCAAGAGTCTGATTATCCCTTTTACTTTTCTCATGGTCTACCCGATGATGGTGACCTTGAAGGTGCGGGAGGTCTTCGCTGGAGGAAATGTTCGCGCCCAACTCATCACCCAACTGGTGAACTTTGCCGTGGTTCCCTTTATGACCTTTGGCATTGGCTGGCTGTTCTTTCGTGAGCAGCCCTACATGATGCTGGGATTACTTTTGGCCGGTCTGGTTCCCACCAGCGGCATGACCATTTCCTGGACCGGTTTTGCCAAGGGGAACATGGCTGCCGCAGTCAAAATGACAGTCATCGGGCTCACTCTGGGTTCACTACTGACCCCTTTGTATGTCAAAGGATTGCTGGGGGCTACCGTCTCCATGAATATGGCGACCGTGTTCAAGCAAATTGGTTTGATCGTCTTTTTGCCCATGGCGCTTGGCTACCTTACCCAGCGGACATTGATTTCCCGATACGGGCAGAAGACCTTTGCCCAGCGCTTTGCCCCCCGGTTCCCGGCCATGTCGACCTTGGGGGTTCTGGGCATCGTTTTTATTGCCTTGGCGCTCAAAGCCAAGACCATCATGGCTGCGCCGCAGATGCTGGTTCAGATTCTGCTTCCCCTGGCCATCGTTTATCTCATAAACTATGTGCTGAGTACAGTGCTTGGCCGCGTACTGCTGCCACGTGGTGATGCCATTGCCATGGTTTATGGTACGGTTATGCGCAACCTTTCCATTGCCCTGGCCGTCGCCATCAACGCCTTTGGTGCGCAGGGTTCGGATGCAGCCCTGGTTGTTGCCCTGGCCTATATCATTCAGGTGCAGTCAGCTGCCTGGTACGTTAAGTTTACCGATCGTTTCTTTGGCCCGGCCCCGGTGCCTGAACCAGCTGTCCAGGCTGCGGGTACGAACTGAGGGGAATCTTGCTTAATCGCTTTTTTGTCCAATCCTGACCGAAAAAACAATTTTTCAAGACAACTCAAAGCCCCTAAGAGGAGGACTTCATGCTCCCTGAAATGAAACATATCCTGTATGCAACCGATCTTTCCGAAAATTCCCGTCAGGCGCTGCGTTATGCCGCTTCTCTGGCAAAGAGTAACAAGGCAGAGCTGACCATGGTTCATGTGCTTCCCGACTGGGTGGAGATCATGAGCGAAAATGCCGGAATCGATATTGAAACCCATTTTGACCTGGAGACCTGGGAGAATATCAACACCTCGGCCATGGCTGCCGCCCAGGAAAAAGCACGTAAGCGGGTGGAGGAGATGGCTGCGGAGTGTCGCCTCGAGGATCCCGACTGTCCCGTGGCCAGGGCGACGATTAAGGTGCTCCAGGGCGATGCCGCAGCGTGTATTCTGGAGGAATTGAAAACAGCAAGTTACGATCTGGTGGTCATGGGTGCCCACGGGCAAGGGCCGTTTATCGATATGCTGCTGGGCTCTGTGGCCAACAAGATCGTGCGCATGAGCCCGGTTCCTGTATTTACGGTACGTCTGCCCAAAGAGGCATGATGAGGTTGATTACTCCAACCCATAGGCCTTAATCTTCCGCCAGAGTGTTGTTCTCGGAATATCCAGTATCTGGGCGGTCAGCCCCTTGTTGTATTCCGTGCTTGCCAGCACCTTGGCTATATAACGTCGTTCCATCTCCTGGAGGGTGGGCAAACCGTCCCCCTCCAGAGTGTCAAACTGCAGGTCCTGGAGGTCGCTTGGCAAATCACCGGGGCCTATCTCCTCCCCGTCAGTCAGGGCCACGGCCCGTTCTATGATATTTTCCAATTCACGCACATTGCCTGGAAAACTGTAGCTGCAGAGTATATCCAGCGCCGGAGGCGTAATTCCCTGGACCTGTTTATGAAAGGCCAGGCTGTACTTTTCGATGAAAAAACGAATCAGGAGGGGAATGTCTTCCCCGCGTTCGGTCAGCGGTGGAAGGGGGATATTGACCACATTGAGTCGAAAATAGAGATCTTCGCGAAAGGTCCCCAGTTCGACCTCGTGTTTGAGGTCCTTATTGGTGGCGGCGATGATGCGAATATCGAGCTCTATGGGCGTTGTCCCGCCAACCCGTAAAATTCTCCGTTCCTGGATGACGTGCAGCAGTTTGACCTGCATCCCTAGGGGCATTTCCCCAATCTCATCGAGAAAAACCGTGCCTCCGGCAGCTGATTCGAGCAAACCGACCTTGGTTGCGCTGGCCCCGGTAAAGGCACCGCGTTCATAGCCAAAGAGTTCGCTGCTGATTAACTCGTCGGTAAAACCACCGCAGTTAAAGGCGACAAAGGGGTGGTCGCGGTTGGGGCTCATCTGATGGATGGCCCTGGCCACCAAAGCCTTGCCCGTTCCACTGCTTCCCTGAATGAGTACGTTGCAGTCCACCGGCGCCACCTTGCGGATCATAGCAAAGAGATCCTGAATAGCCGGGCTGTTGCCGATAATCGAACTCAGGCCGGAGTCGCCTTTCAGAGCCTCGCGCAGTCGCTGGTTTTCCATGCGCATGGCTATCTTTTCACGGACGCTGTTAACCAGTAACCTGATTTCCGCCAGGTTGACCGGCTTGGCTATATAGTGAAAGGCACCTTTGCGGATCGCTTCCACCGCGCTCTCAACACTCTTGTACCCGGTGATGATGATGACCTCGGTTTCCGGACGCAGCGCTTTGAGACGACTGAGTATTTCCAGTCCGTTCATGTCCGGCAACCGCATGTCCAAAAGGACGATGTCAAAAGGCTCCTGCATCATCCGCTCAAGAAAGGAGCGCCCGATGATAAAGGATTCGATAGCAAACGACTCTTTTGCCAAGGCTTGGCTCAGGCGGCGGCAGACAATTTCCTCGTCGTCAACGATTGCAAGTCGCAGCATGCTCATACGATTCCTCCGAGAAATTCCCCCTGTTCCGGTTGTTCCAAGTGGGGCAGAAGGACTGTGAACACGGTTCCCTGTCCCGGATCGCTTGCCACCTTGATTTTACCACCGTGCCGTTTGATCAAGGAATAGCACAACGCCAACCCAAGCCCGGTTCCCTTGCCCACCTCTTTGGTCGAGAAAAACGGCTCGAAGATTTTGTGTTGCAGGTCTTGGGGAATACCCTCGCCGAAATCCTGCACCGTAAAGGCTATAAAACCAGGTTTTTGGGCATAGTCAATGCCCAGGCGAATATGCGCGTCCCGAGGCGAGGCCTGAATGGCATTGAGCAGCAGGTTGGTGAAGACCTGTTGCAGATTGCCCAGGTTACCG
This sequence comes from Desulfobulbus rhabdoformis, assembly GCF_016919065.1. Taxonomy (GTDB): domain Bacteria; phylum Desulfobacterota; class Desulfobulbia; order Desulfobulbales; family Desulfobulbaceae; genus Desulfobulbus; species Desulfobulbus rhabdoformis. Next base: position 3,515 of record NZ_JAFFQA010000083.1, on the reverse strand, counting down.
CAGATCTGGGGCAGATCGTCAGCAATGGAGGTCTCAAAGTGCAAGCCAACATCCTTGATTTGATTTTTCACCAGATTGATACTGCTTGAAAGGATCAGCTCTGGGTCCAGTTGACTGAAGATCGGGCGCTCGGTGCGGCTGAAATCTAATAAATTCTTGACGATTTCGGCGGCTCGCTCTGCCTGGGTGAGAATATCGGTGAGCATTTCCATCCTCTCCGGATCATCCTCCTCTTCCATTTCCTCTTTCAGGCTTTCAGCGGTGAGTACAATATTGTTGATCGGATTGTTAAGCTCATGGGCCACCCCTGCGGTGAAGGTTCCTATGGCGGCGATTTTACGCGTCTGAATCAGATCTTCCTGATGAATTTCCAGCTCTTTTGCCATGTGGTTGAAGGCTTGAATAAGTCCTGAAATTTCTTCCAGAGGAACGCCGTAATAGTCTATGGGGCTGAAATCCCCTCTGCCGACGGATCGGGTTGTTTCCTTGATCACATTAAGCGGCTTGAGCAGGCCGTGAGAGATGAGCCAGAGAACCAGGAGGAGCAGAGAGAGCAGGATGGCGAGAAAGGCAAAGGGAAGGATGGATATCCGGAGGATGGCGGCGTGAATCCGTTTACGTTTGGTCTGGCGAAATTGGTCGGCGTCGTTGGTGAGTTTTTTCCCGATAGTGCGCATCGGTGTGGGGGAGATTTTGGCATGCGATGCAAGCCCTGATGCCATCAACCTGTACTCTTTGAGGTTTTCGGTAAAGGATTCGAGAGACTGGTCGTTGGTCAGTTGTCGTAAATCAGCGGAAAGATCAGTGACCAAGGTGTCAATGCGGTCGAGGTAATCAAGGCTCTCCTGCATGTTGCGGGCATCGCCATAGATCAGGAAGTTTTTTTCAAACCGCCGCACCTCAAGAATATTGTTGAGCAGGTCATCGTAACGCTCACTAATGAGCAGGTGTTCCTTGAGGGTACCAAAATTCCAGAGGTTCAAGGCCGTCAGTGCGGCAATGGAGAGAAACGCCACGGAAAAGATAGTGAATATTTTGCCTTTGATCGAGCCCGGATTGACCAGCCGACTTCCGGCTCCCACCACCTCCTGCCCCAGTTTTCCCAGATACACGCCCACCGTACCATCCTCCTCAGAAGATATTATTTCATAATGAAACATCGTTAATTAACTCTAAGCTATTTTGTTTCAAAATGAAATAAAAGAACGGGGGTGGATAACGAATATTTTAATAATATGCTGGATATATTGAATTTATTTTCATGGCATCCTCCTTGCTACTGAAGAAGGAAATGAGGAGGTCCATGGAAAAAATACTGGTAGCGATAGATACACGACATGGCGCATGGGCAGCACTGTCCCATGCCTGTTCCCTTGCCCGGCGAATGGATGTTGAGCTGTATGTGCTTCTGGTGAATCCTCCCCCTGGGGAAAGGAAGGTATCTTCCGGGAATGTACTTGAATCTACAGTGAAAAAACGCCTGTCCTTACTGCTGGAAACAGCAAAGGCCCAGGGGATCAGCATCAACTATTTTGTCACGGAAGGGACTTATGAGGATGAGGTTATTCAATTTGTCAAACATTACAGAATTGGCCTTTTAGTTTTTGAAACCAAGGGAAGTGAAACCCGGATGACGGCGAAGGAGGCCACCCTGCTGGGAACGCTCCGTCATCGGTTGCGCTGCAAAATAGAAGTAGTGGCTGCCAATAAAAGTGGCCCAAACCCAGAGAGCTTGCGATCGGGCTGAAGTCCTGTCCGGTGGGATGCGGGCAGATGGAGTCAAAAAAATATGATTACCATCAGAACTCAGCTGGAAAAGAAGAATTTGTGCCGAGTGCCACTTCTCTTCCGCAAAAGGCAATGAGTCGGTAAACCGTTCGCCCTGTCGCGGGCATGGCCCGTCTCCTACAAGCCTCCCAAATGTCATCGGACTCGTAGGAGTGGGCCTTGCCCGCGACAAATATTGCAGCTGAGTTTCAGTGGTAATCAAAAAAAATGAGTTGCGGAGGGATGCATTCGACGAAGATGACAAAAAACGGGAATCTTGAATAATTGTTTTTTCTGCCAATCCCGGCGTCATGCTTAAAATTTTATCCTCGGAATATCAAATATATGCCTGCGGTAAAATTTTGCGCGATCCTTGGCCTTGATTGAAAAATCTAATGATTCAAGACTCCCTAACGTTCTCAAACGGGTTTTGAGAGCGTGAATATCAACCAAACAGAAATTTTCAAGAGGACGAGATGGATCTTTCAATGAATCTTTATCTCCCCATTGCCGGAGCCAGTGTCAACTGTCTGGCGATTTTCGGCCTTGGTGGAGTGGTCGGTCTGTTGTCGGGCATTTTTGGTGTCGGCGGCGGATTTCTCATGACCCCACTTCTGATCATGTTGGGCATTCCCCCAACCGTGGCTGCGGCATCTGATTCCAATCAAATCGTCGGTGCCTCCACTTCCGGGACCCTCGCCCATTTTCGCCAGGGGAATGTGGATATCAAAATGGGCCTGCTGCTCCTGATTGGTGGTATTGTCGGCGGCACTCTGGGCGTTCAGGTTATTGCCCTCCTGCGGAAGATGGGAAATGCCGATTTTCTGATTACCGTCACCTACGTTTTGATGCTTGGTTTTGTTGGCGGCTACATGTTTCTTGAGAGCCTGCAGGCCATGCGCAAGTCCGGCCAGGAGGCTGCGGCGGAAACCGAGGTCAAGGAATCGCTCTATGCCAAGCTCATCGGCATTCTTCCCATGCAGATGGATTTTGCACGTTCAGGTATTCGCCTTTCTTTGCTGATGCCGTTTGTTTTGGGTATCCTGGTGGGCGTACTTGCGGCCATCATGGGGGTTGGTGGCGGTTTCATCATGGTGCCGGTTATGGTTTATCTGCTGCGCATGCCCATGCATGTGGTGGTTGGCACCTCTTTGTTTCAGATCCTCTTTACCTGTATGAACGTAACGGTCATGCAGGCTGCAAAGAATCATACCGTGGACTTCATTCTTGCCCTGCTGCTTCTGATCGGTTCCGCCATTGGTGCTCAGATAGGGGCCAAAGTCGGCAAGAAGCTCGGAGGCGAACACTTAAAAATTCTTTTGGCCACGCTGGTTCTCGTGGTCATGGTAAAAATGCTCTGTGATTTACTGATCACACCGGACATTCTGTTGACCTATGCAGGAGGACATTAATATGGGCCTGGTAAAAATTTGTCGTGTTCAGCCGCTGCTACTGGCCGCACTGCTTTTAGCCGTGCCCTGCGTGGGCTTTGCTGCAAAAACCTCTATCCAGCTTACGCCTGGTACGATTGACATGGGAACCCAGTATAATGGTGCCGATATCGAGGTGAGTGGAGACGTTCCCGCCGATTCCGAGATGATTGTTCGCTTGATGGGCACGCTGTAGATTCTCAAGTTCCCGTCCAACATGTTTCTCACGTATAATTACCAGCTATTTTTCCAACGTAGATGGCCGGAAGGATTTCTCCTTCCGGCCATTTTGATCGTAGACAGCAGTCTACCGCACCG
>NZ_JAFFQA010000082.1 GCF_016919065.1 Desulfobulbus rhabdoformis | reverse complement strand
GAAATGATTTTACCTTCACTCATGACGTATCCTTTTTTGTTGGAAGTGAGTTTTGGCGAACTGTTTCCAACAGGATACGTCATTTTTCTTTTAGAGTCCCCTCAAACACCACTTTCGAGCATAACTCATAACGATAACGGCTATCAGATCACGCCCTGCGATGCCAGGGATTTTATATTCACCATTACATGCCGTTGAATATCAAAGCGTACCAGTATTATTTGCTATCCATTACAGCGGGATACCGGCTGCTCGCAGGTCGGTTTGTATCTCGTTGCTCTGTGATTCTCTTTCTTGTATTTAGGCTTCGATACTCAAGTTAGTGGACTTATATTCAGATTCTACTTTTTCAATCGGCAGCGATAAAAGACGTAGCAACAGGTTGTCGGCAATGCCGCTTGAGGCATAATCAATTTTTTCCCCACCCCATGCACTGGTAGACACTACTTTATAGTGCCCTGAGTCAAGATCCTGAAGATCGTTTACAAGGTTAAACGGGCTGTTATTATTGTTAACGACATGACCGTTGGCGGTTAAATGGTGAAACGCAATGGAATGAAGGCTGAGCCATTCTGTTTCTGAAAGGACATCACTATTATAGAGAATATTGCTTAAAAAACGAAGATCATCGGGAGAAATATTTTCAAGGTCAAAGCCTGAGATATCATAACCGTCATAGAGCACCGTTGTTTTTTCCACGGAAATTGATTCTGCGACAGCATCTACCGTTGTTGAGCTGGAATCCTTGCTGACATCTGTTGATACAACTTGTGCAGACAGCGACACCGTATCAACAGTCAGGCCATGTTCTTTCTCCGAAGAAGATTCTTTCTCATAGAATTCGTGTTTTGATACCGCACTGTAAGAGGAAAAAACGCTTTGTAGATTCGCTGTTATCGACATAATCACCTTCCCTGTTCATATGTGAAACAAAACTGCTCGCATTTTCTTATCTTTTCGGCAGAAAGAAAAATAGACTTTAGTGGGAAAAATTAATGCACGGCGACTCAATTAGATATTTAAATTTTCCCGAAGCGTGACCACTTCCCAGCCGGGAGGTAAATGAAATCGGCACGAGCCAGCACATCAACCAAAGGAACTGGCCCGAAATGCCTGGAGTCAAGGCTGTTATTGCGGTTATCACCCAGAACAAAACAATGGTTGGCCGGTACAATAAATGGACCCATATGCTTATTGGACTGTTTTGATTTTGTCAGCAGAATAGAATAGGTCCTATCAGCCAACGTCTCTTCAACCACAGCACCCTTGATGGGGCCTTTAGCACCATTGAACGTGGCTTGTGTTTTCAGGACATGGGCCAGAGGGTGACCATTGACAATCACCTCATCCCCCCTTACTTCAATTCGATCTCCGGGAAGACCGATTACCCTTTTGATAAAGTATTTTTGGCGATCTTCCGGATAGATAAAAACAACTATTTCTCCATACCGAGGCAACCGTTTTTTATACAGTGCCTTATCGGCAAACAGGTAGTCGTCGATCAAGACACTTGGAGTCATGGCACTAGACGGAATCCTGAATGCCTGCACCAAGTTACTTTTAATGTTCAGAGGGAACGCCCAGCTGGTAGTCAGGCCAGCCAGGATAATCAAAATATAAACCCAGGACCGGTTAAAAGGCCCTGCTCGCATCTCTTCTCGCTTGCGTTTGGCCAGGAAAAAAGCATCACCGATTGCATAGAGCATAGCCAGAGCGGAAAACAGCAGGACCGCCATGAAAGCGATATAGAAACTGGTGCCTCTTGCCCCAGCCATTTCTATGAGCCAGGCGAGGGGAAAATAAACTACTGTGCAGCCAAAAAGAAGCAGACCTTTAAGCGGTCTTCCACAATAAATATGCCCCAACCCAGGGGTCAAGATGGAGAACAGCAATGCAATATACGGTTTTCTTTTTTTCATGATTCCCCCTTTCCGGTGGAATAATTCGTGTTGTACTTCACCCTACCAGATTGGTGCCCCCCCTCCCTGCTGAATAACTTGGACTAAGGTCTCATCAGGCCGCCGACTAAACAGGCAACCCGCAAGATCCCGAGGGCTGACAGGCCTATTCCCATAAGAATTCGAACAGCCATTTCAAAAAGTGACCTAAAGGTACTGGATCCAGATTTACTAGCCTTGATCTGCTCCTGTTTAACAACCTTCGTCATCACTCGCTCCGAAAATCCATCTGGCAGATCCACCTTGGACCTGGATGTCTTCCAATCGGTGTATATGCGTTCCTTCTCATTCATGCTTTTTCCTCATACTGTCGCCAGTACTGGTTCAAATTTTTTCGAAGTTCTTTTCTTGCCCTGGACAGCCGAGATTTGACGGTGCCGATGCATATCTTTTCGATGACACTGATCTCCCTATGGCTAAACCCCAATAAATCGTACAAAATAAATACAGATCGATGCTCAGGGGAGAGATTGTTCAAAGCCTGGTCCAATTTATGATGTATTTCTCTTTGCTGCAGGGTTAGGGCGGGGTCATTTGGTGAGCTGACCTCGTCAAAATCCGCTCTGGGTTCCGGGCGTTGTTTCCTTAGCTCATTGAGACAAAGATTCTTGGCAATGCCGAATAACCAGGTGCAAATCCCAGCCTTTGCAGGATCATAGGATTGAATATGGGTGTATGCGGATAGAAATATTTCCTGGACAATATCCTCGGCATCAACAGGATCAGCAGTTCCTAAAAACCTGGTCACCCAGACAAACAAAGAGTATTTGTATTTCTCCACAATGACCTGAAACGCCTGGGGCTCGCCGTTTTGAATCCGCCTGATACTGTCTTGCAAGAGGTCCTGTTCCATTGCTTTTCCTTAGAGTACTCCTGCCTGGGGCGAAGCACGATTAATAATGACGACCTTTGCACGCTACCTACTGTTTCCGAAGGGGAAAATATGATATTTCTTCGGCTTCGCCTGAGTATCGGAGTGGGGTAAGGCATAAGGGGCGCTCTAGCTCAGGACAAGAGAGCTTCTCACGCAGCTATTATGGCAATAGTAGCGATGACTTCTTTCATAATATGATGATTGTACATCATGGTCCGTGACCACTCATTGCCCATGCAAAGGTATTTATTCTGTTATACACATTGGAGGTGGAAAAGGTTCCCTCCTATGTTCTTTTTTTAAATCTATTTGATTAGCTGGTTGGGTAGCCTGCCCTTAAAATAGCCCAAGCGCAATGGAATTTATCGACAAAAGAAATCTGAACACTTTTGCTAGCAGAGATGAATTAGAAAAGCAGTTGGAGGATCAACATCAGATCTTGAATAATGATTTGTATCAAAATTGCATAGAGAAAATTAATTTCCAGACTATTTTGATGACTATGTATTCAGGAGAGAGAGGAGAGATGGCGGTGTTGTTTAATCGTTGGATACGTTACTGTTTACTGTTGCGGTTTCAAATTTATTGAGCGATTGTTCGGCCTGAGTATATAGTAAGATACTACTTTTTTGCTTTCCTTCTACAAGCTTCTGCAGGAAGGAGTTTACTGCCTTGGTTACATGCCGTAATCACGCTCAACCTTCGATATTCTCGTTTTGAGTCTCCCTGTAAAAGAGCTATTTTGTTGGCAAGCCCTACCCTTTCAAAATTTGACAACGCCTCTTTTGTTTTTCGATCTGAGTATTCAATTGTAGTTACAGTTCCAGCTGGAGGAATGGAGGAAGCTAACCAGAGGGTTGAATACCCGTTTGAGGTTCCAATTTCTAGAATTTTGCTTGCACGAGTCGCACGGACCAGGACTCGAAGAAATTCACCGGTATCTCTCGTGATGTTGAGATATTTCAGAGCCCTGTCTGCTTGGATTTCATCATTATGAATCCCCTTTTGTTCCAACTCCTTCAGAAAATAATCTAAATCCATTTTCTCTCCTTTAAGCCTTTAAGGATCAACGCAGTGCTGGTCGTTCATACCCCGCAAAATATTTTTTAAGCTGTTCTAGGCATCCCGACAATGAGCCAGCGGCGTCCTCCCACTCAGAGTGAACATGACGCCATCTCTTCTGACCAGATAACTGACCAGTTCCTTTTTGCATTCCTTACAAAAAAAAGTAAATGAGAGGATTTGTTGGATATTTCCATGTATATCCTCATACGAGGCAATGACTATCGGATGTTTATATATGCTGTGGAAGGTGATTTTTCCGCATTCTTGAGAGTTGCAAAATGTTCTAATGGCATCAACCGTGAATTCAAGCCCAATATTTTGCGCCTGATCGATAAACACCTCATTGAGCGGAGTCTTTCTCAGAAAATCAAAGGCCACCTCTTTTAGCTGGGTTTCAATTTGTTCCGGTATTTCATTCTTTGATATATTTCTGTCCTCACCAATCACGTAAACCGACTCATGTTTCCCTTTTACAACAGGTATCAGCGATGAATAGAGATAATTGGCATCCAGGGCAACTGATTGGTAGAGATCTTTTTTCTCAAAAAGATTTTTTAACTTTATTTTAACAAGTGGTTCTGTCTCCCTCTTAAATACTTCTATATACTCAGTACTTATTGGCATATTTCTTCCCGGTTCTGGATTTTTTTTGAGCAAAATCTGATCCAATGCCAACCGACGGTATTCCATTTTAGGAAAATCTGAAACCCCTCCTTGGGCAAAAAACCAATCCCCATATGCCACCGGGTGGCATCAAAATTTCTATGGAGGCCAATTCCATTGCCTTGACAATCAATTCGTGCATTAGGGGGGCTTGAATAATTAGATTTTTCAATCAAGGTCAAGGCATGCAAAAAATTTTACCGCAGGCATATACATGATATTCCGAGGATAAAATTTTTCGCATAACGCAGAGATTGGCAGAAAAAGCAATTATTCAAGATTCCCATTAGTCGTTGACACTGATAGACGGACTTCTCATAGTGTTAAGTCTAAAAAACCACTGCGCAGGAATTCTCACCTTGTTGCATGGTAGGAGAACGTAACAGGGAAAACACTAGCCCTCTGGTCGCAACGTGTTCCTTCCCAAAATGCCAGTTACAGAACCAGGCGGGTTCACTACAAATTCATGAAGGTCGTCTTATGATTCAGGTACAAATCAACGCAGGTATATGCGGTTTAACAACAACAGTCTCGGTAAGAAAAATCGAAGGCTATACTGCAAGTTTTCAACTTGAAACCCAATGCCCCAACTGGAAAGCCGTGAATGAGCAGTTAGGTGGGCTCCCCATTGATACCCTCTCTGAACTCTTCAAAAATCGAGGAAATGGACAGTATCAATCACAGGTCTTGGAGACTGCTCTTCAGACGATTCCTCACCTTTCCTGCCCAGTTATTGCCGGAGTGCTCAAAGGGCTGGAGACGTGTACGGGACTTGCCATCGCAAAGGATGCAACGATTACCTTTAGCGAGGCGTAATAACAAAGAAAAACGAAACGATGGCTAATGAGACGCGGCCAGAAATGTACCATCATATAGTTTTAATAACTATTTGCATTTCCTTAAAATAGGCTTATGTTGTCAATAAGTGGAATGATCCTCTGCAAAATCAAGGAGAAATACCATGGCAAATGCAAATACAAAGACCTACAAAGGATGGAATATTCGAGTTCATGAGTGTGAAGTTCTCTGCTCCTATTTTTCTTTCGACCTGACCGATCCATGTGGCAAAGTGCAACGTGTTCCTCTGGGTGGCGAGACAAGAGAAAAGGCATTGGACAAAGCAATGAAAACCATTGATAACGAAACTGCCTATGGGAACCACTGCTTAACCCATTAAATCTCGCTTTCTCCAACACTTGCTGGAGGTTCCATATGAACGATTTGAACACAAACACGTATAAAGGTTGGAATATTACTGTGAAAGAGTGCGTAGACAAGTGCTCGAATTTTTCATTTGATATTACCGATCCATGTGGCAATATCAGCCATGTTCGGCTCGGTGGCGATTCCAGAATACGTGCTACAGAACGAGCCATGGAGATGATCGATCTTGAAATGGCATTTGAAAGGCCGAGCTGTTCCCATTAACGATTTCCGTTGAGGGTGCGGGCTTTAAAAAGTTGGCATCCTTCAGTATGCAAGAAGGGCCTCATGGTCAGCCACCACTCATCAAGAGGCCCTCTTTATCAAGTAAGTACCCCATTTATGTAACACGCGACCGTCTTGTAATTCCTCTCCTCTATTTCGCACCAATTCCCTAAAGCACTATATAAAAAAGTATTGCACAGTAATGCAGAATGCTTCCCGCTAAAACAAAGAGATGCCAAATTGCGTGGTTAAAGGGGAGACGGCGCCAGAGATAAAAGACAATGCCGCCAGTATAGGCGAGCCCTCCAGAAAGCAACAGCCATAAGCCACCCTGTTCTATATTACGGAGCATGGGTTTGACTGCCACCACCACTGCCCAGCCCATGGTCACATAGAGGCCTATCATGGCAGCACGATAACGACGCAACCAGGTTGTTTCAATCACAATCCCCAACAGGGCTAATCCCCAAATTGCGCCGAACAGGGACCACCCCCAGGGGCCACGCAGGCTTACCAAGGAAATGGGAGTGTAGGTTCCGGCAATGAGGATCAAAATGGCAGCATGATCGATAATACGCAGAATCTCTTTAGCATTTTTATGGGGTACAGCGTGATAGAGGGTCGAGGCAAGGTACAATAAAATGAGGGACGCACCAAAAACAGAACAGCTCACCACATGCCATACTGTGCCGTATAAACAGGAAAAAACGACGAGAATCACCAGACCTGCAACGGCAAGGGCTGTGCCAAAACCATGGGTCCAACTGTTGGCTCGCTCTTCTTTTGGGGTGTAACGGGAATGAAGGATTGAAGTAGCCATGATTCTCCTTGAAAGGGAACCCCCTTCTCTAGAATTTTGGTTTCATACACGTATTGGAAGAGTACCACCATTGATAGGTGCCTGCCAGTCAAAGCGATACGCCTCAGTAACCATCAATGCAAACTCACTGCACTTAACAGTTAGCAGATTAAGTATACCCCTGTGCTCCTATGAAAAATAATTCACTTCGCACGTTCTTACTCCTTGCCTTACTTGCGGCTTATCCGCCCCTCTCCACCGACATGTATCTGCCTGCCATGCCGCTTTTGGAAAAGGCCTGGGGACAGTCAACGACCATGCTCAACATGACCTTATCCGGTTTTTTACTGGGGTTCTGTTTTGGTATGCTGCTTTACGGACCAATCTCCGACAGATTTGGAAGAAAACCGCCCCTCATCGCAGGTATTGTCATTTATGTAATCGCGAGTTTTATCAGTGGATTTGTCAATACCATTTATCCCCTCATTGTTCTGAGGATACTTCAGGGCGTTGGAGCTGCATCCAGTACGGTTATCGCCATGGCGATCACCAAAGATCTGTATAGCGGACACGAACGCCAACGAATTCTCGCCTACATGGGCATCATCATGGCTTTGGCTCCCATGTCTGCTCCGGTAATCGGTGGCCTGTTACTTGCTGTGCTCTCCTGGCATTGGATATTTTTTGCCCAGACGATCCTCGGCCTTCTCTCCCTGATAGGGGTTTTACTCATGGAAGAGCCTTTGCAACAGCCATCGACAGGAGGGGTTGGAGCTGCCATGTCCATGTATCTCCAGCTCCTGCGGAACCGAGGCTACTGCACCCTGGTGCTTCTCTTCTCTTTTATTGTCTGGGCGCCTTTTGCTTTTATCGGTTCAGCCAAGGATATTTACATGACTCAATTTGGCTTGAGCCCGCAGGTTTTTGGCTATTATTTTGCCTTTAATGCCCTCTCGCTCATGGCTGGATCGTTTGCCTGCTCGCAGGCACAGAAAAGAATTTCATCAGAGAACCTGATGTTAATCAGTTTTAGCGGAATGTTGCTGGGAGGGATCGTCTTGCTTCTGCAAATATCCCATGGTCCATGGAGCTTTGCCCTGCCCATGGGAATCCTCTCATTTTTCTTTGGCCTGGGGCGACCGCCGAGCAATCATCTTGTTCTGGAACAGGTTGATCACGGCATCGGTGCAGCCTCCTCTCTTATGGTTTTTTTCTATTTTGTCCTCGGCGCCTTTGCCGCCTGGTTTATCTCCCTTGGCTGGAAAGATACAATTCAAGTCATTGCAATTTTGGCTATTCTAACCAATACCATTGCGCTGGCTGGATCCTTCAAATTGTTTAAACGGCAGAGAGAACTCCAAGAAAAAACAGGAACAGCAGTTACAGATCAGCAATGAAGGCTACCCCTCCGAAGCTTGAGGGCTTCGGGCAAAAATCAGGGTTATGCAACAGGCGAGAACAGCAAGTCCCAGGTAACAAAGAGCAATATGAAACAAATCCAGATGATGCGCAAGTTGCCCCGCTATAAAGCTTGAGACTGCAGCTCCGGCATAGGAAGTTGCGTAGATAAGAGATAAAATCCCGGCACGCTCGCTAGGGGCAACACCCGTTAAAAGGGAGCGTATACTTCCGGTCAGCGTTGCCCCTTGTGCAATACCGGCACATGCACTTGTCAGCAGGAAAAGAGCAATAGAACCCCGCTGCAGGGAAACCAGTATGCCTCCCAGCAAAAATGTAAAAGCAACCATTCCCAAACGCTGCGCATTGACCGTGTAGATTCGCATTCCCGCCGCCCCGAAAATCCGCTTAAATTCTCATGAAGCATTACCAGTAACGAGAAAGTCTCTACCAGTCAAAGTAAGAAAAATGATCACCACGTGGTGTGGTCGTGGATTGCA
>NZ_JAFFQA010000081.1 GCF_016919065.1 Desulfobulbus rhabdoformis | reverse complement strand
CCGGTGCGAAGCAATTCGGTTAACGGATCCTCAGAAATCTCTTCTCGCTTTTTCAGGGAAATGATTTTACCTTCACTCATGACGTATCCTTTTTTGTTGGAAGTGAGTTTTGGCGAACTGTTTCCAATAGGATACGTCATTTTTCTTTTAGAGTCCCCTCAAACACCACTTTCGAGCATAACTCCAGAATTCGCTAACGTACTCTTGAAGATATTGACCGCTGACTCCATGAAAAGTTCCATTCAGGAAAGTTTTCAAATTACCGATCACAATATGTACCAGTGGCAACCAGTGAGCCGCATCCTCCGGTGGAGTCACTCTTTTGTCATGAGTATGACTTTCGGCGATGGCATTCAAAGCTGGAAAGGCATCGGTTCGAATTTCCTGTCCCGGTTTTATATGGCGATTAAGAAAATCCCGAACACTGAGTTTGGTTATCTCATCAACTGCCTCAGCGGCGAGAAAGCCAGCATGTTGTTCCCGTCTTTCCACCGCAACAAGGATAGGTTTCTTTCCAGCAGCGCCTCGACCACGTTTGCCGGCCTTTTTTCCGCCAACAAGTGCGTCATCACATTCGATCAAATTTTGAAGACGATAGATGCTGTCACGATGGGCCATAACCATACGGATTTTTCTCAACATACGGTGGGCGGTTATCCACGAGACATCAATATGCTTACTCAGCCGGAGGGCCGAAATTCCGCCTTTATCGGCAGCAGCCAGGTATATCGCCCAGAACCATTTTGCCAAGGGCAGGTTGGTTGAATGAAAAATCGTTCCCGATGTGACGCTGGTTTGATGATGACAGTGGCTACACTGGTAGGAATTTCTTGATGTTATGAAACTGTATTCTCTACTCGAACATTCAGGGCAAACGAAGCCATCGGGCCACCTTGTTTTGATCAGGGCATCGATACATGCATCTTCGGATCCAAATTTGTTCTGCCATTCCAAAAGAGACATTTGCGGCATTTTCATGACAAGACCTCCAGTTTTTGATTAACCTTTTGATCTTGCAACTAATATAAGCATTTACTGAGAATTATTCAGAGCCATATAATAATTTCAACGGCGGAGTAAACTCTAACCTGAAAACAAGTCCGGCGGTAAATGCTGCTACGTCAACGGATTTCGAAAATGTTTTGAACAATCTATCCGACCAACTCACAGCCCTTGCCAGTACAGGAAGTAGCGTCACCGTTTCTGGATTTACCAAGGCAACCTTCAATGCTGTTGCCGATGCGAATGGCGTAGCGGTGTTTACTATTACCGACAGCTCCATCTTTACTTCAACAATAAAGGAATATGAATTCAAGCTCAATGGAGCCACAACAGTCATCATTAATAGTGACGCCACGACCGTTGACATCGAGGCCAACTTTCTAGGGGGAACCGCCCGGACTCTTGGTTCAACAGTTTTGTGGAATTTTTACGATGCTACCGATATAACGGTCCGAAATGAATTTGGTGGCAGCATCTTGGCGCCTGAAGCGACACTCACAAATTCCAACAACATTGAAGGCGGGATATACGTGAAGACCCTTGATCAAAGAGGAGAGATTCACCTGCAACCCTTCAACGGTACCATACCAACCTCACCAGTACCCGAGCCAACCACCATGCTTCTTCTGGGAACCGGGATTGTGGGACTAGCTGCTACGTGGCGACGTAGAAAATAAAACCGCTATTCCGGAATTTTCTAAGGCTGTTCAGGGAGCATCCTATAGTTATGAGATTTAAAGGCTTGTAGCCGTATATGGTTGCTGATTATCCATGCTCACATCTGCATGAAGTATAGCGAGAGCAATCTGCCATAAGTATCGGATACACCCGACCGCTCTCCATATAGGTGGGCGGTCTTTTTTGTTTTCTCAAGGAAATCATTCGTTATTCGATATGCTGTAGCACAACTGAAGTGCGTCTCGAAGCAACAAATCAAATAAAATTCATTCCCCCCCGATAAACCTCCAATTATCAAGTTAAAGGCTATATCAAGCATGGCGCTCTCAGAGTAGACAACAACCTGACTGAAAACAGCATTCATCCCTTTGTCGTCGGCAGGAACAACTGGTTCTTTGCTGGAACTCCGCAAGGGACAGAGCCGAGAGCCGCGCTTTATAGCCTGATCGAAACTGCCAAAGCCAATAGTATCGAGCCGTGACACTCGAGGATTACGACGTCTACAGGCATTCTAAGCAAAGACACAGGCAAGGTAGGTTTTACCAACAACACAGGTAGAGTAGGTAGTGGTCAACCTGCTGCCCGACGTTTGAACAGTTCAGGATTCCACTCCGAGTATTCTGGTGATTGAGGGGGCATGTGTGTCTTGACGCGATGGTGAGGCGCCCGCAAAGGGGATGCAAAGTTCTTGAACTTGTCAAAAGCTATCGTTGTTACAGCACGCACTGTGCCCCGAGGCCCTCGGTTCCCGGATAATCCGATGCCCCAGAAAGATAAATCCGTCATTGATATGAGGAATATGAGTTCCTTAATTTTCAAAGGTCTTCACCTCTCTAAGGTCAAGTAGTCCGCCGTCAAGCTTCTCAAACTGCCCTCCTTAGCCATATAGCATGGTTCTCCTTACCTCAGACTACCACGAGGGCTCCGCCAGCCTGCTGTCCCTTGGGCTCCCCCCTTATCACCCCAACAAGCCTTCCCCATTCCACCTGCCGGACTCAAACATATTGAGGAGGTCGCCGATCTCAATTTTGCCCCTTGCTTGCCGCAAGTCGCTACGTGGCCAACAGGAAAACTATGGTTGTCCACGTAGCAGCCTGCAAATCACCATACATATATGATTGCATTCCGGAGCAGTCCCTACTTCTATCGCTACCAGAGCAACTTGCGCTCTAAATGTGGCTGTGTGTTTTGTGTTTTCGCCGTGTTCCCTTTGCCATTCTCTACTCATGCAGCGCTCATCTTTGAGCATTCCTGGCAGCAAAAATTCCACTTAACAGCTTGTCTAAATTTCCGGAGCCACTTCTTTGGACTGCAGTGTCAATATTCTGGACGCAGGTGTTAGCCGTGTTCTTCTTTTTTGTTTTTAATGGGTGCCACACAATTTACAGGGTGTCTTGAATAATTCGATTTTTCAATCAAGGCCAGATAAGCGCAGACTTCGAGGATTGCGCAAAATTTTACCGCAGGCATATATGTGATATCGGAGTCTTCGCTTACCTCCGAGGATAAAATTTTGAGTATGACAAGGTAAGCGTCAGACTCCGGGAGATTGGCAGAAAAAGCAATTATTCAAGATTCTCAGGAGTCTTTCCCTCAACTGGCAACGACCTCAAACCTGGTTAAAAACAATGCGCAAAAAACTATGCCTCAGAACGTTGTTTGTCTCCATGGCTGCTCTTTGCTGCCTCTCTTTTACGGTCACCGGAGAAGAATTAGATGGCCGGCAGATCATGGTGCTTGCGGATGAGCGCCCCGATGGTGATGACCGTCATTCAATTATGAAAATGACCCTGATCAATAAACGTGGCCGTCAACGGATCAGGGAGGTGGAACAGTACTCCAAAGATTACGGCAAAGATACAAAGTCGGTCATGGTCTTTGAGCAACCTGCAGATGTAAAGGGAACAGCCTTTTTGTCCTGGGATTACGATAACCCGGTAAAAGACGATGACAAGTGGCTCTATATGCCAGCCATGAAAAAAGTACGACGTATCAGCGGCTCTTCCACGAATGAATACTTCATGGGTACAGACTTCACCTATGACGATATGGGGGATCGTAATGTGGATGAAGACACCCATACCTTGCTCGGCAAGGAGAAAATTGACGGGCGTGACTGCTGGAAAATCGAATCCATTCCAGTGGATAAACAAGATATGTACACGCGCAAGATCATATGGGTGGATCAGGAAGGGCATTTTTCCCTGAAGACCGAATATTACGACAAAGACGGTCTGCTCAAGATTTACCGGGCACTGGTCTTTAAAAGACAGGACGGCTTTTGGACCACATTCAAATCGGAGATGGACAATGTCTCCCGCGAGCACAGAACCATCATGGAGACCAGTTCCATGCAATATGATACCGGCATAAAAAACCGCATGTTCAAGGTCTCCACTATCCAACGCGGCAGGATTCGCTGAGATGCGCAATGCGATACCTCACTGCAATCCTGTTGCTCTTTGGATGGATGTCAACGACGTCATGCTGGGCTAATGAGGAAGAGAACCTGTTGCTTGATCGATTGGAGTTGTCTGGTTGGGCCGAAGCTATCCAGTCGATGCGTATACAATCCCCCAATGACAGCCTGATGTCTCGAGTAAAACTGCGGCTGGAACTCTCGGCAGACCTGGACTGGCTTTACGGTTTTTTTTCTGGCGATGCGGAAAAAAACTGGGAAATTGCATCAGAGACAGGCGTGGACCTCCACGAAGCCTGGGTGGAGCATGTAGCTGACAACTGGGATTTGCGCGTTGGCCGACAGATTATCATCTGGGGAAAAGCTGACGGTGTTCAGGTAACAGATATGATTTCGCCACCGGATTATACCGAGTCCATTACGCGGGAGTTGGACGAGATCCGCATGCCGGTGGACTCTGTTAAATTCAGGTGGCTGGGTGATATGGTTGATACCGAATTGATCTGGATTCCGGTTTTCAAGGCCGCTGTTATGGCATCAGGCGACAATCCGTGGGCATTGCAATCCGCTTCTCCAGACGGTGTGACAACCTTAACGAATTCGACAATCGAGCCTGATTCATTCTTCACAGAGAGTGAGTTCGCTCTGAAGATTTCTTCCTATTTGTCAGGCCTGGACCTGGCTGCATCGGTCTTTTATACCTGGGACGATTTTGCCACCCGATACCGCACTGTTACCAGCGTTGGAGATAATATCCTGGTTGAGTTAACCCCCAGGCACGAACGGTTAACCGTTTTTGGTCTTGAAGGTGCACTCCCCTGGTCTGAGTTCGTCTTCCGGGCTGAGGCAGCCTATTACAAGGGACGCTATTACGAGTCGGAGTCTGTATATCACCAGCCGCAGCAGAAAGACGGCTACAAGTGGCTTGGCGGTGTTGACTGGACTCCCGGTGATGATTGGAGTGTGACGGCACAGCTGATCGGTGATGGCATACTCAACCATGACGATCGCCTGGCTGATCCGGCCCATGCAACGATGGTCACCCTCAATGTATCAAAGGACCTCCTGCACCAGACCCTGACAGTTTCCAATATGTTGTACTGGAGCGTTGATGATGGCGAAATCTTTAACCGCATAAAGGCGGAGTACGAGATGAGAGACGGGCTCCATCTTTCAGCTGGGGTAGATATCTTCTCCGGAGATGATGGTCAGTACGGGGTGTATGAAGATAACAGTCAGGTCTGGGTGAACGTTAAATACAGTTTTTAATTCCCCTCCCAATAAAAGGAATACGCATGTCATGGTAAACATTGAAAAGATCAATGATCGTTTCCGCAAGGCAGCCAAGATAATCCTACGATTCAGATGGCTCAATATCCTCCTCTTTGCCCTGCTGGTTGGTGTATCGATTGCGGGAGTCAAGCAGATAAAAACCGATGTAGATCAGGACAAATGGTTCCTGGAAGATGATGCAATGCTTGCAGCCAAGGATCGTTTTGAAGAAATCTTTGGCAACGATGATTTCTGCGCTGTTCTGGTGGAGGCTGACAACGTTTTTACTCCTGAAATTCTTTCCGCAATCAGGCAGTTGGGAGAGGAACTTGTCGAGAAAGTTCCCTTTGCAGAGGATGTCATTTCCCTCACTGACTTTGAATTCACCTTCGGTACCGAGGAAGGAATGGAGATCATTGACTTGGTTCCCGATCCGGTTCCCACCTCAGCTGATGAACTGTCAAAGATAAAGGCAATGGCCCTGTCCAAGCCTTCCTTGAAAAATAAAATAGTCTCTGAAGATGGTCGTTATGCCTGGATTGCCCTGCGGATGAAGCCGATTCCCGATGTCTGGGAAAAAAATAAAAAAATAAATCCGGATATGGCTGTCGGACATACTTTTTGCGAGGTTGTCGGTCAGGAAAAATACCAAATTCTGAACCCAAAAACCACCGGGATGCCGGTGATTAATGTTGAAAAACGGAAGTTCTTTGGCAAGGAAACGCCGAAGTTGTTCAAGCTTTCAATACTGCTCACCATTCTTATTCTGGCGCTCTCTCTGCGAAGTGTCACCGGTGTTGTGTTTCCCCTGATGACTGCTATAAGCGGCGTTGTGATTGTTTTCGGTTTCCAGGGGTTCTTAGGAATCAGTTTTGACCCTTCCATGATCTTTGTGCCGGTGTTTCTGAGCATGGCGGTATCCATAGGTTACTCAATACATATTTTCAATTTTTTTAAACGTGAATTTTTGAAAACAGGCCAGCGTCACAATGCGCTCGTCCACGCCTTGGAAGAGACTGGCTGGCCGCTTTTGTTCAGCGCCCTGACCACCATTGCCGCGCTGCTCTCTTTTATGCTGGTTCCGTTGCGTCCTATTCGCTGGGTGGGGGGATCTTCAGCATGCCTGGTGGCTATAACCTATGTCCTGGTTATTGTACTGCTCCCGTCTCTATTGAGCTTTGGTAAAAACCGGCCACCCCATGTCACCTATGTCGAGAAAGGCGGACGGTTGCTCGAACGGTTGATGGACAGGCTGGGGAGCCACGTTCTCTTATGGCCCAAAACCACCCTCACCGTATTTTTCCTGGTAGTGGTTACCTGCCTGGTCGGTATCACCAAATTCGAGGTGTCTTTTGATGTGATCGAAACCATGGGACTTAAAATTCCCTATGTAGCCCGTCTTGATTATATCGGTAATACGCCGGTAGGGTCGATGTACTCCTATGATGTGGCTATTGAGTTTGCCGACTTCGGCGAGGCAAAGGATCCCGAGAATCTGCGAAAGTTCGAACAATTGGTTGAGGAGATCAAGCCTCTGCCGCTGACCAAAAAAGTAACTTCCCTGCTTGATATCATCAAGGATATGAACCAGGTTCTGCACAGTGGTGATCCGTCCTTTTACTCCATCCCTGAAAATCGTGAGATGATCGCCCAACTCCTGCTCCTCTATGAAAACGCCGGTGGGATCGAAGCGGAAAAATGGGTGGATTACGACTATCAGCGGCTGCGCCTCATGGTGGAAGTCACGGACTACAATTCCGCTGAGGGGATGCGGGAATTACAGTTGATTCAGGAGCGGAGTAAACAACTCTTCCCTGATGCCAAGGTGATGTTGATCGGCTCTATCTCCCAATTCACGGTCATGATGGATTATGTGACCTGGGGGCAGCTTCGCTCCTTCCTGACAGCCCTTGTCGTGATCGGTATCCTGCTGATTGTAGTCTTCGGTAACGTCAAGATCGGGCTGATCGCCATGATCCCCAATATCTCACCGGCCCTTGTGGTTGGCGGTATTATGGGTTTTGCCGGTATCCCGCTGGACATCATGACGGTCACCATCATGCCCATGCTGCTGGGGTTAGCAGTGGACGACACCATTCATTTCATCAACCATTATCAGCTCGAATACAATCGTACGGCAAGCTATAGGGAAAGCACACGCAGGGTCTTCAAAACAGTGGGAGTCGCTTTATTTCTCACCTCAATGGTATTGATTCTCAATTTTTCAGCGTATCTGGGCTCACTCACCAAAATGTACATCAATCTGGGTATTCTTGTTCCGGCTGGTATTTTGGCAGCACTGGTGGCAGATTACTTTGTTACCCCTGTATTATTGCATCGTTTTCGTCCATTCAAAAATGATAGCCTCGCAAATAGTCAAAAACCTCAAAATCTGGAAACATAAAAACCAGGAAATGACGAATCGCAAAACGTCGTTTTCAAGTCTTTTTACGAGAACAAAAAAAATCCATTGGAGCAAGAACCAATGCCTTCAATACCTGATAAGAACGGTATCATTACTGCACTTACCGATGAAGAGGCCGACGTAACCAGACGACGGAGAAAAGAGTTCGGTGCATTTGCCATCATTTACGATTTCATGCTGGAGCGTTTTACCCGGCCCCGTGTGCACAAGGCAGATCCTCAGCAGCACCGAGAGGTTCTGGCCAACCTGATTGCGCCGGTGCAACAGGCCAAGGTTCTTGATGTTGCCTGTGGAACCGGAGGAGCCATTGCCCACTTTCATGAAAGCAATGACTATACCGGGCTTGATATCTCCTATGGCATGTTGAAACAAGCTGTGAAAAAAGCGCAAAGAAAATCATTCAACGCCTGTCGATTTATCCAGGGCAATGCCGAACAATTGATCTTTAATGATGAATCTTTTGATTTTGTGATGATGGATACAGCCCTGCATATGATTCCAAACTATCAGCTGGCAATCACGGAAATAGCACGAGTACTCGTCAATGACGGTGCTTTTATGTGCAGCACGCCCGCTATGGGGATCAACCGGGAATTTGATGTCACCTGGGAAAAGATGTCCGCGAAATATAGCCTCCATTCCCTGACTGTACCCGATATTGAAAATGCCTGTCAGCAAGCCGGGCTTTGTTTTCAACAATGTGATGCGAACGGCGGGATATTGTATTTTCAGGCATATAAAGGACGGCAAAGCGCAATTTGAAGCCCAGGGATTCGATCAGGAGGGCGTAATGTTTCACTGACAGAGACAGACGCCCCCCCTGTCGCCACGACGGCTGTCGGCCGACTTGCCAACAACTCGGAGCTCCTTGCCCTGGAGGGGAAGAGCTATCGAAAAGGAAAAAGGTCATAAGGATGTCTTGAAGAATTACATTTTCAATCA
>NZ_JAFFQA010000080.1 GCF_016919065.1 Desulfobulbus rhabdoformis | reverse complement strand
GTTTTTTCACGTCTCAAAGAACATCTCATGCCAAAATTCTTAACAATTTTGACATAGCCGGGCAATATGTGCCCGATTGAATTTTTAAATCTTAAAATAGCCGCGTAAGGTTTTTACGAGGCCATCAAGTTTTGGCGAACTGCTTCCAACAGGATACGTCATTTTTCTTTTAGCGCTCCCTCAAACACCACTTTCGAGCATAACTCTGACCTATGTGAGTACAACAGAATTTCAGCCAAAGAGAAGAGAAGGTGTCCGTTTCAACAACGCATGCCTCTTTCCAGCAATCCTTGGTGCTGTTTGCCTGTTTTTTTTGTATCCTGCTAACTTTCTGTGAGAGTTCCTTTTTTAGTGGGTGCTCATCGCCGCGCCCCATTCTTCTTCTTGGACAATTTTTTTATGCTGCGTTACGAAGGCCCAATCTACCGTCCCCCCAGTGAGGCCGAATCCTTACTTGTACAGGCAACAATGGGATGCCCACATAATAAATGTACCTTTTGCATGGTATACAAAGAAGGACCGCATTTTAAAATTCGTCCCACAGTGGATATCTGTGAAGACATGGATTGGGCCGCCCAGGAATATGGCCCTTTCGTGACCACAGTGTTCTTCCCCGCCGGGAACAGCATTGCCATGAAAACGGAAGACTTGAGCCGTATTTGCCGCTATGCACATCGTGTGTTCCCTAATTTGCAGAGAATTACGATCTATGGCTCGGCACAGTATATTGAAAGCAAAGGGCTTGCGGAAATGCGGCAACTCGCTGAGGCCGGACTTGCACGCATTCACGTTGGCCTGGAATCCGGCGACAATGAGGTGTTGAACGCTGTGTGCAAAGGGGCTTCTCGTCAACAACAGATTGAAGCCGGCCAAATAGTCATGGCAGCGGGTATTGAGCTGAGCCTCTATGTTTTGCTTGGTATAGGGGGAAGAGAACGCAGCCACGCCCATGCTTTGGCAACAGCTTCTGCTCTAAATGCGATCCAGCCGACGTTCATTCGTCTGCGTACGCTTCTTCCAAAGAAACACACCCCCTTACTTGATGATATCCGTGCCGGAAGATTTCAATTACTGGGACCTCATGAAGTGCTGCGGGAGACACGGAAAATTGTCGAGGCTCTGGAAGTTCAGTCGGAATTAGCCAGTGATCATTATACCAATTACATCAATGTTCATGGAGTATTACCAGAAGATCAAAGTCAAATTTTAACAGAGATCGATAACGCCTTGCAGTGGGACGAGTCAAGCTTTCGGCCCGTGTATATAGGGAACCAGTAAAGGGGGAGCTTAAGCGCTGATGTTGACCATGCCTGTGGGGGCATGCAGCATTTTTTCAATAAGAATTTTAACAGGTTCCTTTGCTCCAACAAGAAATTGAGCAGTATAGAGGGTGCCCGTGGTCAGCATGTCTTTCAATTCATCCTTATGCTGGCTGATGAACCTGGCACGTGAGGAGTCTTGGCTATAAAAAGTGAGCGCTATGTTGTTCCCCTCCTGATGCACGGTGATATTGAGATTGCCCAGGCCTTCGAGTTGCAGATATAGACTCAAATCTGTTGGCTGGCGCTTTTTCTGTTGGTTGTCCTGCGTACTTTTTTGATGCTCATGGTCAATGAGTAGAAAGCCAGACTGGAGGAAGGGAAAGGGGAGGGGCATGAAAAAGATTGATTCCGCTCCCAGGCGCATCTGGACCAGCTGGGAAAACTGAATGGTGCTCAGGACATCGTCGGCAGCCTTTTGCAGAGTAGGCCCAGGCCCCAGGCTTGTTATTTCCAGCAGGGCAAACTTGAGTGTATTGGCCGCTTCCTGACTTTTGCCCTGGAATAATAGGCGCTCCATCTGTGTCCCCAGCTGTTCAAGAGACTGCTTAAGTTGCACACCATCAGGGGGCGGAGGGGCTGTTTTGCTTTCCTGTGCGGCCTGGAGAATAAATTTCAGTATCTGGGTAAGCGGTTGTGATGGATTGCTCCAGGTGAGTTGCTGTCCGATAAGTGGCTGCAGTGCTGTTTGCAGTACACCCGGCAATTTTTGCAGTTGCAGGATCGCTTCATCCTTGGTGATTCCGATGTTTCCCAGAAGGTCAACAGAGGAGCCGTTGCTGACGGTTTTCCCTTGTTGGGGCAGCTGCCTATTTGTTTCAGAAAGGAAAAATATTTTTGCCAGGTTGGCTGCCTCCTGACTTTTGCCCTGGGATAACAGGCGCTCCATCTGTGTCCCTAGTTGTGCAAGAGATTGCTTGAATTGCACACCATCAGATGGGGGAGGGGCTGTTTTGCTTTCCTGTGCGGCCTGGAGAATAAATTTTAGAACCTGGGTAAGCGGTTGTGACGGATTGCTCGAGGTGAGTTGCTGTTCGATAAGTGGCTGTAGTGCTGTTTGCAGTGTCCCTGGCAATTTTTGCAGTTGTTGAATAGCTTCATCCTTGGTGATTCCGATGTTTCCCAGAAGATCGACTGAGGAGCCGTTGCTGAAGTTTTTCCCTTGTTGTTGCAGCAGT
This sequence comes from Desulfobulbus rhabdoformis, assembly GCF_016919065.1. Lineage (GTDB taxonomy): Bacteria > Desulfobacterota > Desulfobulbia > Desulfobulbales > Desulfobulbaceae > Desulfobulbus > Desulfobulbus rhabdoformis. The sequence goes on along the minus strand of NZ_JAFFQA010000080.1, from coordinate 6,300 downwards.
TGCCCATTTGTCTCTGGAGGTGAAAATATTTTTGCCAGGTTGGCTGCCTCCTGGCGTATTGCGGTTGGTGCCGCAGGAAGAGCGTTTATCTGCTGGAGGAGTGCGCTCATAGCTTCCTTTTGGCCAGCGGTGGTTGTTGAGACCTCTGTGGCGGAGAGAACCGAGGCCAGCTGTGTGATAATCGCCGCAAGACTACTACTTTCTGATACGTTTCCCAGCAGTTGTGTCTGCATCTGTTGCAGGACGTGCTGAGAATTTGGGCTGAGTTGAACAGAGAGGGCTGGGGCCTGGGTAAGGGAGGCCAGTTCGGAAAACGATTCTCCCTGATGAAGTATGGTCTGCAAGGAGGCACCGATGCGCTGATCGAGTCCATTGATGTGGCTTTGATCAACAACTTTAAGCTGCAATTGGGGGGAAAGGGCGGTGACTTCGAGGGAAAGATTTTGGCCGGTTGAGAGGTTTACGCTCGTTTCTATGGGAATTTTTTGCCCGCCAATTTGTAAAGTGAAGAGATTGGGTGCCTCTTCAGAACTGACTGTTGCCTGTACAATCTGACCTGCGGTCAGGGCAAAGGGAGGGCGGTGGAGCTGGGCCTCCAGTTTGCTGGTTGGTAAAAGGGCTTTAATCTCTGGAATCAGAGGAGTGATTGCCACGTTCCCTCATGAGCGATGTGAGGCGAAGAACAAAGAGGCGCACTTGGTCACCCCAAAAGTTGAGGGCGAATTTTGTTGCGACATGTGTTGGTTGCAAGGTGAGCAGAGCATTGTTGTCTGTCCACCGGTATATCTGGTTAAATTCGAATTGTGATTCATTGGTAGAGCCTTGCGGGGGGAGCAGCCCCGCTTCTGGGGAGATCTCATAACCTTCGAATCAACCAGCCGCCTTGGAAGAGAAAACTTGTTCGACTAATCACGCGATGGTCTCATGGAAGGTCAAAGAAATTAGATTGTATAGCCTGATAACAGTGAGTTATAAAGCGGGCACGTCGTTCGCGTGGCTTTTTTGCCAGCACGATAGTTATCATCTTGCTGTTTGTACGTTTTCTCGTAGCTGACGTCGCTGTTCCTGAAAACAGGAAGATATAACCTGATCGCGTGCTTTTTGACTGATGACCTCATAATGAAAGGCGACCTGGTAGCGGTTTTTGCGCAGGCGATACGTGCGGACCACATCAGCCAGACAGACTACAGATGGCTCATCTTCAGGCATGGTCATCACCAGCTGAATGTTGTGGTTTGTGGGAGGTTTTTCCGCGAATACTGCAAGCACACCACTCCCGCTTAAATCGATAGTTGTCCCCAGCATTTTCCAGGTCTTTGCCTTAACCTCACGTGGACTGGCAATATAACTTGCTTCAATGGGAATATTGATCAAGACACGAAAAAATTCGCGCAGGGATTCAGGAGAAATCGGCTCGCGAGCAGTAAAAAGCAGGCGGCGAGCATCGCTCACTTCGTCCAGGCGGGCAACGAGGTTAAGTGATTCTCCCTGGTGTTCCACGGCCAGATTACAGTTAGCGCCAATGGGGAGATTGTCTTGCTCCCAGGAGTTGGGAGGGAAAACCAGTTCTATGGCTGTGCCATTTCTTTTGCGCAGAACCGCCTTGCAGCGATAATCTTCTCCGGTTTTTGCCGGAATGTCGACAATGGTTGGCGCATGATCTTTAATTTTTTTAAGTAATTTTGTGATGCTAGCCACGATAACGAATATTATTAGGGCAAAAATTGATGAGTTTGTATTTGTATTAGATTGGGCGTTCCAGGCTAACACGCATACGTAGATAACGGCGTTGCAATTCAAAGCAGCAGGCCATTATTTTATCCTGACTTTCAGAGTCGATTAGATCAAAATGCAATGCTGCGTGATACAGTCCTTCTTCAATTTTTCGGCAACGTACAACATGGCCAAGAGCATTGATAACATCCATATCCTGGGTCGGAAGTGTAAGCTCTATGCGAACCCTGGTCCCTTTTTCCAAAGGTTCGCTAAAGGCGCAGAGGAGACCGCTTCCGCTTAAGTCTATCGTATCGCCAAGCATTCGCCAGCTTTCTCCTTCACGTGCCATATTTGCTGGCACAACGGAGGACGCAGCTACTCGTGCTGTTGCATCAACCCTGAAATAATTTCTTGTTTGGGTGTGGGTTGTTGATTCATTTTCCTGAAAGTGCAAAATACAAGGTGGTTCAAACCGCACTATATCGGCATCGACTGCAACCGTTTGTTCGGCCAGATCAATCATGACCGTGCAGGGCCTCTCAGAGTCAACCTGATCAAAATCCAGTGAATCCAGCGGGAAACGTAAAGAGAATTGTGGCGGTGTTGCCGCGTCAAAGAAACAGGGGAAACGCACTTTTTCTGTGATTCCTTTGAGAGGGATCGACACCCTCAGTGCTGCACCTTCTTTGATGTGAGGTAAGAAACTTTTTTGTGATGACAAGTGATTACCCATTCTTGGATTAAGCTCAATGTTGTATTTAGATTGCCATAAGCTATCCAAGAAAGGAAGAATTTTTTCATGCCCTCAGCGAAAGAGGATATTCAAAAATGGACTGCGCCTTCACTGCCTTGTGAGCAACATCTTTCAATTCGAGATGGAAATGCGCCTGCCCGTATGCTGCGTTGCCGGCCGATACCCACGAAGGACTGTATTGCCTTTTTTTAACTTCAACAGTTCTTCACGATGAATAGCCATTATCGAACGTAACTGACGCGTCATCCGCTCGTTCTGTTTATGAATTGTACGCATCAATTCGATAAGTTCTTGCAGTTGCGGAGTATTACTTATGTTGGGATCGGTGTGTGCCATGTTAATAATTGCGATATCGTTTTCCCTTACCTGTTTCTGCAGTTGCAGCAACTGTTGGCTCAGTGCGATAATGGCTTTACTGTCTTGTCCCCGCATGGCACGCTCGATAATATTCAGGTGCTCTCCAATGGCTTTGTAATCAGCCAGTGACTGTGCAATTATTGATGTATTCATGTCACATTGCTACGGCAAGAGGTTTATAATCGGTATCCGAGGTCGAGGGCGCAACGCCTGCTTTCTCCCGTATCTCCTGTTTTTTGATATCAATGGCTTGTGCCCAGGTCGCGCGCAACTCTGAGAGCATTTTTTTTACTTCGATGAGGGGGGCCGTATCATTTGCAAGGCTCGCATCTAGTAAACGCTTCAACATGTAGCGGTAGAGTGCGTCTAAGTCTTCAGCGAGCTTGGGATTGACGGAATGATCGAGGGTTGCCGCGAACTCGGATATTATGGCAGATGTTTTATTGATGTAGTACGCGCGTTTATCGATGACTCCATTTTCAATGGCCTGAATGCCCAAAGCAACAAATTTAATAGCCCCGTCATAGAGCATGAGCATGAGTTGTTCCGGCGAAGCCGACTTGACTGTGTTGGTCAGATATTGATTCACATAGCCGTTCATTACTTGCCCCCGCTCATCATGCTACTCAGGTTTTCCATTTGTTGAGTCAGGTAGTCTGCTTGAGTATTCAATCCGCTGACCAAGGTCTCCATGGCACTGAACTGAGCCTCTAGCGTTTTTTGTCGCATATCCAGCCTCGCTTCCGTGACACTTATCTGACTATCTATTCTAGTCAGATTTTTTTCGATCGAGTCTTGCTTGGTTCGTAACAACCCGGTCCCGGAATTGGTCATGTCGAAGAGGTAGTTTTTAAACTTGGTCGCTGTACCTGTTACTCCTTCTTCACCTGATAATAATGTCGCTATATCTTCCAGATTGTTATTGATAGCGTTGTTAAGTGTAGTCTCGTTGATCTCCAAGGAGCCATCTTTCTGGGTTTCAAAGCCGAGTTGCGAGATGGTTTTGAATACACCTGAGTTGGGCGTTATTTCTGTGAGCAGGCTTTGCATGCGGCGTTTAATTGCATTGACGCTTGCATCGGATCCAATCACGCCTCCCTCCTGATCACCGTAGGCTGACTGGTCGGTGATAAAGCTCATAACCTCATTGTAACCTTCGGCAAAAGAGGCGAGCTCTGTTCGAATACTTTCTTTATCAACGTTGACGTTGAGGGTGGTGGTGGTTCCCTCTTCAGCTTTAACCAGATCAAGGGTCATCCCTGGTATGGCTTCAGAAATGGTGTTGGAGTCGCTACTTATCTCCACGGTATCGACACGAATAAGTGCTTTGCTCGCTTCCTGTATCGGGGTTCCGATGGACAGTTCTTCTCCTCCGCTCAGCCCGCTCGTATCCATGGAGAAGTCTTTAGCCACGTTCGTTCCCGCAAGAGACAGGCGGAAGGGGGCTGTTTCGTCCCCTGTATTGATGATGGAGGCAGAGATACCGATATCCGCCTCGTTAATGGCCTTCATCAAGCCCTGGAGAGAATTGTTACTGGAATCAAGTGTGAGTGCGTGGTTGACGCCACCAACCTCAATATTGAGTGTTCCGGTGCCGAACAAGGCGCTGTTCTTATCTGCATACCCACCTTCGGAAACAGATTTTTGCACCTGAGCCAGTGAAACCACTTCAACCTGATAGCTTCCTCCTACAACAGCTCCACTGTCAGCGGATGCTGAGACAAACTCTTCGGAGCTTTGCTTAACCGACCTTTGCAGGAGGGTTGAGGAGTAGTTGAGGTTTTTAATTTTATCCGCAAACGAATTGAGTCGTGTGTCGAGTTCCTGGAAGGCTTCAAGACGATTGTTGAGGTAAGTCTGATCCTCTTCCAGGCGAGTGATGGGAGTACGCTCAAGCGCCATCAACTCCTCGATGATGCTGCCGGTGTTCAACCCTGTTGCAAGTCCGCCAAATTGAATCGTCATGGCTGGTTCCTCCTGGTCTTCAGCTCACGTGGTTGTATCCACGATGCCCCCGGATAGCGAGAAATTTTTCAAATGCTCTGAGAGGCTCAGTAGTTCTTCTGGTGGTATTTGTCGTATAATTTCTTCGGTATCCTGATCAATGATCTTTACGATCAATTCATCGGAACCTGAATCTTTTTCAAAACGGACACTGTATAAACCGTCTTCGGTGAGTGCCCTGATCTGATTGATCAACTCCTCAGACTGGAGTTTACTTTCTTCTTCCGAAGAACTTGGTGTGTTTTCCTGGCTGATTTGCTGTTTTCTTTCAACCTGTTCTTTGGGTTCATTTGCCCGGGACGTGACTAAATTGGCGACGCCGACAGTCTCAATATTCATCTGTGGACCTCCCTGTTCGTGAGATAAATATCAATTTTGCACTGTCGTCTGCGGAGACTGTGATTTTTTCAGCGCCAAATGGAACTCCATGAGTCAGGTCGTGATAACCTACTGTTGCGCCTTTACGAGTATCCGCCGAACGAGCAGTTGCTCTTTCAACATTTTTTTCTAACTCGTTGTTCACTGTGCGATGTGAATTGTTTCCAAGATCTACCATGCGAGGAGAATTGAGACGTACAAAGAAAGCTTCATTGCCATTTGTTCCCACCTGATCTGATGATGAAGGCAATATCTCATTAAGTAGATTCTTACCATTAAAGATGGTGGTTTTGGCAATTCGTGTCAACTCTTGTTTCAGTTGGTTGACCTCGGCTTGGAGGGACTGCCGGTCGGAGACGCTCTTGGTTTCGCTGGCGGATTGAACTGCCAGTTCACGTATGCGTCGCAGGATATTCGTGTATTCCTGAAGCGCATCCAAAACAGCCTGCGCGTTGAAAATTTCATTATTAGAGTTGTACATAACCTGATTCAGACCGAATTTATTAGAAGTCAAACAAGCAAACTTGGTCGAACCATGTGCATCTTACAACACTGCTTTACTGTGAAGGCCGAGTGAGAGAGGGAGCGGTCCTTCGACAGACTGAACGAAAACGTTCGTCTGGTGCATTGAGCTTTGAGAGAAGCTACGTTTGTGTTCTTTGTTTGTGCCATGATATTCCTCCTTGAATATTTTTTGGCTCACCGTATGCTCGGCATCCTTGCCGTCTTGTATTGCTTAGATCTATTTTCGCCGATAGGCGCCTCCGTGAAAAGTAATTTCTTGAATTATGGTGAAAAATAGTGGGGTCTCGTCCTGATATCCCCTTCCTTTACTTTACGTATCGAACAGATTCCGGAAAAACTTTAGGATTTTTTTGGAAAATGATGTTTCGGGAGGTTGGTAAAAATACGTATTTTTGTGTGGAAGGGCGACGATAGCTGTTTAAGCTGCAATTGCTTCCCCAGAGACGGTCCCAAGAATCCGGACCACCCCTTTGGCTAACCTATCCATCGTTCCTTCATCATGTTAAAGAAGAGGGATTATGAAAAAGCAAAAGAGAAAGCACACACCGGAATTCAAAGCCAGAATT
>NZ_JAFFQA010000007.1 GCF_016919065.1 Desulfobulbus rhabdoformis | reverse complement strand
GCATAAGCAAGTTCCGTTATCAAGGTAACGGGGCAATTATATTTTCAAAGATCAGGTTTCTTGTCTGAAAAATGCGGGCAAGAACGGATGGATAAATGCGCCTAAAAAATACGATTTTTCGTTAATAATCCCAGAAAATGACCCGTTTGCTTCTGTTGCCGCATACTCATCATGAATTTGAGGCGATTTACGGACTACAAAGCAGCTTCCTGTGCCATTAGAGTGGGGCTCCGGGAATGGCTGGCCCGGAACCTAATTCAGGGCAGTAAAATAAAATTCATAGAGAGAAAATCATGAACAAAGAAACTCAAGGTGGTCTATTCTTTCTCGGCCTATTTGTAGCAATTGGGCTAGCGGTTTCTGGTTACTTTATTGGACAAACATTATACAACTCCAAGGTTGCTCTCAACACAGCCGAGGTTAAAGGATTAGCTGAAAGAAGAGTTAAAGCAGATAGAGTCAATTGGACAATAGCTTACACCGTATCTGGCAGCAAAAAAGAAGAGATACCAAACTTATACGAAAAAGCAGAAAAACATAAAGTAACAATTAAGAATCTACTTAAAGAAAATGGTTTCACGGAAGATGAGATTCAATCAGGAGTATTAAGGTATGAGTTTTTAGAATATCGAGATGAGAATCAAAAATTGGTAGATGAAACCCATAAATTAACGGGTACTATTAGCGTGGAATCAAATAATGTTGAACAAGTCAGTAAAGTACGAAGCAATGTTAACAAACTGATTTCAGAAGGAATCGATATTGAAAACAGAGATCCTCTCTATCATTTCACCAAATTAAATACAATAAAACCAGAAATGCTCAGCGAGGCTACCAAAAACGCACGTATTGCCGCCAACGAGTTTGCCAAAAACGCTAACGTCACTGTTGGTAAAATTAGAAGTGCGCGGCAAGGAAACTTTTTTGTACGTGACGCCGGAGAACAATATGGAGATACAGCCAAAATAGAAAAAGATGTCCGAGTTGTCACAACCATAACTTTCTATTTAAATGATTAATAAACATACATAATCAAGCGTTCGAGCTGACAAATACCACTGGCGGCAATCCTTACCATTGAAAGTTTGTCGGAATCTTCAAGTGGTACTTTGCCGCTCAACTTATCGCTATCCCGTTGCCACAGTAGGATGCGGGATCCCACGAGTATTGCATGAGATGACCACATGCTGCCCCTTTATGGATATTGAGAAGAAGGAAGATTATGTCGTCATTCGTCAGTCATTCAATAACGGGAGCCGCCATAGCGTTTCATGATCGTCAGCCGTTTACGCGGCCACTCCTCTGGTCGTGTTGGCTGATCGTGCTGGCCTGTTTCCCCGATAGCGAATACGGGGTACTCTGGCTGTTTGGAATCAATTTTTTCATACGGTTCACGCATTCCGTCGTCTTCTGTTCGCTTCTTCCGGCATGCACGCTTTTCTATCTTCTTCGATATACTCCTCGTCAGGGGCGCACAGAACGGATCATTCAGGTGTTTGGAGCCGCCTATTCTCACCTGGTTCTCGATCTCCTGGTTGGCGTGTATCCTCTTCCGCTGCTCTGGCCATTCACGGATGTCGGCATGACGCTTCCGTTTGGGGTTCTCCCAAGTGCTGGTAGACTGGTGTTGACTAATTATTACCTGTATCGCAACCTTTTCATTGAACTCGGTATTCTTCTCCCACTCTATTCGTTTTTGCTCTTTCGGCGCACGATCTGGGAGCATCGCTTGCGAATATGGCTCCTTGGAGGTCATCTTCTCATTTGGCTCCCCTGCCTTGCCTGGGGATTGCTGCTGGAGCGATAGACTCATAAGGAGGGAGGGGTGGCGTCTTTTAGGAAAAGAAAAACGTTACAGTCCATCATAGCTGTAGCAAACGCTCCATAAAGAAGAGATAGGAGGTGTTGTGGTAGGAGGGGAAAAGGACCAGACCACATATTTCACCGTCCCATTTTTCACGCGCGGCAAGTCATCACAAATTTCTCTGAAAAAACGCCGGGGCCAAGCGATCTATCAAACATTCCTTTGCTCCCGGCCTAGCCCCCTCGATAAAGCCGACATGCCCTCCATGCGCTTGAATGGCCAACTCTACCCCCGGTCCGACCTGTTCCTGCGTCGGGACGTTGTGCGGGTACATGAAGGGATCGTCCTGGCTGTGTAAAATCAGGGTGGGGACGGTGATATCTTTGAGATAGTGAATCGAGCTGCACTGGTGATAATAATCATCGGCCCCTTGAAACCCATTCAGCGGCGCGGTTATCTGCTCGTCATATTGCCAGAGCGTGTGAATTTTTTCCAAATCGACCTGAATGGGTGAAGGCGTCTCGGCAAATTTGCGCAGATACGAACGTTTCAATCGGTTCATCAGATAGCGCTGATATATGCGCGACGGCCCTTTTTCCAACCGCTTTGCCGCATCGCCCAGCACAAAGGGAACAGAGACCGCCATGGCTACCTGAACAAGTGCCTCAGATCCGTGTATCCCCAGATAACGCAGCAAAAGATTCCCCCCTAGAGAAAATCCCAGTGCGGCAAAAACAGGTCGGCCACTTGCCGCAAGTAAGGCCAGGACCTCAGCCAAATCCTCTGCTGCTCCGGAATGATACGTGCGAGAGAGACGATTGGGCTCGCCGCTGCATCCACGCAGAAACATAAAGACAGGTTGAAAACCGGCTTCGGCCAGGGTGGAGAGTACCGGTCGGGCATAATGGGAGCGCAGATTCCCCTCCAGGCCGTGTAGCATGAGAACGATGGGGCCTGTCGCCCTTTCAACCCAGGCAAGATCGATAAAGTCTCCATCCGCAAGCTCCAGCCGTTCCTCTCTAAACTCCAGCTGCGGAATTCGGCGAAAAAATTTTGGCCAGAGGGTTTGCAGGTGCGGGCTTTGCAGCCACCAGGGGGGAGAGAGCTGTCGTGGACGCTCCAGTCCTTCAATGTGGTCTTTGTGGCTCATCGTTCTGTTCTTCTTATATTTTTCACGTTGCCGAGCGGTATTATTCCTGTTTATTATCATAGGGTAATCACGGATACACCCGTGCAATTTATCCACGGACAGGCAATCCCCTTTCAGCCTGCCCATTTCCATAGGTTGAATGATCAGGAGGAGATACCAGCATGGCAAATTTTCTTTTTGTGTTGCGCGATAACCATTTCGAGAAAGCGACCCGTTGCTTTCAGTTCGCCAAAATCGCCCACTCCAAGGGGCATACCGTGAATCTCTTTTTCATCGACAGCGGTGTTGACTGGGCCATGAAAGATAAGGACGGTAGCGAAAAAACCGTGACCGGCGACTGTGTCAACGATTACCTGCCCTACCTGATCGAAAACGAAGTTCAGACCGGTATCTGTACCCCCTGCGCTAAAAATCGCCAGCTGGACGAAGCCAAATTTCACACCAACATGGCTCTGGACGGTGGTCCCCACCTGATTGATATGGCAGCGGAGGCCAAGGTCTTCAATTTTTAAGGGCTCTGTTGCTCAGTGCCGCACCATCACAAAGGATAAAAAAAAGCCGAAGACCTCATCTTGGTCTTCGGCTTTTTTTTATCCTTTTTTTGCGAAAAAGCTCTCCTTTCCCAACCCATTACCCGAATCCGTGACGGCGGGTGGTCACTGAACAACGCATCTTTTTAATAAGACAACGTATTTTTGCAAATTCATGTATTGTTCAGTTGCACCTGGCTCACTGATGAATGCTCACGGATTCAGGCCTTATTCAGCAAAGAGATGATAAAAAATATCCGACATATAAATCACGCCAACCAGGCGGCCATTATCCACTACGGAAATACGGCGGAGGTTATTTTTGATCAACCGGTCCAGCACCGACATAACAGGCTCATCCGGGGATACGCTCATTAAGTTGTCGTTCATGATATGCACCACTTTTTTGTGCTTGATCTCTTCGACGAACTTATCAAGGTCACCCCCCCAGTTTAAATCGTATCCGTCCACACCGTAATTCAAGTAGGAGGGGCGAAGGTGGTAGAGGATATAATACATGCTGGTGGTGCCCACCAATCCGTTGTCATAATCAACCACCATGAGGCTAACTGTTTTATGACCGGTTGGCCGCACCTTGGCGCTGAGAATTCGTTTAATCGCCTGCTCCACAGGAGCATCCATGTAAATGGTATCAAAATTTTTCGTCATAATGTCGCGGGCGAATAATTGCATGCATTCTCTCCTTTTACGAAAACGGATGGATAACTGGCAGATCTCTTTCTGCCCTCTTCAAAGCCGTAACCAGTGAAAACTCAACAAATAACTCAACAACACAGGCATAGCGGACAGGGCAATGTTCCCCTTTTATGCAAAGGAGAGGATATGCGCTCTACCACCACAAAACTTTCCAGGTTTCCGGCTACCTGAACGTAAACAGGCCGATACACCGCAGATTCGGTGCCTCGTGATCGCTTACAACTCTCCTGGTTTCCGCCTCGGCGAAGGGGTGGCTTTCTGTACCACATGTTCCCTATAGATTACTATGTTAAAGCGGAGAATTTGTAAAAAATCAATACCTCCCCTTCCTGGCTGTAAAGTCGCTGTTGTTTTCCTCTTGCATACCTTCTGCCATGCCCAATTTTCACAATCCCCCCAACGATTGAGGGTCAGGATGTTCCCCTTTTTCCGCTCTCATTCCATCCCCCTTCGAATTACAACATTTTACTCTGGAGCACCTGATATATAAGGGTAAGTCACAGTAAGCACAGAAGCATACCAATAACTAACAATTTGACTTTAGCTTAATTTTGTGTAATTAGAGGGTGCTGAATTCTCATCAGTGTTCTCAAATTCCTTGGCGTTCGCCGAGACCTAGAATAAATATTTGGCTGAAGGAGGTTTCAATTGATCGGGTTCGAAGCGATTTCACACCACAACGGCTGGGTCGCTGCTGCGACTGGTGCCTGTATCGTTTTTAGCGGCTTGATAACGTTATCCATTATCATATCTCAGCTGCATAAGCTGGTTGCCCTGCTTGACCGCCCCAAAACGAAAGTCGAGGTGGTTTCGGAAGAAAAACCGGTTCAACCCCAGTTGCCCGACTGTCCCACTGATGTGTCCCTGATTATTACCCGTTTTATGCCTCTTATCGAGGAATTAGATCCTGAATTTGAGCTGGCAGAGCTCTATATTCTTGCCAAGAAGTACCACGTCCCCCACCCCCACCTCTCGATTCGATCGCTTATCGAATCCGGCAAACTGCACCCCTTGGGTGACGGCATTTTCCGCTATAACGACTAAACTCGACCATTATTTAGAGAAAGGGGGTACTTTCCATGGATCTATTTTTTCAATTTCTCCACAATACCGGGTTCGGCCTTGCCGATTACCGCAACCTGATCATGATTGTGGTCGGTATTGTTCTTGTGTATCTTGCCATTGCCAAAAAATACGAGCCGCTGCTGCTCCTGCCCATTGGTTTTGGCGTTATTTTAGGCAACATTCCTTTTTTCAAGGGATTTGGTATTGGTATCTATGAGGCAAACTCTGTCTTGCACTACCTCTACTTTGGTGTGACCAGCGGGGTCTACCCCTCGATTATCTTCCTGGGGCTGGGCGCCATGACCGACTTTTCCTTTTTGCTGGCCAATCCCAAGTTGATGCTCTTGGGTGCTGCGGCCCAGATGGGTGTCTTTTTCACCTACCTCAGCGCATTGGGGCTGGGTTTTGATCCCTTTGAAGCCTCTTCCATCGCCATTATCGGTGGTGCCGACGGCCCTACCTCCATCTTCCTGACCGCTAAACTGGCTCCGCATCTCATTGGTCCGATCGCCATCGCTGCCTACTCCTACATGGCGCTGATTCCGATCATTCAGCCTCCGATCATGAAGCTCTTGGTTTCCAAAAAGGAAATGAGAATCAAGATGCCGGACATGCGCGAAGTCTCCAAAAAAGAACTGATCATCTTCCCGGTTGTCGGCATGATACTCTGTACCTTTCTTGCACCGGCCTCAATCCCGCTGCTTGGCCCCTTCTTCTTTGGAAACATCATGAAGGAGAGTGGTGTGGTTGATCGGTTGGCCAATACCGCACGAACGGCCATTATCGACACCGCCACTATTCTCGTTGGCCTGACAGTGGGTGCCTCCACTCAGGGGGATGTCTTCCTCAACCACAAATCGATCCTTATTTTTGCACTTGGCGCCGTAGCCTTCAGCATCGCCACGACCTCGGGGCTCTTGTTTGCAAAACTTATGAACCTCTTTCTCAAAGAAAAAATCAACCCGCTGCTCGGTGCCTCCGGTGTTTCCGCCGTTCCCGGCTCTGCCCGTGAGGTGCATCTGATGGGGCTTAAAGCCGATCCAAGCAACTACCTTTTGATGCATGCCATGGCCTGTAACTCCTCAGGTGTCATCGGCTCCGCCCTCTGCGCCGGTATTTTGTGGAGTTTTCTCATGGGGTGATATCCCCTGTGCTCGTCACAAGCTGGACGCATACTCCAATGGTCTGCCGGCTTTGATTTTTTTTGAGAGGCTGAGTTTTCTTATCCCCTAAACTTTTCGTCGTTCCCTAAAGGTTAACAGGAGCCATTCCTGTTAACCTTTATTTTTTTAGAGACTCCCCCTTTCCATCTGTGCTAGATTAATTATCTTGTGATCAACGGGTGCCTCCGCGCACATCTGCGGTTCATCCAACCGGGGAAATCGACCACCGACTCCATCCGTCGGGCCTGAGGTCGACGGACTATAGATACAAATCAGAGAATCTGACCGGTCTCTCTCCTGAGACAGGGGAAGATTCCGCCACCAGGTAACGGGATTATATGGATACACAATACCAGGCAACCTTGGAAACCCTAGAGCGGCTGCGGGCGGAATCCGTTTCCGCCGGCGGGGAAAAACAACTGGAAATGCAGCACAAGAAAGGCAAGCTGACTGCCAGGGAACGGCTCAACCTGCTGCTTGACGATGGCTCCTTTGAAGAGTTCGACGTACTCAAAATCAGTCGGGGTTCCAGTCTTGGCGGGGAAAAGAGTTACCTTGGTGACGGCGTCGTTACTGGCCATGGCTCCATTGATGGCCGCGAGGTTTTTGTTTTCAGCCAGGATTTCACTGTTCTCGGCGGGTCATTGGGCGAGGCCCATGCCCAGAAAATATGCAAGGTCATGGACCTGGCCATGAAGGTGGGGGCGCCCATCATTGGCCTGAGCGACTCGGGTGGTGCCCGCATTCAAGAAGGTGTGGATGCCCTGGGCTCTTACGGTGAAATCTTTCATCGCAACGTCCGCTCCTCCGGTGTCATCCCGCAGATCTCTTGCATCATGGGGCCCTGTGCCGGTGGTGCTGTCTACAGCCCCTCGATCACCGACTTTGTTTTCATGGTGGAAGACTCCTCCTACATGTTCGTCACCGGGCCAAGCGTGGTCAAGACCGTCACCCACCAGGACATCACCTCCGAGGATCTCGGTGGTGCCAGTGTCCATGCCTCCAAAAGCGGTGTGGCCCATTTCACGGTGCATAACGATGTCCTGGCCCTGCGCGAGGTGCGACGGCTGATCAGCTACCTGCCCTCAAACAATAAACTGCGCTCTCCCATCCTTGATTTGAGCGACGCCCCGGATCGTACCGACCCGGCCCTGGATTTCCTGGTACCGACCAACTCGACCCAGTCCTACGACATGAACGTCCTGATCCACTCCATCCTTGATGGGGCGGAGTTCATGGAGGTGCATGCCGGTTTTGCCCGCAACATCATCTGCGGCTTTGGTCGTCTTGGCGGTCACACAGTCGGTCTGGTGGCCAATCAGCCCGCAGTACTCGCCGGTGTGCTGGACAACGACGCCTCCTACAAAGCGGGACGTTTCGTCCGCTTCTGCGATGCCTTCAACATCCCCCTGATCACCCTGGTCGATGTCCCCGGCTTTATGCCCGGCCCGGATCAGGAGCACGGCGGTATCATCCGCCACGGCGCCAAGCTGCTCTACGCCTTTACCGAGGCCACAGTCCCGCGCATCTCGGTCATCATCCGCAAGGCCTACGGCGGCGCCTACCTGGTTATGAACTCCAAGCACATCCACTGCGATGTCAACTACGCCTGGCCCACCGCCGAAATCGCGGTCATGGGGCCCAAAGGGGCGGCCGAGGTTATCCACAGAAAAGAAATCGCTTCTGCCGATGACCCGGAAACCGTGCTGAACGAAAAGATGGAAGAGTACAAGCAAACCTTTGCCAACCCCTTCCTGGCAGCCAAACGGGGCTATATCGACGATGTTATCTTTCCCCGGGACACCCGCTCGCATCTTATTCGCACCCTGCAGATGCTGGACTCCAAAAAAGTCCAAGGCCCGGATCGTAAACACGGAAATATTCCCCTCTGAGGTAGGCTATGTTTGATAAAATTCTTATCGCCAACCGTGGCGAAATCGCTGTTCGTATCATCCGTACCTGTAACCGGTTGGGGATCAATACGGTTGCCGTCTATTCCGATGCGGATAGCCGCAGTCTCCACCGGCACCTGGCAGACGAGGCAGTGCATATCGGAGCATCCCAGTCGCAAAAATCCTATCTGGATATCGACAAACTCATCGCTGCCGCCAAGAAAACAGGCGCCCAGGCCATTCACCCGGGTTATGGCTTCCTCTCGGAAAAGGCTGACTTTGCCAAGGCCATTGAGCAAGCAGGCCTGGTCTTGATTGGCCCCTCCGCTGAGGCCATCGACGTCATGGGAGACAAGATCACCTCCAAGGAACTGGCCAAGAACGCAGGCGTTCCGGTCATTCCCGGACACATCGACGCGGTCAAGGACGAGGAAGAAGCCATCAGGCTGGCCGATGAAATCGGTTACCCGATCCTGCTCAAACCCGCAGCCGGTGGTGGCGGTAAAGGCATGCGCATTGTCCGCCAAGCCGAAGACATGAAAGATGCCCTGGCCGCCAGCCGCAAGGAAACCCAAAAGGCTTTTAACGATACCCGGGTCTTTGTCGAGCGCTATATCGAGCAGCCACGCCATATCGAAATCCAGGTTCTGGCCGACAGCCACGGTAATGTGGTGCATCTGGGAGAGCGTGAATGCTCTATCCAGCGCCGTTACCAGAAGGTGATTGAAGAATCACCCTCGCCTGCGGTTTCAACGGAACTGCGCGCACGCATGGGGCAGGCCGCCTGTGATCTTGCCCGCAAGGCAGGCTATTACAACGCAGGGACCGTGGAATTTGTGCTCGATACCCACCAGAACTTTTATTTTCTGGAGATGAACACCCGCCTGCAGGTTGAGCACCCGGTGACCGAGTTGGTCACGGGCATGGATTTGGTGGAATGGCAGCTGCGCATCGCCAGCGGCGAGATCCTCCCCTTTAAGCAGGAAAACATCCGCTTCAACGGCTGGGCCATTGAGGCTCGTATCTGTGCCGAAGATCCAGGCCGGGGTTTCATCCCTTCAACCGGCATGATCACCCGCTATTATGCACCGCGCGGCACCGGTACCCGGGTTGATTCGGGCGTCAACATCGGCTCGAAGATTGATGTCTATTACGACTCCATGCTAGCCAAGGTCATCTGCCACGGCAAAACCCGCGAAGATGCGCGGCGCAGTCTGATCGAGGCGCTGAACGGGTATCATATTGAAGGCGTATCCACCAATATTGACTTTGCCACCAGTGTGCTCTGTCTGCCCGAGTTTGCCGAGGGCAACATGTCCACCGGTTTCATTGAGCAGCATTTTGATGGAGGTGTCTCCAAACGTTCACCAGCGGTGCACTCCATGCGCCTGGCAGCACTGGTCGCCGGGTTGATTTACCATACCCGTGAGGTCGCGGTCCGTGAATCCATGCGCCATATGGTCTCCAACATTGGTGGTGAGAGAAAACTTGACCACCAGCCCCAGTATATGATCCGCTGCGAGGAGGATAACTTTGAAGTTGTCCTCGAAGAACCGCCGGTCTCGGGAAAGACCTGCTCTATCCGGGTGGACGGCAATCTCTATGAGGTCGAAATTCCCCATTTCGAGTTTTTCCGCAGGCGGCTGAAACTGGTGATCAACGGTCAGGTCTACCGATTCCGCATCCAGCTGGACACATCCTTTCTCTGGGTTTCCTTTAACGGTATGTCCCGCCTGTTT
Source organism: Desulfobulbus rhabdoformis (assembly GCF_016919065.1). Taxonomy (GTDB): domain Bacteria; phylum Desulfobacterota; class Desulfobulbia; order Desulfobulbales; family Desulfobulbaceae; genus Desulfobulbus; species Desulfobulbus rhabdoformis. The sequence continues at coordinate 147,210 of NZ_JAFFQA010000007.1, read as the reverse complement.
GAGGTCTACACACCTAAAGAGTGGGCCATGATGAGCTTTATGCCACATAAGGCATCCGCTGCGCTCAACAATGTTCTGCTCTGCCCCATGCCGGGGCTGGTTGTTGATGCCCTGGTCCAGAAGGGCGATCGCGTTTTCCGGGGGCAGAACCTGGTTATCCTGGAATCCATGAAGATGGAAAGTGGTGTCGGCTCACCCATTGATGGCGTTATTGCCGAGGTCTGCGTGGAAAAAGGCCAGGCGGTCGAGGCAGACCAGGTCCTGGTGAAATTTGAGAAATAGGTGTGCTCTACAAACAACAGATAGCTCAACCGGCTCCAAGCCCTTCAAATACCGTCCCGGTATTTGAAGGGCTTGTGCTTTTTCCCTCCCCCCCTCCAGTCCTTTCCTTCTTTCTCCTTGCTCTCTGCCCTGTTTTCCTGAAGAGCGGTGAATCACGGCTTGACTTCACCGAATGCGGCAGGTACCATATCGCCGCACAAGAGTTTAGGTGTCCGTTGATTCGGATGAAAAGGGAATCCGGTTTATAAGCCGGAACGGGCCCACCGCTGTAGCCGGGGACGAATTCCGCTCAAACGCCACTGTTTTTTACGGGAAGGCGCGGAAGGAGGGGGAACCGGGAGTCAGAAGACCTGCCTGAACACAGTACCTGATCCAGTTCGGCAACTCGATCAGGAACCGATTCCAGTGGTAAACAAGGGACATCCTGGATCATGAACATGATCCGGGATTTTTTGTTTACGGATCAGGCGGGTATGGTATCCGGTACCTATACAGGGCCGCAGGGCAGAGTTCTCCCCCATCTCACTCACTGGAGGCATGCAGGTGCAGCGTAACAAGACAGCAATCGTTCTGGCCATGTTCGGGACCACGGTAGAATCGGCCCTGCAGGATCTTTTGGCCATCCATAGGGAGGTGAAAGCGACTTATCCGCAACCTCCTGTTAAAATAGCCTTTACCTCGAATCAGATTCGGCGCAAATGGCATAAACGGGCAGCGGATTCCTCCTACCTCGCAGCCCACCCCGAAATTCCAGAGGAAATTCTCCAAGTCCAGGGCATACTCGCCACCATTGCCAATCTTCAGGACCAGGGCTATCTTTGCCAGGTGGTCCAGCCGACCCATATCGCTCCAGCCGAAGAATTCCATGACCTTGCAGCCTACGTACGCGGGCTCTGCTCCATTCGCACCATGAAACCCCGCTGGCAGCCCTTTGAAACCATTGGACTGGGCCGCCCCCTACTGGGGACCTACAGCCTCAAATACAGTTATGCTGATGATATCCGTCGTACGGCCAAGGCGCTGGCGGCAGACGCGGCGCTGGCAAAACGACATGACGCGGCCCTTGTCTACATGGGCCACGGCAACGAGCATTTCCCCTCCGGTGGGCTCTACCTGGAGTTTGCCGCCCAGATGCGAAGCCTCTACCCCGATGTGCTCACCCTGATCGGTACGGTCGAGGGCTTTCCCAGCCTTGACGATGTTATCGAAAATTTACGCCAGCACAATATCAACAAAGTCCTTCTCAAGCCCTTTCTTATTGTCGCTGGCGATCATGCCATCAATGATCTGGTCGGCGAGGAAGAAGACTCCTGGATATCGATTCTGCGGGCGCAGGGATTTCAAGTCAGCGCCGAAATCAAGGGGCTTGGCCCCCAGGTGGCTTCACTCTTTGTGGAACATCTTGCCCAGGCTGCTGCCGAGGCGGGAGTGGAGCTGCCCTGATGATGTTGCCCCGCCGATCCGTGCTCTTTCTGCCTCTGATCGCAACTCTGATTTTTGCCATTGCCCTCTCGGCAACGCTTGGCTTTCTTCAGGTTTCCATCCCTGATGTTTTTACCATTATCTGGTTCAAGCTGATCGGCCAGTCGCAGCCCGAAAGTGTTGACGCCGTCGCAGCCACGGTGGTTGCCGATGTGCGCATGCCCCGTATCCTCTGCTCGGTTTTGGTGGGGGGGTTGCTCGGTGTCAGTGGCGCTATCTTTCAGGCAATATTGCTCAACCCGCTTGCTGACTCGTATACGCTGGGGATTTCCACCGGAGCTGCCTTTGGCGCATCCCTGGTGATTGTGTTGCAGATCTTTGGGCTCAACCTGCCCACCGGCGCCTCGATTCCGGTCTTTGCCTTTTTTGGGGGCGCGGCCACATTGGGTGTGGTCTTGTACCTGGCGGCAGGTGACCGACGCCTTTCCTCAACCAGCCTTATTCTCGCAGGTGTTATTGTTTCGGCAATTCTCTCTGCAGCCATCGGCTTTCTCAAATTTCTCGCTGATGAACAGGTGGGCCTGATTATCTTCTGGCTCATGGGCAGCCTGGCCGGTTCCTCCTGGAGCAGCCTGGCCCTGCTGGTACCCACCGCACTTTTCGGGACTCTGGTCGGTGTCTATTACAGCCGGGATCTCAACATTATGGCAACCGGTGACCGAGCCGCCACCTCACTGGGGATTAACACCGTTCGCCTGCGCACAATTTTACTGACCGTCTCCACCCTTATGACGGCTCTTGCGGTCTCGGTTTCGGGGATCATCGGGTTTGTCGGCCTCATTGTGCCCCACATGCTCCGCCATATGGTGGGGCCGGATAACCGCTTGCTTATCCCCCTCTCATTTTTTACCGGTGGCCTCTTGCTGCTCGTTGCCGATACCCTGACTCGGGCTATCTTGCCTGTCGAGGTCCCCATCGGCGTGTTGACCGCCCTGCTTGGCGGCCCCTTTTTCTGTATCCTTTTTAAAAAACGGCAACAGGATGGCAAGAGTGATTTCTGAAAATCAGGATATTCTCTGGCGGCTTACAGACGTTGCCTTCGGCTACAACGGCACATCTGTGCTGGAGACAATCAATCTTGAGCTCCGACGAGGTTACAGTTACGGCATCCTCGGTCCCAATGGCAGCGGCAAGACCACCCTGCTCGACCTCATGGGGGGATTACTCACACCAGACAGGGGAACAATTGACTTTTTGGACCAACCGCTTCCATCCTGGACCAAAAAAAAATTGGCCCAAAAGCTGGCCCTGGTACCTCAGGAATTTACGGTCCGCTTTGGCTATCCGGTGCGGGAAGTGGTGGAGATGGGGCTGCATCCGCACCTCCATCGTTTTGCCGCCCCCAACGAGCAAGATCAAACAATCATCGATGAGGCTCTGCGCCTCACAGGAATCAGCCATTTGGCCAAACGACCGGTCACCCGCCTCTCCGGTGGGGAAAAGCAACGCGTGGCCGTGGCCCGGGCACTCGCGCAAAAGCCCCAGGTCCTTCTGCTGGATGAGGCAACCTCCAACCTGGATATCCACCATAGCCTGGAAATCCTCCACCTGATCCGTTCCCGCTTTGAGAAGCAGGGCTTGCAGGTGGTGGCTGTGATGCACGATCTCAACCTGGCCTCGTTCTTCTGTGATCAGCTGATTTTTTTGAAACAAGGCAAAATCATCTGCCAGGGACCGACGAGAGAGGTGCTGACTCCAGAAAACATTAAGCAAGTCTACGGCGTTGAAGCCGAGGTCCGCCCCAACCCCTTTACCAACTGTCGGCAGGTCAGCTTTCGCCTGCCCATGACCCCCTGATATAGAGTACGTATGCGTCTTTCATCTTTTGCATCCTGCCTTTGCCTGTCCCTGCTGCTTGTTGCCCAGCTCGCGACCGCGGCATCAATTACCGACACTGAAAACCGGACTATTGTTTTTAATCAACCGTTCAAACGCATCATCTCTCTCTATTCGGCCCACACCACCAACCTGCTGCAACTGGGTCTGAAAAAAGAAATCATCGGCTGCAGCCCCAGTGACCACCAGTTACCCGGCTGCCCTAAGGTCCGCTTCCAGGACGACCCGGAACGCCTCCTGGCCCTCTCACCTGATCTGGTATTGATTCGGCCCATGATCAGTCGCGCCTACCCCAATCTGGTGCGTATCTTGGAAAGGCATAATGTACGCGTGGTTTCCCTGCAACCCACCCAGGCTAAGGAGCTCTACCAGTACTGGCGCGACCTGGGCATCCTGACCGGCCATGAACAACAGGCCGAGGCCATGGTCACCACCTTTACCGATCGCTTGAAAGCGCTCCAGAGCCAACTGCGCCTCATCCCCAAAAATCGGCGCAAACATGTGTATTTTGAGTCGATGCATAGCCAAATGAAGACCTTTGCCCCCACCTCCATGGCCATCTTTGTCCTGGAATCTGCCGGCGGCGTCAACGTGGCAACGGATGCCGATCGAATGCGGCAGACCAATATTGCAGCCTACGGCAAAGAACGCATCCTGGCCAAAGCCAACGACATTGATCTCTACCTGGCCCAGACCGGCCGAATGAACCCGGTCCGCGTGGATGACATTATCCATGAGCCAGGGTTCTCGGTGATCAAGGCGGTTCGTGATGGCCAGGTTTTTCTGGTCGCCGAGGAGATGGTCTCCCGCCCGACCCTGGAATTACTTGACGGCATTGCTTTCGTCAAATCGCTGCTCTATCCCGATTACGCCCAAAAGGGGATTATACGCCTATGAGCTTTCCTGCCCTGCTCATCGCCGGAACCCACTCTGGTTGCGGCAAGACCACCCTGACCCTGGGTGTGATGGCGGCGCTTGCCCGCCGGGGCCTTGCGGTCCAACCGTTTAAGTGCGGCCCGGATTTCATTGATCCCAGCCTCCACCAGATGGTGACCGGTCAGATCTCACGTAACCTGGATGTGCGTATGTGCGGTGCTGATTTTGTCCGCCGCAGCTTTGCTAAAAATGGGACCGGTTGTGACTGTGCGGTGATTGAAGGGGTCATGGGACTCTTCGATGGAGGTGAAGGCTCAGCTGCGCACCTAGCCAAGACCTTGGAGCTGCCCGTCTTTCTGGTGATTGATGTCCGCTCTGCGGCGGAAAGCGTGGCCGCGGTCGCCCATGGTTTCGCCACCCTTGATCCCAACCTGCGACTGGCTGGTGTCATCTGTAACCGGGTGGGCTCAGACAAACACCGTAAGATGATCGCTGATGCCATTGAAACCTACTGCGATGTGCCGGTGCTGGGTTTTCTGCCCCGCAACGAGTCGGTCTCCATCCCATCCCGCCACCTTGGTCTGCACATGGGCGAAGAACATCCGCTCAAAGGTGAGGGGCTTGAACAGTTAGTCAGTCTCATCGAGGAGCATGTGGATCTGGATCAGATGCTCAACATTGCCAGGGAGCGACCAAAAAAAGTTCAAAGTGATTCTCACGGCCCCCTGGTGAAGCGAGGGACACCGGTGCGGATTGGCGTGGCCCGGGATGCAGCCTTCTGTTTCTACTATGAGGATAATCTTGATCTGCTCAGGGAGGCCGGAGCTGAGCTCATCTTTTTCAGCCCCCTGCAAGATGAATGCTTCCCCCCAGATATCCAGGGACTCTATCTTGGCGGCGGATATCCAGAGCTGCATGCGGATACAATCAGTAAAAATGTGCAGCTACGCGAAAAAATACTGGCCTTTGCCCGGGCTGGCAATCCTGTATACGCCGAGTGTGGCGGATTCATGTACTTGTGCAAGTCGATCACAAACCAGGAGGGGGCTGAATTTCCCATGGTCGGGCTCTACCCTTTCAGCGCCCGCATGCAGCCAAGGCTCCGCAGCCTGGGGTACCGGCAACCCATGGTCGAAGCAGACTGCCTGCTTGCACCACGAGGAACGATCCTCCATGGGCATGAATTTCATTACTCCACCATCGAAGAAGGAGCTTCCGCTCCGGTGGCCTACCATCTGGCCGATGGCCGTGGTGAGGGCTTTCTTATAGACAACACTCTGGCAGGTTACATCCATCTGCACTGGGGGCGAACGCCGCAAGCCGCCGCCCGCTTTGTCCAGGCCTGCCGCCAACCACGCTGAGAACACCTATGGTTACCCTGCAAAAAGTCGCACCACTAGAGATCGAGGCCGAGAGTTTTCGCATCATCGAGCGGGAACTCGGCCCCACCAGCTTTTCCCCCGAAGAGTTCGCCCTTGTCCGCCGCTCTATCCACGCCACCGGCGACTTCAGTTTTGCCGAAAATATTCGCTTTCATCCCAAAGCGATAGAAGCTGGCCTGCAAGCCCTTCGCAGTGGCAAAAACATCCTCATCGACGTCAATATGGGGGCCAGTGGTATCTCCAAAGGTTTGCTCGCCAAATTTGGCGGCAAGGTCATCTGCAAGGTGGCGGAAGAGGCAACAATAGCCAAGGCCAAGGCAGAAGGCACCACCCGATCCGATGCGGCCATGGCATTGAGCGTCAACGACAACATCGGTATCGTTGCGGTGGGCAATGCGCCCACGGCCCTGTTAAAGATCATGGAGCTGATCGAACAGGGCAGTTTTGCACCAGATCTGGTCATCGGGGTTCCGGTTGGCTTTGTCAATGCTGCAGAGTCCAAAGACATTCTGATCGAAAAGGACTTCCCTTACATCACCGCTCTTGGCCGCAAAGGCGGCACCCCTGTAGCGGTGGCCATGGTGAATGCCCTGCTGCGACTGGCCTGACATCGTCATGGCTCCCCCACGTGAAAAACCGCTTCGCAGCGGCTTCACCACCGGTGCCTGTGCCGCAGCCGCGGCCAAGGCCGCAGTGCGCTGCCTGCTTGGCCATAAGGACGATTCGGTCGAGATTCTCTTTCCCGATGAATCCCGCCACAGCTTTGCGCTCTGCCGCCTGCAGCGCACAGAAGGTGGCGGCGCCATGGCCACGGTGGTCAAGGATGCAGGGGATGATCCCGATGTCACCAATGGCGCTGAAATTGGGGCGCAAGTCCGCTGGAGCGATGATGGGAGCAAAGAAAGCATATACCTGGTGAACGGCCCGGGCGTTGGCCGGGTAACCAAACCTGGCCTGCCGATTGCAGTGGGTGAACCGGCAATTAACCCGGTCCCCCGCAAAATGATTATCGAGGCCGTTGCCGAGGCTCTTGAGGAATGTCCTCAAGAGCCCAGACCGCTTGAAGTGCAGATTTTTGTCCGCGACGGTGAAATCCTGGCGGAAAAAACGCTTAACCGTCGTCTCGGTGTTTTAGGCGGCATCTCCATTCTGGGAACCACCGGCATTGTCCGCCCCATCTCGGCCAAGGCCTGGACAGACACTATTGACGCATCCATGCAGGTCGCGCGGGCCGCTGGCTTGGATGAGGTCATTCTCGCCACCGGCCGTACCTCTGAGGCTGCCGTCCAATCCTACCTGGGGCTTGCCGAAGAATCCCAGGTCATGATGGGAGATTATCTTAAGTATGCCCTGAAGGCTGCCGGCCGCCATGGCTTTCGGAAAATCCATTTGGCCGAAATGTGGGCAAAGCTGGTCAAAGCTGCCCTGGGTGTTCCCCAAACCCATGTCCGAAATGGCGCACTGGAAACCCATCATGCGGCTGATCTGCTTGCCTCGCTGGGGCTGGAAGAAGAAACAAGCAAAAAACTCCACACGGCCAATACTGCCCGTGAAATCTATGATTATCTACTCAAAATGAAGCGTAACGACCTCATCGCGGCAGTCAGCCAGCAGGCAAAAATCCAGGCCGAACAGTGGTCCGGGCTCCCTGTATCGGTCTATCTTGTGAGTTCTGAAGAGGGAGTCGTCCATGTCACGCATTGAACTCATCGGGGTCAGCGGCCAGTCACTCACGGCTGAACAGTGGCCAATTCTGCGCCGCTGCGCGACCATCATCCTCTCCAGACGCCACCGCCCCCTGGTCAACGGACTGATTTGTCCCATGATTGATATCTCTCCGGTGGCCGAGATGATTCCCAAATTGGCCGAGGCCCTCAAAGGCGGTGATGTTGCGCTGCTCGCCAGTGGTGACCCCCTTTTCTATGGCATCGGCCGCACCCTTATCAGGGAATTTGGCCCGGAGCGCATTCGCATTCACCCTGCGCTCTCGGCAGTCCAGCTTGCCTGCGCCCGCTTTCGGACCACTTGGGACGACCTCACCATTATCAGCCTGCACGGACGCAACCTTCGGGATATTCCCGGTCGTCTGCTGCAACACCAGCGGGTTCTGCTCTTCACCGACAACAAAAACAGTCCCGATTCCATTGCGGCCAGCATTCTGGCTACCCTGGAGGCCTGTGATGATCAGGAGCGTATCGCAGGCATTACCCTGCGGGTTGCGGAAAACTTAGGTCTTTCTGAAGAGTATATTACCCAAGGAAGCCTGGCTGAAATTGCCGGAAAACAGTTTGCCCCACTGAACATGATGCTCATGGAACAGACCTCGATGGTCCGCCATGATTGTGTCTTTGGACTCCGGGAAGAGGAAATCCAACACTCTCGGGGCCTGATCACCAAAAGTGAAGTCCGGGCAGCAACCCTCCACCAGCTCCGCTTGCCGCCCGAGGGGGTGCTTTGGGATATTGGCGGAGGCTCGGGCTCGGTCTCCCTGGAGGCCGCACGGCTCTGCCCGGAACTTTCGATCTATACCATCGAGAAAAAGGAAGAAGAGCAGGCTAACATTCGGGCAAATATCCGCACCTTTGGTACCTACACCATGCATCTGGTCAGCGGTGAGGCCCCCGAGGCAATCGCTGACTTACCCACGCCGGATCGCATCTTTATCGGTGGCAGCGGCAAACGGCTCCCCGCCATTATCGAAGCAGCGGTTGAGCGTCTCCCCCAAGGAGGCCGCATTGTCATCAACGCAGTGCTTGAACAGACCCGCAGCACCGCCCTGCGTTGCCTCGCGCAACAGGGCCTTACGCTCACAACCAGTACCCTGGCAGTGACGCGCAGCTCTTCTGCGGACAGCGAACCTCAAACTTTTAACCCCATAACCCTTATAACAGGCGACAAATGAACAGCGAATCTCCCACCTCATCAACCGGGCACCTTTATCTGGTCGGCGTTGGTCCCGGCGACCCGGAACTGATGACCTACAAAGCTGTCCGTATACTCACCAAGGCCAAGGTTTGGGCTGTGCCCACAGCCAAAAAAAATGGGCCGAGCAGTGCCCAGCGAATCGCGGAACAGATCGTTCCCGAGGGGGAACGCACTATCCTTCCTCTCCACTTCATCATGAAAAAGGTCTATCTGGGCCAGGAAACAGACGATCAGCAGCTCAGTGCCTGGCAGCAGGCTGCCGATGATGTGATCGTACAGCTTGACCAGGGGAAAGATGTCGCCTTTCCCACCCTGGGCGATGCCACCCTCTACTCCACCGCCTTTTATCTGCTGGCGATCATTCAGGAACAACGACCGGACATTGGGGTCACCGTTGTACCAGGCATCACCGCCATGGCCGCCTGCGCCGCTTCCCAGTCCTACCCGCTGGCTCTGGGTAACGACGTGCTGGCCGTGGTCCCGGCTGCCTTTGAAGATAATCGCTTACGCGAGATTCTCACCACTCTGGATGCAGTGGTGTTAATGAAAGTCCACAAGCGTATTGATGCGCTGGTTGACCTGATTGAAGAGTTGGGCCTGCTTGACGCAGCTATACTGATCGAGCGTTCCGGCATGCCTGAAGAACGAGTATTTACCGATATCCGTGAAACCCGGGGGCAGAAGCTGCACTACTTCTCCACCATGGTTATCCGCAAAAAAAAGGTACAGGTGTCCCATGCAAACAGCGCAATCGCAGCCTGAGTCCGGCTGTCATTCAGTCGTCTTTCTTGGCGCCGGCCCCGGTGATCCGGAGCTGATAACACTGAAAGGTCGTCGCCTTCTCGATGAGGCCGATGTGATCGTCTACGCCGGGAGTCTGGTCAATGTGGCCCTGCTTGATGGCGTCAAGGCGGCCTGCCACGACTCCGCAAGCCTTGATCTGGAGGGCATCATGGCCCTGCTTGCCGAGGGCTACAAACAGGGCAAGAAAGTCGTCCGTCTCCACACCGGCGACCCAGCCATCTACGGAGCCATTCGCGAGCAGATGCAGTGGCTCGATGCACGCCAGATCCCCTATGAGGTGATTCCCGGTGTGAGTTCCGCCTTTGCCAGTGCAGCAGCCCTGCAGGTAGAGCTGACAGTTCCCGAGGTCACCCAGACGGTTATTTTCACCCGCCAGGCCGGACGAACCCCGGTGCCGGAACGGGAATCGCTGCAAAAACTGGCCGCTATCCAGGCCAGTATGTGTATCTTCTTAAGTGTCTCGCTGATCGAGACCGTGGTCAACGACCTGATCGCCGGTGGTTACGCCCCTGAAACGCCTATCGCCGTTGTGGAAAAGGCGAGCTGGCCGGATCAGCAGATCGTGCGGGGCAGGCTCAATACGATCGCTGCTCTCATCCAAGAATCAGCCATTCGAAAAACCGCGATGATTGTGGTGGGACCTGCCCTTGGAGAAGACTCCACCATCGCCTCCAAACTCTACGATGCCGCCTTCAGCCACGAGTACCGCTGATTCCATCGGTGCGCCCTCTCCTCGCCTGGCCATTCTAGCCCTCAGCCAGGGAGGCTGCAGACTGGGCCAGGAACTTGCCTCGAAGCTCGGTGGTGATTTTTTTGCCTGCAAAGGGCGTCTGGCCAAACAGATGGGAACAGTCTGGAAGGAATACGATCAGATCATCTGTATTATGGCCACCGGCATTGTGGTGCGCACCATTGCGCCGCTGATCAAGGACAAATACCAGGATCCTGCCATCGTGGTCTGTGACGAGCTGGGCCGCTTTGCCATCTCGTTGATCTCCGGGCACCTGGGTGGGGCAAACGCCTTGGCCGAGCAGGTAGCTGCAGCCACGGGTGGGCAACCAGTCCTAACCACCGCCTCGGATGTGCTGGGAAAAACCGCGCTTGATCTCTGGTGCCGGGACCGAGGCTTCCTGGTCGCCGATAAAGCACTCTTCACACGCGCCATGGGAAAACTGGTCGACCGGGGTGTTCTCCATGTCTGGAGCCCCTATCCTCTGGGGACTCTGCCCAAAGATCTGCACCGGGTGGAGGAACCTGCTCAGGCAGATCTCATAATTGATTGCCGGGCAGAATATGGAACAAGCAAGGCCCTGCTCATCCCCAAAACGCTGGTGGTCGGCACGGGTTGCAACCGGGGCACACCCGCAGAGTTGATCATTCAGGTCATCCATAAATCCTGTGAAGAGCATGGACTCCTGCCCCAGGCCATTGCTCGCCTTGCCTCCATTGATCTCAAGCAGGATGAAATCGGTCTTCTTGCCGCTGCCCGGGAGTTGGGCCTGGAGATTGATTTTTACAGCAAAGACCAGCTCAACGGCGTGGAAGAGGTCTCCACTTCGGCAGCGGTACTCAAAGCGACCGGAGCCAAGGGAGTGGCCGAACCGGCGGCTCTGCTCAGCGCCGGAGACGGAGCCCACCTGCTGGTCCCGAAAATGAAATGGGTTGATGCCACCACCGCCATCGCGGAGCGGGCTACCCTCTGACGATAACTTTACAAGGAAATCAAATACCATGACAACAGGACAGGAGAGTGGAACCGGTTCTCTGATAGTGGTCGGGCTTGGCCCCGGCGCAAACGATCTCATGGCACCGCGGGCTCTGCGGGCATTGACCGACGCAGAGATCGTGCTCGGTTATCGCACCTATCTCGACTTGGTTCGCGATTGCCTGGGGCCAGAGACCGAGGTTATTTCCTCCTCCATGATGCAGGAGATCGATCGCTGCCGCAAGGCCCTGGAGCTGGCCCAAACCGGTAAGCGAGTGGCCCTGGTTTGTGGCGGCGACCCTGGCATCTATGCCATGGCCGGGCTCGTCTATGAGCTGGCCAAAACAGAAGAGGCCACCGTCCCCATCGATATCATTCCCGGCATCGCCGCGCTCAACTCCTGCGCAGCCATTCTGGGAGCCCCTTTGATGCATGACTTTGCCGCCATCAGCCTCTCGGACCTAATGACCCCCTGGGAGCTGATCGAAAAACGACTGGAGGCGGTTGCCCCGGCTGATTTTGTGGTGGTGATCTACAACCCCAAGTCCAAGAAACGTACCGACCAGATTGTCCGCGCCCGTGAGATCATGCTGGCAAGCCGCTCTCCCCAAACTCCGGTTGGTATCGTCAGTGGCGCAACCCGCGAGCACGAACAGGTACGCCTGACAACCCTGGAAAAGATGCTCGATGAAGAAATCGGCATGCAGACCACGGTTATCATCGGCAACTCCCAGACCTTTGTCTGGAAAGACAAGATGATCACACCCCGCGGCTACAGCAAAAAGTACGGGTTATAAACACCGCCGCATTATCTTTTTTGCGCCCAACACAGGGACACAGGGGCAAGCTCTTCCCGGTGTCCCTGGGCTGTCCCAGTTTCGTCCTATTTCTTCCAGTTTTCCCGTACAACCCGATCCGAACAAAAAGGGTGTTGCCAACGCCTTGCGGGTCTCTTCTTGTTTTTTTCACTCAAGCTCAGTAAACATCAAGCGCCATGAGATTGGGAGAAAAAGAAACTCTTCAACTTTCCCTGCTCCCAGGCAGAATACATCGCTGCCAGAGCAGCGGCTCTAGCTGATCATCAAGCCCCCTCAAAATACTGGCTCGTCCCCTTGCATATGCGACGCAATCTGTGTTTATAAAAGGAATTGCTCTGGGGGAACGAGATTCTACTAAACTTCTAGCCCCCTCTTGTTTGGGAAAGCCCAACAGTACTTTTTACATTGTCTTCCCAAAAGCACGACAGGCACTCGCTCTCCCCTTTTTACCGGAACACGTACAAGCATGGACCAAATAAAAAAACGGGTCTCCTCCGGGGTAGACCAGCTCGACAAGCTGCTCGGCAATCTGTTCATCGGCGATAATGTCCTCTGGTACGAGGATGCAGGCAGTTTTTCCTCAGCCTTCTGCTTGCATTTCATTCGCCAGTCATTGGCAGAAAAAAAGCCGGTGATCTATGTCAGCTTCGATCGCTCCCCTAAAAACGTGGTGACCTTTCTCGGATCTCTGGCTGAAAATCAAAACTTTACCATTCTCGACTGCTTTACCAACGGTAAGGGCGACAACTCAGAGGTCTTCAATAAATTCTATGAAAAGGATGGGGCGCAGTGGCCGTATCAGGTGGTCAAGGTCAATGCCCCAGACCATCCGACCCAGGTGAGTGAGGCGATCTACGGTTTACACTCCACGCTTTCCGGGGATACCCGTTTCATTCTCGACAGTCTGACCGGCATGCAGGACCTCTGGGGCGGTGAGGAGCAGGTCACGAAATTCTACGCCCGCACCTGTCCCCGGCTGTACGAGTTGGACACCATCGCCTATTGGATTGTTGAAAAAAGTGCCCACTCGAATCGTCTTAAGGCCAACATTAATAAAATTGCCCAGGTTGTGATTGATTTATCCGTCAAAAACGACAAATCACTGTTCAAAATACTCAAGGCGGAGAAACGCACCTCTCCGTTCATCAACAAGGCACAGGCCTTTACCTGTGAACAAGGCGAGATCAACTTTGACATATCGCGTGATTTTCCGGACCGGTTTGACCTGGGCGGACGAATCAGGGCTGTACGACAGCAACAGGGATTGTCACAAAAAGAGCTGGCAAAGAGGGCAAGCATGACCCCCAGCAGTATCTCCCAGATTGAAAAGAACCTGATATCGCCCTCTATTCCCGCCCTCTTCCGCCTGGCGGAAGGTCTGGCAGTCAGCATCACTACATTTTTTGAGGGAGCGTCTCCCCAGCAGGGAAACTGTGTATTTTCCGGAAACGATGGGGTGGGAGTGGCCTTTGCCAAGGGAATCAAGGGAACGATCACCGGGCAACGGTTGCTGCCACCGGATATTGGCGATACGGTTGCCGATCCCTACCTCCTCCGGATTGAGCCGGGACGAAAACTCACCGGGCATTTCTTCAATCACAAGGGTGAGGAGGCTGGATATCTCCTCCAAGGATCGCTGGCGCTTTTGGTCGACGGGCAATCTCGGGAGGCGCATGCCGGGGATCTGATTTACCTGCGCAAAGATATGCCGGAACAGTGGGAGAATATTGGAGAGACGACGGTAGAACTTCTGTGGATAAAGCTGCGGGGATGATGACTCCGGCGGGCGGGAAAAATTCTGCCCGCCGGAAACTAAGTGCTCCTGTCGAAAGAGAGGGAGCACAGGAAGACGACGCTCTCAGGTCATCAAGATCTTCCTTGCGCTCTCGTCTCGTGAATCGGTCATGTAGGTGATACCGGTTTCACGTGCGGTTTCTCGGTTTCCGGCAAAGATGTCGCCGCGACCGATCGTGCTCAACTGAAACTTTCTCGCCCCCGCCATGAGCTGCTGCAGACCGCAGGCGAGCTTGTCCGCCATGGTCCACATCGCAATCGCGCCATAGGGGATATTTTTCATCTCCTCGCGACCGACCTTCTTCTCCAGATCATAATAGGAGGCAAAGATGGCCTCGGGTGAAGTGCCCATGGCGCTGATGCTCGTCGGCAGTTTGTCCCAATTGCCGTTCAGGCGCTCCCGACGCTCGGGATGCAACGCCCCCTCGATGTTGGCTCCGAGGAAACCAGGGATCATGAGACCGCGTCCCATGCAGATCAGCTTGGTAAATGGCGCCCCCATGGCCAATCCTTTGAAAATCGAATCCTCCAAGGCAAATCCACCGGCAAAGGAGAGATCCACCACACGTTTTCCCTGAGCGGCAAGAAAGGAAGCATACTCATAGGCCTTGGAATGAAGATGTATTGAAGGTACGCCCCAACTCTGCATCATGTTCCAGGGGCTCATGCCGGTGCCGCCGCCAGAACCGTCTATGGTCAGCAGGTCAAGACCGGCCTCTGAGGCGAACTTAATCGCCATGGCCAGCTCCTCCATACCGTAGGATCCGGTTTTAAGAGAAATCCGCTTGAATCCGATCTTGCGCAGGTAATCCACCGACTTCATAAAATCTTCACGCACGAGATCAACCGTTGCCAGATCGGTTCCCCCGAGGCGACTGTGACGGGCAAAGGATTTGATCGCGCCTTTTTCAAAGGCCATCTGCACTTCCGGCAGGGTAGGATCAGGGTCAACGATGTAGCCGCGGTTCTTGAGAAACTGGGCGTAGTTGATACTCGCGACCTGAATTTCGCCACCGATATCTTTGGCCCCCTGCCCCCACTTCAACTCAACGATACAACGCTCACCGTATTTTTCGACCACATACTCGGCGACACCGTTGCGGGTGTCCTCCACGTTCAGTTGAACGATAATCGCACCGTAGCCATCAAAATAACGCAAATAAGTATCGATACGACGGTCCAACTCAGGCGCTTTGATAATGCGTCCGTTCTTGATCTCAGCGGCTTTATCCACACCGACCACGTTCTCGCCGACCACGATCGGGATCCCGACCAACGAACCGCCGACCGCAAAAGAATCCCAATATTTTGCCGCGATAAAGGTCGACCCGAGCGCTCCGGTCATCAAAGGAAGACGGCTCTTGGTTTTGACCGTATTGCCGAATTCGGTGGTTAAATCAACATTGGGAAAAATACAGTTATTGGGATTGCTGGAAAGCCCCTGCGCCATACCGTGGGCTCCGTAGGCATAGCCCTGGATGCGCAACGAATTATAGGAAACGCCAACATGAGTAGTGTTGTTGGCCCCGGCGGTCACCACACCAAAATCCCGGGGGTAGAGCAATTTCCGCCCGACCAGGCTGGATTTCCAGGTCTCGCATTGCCCTTTGCAATCAGCTCGGCACAGTGTGCACAGGCCGGATTCCGCAGGATTCCCTCTATTGATGGTACCAAGGACATCATTATTTTTTGAAAATCGCATAGTTCTCCCTCATCTGATACTTGAAGAGTGCTTCGGCAAAAAAAAAACGCCTATCCCCTTGAAAACCAGGGGACAGACGCCATTGTCCGAATATTCGTCACCATATGCTGGACACGCCGTTGTGGCCAACACACGAGAGGAAATTTATTATAAATTAATCAATGCGTCAATAAATAATTTTCACTGAAAATATTACTTGTCAGCCACACAGTTCTATGGAGAGCAGAACAGCCTCTGCGATCTCAAGGACGCTTCGCCTTCCATCCATACTCTGCTTCCGCAGCCAGCGATAGGCCTCGTCTCCATTGACGTTCAACCGCTCCATAACGATTTCTTTTGCGCGCTCAATAGTCTTGCGAGACTTAAGTTCCTCCTCGATCAAACGGGTACGGACAACAAGTTCACTGGTATGGATGGCCAGAGCCGCCTGGTTGGCAACAGCCGATAACAGGTTGAGATCCGTGGAAGAAAACTCATGGGCCTTTGACGTGAAGCAGTTGAGTACGCCGACCACCTTGCGTTTTTTCCCAAGCAACGGCACCCCGGCCATGGACACCAGCCCCAGCTTCTTGGCCATTTTCTTTTCTTTGAAAATTTCGCATTGAAGTACATCGGCAATGACCAGCGGCTGGCTGGTGGAGTTCACATGACCTACCACCCCCTCACCCATTCCCAAGGTCCGATCAATCATGTATTCCGCTTCAATGGCCTGGGTGGCCTTGAGGCGCAGTACCGGTGGCTGAACATCCTCATCGATCAACCATAACGAGCAGATATCCACCCCGGTGACCCGTGCCACCACCATCACCATCAATTTAAACACGTCTTCTAAAAACAGATCCGAAGTAACGGCCCTGCTGATATCGGTCAACGCTTTTATATAGTGATCATAACTTGGCAAATCGTATTCTATTTCCTGGGGTGCACTCATTGCACTTCAGCCTGCTTGAGGTACTCCATACCCTTGCGAGTAATAAGGCAAAGGCGATGCTCCATGTTACTTTGGATCACCCCCATATCATTCATCACCTTAATCAGGAGCACGGTTTCCGGCATACTTATCTGCAACCGATGGGCGATGGCATCAGAACGCACCGGTTCTGGTTGGGGATTGCGGAGATTCAGCGAGAGCATCTGGAGAATTTGCAACTTTTTGCGACCAAGAGACATGGGAAACCTCAGAGATGGATTTACCTGTACAGGAGAGACGTTTCTCAGATAGAAGCCTGGTACCGCCGCTCACCAATGGACAGCTTTTCTCTTAGCGATTCACAGTTCTCTTTGCAAGAAAAATTTATTCTAAATTAATCATTGTGCAAATAAATTATTTTAAATAAATAACCGGCTTGTAAAAAACTTCACCAAGGCCTCACACGCCACTTTGGATGACTCCGCAGTGGCCCGGCCCCGAGCGGTCCCCTGTTGGCGTCAACACCAAGGCATGGCAGATTTGCCAAGAACAACACTCATGCCACCGACTTTGTTTGCAAAAATTCACAAAACCTGTACAATGACATCCCGTAACAGAATGACATGTTTCGTCCTCCTCCGGTTCAATTTTCCTCAACGAGAGCGTTCCGCTCCGGTTGCTTTTTTTGTGCCAGGCAACAGAGGCGCCTTGAATAGTTGCTTTTACTGCCAAGCTCTCTCGGCCTCGCCGGGCAGGCTCACCTTGGCCGCATAAGCCATTCTTCAAGCCATCCTCGACAGCGCTTGGCGTTTTAGAATAAAGGGAATCTTAAATAATTGCTTTTTCTTCCAATCCCGGCGTCACGCTTAAAATTTTATCCTCGGAATATCACATATATGCCTGCGGTAAAATTTTGCGCAATCCTTGGCCTTGATTGAAAAATCTAATTATTCAAGACACCCTAAAAAGAAGCCACTACTCCGTTTTTTTCGCCCCTTTGAACCGTTCTGCCCTAGCGATGCAATTAAAAGCCCACAAAATTTTTCTCGCCAACGCAGCCTATATCACCAAAAAACTGCGAGCAGCCTCTGCCGATCTGCTGCCCATTGTCTTGGTCATAGGCCTGTTCCAGTTTGTCATTATCCGTAAACCACTCCCCAACCTGGGGGACATTCTCATGGGAACCGGACTGGTCGTTATTGGTCTGAGTATGTTTATTGAAGGGCTGGAAAGGGCTCTCTTTCCCCTGGGCGAGGGCATGGCCCATGCACTTACCCGCAAAGGCAGCCTGTTCTGGCTCTTGATTTTCAGTTTTGCCATCGGCTTCTCAACCACCGTTGCCGAACCGGCCCTCATAGCCATTGCCAAAGAGGCGGCCGACATTGCCGTTACCGGGGGCCTGCTTGAAGATACGCCCAAGACCAAAAATCTCTACAGCCTGGGGCTTCGCATGACGGTCGCCTTTTCAGTCGGCTTTGCCATCCTCCTAGGCGTAATGCGCATTTTGAAAAACTGGCCGCTGCATTATCTGATTATAGGCGGCTACTGCGTGGTCATGGCACTGACCTTAGTTGCCCCCGAGGAAATCATCGGCATTGCCTACGACTCCGGCGGAGTGACCACCTCAACGATCACCGTCCCCCTGGTCACCGCACTGGGCGTTGGCCTGGCCACCGTTATCCGTGGACGCAATCCTCTCACCGACGGGTTTGGTATGATCGCCTTTGCCTCCCTTTTGCCTATGATGTTTGTCATGGGCTATGGGTTGGTCGTCTTTTAACCTCGGTCCACTGCAACCGGTGCATCCGATAGAGCCCCTCGGATTCTGGCCTGCATTGTACTCATCCCCATGACAGACATTTTGTTACAGCCTCACCACCTGATTGCACCGTGGTTGCAGGCGGAGATTTAGCATGGACTATCTGCATCATTTTGGAAAAGACTTTCTTTCGACCTGCCGGGACCTGCTGCCCATTGTCCTCTTATTCGGTTTTTTCCAGACAGTTGTCATCAAAAAGCCCATTCCCCATCTACGCAATATTTTGGTTGGGACGCTCTATGTGGTCATCGGCTTGACCTTTTTCCTGCTTGGTCTGGAAAAAGCGCTCTTTCCCCTGGGAAAAATCATGGCAAGCCAGTTGGCCGACCCGACCTTTCTCCAAGGCAGTCAAGCAAGCATCGACCTCACTGATTGGACTAACTACGGCTGGATCTATCTTTTTGCAGCCCTGATTGGTTTTGCCACCACCATTGCCGAGCCTTCGCTCATTGCCATTGCCCTGAAAGCGGCCGAGGTCTCCAGCGGCGGCATTAATGCCTGGGCTCTGCGCATATCCGTTGCCGTTGGCGTCGCCGTGGGGATCAGCCTGGGCACCTTGCGGATAGTCACCGGCACGCCCCTTTACTTGTATATCCTGGCCGGGTATATCGTGGTATTATTCCAGACCTGTTTTGCTCCCAAATCAATTCTGGCCATTGCCTATGATTCCGGCGGCGTTACCACGTCCACGGTGACCGTCCCCATTGTCGCGGCTCTTGGCCTCGGGCTGGCGGCAATGGTTCCCGGCAGAAATCCGGCCATTGACGGCTTTGGTCTTATTGCCTTTGCCAGCCTTTTTCCGATCATAGCCGTTCTGGGCTACGGCCAGTATGCCCTGTGGATGGTCTCACGAACCAAGAAACACTACCAGGAGCCAACTCATGAAGTTTAAAATCATCCTCGCCTCGGTCAAAACAGATATCACCGACGCCGTGGTCGATGCCGCCAAGGATGCCGGTGCCACCGGGGCAACCATCATCCCGGCACGCGGCACCGGAATGCGTGAGGCCAAGACCTTCTTCGGTCTTACTCTGGAGGCACCAACGGATATCATCTTGTTACTGCTTGAAGAACATATTGTCCGCCCCGTGCTGGATGCCATCTCCACGGCAGGACAATTTGACAAGCCCGGCACGGGTATTGCTTTTGTTCTTCCGGTCGAGTCGGTCATTGGCCTGGAAAGCCAACTGGAAAAATTTAAGGAAGAGGTGCGAAAGCAGTACTTTTAGGCAAACGACAGGGCGGGCAACCGCAGACCAAACCTTTTTTTATCAATTCCATAAGAGAACAGCCATGACAGCAACAGAGAAGATCATTCGTGGACGTGATGTGATGAACCCCAACATCATCGCCATTGACGGTATGGCCACGGTCAAAGAGGCCGCAGCCATGATGCGTGATGCCAGGGTGCATAGCCTCTTGGTCAAAAAACGCAACGAAGATGATGCCTGGGGCCTACTCTCCGTCCAGGACATTATCAACGGCGTCCTTATTCCCGGCAAAAAAGCAGACGAGGTCAATGTCTACGAGATCATGGCCAAACCAGCTTTGTCGGTCCCCGCGGACATGGACATTCGCTACATTGCCCGCCTGCTGCACCGTGTAGGCATGCGCCGGGCGCCGGTTGAAGACAAGGGAGAGTTGGTGGGCATGGTGACCCTCAGCTCCCTGGTCCTCGATTGCGATCTGTTCCTTCGCTAACACACTCGTTTATACACAGTCTGCCATTGTAGTACTTTTTCTTCACTTGGGAGAGGGAGAGAAACATCGCAACGCCATCATGGCACTGGCAACAAAAGGACGGAGACCATCTGTACCAATGTACGATCCCCCTCCATGGTTGGTCGCAGCAGAAAAAGCTCTATGCGTGAAAAAGAATATTTTTTTGAGGAAGGCTGCTTCATAACGGAGCTGCACAACTCTCTGGACGATCCCCAGGTCTCTGTGGCCCGGGCGCGGGTTCGCCCCGGAGAGACAACCCGCTGGCATCGACTCGAGGGAATTTGCGAGCGCTATCTGATTCTTGAAGGGATAGGCCAAGCTGAAATCGGTAATGCGTCACCACAACAGGTCATGCCCGGAGAGACTATCCACATCCCACCGGGAGCCCGGCAACGCATCACCAACACGGGAACGAGTGATCTTATCTTTCTTGCGGTGTGTACGCCTCGTTTTGTTCCGGAGGCGTATAAAGATCTTGAAGTAGATTAAAGGGAATCTTGAATAATTGCTTTTTCTGCCAATCTCTGCGTCATACTCAAAATTTTATCCTCGGAATATCAACTATATGCCTGCGGTAAAATTTTTCACAATCCTTGACCTTGATTGAAAAATCTAATTACTCAAGACACCCTAAAGTGTGAGCGCTCACTTCTCAGCAGTCAATATTTCGTTTCAAAATGGCTAGTTACTCTATATCTCATTATAACGAGGGATCTTCTGAGGAGAGCCGTAAATCACGGTAAAGAAAAACAAGGCCACAATAATAATCGCCCCCGTGACCACAAAGCCACGATGGAAGCCGTAGTTGTGGATAACCATGCCCATGCCGATAGCACAGCACAACATTCCTGCATAGACACAGGTATTGTAGCAGCCCATGGCCAGCCCCCGAATGTGTCCGGGAACAGAGTCGGCAATGAGAGCGCAGATAACAGTAAAGGCGACGCCCATGCTCAAGCCCATGGCAGAGGAAGCACAGAGCAGGGTAACCAGGGAATGGCAAAGGGAGAAGGACGCATTGGCCAGGGCAAAAAAGAACAAACCACCGCTGACAAGCAGTCGGCGATCGCGGATTCTATCACAGAGCCATCCCGCGGGAATCCTGGCGACGGCATTGGCGAGCGCCTGAACCGCACAGACAATCCCCACGGCCACGGTTGGCAGCCCCAGACTACGCACATAGAGTGGGACAAAGGTAATAAACATACCAAAGCCCATGCAGGCTCCAACCGTCACCAACAGACAGGCGAGCAAACGCCGGTTCTTTGCCAGTTGCCGCAGGGTGGTCAAAAAATCACTTGTCGGTGCAGCCCGGCGTAAATGACGGGGCGGATCCGGCAGGCGGAAAAAGGTGACCACCATCATCATCGCAATCATGCAACCGGAACAGACGAAGACCGCTCGAAAGCCGATCAGGCCACCTAAAAAGCCACCGGCTGCTGGCCCCAGGGTCATGCCGCAGTAAAGGGCCATGGTGTACCAGCCAAAGGCATTCCCCAGAGCCTCTGGCGGTGTGATATCAGCAACATAGGACATCAAGGTCGGCGTCACCGCGGCCATGCCCACCCCAAAAAAGAGGTAAATGACTCCCATCTGTAGAGGCGTCTGCGAGATGGTCAGCAGGAGCGAGGAGCTTGCAAGAAGTATCAAGCCCACTAAGAGGGGACGACGTCGCCCGATCTTATCGGAGAGCAGACCGGATGGAATGGAGAGC
Organism: Desulfobulbus rhabdoformis; assembly: GCF_016919065.1. Taxonomy (GTDB): domain Bacteria; phylum Desulfobacterota; class Desulfobulbia; order Desulfobulbales; family Desulfobulbaceae; genus Desulfobulbus; species Desulfobulbus rhabdoformis. Next base: position 125,439 of record NZ_JAFFQA010000007.1, on the reverse strand, counting down.
AGCCCAGCCATACACATGAAGGCGCTGTTGATCCAGCCGACCTGGACCGTATCCGCCCCCAGCGAGACCGCAAAGAGGGGGACCACAGGGATACGCATAAACGAGCCGAGGAAACAAAAAAAAGCAATGATGCAGGTAGTCAGCAGAAGGCGACCTGCCGATGGGAGTGTTTGGGGCATAACAGTTTCGACAAACAACAACGCCGCAGCCCACCAGAAGCGATGGACCGCGGCTTCGTTAGAAAGTAACAAAGGATCGTAAGGGGGGCCGTTTTACTGGTGCGAGACAAGTTCAGCGGCAGGCTGACCCACCTGCTCAAAATGGGCTGGCTTCTGTTGCACATCATCGACTGCCCGCAGGCCCACGAAAACCAGAGGTGTCAGGGAAAAAAATCGCTACTATAGCGCTCTCCACCAAAAGATGAAACCTGAATCCGTGGCAGCGGATGGTTACCCAACGACGTATTTTTCTCAAGCGGTGAAGATTGTTAAAAAATATCGTTTGCTTCAGCGTTACCCTCTGTCACGGATTCAAAGTCAGTCTTGCAGCAAACTCAACAGTTGATCAATCCCCTGCTGAGAGACGGCGCTGGTCGAGAAAATGGTCTCCACACCGGCCATCTTGAGAAATTTCTCGGCCCGGGCTGGCTCGATTTGATCCGCATCGTTCTTGGTGATTATACCAATGACCGGTTTATTGAACATGGCCGCAAATTTGGGAGGGAAGATACTCTTTTTGCGGGTCCCATCCTGAATAAAGCCGATGATATCGGCCTTATTGGCGGAGACCAGAAGAGCTGAATAATACATTCGGTTTTCCGCGAACTCGCCGGGCGTATCCACCACACATCCGGAGAATTTAACCGCCTGGGTCTTCAGGTAGGCGATCGCCTGGCCGTTGAGGGCCTGGGTCAGCGAGGTTTTCCCAGAGCCTGTCTGCCCGACAAACATGATTTTCTTCATCAGATAAATTCTTTGAGCACTTCAGGTGTTGCTGCGGGGATAATCACGCGGTTGACCAGCAGCCCGGATTCTCTGATCGCATCTGTTGCCGCATCCACCGCCGCCTGGATTGCAGCGGTGTCCCCCAGGGCGAGAAAATATCCCTTGCCGCCAATGGCCATGGACACGTGAACCCGGAGCAGGAGGATATTTGCGGCCTTGACCGCTGCATCAGCCGCCTCAATGATCGGGGTTGCCGCAAAGGTCTCGACAATTCCCAGAGAACGGTAGCTGCACTCAGAGGCGTCTACACTGCCGGAGAGCGCTGCAAAGACCTGGGGATCGACATTGGCGATATGCAGCGATTCGATGAGAAAGCCTCTCGAGACCACCTTTCCTGTCTCAAGTGCTGCCTCCACGGCGGAGACACTGCCTCCGATGACGACAATGAACTTCCCCGAACAGATAGTGCGAGCGATCAAAATGTGCACATCAGCTGCCTTGAGCATGGCATCCTCTGCCTCATAGCCACTGGCAATGCTGGATAATTCTAAAATTCCTATGGAATGGGCCATGTGTTACATCCTTAATTATTCGGAATATGCAAGCGTGAGCGTGATAGCCTGATCATCAACCTCGCTGACCTGTCCAGCCAGCGGTGCGTGGATCTCGGCGCCCAAGGCGTCTCCCACGGTTGCAATCTTTTGTCCCTGCTGGACCTGATCACCAACGCTGACCACCGGGGTTGCGGGTGCACCGATATGCTGGCGCAGGAGTAGGCGCAGCGTTTGTGGCGCAAACTGATGCTCGCTGAGATCACCACTGTCGGGAAATAGGTCCAGATTCAGCATCCGTTTTAGCCGTTTGGAGGGTGTCTTGCGGTAGGGGGCTAGGGGATGGGGTTCGTTCTCAAGCGCTCCCTGATACTGTATTTTCTTTGTCAGGGCTTTTGCCCGATTGTTGATGCACACCTGTGAGGGAAAGAGCCCCTCCGGACAGGAAACAAAGGAGCAGAGATTGCACTGACAGCAGTACAGGGCATGGGTCTGGATCTCGTTCTCCCCTGCTCCGTCCTGGTGAAACACCAGCGAACGCATGGCCTTGTGTGGTTGAATAGGATGCCCCAGGAGGTATCGAGGACAAAGCTCGGTGCAGATGGTGCACTGATCGCAGGCGGCCTTACCGATTTGATTGACCCGCTTTTCACTGGCCATGATGCGGTATTTTTGAATTAAAACATGATCCTGGGGAAAAACAAGCAGACCTGCCGTGGTCTTGGTGACCGGCAGGGAAAGATCCTCCACAATCTTGCCCATCATGGGGCCGCCCTCGATGATGGTGAAATCTCTGATCGTAGGGCAGGCATAGTCTATGATTTCCTGAAAGGAGATCCCCAAAGGCACCTCGAAGGTCTGGCGTTTTTCAACAGCACCGCCCACATTGAGAAACTTTGTTGTCACCGGACGGGCCGTGCCGATATTGTAGAGCGACTCCACATTACTGACCACAATCCCCCGTGAGATGGGGAGGGCGCCGGGTCCGATGATGACACCGGTTGTCTCCCTGATCAGGGTCAGCTCATCACCGGCAGGATAAAAATCATCCACCGGGCAGAGCTCGACCTGAACGGGCAAACGTTCGTTTAAGTGCGCAATCAGCCCCGTATGCTTTTTCTTGATGCCGATGATCCCTTTGCTGGCGGAGACCAGCCCCATCAGGGTTTGCAGCCCTTGAAAAAACAGGTCGGTTGCATGCAGTAAAAGCTGCTTGTCCTTATGCAAAAGGGGCTCGCACTCCGCAGCATTGACCAGAACGATTTCCGCCTGGGACTGCGCTTTGACATAGGTGGGAAACCCGGCACCACCGGCACCGACCACCCCGTTTTCTTTCATCTGTTGAACAGTATTCATGAGAATGCTCAGGGAAGTTTATCTGTTAGCGCATGCTTAGGGCCAACCCAAACTTCCTACTGCTGCTCCTCCCAGTTGGCTGGATAGGTGACATAAATGAACTTTGCGTAGTCGGGGACGGAAAATTCAATGGGCGTATTCTTGGGAATCAGGACCAGCTCCCCCTTGTTGGCGGTAATGGTCTTGCCGTTGACCACAATGGACAGGCTGCCTTCAAGGACAATATCGATCTCATCGTAATTTAGGGTCCAGGCAAAGGTGGAACCATCCATCTCCATGACGCCGCAGCCAAGCCGTGGGCTCTCAGCAAGTGTGAAGACATCCTTTAAAAAAACCTTGTCCCCTGCCTTGCCGGTATCAAAGGGTTCGGGTTGCACTGAACCGACCTTGACCGCAGTCACACCGGAGAGCGGTTCTTTCTCGGTTTGGATAGCCGCCCCGCATGTTTGGCCAGGTGATTCAGCCAAGGTGGCAACCACGACCTCACGCACGATCTTTTCAATAAGAGCTTTATCAATCTGCATCAGACATTCTCCTTCTTTGCACCATCGACTTCCACCTGTAATCGGGCTAGGACCTCAAGCGTAATCCTTTGAATGGTCTGGGGATCTTCCAGGCTGTACTCTTTTTTCAGGAGGGTCACTATTTTCTGTACCAGGACACCATCGTTCAGGCATTCACCGCTTGGCGAAGGCTCTGACGAACTGTTTGCGGCGGGACAAGCGTTGGTTGGCTGTTCTGCTCGGGCTGCATAGCTCAAACGAAGACCGCGCCTGGAAAGCAGATCCTTGACCCCCGGCGTGAGGATCATTGTGGAATCGACAACGAAACTCTTTTGCCCCTCCTCGAGAAAGGACGAAATATTTTGGCTATTTATCAGTGTTTTTGCCATATTGTATGTTTTTCTCCATTAGAGTAATGGCGGCCCACTCGGCTGCATTCCCACCAGGCTCGCTACGGTTATCTCTTCGGGTCGGGCGATCACACTCTGGTCGACAAGCTGATTTCCCAGGGTCTGCGCTGCCAGGGCAACCGCCTCGTCAACCTGGGCAAGGGTGCCGGAAAAGACCATAAATGATTTGCCGTTAATCCCCTGGGCCACTGCAAGTCGGGCAAGCATGACATCCGCCCCCTTGAGGGCTTTGTCTGCCGCAGCGATTCCCGAGGCCGCCCGGCGACTCTCCACCACTCCCAGAGAGAACCCCGGTTCAGGGAACTGGCGATTCTGGAGGGCCTGGAGCAGTTCTGGGGCAATCCGGGGGAGAACAAACCAGTCAAGCAGACTCGCATCGGACGCAACGGCTGCTAAGGCTGCCTCAACGCTCGACTGCGCCCCTCCTATTCGAATCAAAAAACGTCCGGAGCAAATGGGCCCGGCCTTATAGAGCTCAACCTCTGCGGCCTTGAGCAGCAGATCGAGCAGGCGGGCACCTGCGGCGATGGTCTTGACTTCAACCAGCCCGAGGGTATCAAGCCCCTTACGTGTAAGCAGACTCACCGTTGAGTACCGGTCATTTAGGGTATGTCGACCTGATCGATAATGCCCACAATGGAGGCATCAACCGGAACCGCCCCCTTACCGAGGGCCTGACGTGCGGAGGAACCGGTGGTCACAAGCACGGTTTCCCCTATACCGGCCCCCACCTGATCGGCTGCAATGAGACAGGGCCGCTGTTCACCACTGACCGGATCAACAGGTTGCACCACCATGAGCTTGAGCCCGTTGAGACTCTCTTCTTTGCGGGTTGCCCAGACATTGCCCACGACATTGCCAACAATCATTGTTCAGCCTCCTCAGGCCGGTTTTGTGTATATGATTACCACTGACAATGAGCTGAAGGGCATCTTGCATAATTGCTTTTTCTGCCAATCTCGGCGTCACGCGAAAAATTTTATCCTCGGAATATCTTGTATATGCCTGCGGTAAAATTGTTCGCAATCCTTGATCTTGATTGAAAAATCTAATTATTCAAGACACCCTGAAGTACAAACAGACTCTTCCTCGCTGCTGCTTCTCAGATGGAACCGGCAAAGATTATCTATCATCCTTGCCCTGTCGCGGGCATGGCCCGTCTCCTACAGCCCCTCGGTTTTCCTCGAACTTGTAGGAGCGGGCCATGCCCGCGACAAATAGTGCAGCTACGGTTCAGTGGTCATTACATTGCTTCAAGTTCTATGAATCGTTACTTCCAGTGCCTTAGCTCTATCCTGCGCTAGCCCGGTGACGATGGCGCCTGGGGCGAGCTGAGCCACCTTCACCCCTTCGTGAGCCATCCGCTCCACATCATTCTCGGTGACCAGATGTCCCTGATGCATAATCTTTTCTCGAACCGCTGCCCTGCGGGTCACCAGGCCAAAGGCTTCAAGCTGCTTGCGCTGGCTGGCATAAAGTTGCCAGAGCGCATGGGGTGCCGTCTGCTCAAAGGCGGTATAGGCGAAGTCCACCACCTCAACCCGCTTACCTGAAAGCAGCAGGTTCAAAATCAACTGCCCCAGTTCATCGCTGGCCTTCCCCAGGGCCAGATCCATCATGGTATTGATGGAGAGCTGGGGGACAATGTATCCCTGATACTCTGCGAGCATCTGGCTCTGCCAGCACTCAGCCTGATCGTCGAGATAGCGTACTTCGGCCGCCGGGGGAAGAAGTCGGCTCATCTGCAACTCGTCGACATGCTGCTGTCTGGAAAGAATCAGATACCTCTCTTCAGCAGCATCCGCCGTGCCCCCGGTTACTTCCAAAAGCACGCGACGAACGATGCGCTCAATGGATTGGTTGTCCATCATGACACTGCTCCTGGGGTTTCGGCAGCACTATGGTACAGGTGGTACCGGGACCACAACCACAGCCATTTGCCTCATCGGCATCGATATGTAAGGCCAGTTTGAAACTCTCATGGACACGCACCAGGACATCGCGAAAGACCGCTGGCCGTTTTCCCCGCATGTGGACGGCAACAAATTCTTTATCCCTGACTCGCAGGCGGCTGGCATCTTCGGGTGACATATGTATATGCCGCCCCGCCACAATAACCCCCTGTTCCAGGGGGATAATTGTCTTTCCTGAGGAAAGCAGAATCCCCGGTGTTCCTGCGATATCGCCGGACTGACGGATGGGTACATCCAGCCCAAGTAGACGGGCATCGGTGAGCGAAATCTCCACCTGGGACTGCTCCCTTGAGGGGCCAAGGACCGCCACATTGTCCATCACGCCCTTGAGGCCAATCAGCCGAACCCGTTCCTTGCAGAGAAACTGCCCGGGCTGGGAGAGTTCCCGCAGCGGCGTCAGCGGTGCTCCGAAGAGCGCCACCACATCCGCCTGGGAAAGATGGACATGACGGGCAGATATCTCCACGGGGATAGGCATCTCCTCTCCCTGATTCTCCACCAGTTCCGGTTCTCCCTGGCGCAACTGGGACAAGGCTGCCAGGACCTGCTCTACTATCTGTTCTCGTTGAATCTCTTGCATTGCCCTCTCATTTATTTCTGGGTGGCTCTGGAGAGTAGTAATCGGCCTGTTCTCGAATCATGAGAATATAGATGGCCGAGCTCATTCGGTTCAGAGCCTGGAGAATGTCTGTTCTCCCGGTTGTAAATTCCTGCCTGAAAGCCGCAACCGCAGCGGTTTCCACCTCACGTACCCGACTGCGCAGATCATTGAGAGCAAGCAGCATCGGCCCCATGGAAACAGCAGGGGTGATATGGTCAACCCCATAGTGTTTCTGTGGATAATGCGAGTGTTGGCGCAGCTCATCGGGGCTGAGGGAAAAGATCGTCTGTTTTTCCAGAGGAAAATCGAGAACATCGACCTTCATAATCTGCCGACACCAGCCCAGCACCTCTTCAAGATCTGCACACAACCCGCCAAGTTTCTTTTCCAGTGCCAGCCCCTGCACCAGAAGAATGCAGGATTGGAGGCTATCGAGCTTCCCCCGAAAGACAATCCGGGGATGATCTTTGGCTATGAGTCTATTGCCGGAGAGATGGGTCATATACTCCGGCTTCTCCATAAACCCTCCCCCATCAAGGGCCGAGACATACCTGGCTTTCGGCTCCTCCACCGGCAATTCCGGTGAACTGACAGGTTGAGGCTCCGGCGGGGACGGCACCGAAGCCTCGGGGGAGATGATTTTGACCTGACGCTCGTGGAGGAAACTGGCAGCTGAAGGTGTCACTATCTGACCAGGCTCGGGCTGAAAATGGTTCAGCTCACCTCTCCTGAACAGCTCCCGCAGGACTGCTTCAGTGACCACCTTCATGGTTTCAGCCTTCCAGCTTCGGCAGAATCATTTCCACATCGCTGTGGGGTCTGGGGATAACATGCACAGAAACCAGCTCGCCAACGCGGTCGGCTGCTGCTGCACCTGCATCGGTTGCGGCCTTGACCGCGCCGACATCGCCACGAACAGTCACAGTCACCAGACCAGAGCCCACCTGGGTTCTGCCCATCAGGGTGACATTTGCAGCCTTAACCATGGCATCGGCCGCCTCAACTGCACCGATAAAACCTCTTGTTTCCACCATTCCTAATGCGTTCAGTGATGACATTGTGCTTCCTCTCTATGTATTGATGGCCGGATAGCGGCCGATTATGGGTTGGTTGAATGCTGATGTGTTTTATTTGTTCGCAAGCTGGGCCAGCACCAGCTCGGTAATCCGTTTCACTTCATCCTCCAGCTCCTGCTCTTGTGGGGCAGCGCAGGCAGAAGGAACGGCTGGGCAGTAGGCTCCGGTATCGTAGGCCAGATGCCGCAGATTCAACAGATGCATGGGGCCGACATTATCGGAGGTGGAGCTACCTCCCACGGTGCCGCAACCCAAGGTAAAGGAAGGCGGCAGATTGGTGCTGATGCCGACAGCTCCTTGGGTTGAGGGAGTGTTGACCAGCAGACGGGAGACCGGTTTTCTGAGGGCAAACTCACGAATAACAGCCTCATCCTGGGAGTGAAGAGCCAGGGAATGCCCGATACCACCGTTTTTGAGCAGGGCATGACAGAGCTCACAGGCATCCTCCCAGGTTTCGACCACATAAAAACCGATAAGCGCGGTCAGCTTCTCCTTGGAAAAGGGGTACTGGCGTCCCACGCCTTTTTCCCGATACGCCAGGACTTTGGTTCCTGCCGGAATCTCGATCTTGGCTAGATCTGCCAGATATTGGGCATCCCGGCCGACGATGGCGGGATTCATGCTGCCATCGGCACGCTCCATGATGGGCCGCACCCGAGCCACCTGCTCTTCAGTGAGGAAATAGCCGCCCTGACAGACAAACTCGCGGGCGACCTGGGCTTCAATCACGGCCTCGGTGACAATGGACTGCTCTGAGGCGCAAACGGTGCCATTATCAAAGGTCTTTGAAGCCATAATTTTGCTGATGGCCTCTTTGATATTGGCGCTGCGCTCGATAAAGGCAGGGACATTGCCCGCCCCCACACCCAGCGCCGGTGTTCCTGAGCTGTAGGCCGCCTTGACCATGGCCGGGCCGCCGGTGGCCAGGATAAGATCGGCCTGACGCATCAACTCACCGGTACCCTGAATGGTGGGGATGCTCATCATGTTCACCAGATCAGCCGGTGCGCCCTGTGCCTGCAGCGCCTCCTGAATGACCTCGATGGTTTTACTGATACAACGCAGGGCTGAAGGATGGGGGCTGATAACAATCGCGTTGCCCGCCTTCAGGGCTATCAGAGATTTATAAAGCGTGGTTGAGGTGGGGTTGGTCGAGGGGACCAGAGCCGCAACCACACCTGCAGGTGTGGCAATTTCAAGCATTTTCTTGGCAGGATCCTCATGGACGATGCCAATGGTTTTCATGGGCAGGATGTTGGCCAAGAGATCACGGGTGGCCAGGAGATTCTTTGCTCTCTTATCCTCCCATTTTCCAAAGCCGGTCTCCTCCACTGCCATCTTGGCCAGGGCTTCGGCATGCTTCATCCCGTTTTCGGCCACCGCCCTGATCAGGTCATCCACCTGCTCCTGGGAAAGCTGACTCAGGTAGGCCTGCGCTTCTCGCGCGCCTCGCACAAGCGAGCGGGCCTCCTGCAGGGAAAGTAAATCTTTATCCACCATTCGTTCCTCTTATTCGTTGCTTTAGCCCGGATTGCTCATCAGTTTCTGTTAAAATTTCGAGTAACGTTCTGTCGTTGCAGATGACTGCTTTCGTGTCGTCTTCTCAAATTGAGACAAAATGTTCATGAGAAATTCGGGTCAGGGCTTTTGGACAAAAGGTCGCAAAAGCTCTATCAATTCTTCTTTGCGGGCAAATTTGATCTTCTGCCGGGACAGGGAAAACCCATCAAACGATCTGGCCAGACGCCGCAAGCGGGTAACACTCATCGCCTGGAGATCAATGTCCTCCTCACCGTTTTGGGGAGCAGACATGGCTTCGGGAGCCTTTTCCTGCGGCTCCTCTTCAGCTGCATCCACAGGTGATGAAGCGATTAATGCAACCGGACAAACAATGCGGCCAAGCCCTTCACCGGTCCGGGCAATGGCCGTATGGGAATGCACCTCACCCAACCGGGCCGCCGCCACTCGAGCTGCGGCAACCGCCACCTGGACGGAAGAGACATCTCCAACTAGCTGGATACTGACTAGTCCACTACCGATGCATTCCAACCCAAGCAACCGGACATCGGCAGTTTTCAGGGCAGTATCCGCCGCCTCAATGGCAGGAGTCAGACCGATAGTTTCCACCAGGCCCAGGGCTGTATTCTCCAAGGGATTCATTGCATGCTCAGAGGCCATGTGGCCGCTCGGCAACGGCAAGAACCGCCTCGGCAAAGGCATCACAGGCCGCCTTGCAGGCAGACTGACTTCCGGTCAGCAGGCCACCGCCAAAGTTGGTCTCGGTGGGCGGACCGTAAAAGGTCACCATGCGCACGTCAGCTGCCTTCAACGCCGCATCCAGGGCAAAGACCGCCTCCAGGGGCGGGGCCACCAGGTAGGCCAGGGATTCACCTTCGGCGATTCCATTGGCCTCGGAGAGGTAGGTTCCGGTCCGGGAGATGCAATGGGCAAAGTAGGCGATGGAATCGTCCTCATTAGCCGAGTAAAAGCAAGCCTCGTTCTCCACATAATGGACAGCCGCGTCGATCCCCGCCCGCACCTCTGCTGGATCAGTCCCGGAAATAATCCCGATGAACTCACCCGCCAGCTTGGTGGAAGCATTGGCCGCTCCACCGTAAAACGATTTGGCATAGGCCACGTTGACCGCAGCTTTTTTGGTGGCCTCGTCAAGGGCGCTATAGCCCACATCATCACAGTCGGTGGTGAGAATGCCAACGGAGCGATGCCCCTGCGGCAACCCGAGTTCTTTAATCAGTGCCCTATCCGCGTTGGGAAGAATACGGATACTCAGCACATTGGCGCGCAGCGCGTCACCTTTCATAGCTCACTCCTAGAGTTTCAGGTTCAGGCCGGAAGCCTTTTGTTCAAGCATCTTTTTGACCACACCGGCGATATGAGCCCCGGCTTCCACTGCAGGCGTACCGCCCTTGTGAATGTTGGAGATCACGGTACGATTGGACTCGGGCTGGGCGGTGCTGGACTCGTAGGCCATGTAGCAGGACATGGACTCACCGGTGGCCAATCCGGGCCGCTCTCCGATCAAAAGAACCGTGATCTTAGGAGTGATCAATTCAGAGATCACATCCATGGAGGGCACCCGGCCATAGCGGAGGAAAAAAAGTGGGTTGGGTTCAATCCCCATCCCTTTGAGCCCCTGGACAAGTGCGCGGTAGGTATCCATGGCGTTGGTTTCCACGGCGGTGGAACTGAGGCCATCGGCGATATATATCTGGACCGTTGCGTTTTCGGGGCAGATTGCCTGCAGCTTTTTGCCCTGGTCTTCCGGCAGTTTTCTGCCTAAATCCGGGCGGGTGAGGAATTCATCCTTATCCCGGCAGCAGCTTTGAATGGTTTCCACACCGATGGAGGCGAGAAATTCATCGGAGACATCGGTGAAAACCGCATCCTGGGCCACAGCATGATCAGCCCGAAAGCGCAACAGCGAGCGGGTCAGGGGCCGGGGGCCACAGTGCCAGATGCCGAGTCTGGCAGGGGTGGTCTCTTTGAGTTTCAGATACATCTCCGGGTTATTTGCCCCAGGCACCAGCAACTCTTTTCTCAAATCGACCGCGGCCAGATCCTCCAGAAAGCTCTCTTCTTCCGGGGGCTGATTGTTCTGCGAGGCAGCGGTTGTGGCGGTCATCGTCTCTGCAGGAGCCATATGGCTCCCGCCCCCTACCCCCTCCGCTCCGGGGCTCAAGGTCTTGATGACCTCATCAATGATGGATTTTATCTGTTGTTCGGAAATCACTGTTCACTCCGTTCTTGGCTGCAGGGTGTTGCAGCAGCAGGTTAACATTTACCGGATAAAGGTAGAGGCGTCCCCGGCCAGCTGCCCCAGACGGCCGTTCTCCATAAAGCCCATTTTTTCAAGCCACTGCTCAAATTCTCTTACCGGATGAAGGCCTAAAAGTTGCCTGAGACTGGAGGCATCGTGATACCCGGTGCACTGGTAATTGAGCATGATGTCATCGCCCTGGGGGATCCCCATGAAATAGGTGCAGCCTGCTGTGGAAAGCAACATGGCCAGATTTTCGATGTCATTCTGGTCGGTTTTCATATGATTGGTGTAACAGGCGTCCACCCCCATGGGCAGACCGGTAAGCTTACCCATGAAATGATCTTCCAGCCCGGCCCGGGTAACCTGCTTGGCGTCATAGAGGTATTCGGGGCCGATAAAGCCAACTACGGTATTCACCAGAAAGGGTTGGAACTTTTTGGCAAATCCGTAACACCTGGCCTCCATGGTGACCTGGTCTACTCCGTGATGGGCGTCGGAGGAGAGTTCCGAGCCCTGGCCGGTCTCAAAGTAGAGCACGTTAGGTCCGGTGGAGGTACCTTCCCGCAAGACCAGATCGCGGGCCTCTGCCATGAGCGCTCCATCCAGGCCAAAAGCCTTGTTGCCTTTTTCGGAGCCAGCGATACTTTGAAAAATCAGATCGGCTGGCGCCCCCTGGCGTACAGCGTCCATCTGCGTGGTCACATGGGCGAGCACGCAAATCTGCGTGGGGATCTCGTAGGTTTCCTTGATCTCCTGAAACATACGCAGAACGGTTGCCACCGAATCTACACTGTCATTGACCGGGTTGAGACCGATCACCGCATCGCCCACACCGTAACTCAACCCCTCAAAGGTGGAGATACGGATGCCATCCGGATCATCGGTGGTATGGTTGGGCTGGAGACGAAATCCAAGGGTGCCCTTATGGCCGATGGTGGTGTTGCAGTGAGCCAACACTTCGATCTTGTTGGCAGCGTAGACCAGATCCAGGTTGGACATGAGCTTGGTCACGCCTGCGATCATCTCTGAGGTCAGTCCCCGGGAAACCCGGCCGATGGAGCGACAATCGGCCTGATCCGAGAGCAGCCACTCGCGAAACTCCGCCAGGGTCCAGTTCTTGATGCCCGCATAAATTTTTTCATTCACCTGATCCTGAATGATGCGGGTTACCTCGTCTTGTTCATAGGGAACAGCTGGATGATTACGCAGGTCAGCAAGGGTCAGGTTGCTTAAGACCTCCTTGGCCGCGATCATTTCGGTCAACGAGGATGCTGCCAGCCCCGCAAGTTGATCCCCGGATTTTTCTTCATTGGCCTTGGCCAGAACGTCATTCACGTCCTTGAAGGAATAGAGGGTGCCAAACAGTTTTGTTTTCAGTCGCATTATTGTGTCCTTAACCTTCCAAGTTGCAATTCTCCTGACCCAGTGAGATTCATCACTGCCTCAGTTTCATTGTTCAGTGGCCACCCGCCGTCACGGATTCAGGATTCTCAGTATCCCAAGGCCAGCGTCTTGACGATGACCGGTACAACATTTCCATGGGCGACCGGGGTACCGATATCGATATAGTCCCCCTGATTAACAGCGATCGCGTCAATACAGACAATCAGGCGAGTTGGGCCGGTAATCGCCTGAAGCGCCTGGCCCAAGGCTTTAGCCAGATCATTTTCCACGACCACAACCAAGGGGACTCCAGGCTCAAGCCGTGGCCCCATGGCCCGGATAATGGCCCCTGCTATTTCCTGGATTGCATCAAATCCAGGAGCCTTGGGACCTCGGAAAGCAAGTGCAGGAACCTGCTGCTCCTCTTCCAGGGCGAACCAATGCAGCTTCTTGCCAATGGCCTGCTCCCAATCCCAGTAGGGAAGCGCTTCCTCTTCTGCCGAGAATTTCAATACCGGCAGATTTTGTAGAGGAAGGGCCTGGCTGGCATAACTGATGGTGGAACCGGAGATGCTGGTGGTATGCGAACCAGCTCCAACCACCGTTGCCCGAATGGTCTGCTCTGCCTCCACAATCTGATACCGCTTGCCAATTGCTGATTGTGCCAGAGCTCGTCCCAGGTACACTCCCAGGTCCCCAAAGATGAGTGGATTTTCGTAGGGAGTGGAATTTTCCTGGTTCATACACTCAGCGACACCACCGGAAAAACTGATGTAATCGATTGCATAATCCAAAGAGAGCAACCTATCGGTGGCCATGATCCGGGTCAGTTCTGTAGCGGGCTCGCAACCAAGAACCTGTGCAAGAATTGTCGCCATGGCTTCAGCCAGCCCCTGCATCTGCTGTGTTGAAAGCGGTTGCATCTGACTCAACGACAGCCCCAGGTGTTGCGCCAGCTGCCCAACCTTGTGGGAAGAGTAACTTACGCATCCCTTCTCGTTGAATTTGACCAGACGTCCGCCGATATCCATGCAGCAGGTATCGATCACCTCACCGTTTTTAAACACCGCGATATTTGTGGTACCGCCACCAATGTCCAGATTGGCAACAACTGCTCCTCGCTCCCTGGACAGCGCATCGGCGTGAGCGCCTTTACCGGCGATAATCGACTCCAGTGCAGGTCCTGCGGTGGCCACAACAAACTCTCCGGCCAGACCGGACAGGGTCTTCAGCACCTCGCTGGCATTGGATTTTCGTGCGGTTTCGCCTGTGATAATTACCGCTCCGGTATCCACATGTTCAGGTGTCATGCCTGCTCTTTTGTATTCCGCCTCAACAATTGCGCGCACTGCTGGACTGTCGATCTCAGTAGCGCTCAAAAGGGGCGTCTGATGCACTTCACTGGTAAAGATCACCTCTTTGGCCATGATCTTGATCTGGGGAACCGAGACAAGGGAGGCCATATTTTTCAGAATCAATCGACTGAAGACCAACTGGGTGGTTGAGGTGCCTATATCGATGCCGACGCTTACAATGGTGTCTTCCATCGCTATCTTTCCTTCCCCGTTGTCATTACCGGGATCATGTCTGCGCATGGGCAAAGCAAAAAAAAAGCCTTAATTCAAAAGGGTAAAGTGCTCCCTTTCAAATTAAGGCTTCGTTGCCTGTGGAATGCTCTGTACGCCGTTGTACAAAGCAGATCGCTACTCTTATGGCTTACAATCCGTGCACCCATCTCTGCACGGATGCAGGTTTTATTTAATGGGTATTACAGTGCATTGTATTGGTGATAAAATCAAAAAAGACGCTGGTTCCTTTGTGGCTGGTATCAACATGCAGAGTCCCCCCGAGTTTATCCGTTACCAACTGCTGAACAATGGTCGAGCCAAGGGAGTTGCCGCTACTGATCTTGTTTTCATCATAGCCAATACCGTCGTCGGTTATACTGATGTTCGAACAGGTTGTGCCTTTTCGGATCTCAACGGTAATCAAACCTTGTTCTCGTCCTTCAAATGCGTATTTAAGGCAGTTTTGAATAATCTCATTGACCACCAACCCTATAGAGGTGGCGATATCTGAATTGGTTTTGATGACGTCACCGACCACGCGAATTCGAATATCCCGATTGGCGGAAAGACTATGTTGGGTCACACTGGTCAGAATTCGTTTCACCATATCGAGCAAGTCGATATCATCCATGCCGTTTTGGGCTAAAATTTCATGCGTTGCTGCTATGCTGAGCACCCTGCTGATACTCTTGTTAAACGCCTGCTGCGCCGTAGCATCATTGATACGGCGGGATTGCAGACGAAGCAAACTGGCTATTGTTTGCAGGTTATTCTTGACCCTGTGATGAATCTCCTGCAACGCGACCGACTTAAGTATCAACTCTTTTTCTTTTTCAGTAACGGCAGTTTCATCTGACATCAACATGACAACCCCTGTAGGAAGTGGATTGGACGAACTATACATAGGGGTATACTTAACATTCAACACCAGACCGGCGACATTTATCCCCGGAGAAACAATTTGTTTTTGCTCAAGGATATCTTCAAAAAAAATATTCTCCAAAGCCAGGTCAGAAAAGTGCAGATCTTCGAGCAAATTTTTGTAACCTAATTTTTTGTAGATGGCCTGGGCAACCGGGTTGGTAAAAACGCAGAGCCCCTCCTGGTTGAAGAGGATTATTCCATCGGTTACATGATAGGGAATGCCCTGCTCCCGTGAGAGCATGGACATCAAGGTTTCCGCCAACTGTTCGGTTGTTTTGGAAAGGACCGATATATGCTGCTTGGTCTGCACCGCTTTGGTCACATCCGTTTCCGCAATCAGACAGGCCACAACGTCCCCCTGCCCATTTTTTATGGGGGAAACATTTTGGCGGACATCTCTGTCTTCCTGGGTCTTTGCGAGCATATCCTGGGTGGGCATGCCCACATCCAGGGTTCGCAGGGCCGCAGGTTCGTTGATTCTTTGGGCAAATTCCCCCACCACCGAGTGCTGGTAGAGGGTTTTCCCACTCGATGGCCTGGCCTGAGCAACGACGATGGCGACATCCTTATCGTGCGTCTTACAATCAATAAAGACATCAGCATTCATCAGATCGGCAACGGTATTAAGCGTTACCGCGACCTCATGAATACTGGCCACATCTTCAGCACTGAGCGCGGTATGCTCCCGGCACAACTGCTCGATTCTTTTTTTCTCGGCCTCAGTCATACAATTATCTGTGATTAAGCAGAATGATCTCGGCAATATCCTGCATGGGGCGGCGTTTATCCATCCCCAATTTCCGGATCATCTGAAAGGCTTCTTCTTCGCCGATGTTATGCTCTTTCATAAGCACGCCTTTGGCCTTTTCGATCATGGCCCGGGCTTCGAGGCGTTTCTTGGTCTGCTCGATCTCTTTTTGTTTTTGTGACAGCTCTTCCCCTCGGGCAATGCCGACCTCAATCATGGGGATAAGAGCCTCTTCCTTGATGGGTTTGACCACATAGCCCACCACACCGGAATTTTTGGCCTGATCTATAAATTCCATACTGGAATAGGCGGTGATCAGGAGGATTGCCTTGGCATGCTGTTCTTCATGGATAATATGCGCCGCCTTCAATCCATCGAGCAGGGGCATTTTGATATCCAGCAATACAACATCAGGGTTGAGTTTTTTACAGAGTTCAATGGCATCAAAGCCATCTGAAGCCTCTCCAACCACCTCGTACCCGGCATGGAGCAGGATTTCCCGAATATCCATACGTGTAATGGGTTCATCATCGGCAATGACAATCCTGTATCCCATACTTCCTTCCCTCTCTTTCCCCAGTTCTCAGGACCTGGTTGTTGGCACAACGGTAAAATGCAGATTTATGGAAAAATAATGGGACACCTCTCCCACAGCTGCCTCCACACTGGAAACATCGCCGGTCATCACCAGTGAGCCACCAAACCGGTCAACAAAGGCGAGACCGACACTTGCCGCCTTGGTCGCAACATCAGCGGCGATGATAACAGCCTCTCCAGGGGTGATCGTCAAAATACCAATGGCATCACACTCGCCCTCAATACCAATCTGCTCGCAAACCAACGTGGAGGGCCGGGCAATGACATGGGCCAGGGTTAACTGGGTTCCTGGGACATATTCCTGGATGAAGCGTTGTTTTTCGTCCATTGTGCTTTCTGGTGCTTCCCTCAGTGTATCCGCCTGAATCTGCGGATACGTTGAGATTTATAGTCAGTCTTTTCTACCAGGTCAAGCCGGAGGCGCCCCATGGACGCTCCCGGCTTGACTGACTCGATGAGAAGCGAGGTTATGAGATTAGGGAATCTTGAATAATTGCTTTTTCTGCCAATCTCGGCGTCTTGCTGAGAATTTTATTCTCGGAGGTAAGCGAAGACTCCGATATCAGTCATATACCTGCGGTAAAATTATCAGCAATCCTTGACCTTGATTGAAAAATCTAATTATTCAAGACACCCATTAGTTCAATCCCTCTTCTGCAGCTGAAATAGCAGCGAACTCCTCTTCAGGCGCATTGGCAATCAGATGCCTGCGGCTATAGAGCAGGAAGTAGAGCAGAAAAGCAGCGTAGATGAGCGCTGCGATACAGGTCATCTTGGCATTGGCCAGAAAGCAGGCCACAAAAGCAAAGCAGCCAAGAATGACACTGATCCCTGAAGTGAATTTACCGCCAGGAGTCTTATAAGGACGCTTCAAGTCCGGCTCTTTAATTCGCAGCACAAAATGTGAGGCAGTCATGAGAACATAGGAGATAGAAGCGCCAAAGACCGCAATGACCAGAAGGCTGTCGCCGTCAACCACCAGTGAGAGAAGAAAACCAAGGATGCCGATGGCCATCAGTGCCACATAGGGAGTCTTTCTGTGGCCGGTCAGGGAGAGAAAGGTTGGCAGATACCCCGCACGGGACAGGGCGAAAAACTGCCGGGATGCTCCGTAAATGAGGGAAAAGAAGCTGGCAACCAGCCCGGCCAGGCCGACAACGTTAATCAGCCGGGAAACAAAGGTCGGACCACCATAGGCATTGGGTGACTGGATCGCACCAATGAGTGGATCTGCAGCATCTTTAATCAGGTTGGCAGAAGATCCTGCCGGGCCAAAAACGAGAATAAGACCGGCAAAAATCAACAGGGTTACCATGGCGGTGATAATCGCCTTGGGCATGTCTTTGGTCGGATCCTCGCACTCCTCAGCCGCCAGGGGGATACCCTCAACACCGAGGAAAAACCACATACCAAAAGGCAGTGCTGCCCAGACGCCCATCCACCCATAGGGAAGAAAGGTGCTGGCTCCAGCAACATTTTCTTTCGGAGCAATGTCAAAGAGATTGGCAGGCTCGAAATGGGGAATCATGGAAAGAATGAAGGCTACAAGGGCTGCAACGGCAATGACGGTGATGATCATACACAGGGTGAGCGCCTCACCCACACCAAAGAGATGAACACCAACAAAGAGAACATAGAAGAGCATCTTGGTGATCCAGGTTCCGCCAAGCGTCATGGTCACAACATCCTGCATACTTACAGGCACATAGACCATGAGCGAACCATCAGGCCCAAAGAGTGATGTACAGTAGCCCGCAATAAAACAGACGATCGCCGCCGGTGCGATACAGTATTCAAAAAGAATACCGACACCGGTCATGTAGCCGCCCAGAGGGCCAAAGGCGCGGCGGGCAAAGCCGTAACCGCCACCTGCTGAAGGGATAATTGTGGAGAGTTCCGCCTCGGAGAGCACCATGGAGGTATACATAACCGCCATCAGGACGGTGGCGACAAGAAGACCACCCCACCCTGCTTTTTCGATACCAAAGTTCCAACCGGCAAAATCGCCGGAGATTACGTAGGCCACACCAAGGAAAGAGAGAAGAATCCAGCCCGCGGCACCTTTCTTCAGCTCCCGCTGTTCAAAATAATTTTCGCCTGTGCTCGCAATGGCCCCAGACTGAGTTTTTTGACCTGCCATATTTTTCCTTCAAATAATTGTAATTTGGGCACCTTGAGGATTTCCCGCAGGACACCAACAGTAGGAAATTTTCAGCTTCACAGAAACCTTTCTCGTCGCGGACCGGTCAACATCACAAAAGAAAGGCTCCCTACCACCACACGTTGTGGCACCCAACCTTCCGGGGCTGCGGGTGGATTCAGAGGAACAAAGCGCAAAAAAAAAGCTTGCAGCCAATAATCCCGTTAAGGATTATCCGACAGCAAGCTCCGTTGTTTGCTCGAGTCTCGTACGCCGTTGTACGAGTACATTTCGTTTATTTCGGCATGGTAGCTAGCACATCTTTGAACAAAGCGCAATATTTTTTTGTACCAGCTGGGTTGTTCATTCAATGATCCCCTTTGGCTGGAGAGAATAGTTCCATAGGCTCAAAGCAAAAAAAATCCCGTAATCTTTACAGATTACGGGATTTTTTCAAAAATGGTGCCGAAGGCGAGACTCGAACTCGCACGACCGTGGGCCACTACCCCCTCAAGATAGCGTGTCTACCAGTTCCACCACTTCGGCAACAACTTTATGTTTTTTACTGCTGCGGAGCTGCCGGGGCAGGCTCTACGGCCGGCTCAGTCGCCGGCAAGGGAACAGTGATGGGTGCCTCAGTGGCAGGAATCTGCTGTTCTACCTGGACATCTTTCATCAGCGAGCCAGAACTCTGATTGGCCGAGAGGTAGGCCAAGGTGATGGAGGTGCCCATAAATATAATTGCTGCAAAGGTCGTAATTTTATTGAGCAACGGAATAGGTCCTTCCGTACCAAATACTGACTGGTTGGAACCGCCAAAAGAGGCTCCAATGTCCGCACCTTTCCCCTGCTGCAACAAGACAATGCAGATTAAAAAGAAACAGACTATTACGTGGGCTACAATCAGTATAGTGGTCATTGGAATTGAATTATCCGGTCAAACGATTCGGCCTTTAATGCGGCTCCACCGACAAGCGCACCATCAATATCGGGCTGCGCCATCAGCTCATCAATGTTTTCGGGTTTAACCGAGCCACCATACAGTATTCTCACTGCTGTGGCAACATTTTTTTCAAAAATACTCTCTAAAAGCTGACGAATAAAGGCGTGTACCTCTTGCGCCTGCTCCTTAGTTGCCGTCTTTCCTGTGCCGATGGCCCATACCGGTTCATAGGCAATAACCACCTGCTGCATCTGCTCGGTATCAACACCGGCCAACCCGTGCCGAATCTGGGCTTCAAGAACACTAAACGTCTTGCCAGCCTCACGTTCGCTTAAGGTTTCACCGATGCAGAGGATGGGCAAGATAGCACCATTTAATGCTCCATGCAAGCGCCGATTGATCATGGCACTATCTTCTCCAAAGACATGTCTTCTTTCAGAGTGACCGATGATGGCAACGCTCACGCCAATATCCTTGAGCATAGGGGCAGATATCTCGCCGGTAAAGGCGCCTTCCTTCTCCCAGGCTATGTTTTGCGCACCAACCAGAACACCGGTTTCCTGAACAGCCGTACAGACAGCAGCAAGTGAGGTGAATGCGGGAGCGATCATGACATCCCGATCAGCACAGGCGGCAGCAGACTGTGCCACGGCCTTTGCCAGGGCGACAGCCTCATCCTGCGTAAGATACATCTTCCAGTTTCCGGCTATTAACGGACGTCTTTGCATAAGCAAACCTCCTGGTTCAATATTGGTTAGCTGTACATTTTTTGCAACGAATCATGCATGTTACATTTAACCAAGCGCATCAACCCCCGGCAAGGTTTTCCCTTCCATCAGCTGCAGAAATGCACCTCCGCCGGTGGACATATAGGAGATATTGGCCGCCTCTCCCGAGAGGGCGATCGCCGCGTTGGAATCGCCACCTCCGGTAATCGAGAGGGCATGGGCTGAGGCTACGGCATGGGCAAGCGCCATGGTGCCCCGGGCAAAGGCATCCATCTCAAAGGCTCCCATGGGGCCGTTCCAGACAATGGTTTTGGCATCAGCAAGCACTTCACAGAAACAGAGCACCGAAGCTGGACCGATATCAAGGGCCATCCAGTTTTCTGGGATATCCTGAATGGTGACCTGCTTGCTGACCGCATCTGGGGCAAACTGATCGGCTGCAATCACATCCACCGGCAGGTACACTTTCACGTTTTTGGCTTTCGCCTGCTTGAGCAGCTCATCGGCTGTTTCAAGCAGTTCGTCTTCCACCTTGGACGCGCCCACCGCATAGCCCTGGCTTTTTAAGAAGGTGTTGGCCATGGCACCGCCGATAATCATCTTATCGACCCGCTCTAGCATATTGCGCAGGGCTTCAAGCTTACCGGAGACCTTGGCCCCACCAACGATAGCGACCAGAGGCCGCTGGGGCGTATCAATGCAGCGATGAAAGTATTCGATTTCCTTTTGCAGCAGAAAACCTGCTCCCTTTTCCTCTACACAGGAGGCCACCCCGGCAACAGAGGCATGGGCACGATGGGAAACGGCAAAGGCATCGTTGATATAGACCTCGGCAAGACTTGCCAGCTGCTCGGAGAAGGCAGGATCGTTTTTTTGCTCCTCGGGATGAAAACGCAGGTTTTCAAGCATCAGCACCTGACCGTTTTCAAGTTGAGAAACCGCCTGGACCACTTCCGGGCCAACACAATCGGGAGCCAACGGCACAGGTCGTTCAAGCAGTTTCCCCAGATAATCCGCCACAGGCCCCAGTGAATATTTATCCACCCGCTCCCCTTTGGGCCGGCCACGGTGACTGCAGAGAATTACCTTGGCGTTCTCCTCGAGCAGATAGTGGAGCGTGGGTAAAACTGTACGAATGCGCAGATCATCGGTAATCTCACCGGCCTCATTCATGGGCACGTTGAAATCCACGCGAATCAGCACCCTCTTTCCTTTCAAATCAAGATCTTTAAGCGTTTTCATGCCCTTCCCCGTTTAATTCTTTCATATCCCGTTGCAGCAGAACTGCATCTTCGACAGGCCCGCAGTAGTATTTTTTTCGCCGACCGACCTGGCTAAAACCAAGGGTCGCATACAACTGCCGTGCCGCCTTGTTGGAATCCCGCACCTCAAGCAAACAGGTGCACACACCATTTTGTTCAAGATACTGTAACGACCAGTCCATCAGGCTGCGGGCGAGCCCCTGCCGTTGTCGTTCAGGGGCGATCACCAGATGCAACAGTTCACTCTCGGGTGGAGAGGTCCGAAAAAAGGCGTAGCCCACAACTGCGCCAGCTACTTCAATCACCCAGCCAGATCCATTTTTGGCAGCAAGTTCTGCCGCAAGCTGCGAATCCGTCCAGGGGGCGGCCATGCCTCGTTGTTCGATGGCAACAATCGAATCAAGGTCACCTGCCTGAGCCGGACGAATATCAGACCATGCTTTCTGCAACAGAAACAGTCAACTCACCCAGCATATTGGTGTAGCTGCCCAACTCATTGTCGTACCAGCCGTAGATAACCGCCTGAGTCACAGGCACATCAATAACAGGTGGCACGGTACCAGGCTCAAAGCGGCAGTTGGGAATGTTCTGCAGGTTAACCCGAATCGAAGCGGTGCGGGTATGAATCTCGGTGGATTCAATCACGGTGGCCGCACTGGGCATGCCTATAATATCCGAAGAGACATTCTGTTCCTTGGAGAACTCCAGGTAGGGACTGGTTTTACTGTACTCTTCGTAAATGGAGTTGAGCAGGCTGCGTTTGATGGGATTATCGATCTCATCCTGCAGATTGAGCACCAGGACAATCAACGAGCCGGTGGAGGTGGGGATACGTACCGACTCAGCGATAAAACCAATGGATTTCATCTCCGGAATAACCAGGCCAAGCGCCTTGGCTGCACCGGTGGTAGTGAGGATGATGTTGTTGAGAATCGAGCGATTTTTCCGCAGATCTCCGGCTCCGGTTGCAGGCAGACGATCAAGGACCTGCTGGGAGCCGGTGGCAGCATGCACAGTCACCATGGAGGCAGAGAGCATACGATCGGCACCGAAGTGATCCAACAACGGCTTGATCATGTAAGACAGACAGGTGGTTGTACAGGACGCCGCTGAAATGATGGAGTGTTTGGAAGGATTGTAATCATCATCATTAATGCCCATAACCGTGGTTACGGCATCATCGGGCATGTCCAGCCCTTTGGCCTTAATCTTAAAGGGGGCCGAGACCATAACTTTTTCCGCACCGGCCTGGAGATGGCCGCGCACCGAGCCCTTGCCTTCGGAGGGATCGGCCGTAGGATCCTTGAACACACCGGTACTATCGACAACCAGACGAACCTGATTGCCTTTCCAGTCGATATCTTTGGGATTACGGTCTTTGCGCAAAAAGGTGACCGGTATACCGTTGATGGTCATGGTCCCCTTTTCTTCGTTGAGATTCTCTATAACCCGACCGCCCTTATGCCCGTGGAGATAGGTGCTCAAACGGCCGTAAGAGGAGTCCTTCTCAATGGAAGCTGCGATATCGTGCAGTCCGGAACCAACCTGCCGCCCCAGATTGACCACGATCTCCGAAAAATATTGACGGGAGACATGGTTCCAGAGGGTAAGTTTGCCGATGCGTCCAAGACCATTGAGCCCGAGTTTCATAAGGGTTTCTCCTTTACGATTGGATTATGGGAGAGAACTTGTTATATGCCGAAGGAAGCTAGGTAAAAAATTGAGGACAAAGATCTGCACTCGCTTTTTGCTTCAACCGCCGGATAGAACAAAATATCAGTAAAAAAGGTGTCAAGCGGCACTCCTCGCTCCTGCCCCCGGCAAGATACCGCCGCATTGTACTGAATTATTTAAAATACAATACTTGTTCGGGAATTACCAGTCCCACGCCACATCTTAGTGGTTTTTCCCCATTTAATATATCCAAAAAACATACCCTTAGCCTCCTCCTGCATTGCACCTGTCATGTTGCTGCCCGATTCCTGCCAAATTGCCACGCTCATCAAACGCTACAAACGTTTTTTAGCAGATGTTACCTTGAAAGACGGCACCACCATGACCGTTCACTGCCCAAACTCCGGCTCCATGCGGGGCTGTGCTACGCCAGGCAGCCCTGTGGTTATCAGCCGTTCGGATAATCCCAAACGCAAATATCCCTGGAGCCTGGAAATGGTTCAGGAACAAGGTGTCTGGATCGGTATTCATACCGGCCGCACAAACCATCTCGTCCATGAAGCGCTCAAAGCCGGAGTCATTACAGAGTTTGGCCACATTACCGAAATTCGTCCGGAGGTGAAGGTCTCAAGCAAAAGCCGCCTCGACTTTCTCATTGAAAGCGACCTGGGCAGATCCTATTTGGAAGTGAAGAATTGCTCGCTGGCCGAAGATGGCATAGCCTACTTTCCAGATGCTATCACCAGTCGTGGTGCCAAACACATTCAGGAATTGCTGCTCCTGGCCGAGCAAGGTTTCGGTGCTGCTGTGCTCTTTTGTGTTCAACGTAGTGATGCAAGCCGGTGTACGCCAGCAGCACATATTGATCCGGTCTATGCCCAGGCCGTGGCAGCGGCCAGTAAACAAGGTGTTCGTTTTTTAGCCTACCAGGCAGAGGTCACGCCGAAGGAAATTACCATCCGCCATCCTCTTCCATTTTTTATTATTTAATCGTGATGCTATGAATACTCGACAAGCAGTGGTGCTGCTCAGTGGCGGTCTTGACTCGACTACCGTGCTGGCGATTGCCCAATCCCAGGGATTCACCTGTAACTGCCTCAGCTTTTCCTATGGCCAGCGCCAGGAGATTGAACTTGAACGTGCGCGCGCCATCGCCCAGAGAGCTGGCGTTGCCAACCACCTGGTTCTTAGGGTGGACCTGGATGCCATTGGCGGCTCAGCCCTGACAGCGGATATCGAGGTTCCCAAAGATCGTCCTTATGCCACCATGGAAGAGGAGATTCCGGTGACCTATGTTCCCGGACGCAATATTCTCTTCCTGGCCCATGCCCTCTCCTGGGCCGAGGTGTTGGGGGCTTCTGATATTTTTCTTGGAATTAACGCGGTGGACTACAGCGGCTACCCCGACTGCCGCCCGGAGTTTTTGCAGGCCTTTGCAACCATGGCAAACCTGGGGACCAAGGCGGGAGCAACCGGAGAGGGATTTCGCTTCCACGCCCCGCTTATTGAGTTGAGCAAAAAAGAAATAATAGAAAAAGGGATGAAACTGGGTGTCGATTACAGCAAAACGCACAGCTGCTACGATCCCATCGAGGGAAAGGCCTGTGGCCGCTGTGATGCCTGCCGCCTTCGGTTGCAGGGGTTCAGCGAGGCCGGGCTGACTGATCCGGCCCCCTATGCAGGGAATCTTGAATAATTGCTTTTTCTGCCAATCCCGCGGAGTCTGGCGCTTACCTCGTCACGCTTAAAATTTTATCCTCGGAGGTAAGCGAAGACTCCGATATCCTTTATATGCCTGCGGTAAAATTTTGCGCAATCCTCGGAGTCTGCGCTTACCTGGCCTTGATTGAAAAATCTAATTATTCAAGACACCCTGTAATCCGTGACGACGGGCGCTCACGGATTCATACAAGGTATTAGCTTAAGATGTTGTAACGAATATCCCCACTCACCATGGTCATGACCGCCCTTCCCTGGAGCTTCCAACCCAAGAAGGGTGTGTTACGGCTCTTGGAGACCACCTGATCGGCACTGTAGGTAAAGGTGCACTCCGGGTCTATCAGGGTGATATCCGCAACCATGCCGGGAGTGAGCGCACCACCGGGAAGCCCGAGAATACGCGCCGGATTCGCTGACATCAGAGCAATCAAACGGCTCGGGTCGAGTACTTTCTCGCGCACCAAAGCAAGTCCCAACGGGAGCGAAGTCTCCAGGCCGATAATACCGTTGGCCGCATGATCAAACTCCACTTCCTTCTCTAAGATAGAATGCGGTGCATGGTCTGTGGCAATGACATCCAGGGTTCCGTCGCCAAGGGCGGTGCGGATGGCCTCGCGATCCGCCGCTGAACGCAGGGGCGGGTTCATCTTGGTGTTGGTGTCATACCCTTCCACCGCCTCATCCGTCAGGGTAAAATAATGCGGTGCCGTCTCTGCGCTCACTCGCACCCCACGTGCCTTGGCCGCTCGAATCAGATCAAGCGACATGGCTGTACTTACATGGGCGATATGGACCGGCGTTCCCGTGATTTCCGCCAGGGCTATTTCCCGGTAAACCATGATCGATTCCGCAGCGGTCGGTATTCCTTTAAGCCCTAGGCGGGTGGCGACAGGGCCTTCATTCATCACGCCGGTGCTGAGCGAGGCCTCCTCACTGTGGGAAATGACAGGCAGCTTAAAGTTGGATGCATATTCAAGGGCTCTGCGCATCAACTGGCTGTCGCGCACCGGATGGCCATCATCGCTCACTGCAACCGCTCCCGCGGCCTGCATCTCACCAAGTTCAGCCAACTGCTGCCCACTGGAACCTAAACTGATAGCCCCTACCGGATAAACGCGCACAGCCGCCTCGGCCGCTTGCGCACGGATCATCGCTGTGATGGCAGCGTTGTCATTCACCGGTTTCGTATTGGGCATACAGGCGACTGCGGTGAACCCACCGCTGGCGGCAGCCTGAGCTCCTGTGAGAATATCCTCTTTATACTCCTCACCCGGCTCCCGCAGATGAACATGCATATCGATCAAACCGGGAACGACCCAGCAGCCACCGGCATCGATAACCGGCGTATCCGCCGGCAAATCTGCAGCCGATTCGACAAGGGCTCCGTCCCTGATCAGCAGCTCACCGATCCGGTCAACCCCATTGACCGGATCAATGATACGCCCGTTTACAATGCGCCAGGTTGTGCTCATTGGTTTCTTGCCTCAAAAGTTACTCAAATCATGAAAGGTTTGCGTTCGTACAGGCGCTCTTTTCGTCGGGATCTCTCAGACCATCACAAAA
This sequence comes from Desulfobulbus rhabdoformis, assembly GCF_016919065.1. Lineage (GTDB taxonomy): Bacteria > Desulfobacterota > Desulfobulbia > Desulfobulbales > Desulfobulbaceae > Desulfobulbus > Desulfobulbus rhabdoformis. Next base: position 98,995 of record NZ_JAFFQA010000007.1, on the reverse strand, counting down.
CGCAAAAAACTGCCGTTGCTCAGCGTGTAGCTCAGGAATTCCCCATCACCAGATAGAGAAGCGCCATGCGCACTGCCACACCGTTTGTCACCTGATCCAAAATGACGGACTGTGTGCCATCGGCAACATCGGGGGGTAACTCCACTCCCCGATTCACTGGGCCCGGATGCATCACCAGCGCATCTGGTTTAGCCAGGGAGAGGATCTTGCGGGAGATGCCGAACTGGCGGGAATACTCACGCAGCGATGGCAGCAAAGGATCGTTTTGCCTTTCACGCTGGATGCGCAGGGTCATAACCACATCCGCATCACGCACAGCCTCTTCAAGCGAGGGACTGACGATGGCGCCCAACTGCTCGATTCCCTGAGGGATAAGGGTCGCAGGGCCATGGAGGTGGACATCTGAGCCCATGCGGGTGAATCCAATAACATCCGAACGCGCCACCCTGCTATGGGTGATATCCCCTATAATGGCGATCTTTAATCCACTGAGGGTACCACGATGTTCTTTTACCGTCATCATATCCAGCAATCCCTGGGAGGGATGCTCATGGGCGCCGTCACCGGCATTGACCACCGCCGCCTTGACATGCTTGCTCAGCAGCAGTGGCGCTCCAGAGCAGGAATGGCGGATAATAATAATGTCGGGATGCATGGCCGAGATATTGCGGGCCGTATCCACCAGCGTTTCCCCTTTGGTGGTGGAGCTGGTGGAAGCGCTGATATTAAAGGTATCCGCACTCATCCGCTTTGCCGCGACCTCGAAACTCAGACGGGTACGGGTGGAGGGCTCAAAAAACAGATTGATAATCGTGTGGCCGCGCAGAGTCGGCACCTTTTTAATCGGCCGATCCGAAATCTCTTTAAACGAATCCGCAGTATTGAGAATATGGCTGATATCCTCAGCAGAGAGCTGCTCTATCCCCAGGATATGGCGGTGCGCAAAATAGTAGCCGGTTGACATGGTGCCTCCGGTGATCAGTGAACGATGTCGCCAATTCGACCCCAACGGATGGATTGGAGCCGGTCCAACGAAAACAGGGGTAAGTCCACATCCCAGGACCAGTAAATAGCCCAGGCCTTTCCGCGAACCGCACTGAGATCAACAAAACCCCAAAAGCGGCCGTCGTAGGAGTTATCCCGGTTGTCCCCCATACAAAAAATCTTGTGCTCCGGCACCTTGACCGGCCCATAATTGTCGCGGGTATCCATACTTGCAGGATGAATCAAGGGGTCACGGAAGACGCCGTGTTTATCCTCAAAGGGCTTACCGTTGATGAATATTTTTTTATCGCGGATTTCCACGGTATCACCGGCGACCGCGATCACCCGCTTGATGTAGTCAAGTGATGGGTCCTTGGGATACTGAAAGACAACTATATCGTTGGGTTCGGGATCGGTAATGGAGATCAGGGTCGTCCCGGTAAAGGGCATTTTCACCCCATAGATAAACTTACTCACCAGGAGATGATCTCCGATCTGCAGGGTCGGCAGCATGGAACCGGAGGGAATTTTAAACGCCTGCACGATAAAGGTACGAATAAAGAGAGCCAGGAGGACTGCAATAATAATTGCTTCGACGTTCTCCCGTACAACTGATTTCTTGGACTGCTGGGAATGACTTGCCACGGAGGTGCCTGTAGGTATGGGGGCAGGAGAAAACAACCAGTCTTGTTTGCAAGGAGATGCAAAAAGACATACTCGCAACATAACCCATTGTTATTACATTGCGTTTTTGGTAAATTTCGGTGACCGATCAGGGCCACCAAATTTGGCCAAGGCTACCCGAAGGATCAATAAAATTCAAGCAGGTTTTAGCACCAATGACCAGCAAATACTTTTAGGCGGTTTGAGCGCTTTGCGTATACAATATTTCATCTGCTCTTTGGGGCCTGGCCCCTCTGTCATGGCATTATTTTACCCGCGACAAAAATACTGTACCCAGCTTCTTCGAAAACGCCTTTTGCAGAAGTATTTTTCCTCAAAACCCCCTGCACCCGATGAAACTCCGACAGACTCGCTCACCTCGTATCAACAGGCAGTTCTCTCTGCCCTTTCTGGCCATCATCCTTTGCTTGTGTCTTGCTGGTTGCAGCAGTCTATTCAAGCCTCAGCCAGATTTTTCTCTTACCATGCTCCACATCAACGATCACCATTCACACCTGGACGCAGAACAGGCCAAACTCCTTCTGTTGACCGGAGATAAACGAGAGCTGATCAGTCTGGAACGGGGTGGCTTTCCACGGGTGACCACGGCCATGCATAAATTGACGGCCCAGTCAGACAATGTCATCAAGATGCATAGTGGTGACGCCAGCACAGGTGACCTCTACTTTACCCTGAGTGAAGGCAAGGCGGATAGTGCGCTGATGAATACGGTCTGCTTTGACAGTTTTATTCTCGGTAACCATGAGTTTGACAACACCGATGCGGGAGTCAAAAAACTGATGGGCTACCTGCACAGCGAGACCTGCCACACACCTATGCTCAGTGCCAATGTACGTTTTGGCACCAGTTCGCCCCTGCATGACGCCAAGCCCCCCGAGGCCATCCTGCCCTCCGTGGTTTTGGAACGAAACGGCGAAAAAATCGGGATCATAGGCCTGACCGTTTCCGGAAAGACAAAACATTCCTCCCAGCCCGACCCGGACACGATATTTCTCGACGAGGCCCAGAGTGCGCAGGAGGAGATCGACAAACTCACAAAACTGGGGGTGAATAAGATCATCCTCTCGACCCACATTGGCTACCAGCGAGATCAGGAACTTGCCGCAAAACTCTCGGGAGTTGACGTTATCATCGGTGGAGATTCCCACTCACTGCTTGGTCCGGAGACATTGACGCAATATGGCCTCACCCCTGAAGGGCCTTACCCCACACAGACCGTCGATCGCGACGGCAACCAAGTCTGCATTACCCAGGCCTGGCAGTACAGTTATGTGGTTGGCGAACTCAACGTCACCTTCGATCCCTATGGACAGGTGAAGAGCTGTGACGGCACCCCCTGGCTGCTCATTGGTAATCAGTTCAGCCACGCAGATGGTCAGCCACTTTCCCCTCAAGAAGAGGCAGCGGTTCGGAAGGATATTTCCCAATCGGGCTTTCTTCGCATCACCACACCGGATGCCAAGGCTACCGCAATCCTAGCTCCTTATAAAAAGGAGAAAGAGGCTCTGGGCGACAAGGTGATTGCCCAGGCAGATCAAAATCTCTGTCTGCGACGGGTGCCAGGGGCCAAGCGGGACACCTCCCGCTCCACTCTGGGGGATGTCTGCAATCAGAACCCACGGGTCAACGCGCATGGGGGTGATGTGCAGCAACTTGTGGCCGAGGCATTTCTTCATCAGGGACGCAGGTTTTTTGAGGCAGACCTATCGCTGCAAAACGGAGGCGGGGTCCGGATCGACCTTTCTCCCGGACCGATCACGGTCAAAGATATCTATACGGTGCTCCCGTTTAAAAACACTCTGGTCCAACTCAATGCGACCGGACAGGAAATTAAAGATACCCTGGAAGATGCGGTGGAGGGCGTCGTCGGCCCCAATCAAAACACCGGCAGCTATCCCTATGCCGGGGGCTTGCGCTGGCAGATCGACCTGAATCAGCCCAAGGGAAGTCGGATTAGCCAACTGGAAATTCGAGAAAAAGACGGCAGCTACGCCCCCTTTGAACTTGAGCGGACCTACAAGGTGGTGACCATCTCTTATCTGGCCGATGGCAACGATTCCTTCACCACACTGAAAAGCATCACCGGATCGAGGCGAATTGATGTCGGCCTTGACTATGCAGAGGCCTTTCTCGCCTATATAGACAGTCTGCCTGGAACCACGAAAGTCATTGCTCCACTTAAAGAGGCGCAATACTCCACGCAAAATTTTATAGATACGCCTTGAGAGGTCGCTCTCTTGCATATTGAGATATTTCCCTCCTCAGCCTGTCAATTTGAGAGAGGGACGCAGTGTCAAGAAGAGAGGCTGTTCACAACTCTCTTCTTTTTTTATTTGAATTCAAGGAGGTTACAACGATTTTTTTTCGCAATCCAAAATGGCGCATCACTTGCCACAGGGGGTCTGAGAATACATTCCTGAATCTGTGACGACGGGTGGATATTGAACAACGCATCTTTTGGGTCACCGGCCGTCACGGATTCAGGACATTGCCAATTGACTGGTTGTACAACACGCAAGGAGGATTCCATGACCATCACCAAAGCTGATCTTGTCCGCCAAATTTACCATTCGCATCCCGAGATGACCAAAATGCGCTCGACCCGGGCAGTGGAACTCTTCCTCAGCCTGGCCAAAAACTCTCTTATCTCAGGGGAGCATCTTCTTTTAAGTGGGTTTGGTAAGTTCAAAATCAAAGACAAGCGTCTGCGCCGAGGAAGAAATCCGCAAACCGGTGAGGAATTGATGCTTGATGCACGGCGGGTGGTCACTTTTAAGCCGTCAGGAAAACTCCGCTCAAAGGTAAACTAGACAGAATACTTGTGGGGAAACGGAGAGTCAGCAGTGAACAAGTGGCCTTGAGGCCTCTTGTTCACTGAGATCCCCCAAATGAGGGGAATCAGTAGGCGTGACGGAAAACCTTTGATGCATACAATCCCCCGATAAACTCTCCTATCTTGGGATCCAGGTCAACAAACTGTATGCCTAATTTATACCCCTGCTCCAGGTGTTGCACGTGTCGCACCTGCCCTTTAGCTAACACACGGACTGTATTTAAAATAAATCCAATCTTGAGGGCTTGTCCCTGATCAAGAGATGTATTCAGCAGTACGGCAGCACCTCCCGTACTGAGATCAAGGAGCGTCCCTTGAAGCACTCGTTGCACAGTTGCCACCTTCACAGGGATCTCATTGACCTCGAACAGTTGCCCCATATCATTGAGATCAAGACGAACAAAGGCCCGTTTATCTCGGACATTCTTTTTTTCATAGTCCCAATCTACTTCTAATCCTTCCAGGGAAGGAATCGAATCCCAATTCACCTTTTTCTCCATGGGGGACTCCTCCAAAATTATGACTGAATCCGTGAGCATTCATCAGGGCGTCGGGTGCAACTGGACAATACATGATTTTGTAAAAATACGTCGTCTTATTAAAAGGATGCGTTGTTCAGTAACAACCCGCCGTCACGGATTTGGGTATGAGGCTTGTTTTTTTACCAGTGTATATCTTTCTTCATAATATCATAAAATTCTCACAACGACTAACAATAATTATTCCTAACAGGGCTTTCAATTCTCCGCCTAACCTAAATTTGCTCAAGCATGGGAGTTGCTTTGAAGGTCCTCGCCTCCAAGCAAAGAATCGAACCTTTTGAAGTAAAATAGGCCCCCAACCCTGTTCATCAGGAAGGTCGCATGCTACCATGTTTTCACCACTCCAAGAGAAGTATACTCCAAAGGAGGAGACACCGATGAAAAGGTTATTCACTGCTTTACCCCTGCTGCTCACCCTCATAACGTTCTCACTCAGCGTAGGCTTGGCCAGAGACCTCAAAGACATTCAGAGAGAGGGTGTTCTTCGACACCTTGGAGTTCCTTATGCGAATTTTGTCGCCGCTGCAAACCATGGTCTGGACGTGGAACTCATGCGTCTGTTTGCAGAAAAACTCGGTGTCCGCTACGAGTATGTACAAACAGACTGGAAAAACGTTATCAGCGAGCTTACGGGCAAACTGTACACTGTACATGGAAATGACGTCCATCTCACAGGCAGTATGCCCATCAAAGGCGATGTTATAGCCAATGGCCTCACCATCCTGCCCTGGAGAAAAGCACTGCTTGATTACTCTGCCCCCACCTTTCCCACACAGGTCTGGTTGATCGCCGCTGCCAATTCCTCCTTGCAGCCCATTACCCCCAGCGGTGACATCGAGAAAGATATCGTAGAGACAAAGGCCCTGCTCGCAGACAAAACCGTCCTGGGCATCAGCGGCACCTGTCTTGACCCACAACTCTATAAACTTCAAGCTGTTAATGCCAAGCCTATTCTCTTCGCCGGCACCCTCAACCAGCTTGCCCCGGCAATATTGCAAGGCGAAGCCGACACATCCCTGCTTGATGTCGCCGATGCCCTGGTGGCTCTTGTAAAATGGCCTGGTCAGGTTAAAATTTTAGGCCCCGTCTCCAAGCAACAGGTTATGGGCGTGGGATTTCGTAAAGAGTCGCCGGAACTCCAAAAAGCATTTGCCCAATTTTACGAGGATCTCAAAAAAGATGGCACCTATGCTGCTCTGGTAAAAAAATACTACCCCGATGTTTTTTCTTACTATCCCCATTTTTTTCACGATGTGCCCCCTGTTGAGGGCCAATAAGGCCACCTTTCGCACCGGTCTTCCATGCCCTTGAAAAAAAGCTCATCCGCCAGCCTTCTCTCTCTTCTGGCCTTGACCTGCATGGCCGCTGTTATCAGCGGCCTGATCATTGTCAATTATGTTGCCCAAAATTCCTTGCATCATGCAAACCTTGAGCGATTCCAGCAGAACCTCGAGGACCGGGCACGCAGCCTGGAGTATTTTTTCAGTGAACGGGAAAATGATATCCGCTCACTGGCTGGCTCCACGACTGTGACCAGCTTTTTTGTCAACCGAGCCCTAGGCATGACTATGGCCTATGGTCTACGGGCAAGCCTCAACAACATCAGCCGACATTTCCACGAAAAGGTCGAAAACAGCCTTCTGGGAAACACTGCCATCTATTCATCCTTACTGCTGATTGCAAGCAACGGTGAGATCATGGTGCAGTGGCCAGCCACTTCAAGCCGTTGGAAACGCACAACCACCGACCTGAGTCTGTTTGAAAAAAATACGGTTGCCATTACCAACCAGGGGAACGGGTTGATTCATTTTACCTGCCCGGTATTTGTCAACAATCAGATCCAGGGATTTGTCCAGGGAGTGCTGCAATACCGGACCTTTGTCAACTACCTGCTGCGCGACCTGCCCGGAAGCCTGATTATTACCCACAACAAGAGCATTGCCTATCACACCTTCACCAGGGGCACACCGACACCTGCGCTATTCATGCCGCTCATAGATACACACGAATCTCCAATTCTTATCGAACAGCCCCAACTGGGCCTCCAAAATTCGGAAGCAGCAACAAACGATAAGTCGACACTCTTTTTTGCAGCCATCCCAGCCTACGCCATGAAGTTGCTTGTTCTTGAAGATGGCAGCGTACTCAATCAGCAGCGAAGTCAATTTTATTCATTTGCCAGCCTGATAGTTCTCTCTCTGGCGGCGTTTATCTCTGCCGCCTTTATTTTTCGTGCTGGTGCCAAACGCCTGATCCTGGAGACATCCCTTCAGGAAGCAAACATACGGGAACGTGCCGTTGCTGAAAAAAAAGAAGAATTGGAACTGGTGTTGGAGGGAGCCCAGTTGGGAACCTGGAGTTGGAACCCACTGGACAACCAGGTCGAATGTAATGAGCGTTACTGGTCCATGCTCGGATACTCTTTGGGCGATGAACCGGACCATCTTAATGACTGGATACAACTCCTCCACCCAGAGGACGCTGAGGATGTGGTCACAGCCCTTACCTCACATGCCGCCGGCAAATCCCCCGTTTTTTCGGCAGAATACCGCATGCGCCATAAAAACGGCACCTGGGTCTGGATCCAGGATATCGCCAAGGTCGTGCAAAAAGATTCTCAGGGAAACGCGTTACGGGCCTTTGGCATTCATCAGGATATCACCCAGCATAAGCAGGCTGTTGCTCTTCAGGGAAAAGCCAAACAAGAATCCGATGCAATTATCCGCGACTTTCTTGATACCCTTATCGTCGTCAATACCTACCTCACCATCATTCGTGTCAACCAGGCCACCTGTGATCTGCTGGGCTATGACGAAAAAGAACTTTTAGGCCGCAAGGTTACAGAGATTTTTCACGATACCCCTGAGCATGTCCAACAGGCTTTTGCCTTTTACACCACAGAAAGCGAGATCAACCTGCTCACGCCCCAGGAACGGCGCAATGTTGAACTCTGCTACCGTCACAAAAACGGTGACCGCCTGCCCATGTCGTTTAATATCAAGCTCCTGAAAAACGATGAAGGGAACATCACCGGCGTTGTGGCCGGGGCCAAGGACATATCGCATCTCCGCAGGGCCATGGATAAAATCGGAGAGCAGAAGGAGTACATTGAAACCCTGTTTGACATCATTCCCAGTGGTCTTGTCGCCCTCTCTCCCGAGCTGCAGATCGTGGAGAGCAATCGGGCCTTTCGTCAGCTGGTCGAGACCTGGGCCAATCATTTTGCTATCCCCGTAGAAGAATGCGAACAGCGATTCATTGACCAAATGACCAGCGCTCAACAGGAGCAAGACTCCTTCACTATTGCAATGCAGCAAGGCCATTTCAGAGGTTATTTTCGCTGCAATGCGGTTTTCATTGCTGTGCTTCAGGGTGTCGCTTCGGTAATGTCGATTGAGGATATAACCGATGAACGTCAGGCCGAGGAGGAACGACGTCTGCTGGCAACCGTGATTGAGCAGACCGGGGACTCGATCTATATCTCCTCCATTGAAGAGCTTGTTGAGTATGTCAACCCGGCGGCGATTCACAACAGCGGCTACAGCGAGGAAGAACTGATCGGTGAACCACCGTTAATATTCCGTGACGAGCAGGTTGATGTGAAGATCAAAGATGAGCTGCGTCAAGCTATGAACGAGGGCAAGGCATGGAACGGCCGTTTCAACACGCATCGTAAGGATGGCACGATGATGGAAGAGGACGCCACAGTCTCACCGGTACGTAATGATGCAGGGGAACTCACCCATTTCGTCGCCATCAAGCGCGATGTCACCGAACTTTCCAACCTGCAGCGTCAACTGCTCCAGGCCCAAAAACTTGAGGCCATCGGCCAGCTCGCTGCCGGTATTGCCCATGAGCTCAACACACCGATGCAGTATGTGCAAAATAATGTTTCCTTTTTTAAGCAGTCGTTTGATGAGTTACAGCCACTGCTCGCTGCTCTGGAAAAAATAGAACCAGCGGCTATGCCCTCTCCGGCTAGAGAGGAGCTGGCAGACCAGGATCTTGAATTTCTTTTGGAAGAAGTGCCTACCAGCATACAAGAGACGCTTGATGGTATTGATCGTGTGGCTAAAATCGTTGCGGCCATGAAAGAATTCAGTCATCCAGGTGTCCAGGAACGAGAAGCGACCGATCTCAACCATACCATTGAAAATACACTTATTGTCTGCCGTAATGAGTACAAATACGACGCCGAGCTGCAGACCGATTTTGACGAGGCTCTCCCTTTGGTCCCCTGTTTTCCGGATCAGTTCAACCAGGTCATCTTAAACCTTATTATCAATGCGACCCATGCAATCCAGATGCGCAAAGCCGTGGAACCTGAACTCTCCGGGCTCATAACCGTTACCACCCGCTCCCTGGGCAGTTGGGTTGAAATTCTGGTTACAGACAACGGCACAGGAATTCCTGGGAAGGTCAAAGCACGAATTTTTGACCCGTTCTTTACCACCAAGGAGGTTGGAAAAGGGACCGGTCAGGGACTGACCATTGCCCATGACATCATGGTGAACAAACATGATGGAGAAATCACATTCCACTCTATTCCGGGTGAGGGGACGACGTTCGCTCTTCGACTTCCTCTCAAGCCCAAGCAGGCCAGCTAAAAACCATGCAGACCAGAATTCTTCTCATTGACGACGACTCGAATCTGCTGCAAACCATGCAACGCAGCTTACGTAAAGATTTTGAGGTCCACACCGCAACAAGTGGTCAGCAAGGGCTTGACCTACTCCGCCAACAGGGGCCGTTTGCCGTACTTGTCTCGGATTTGAAGATGCCCCAAATGGATGGTATTGAGGTACTCAGGCTCGCCCATAAAATCAGCCCGGAGACAGTCAGAATTCTCCTCACCGGCTATACGGACCAGGAAACTGCCATCAAAGCCACCAACACAGGAAAAGTATTCCGTTTTTTAACCAAACCCTGTGAAACACAAACATTGATGACGACCCTGCAAGAAGCAACCCTGCATTATCGCATGCTCCAGGCCAAACAGGACCTAATAGAAGAGACTCTGGTCGGTGCGGTTGGCCTGCTTTCGCAAATTCTTGGTCAGGTGACCCCAGAGGCCCTGGCGACAACAAACAGATTGAAACGTTACAGCCTGCACATTGCACGAGAATCAGAATATCAGGAACTCTGGCTCGTTGAAATGGCTGCGATGCTTTCCCATATTGGTTGCCTGAGCATCCCCCCTGCGGTCCTGCATACATACAACACAGGCAACACACTTTCTCCCGAAGAAATCGCTATGCTTGCCGCACATCCAGGAGAGGCGCTTGCCCTTCTCCGTCAGGTATCGGGCTTTGAGGAGGTCTCAAAAATCATTATGCTGGCCTATGGAACCATGACGGAGATTTCCCCTCTCCCCGTTTCTGAAAAGGAAACGCGGACTACCGTGGGAGGCCGTATTCTGCAGACCGCCATGATTCTGGACAACCATCTGATGGCAGGTTTATCAGCTCAGCAGGCCCTGGAGCAGATGGTCCATGATGACCGGCTTGATCAAAAACTGGTGGCGGCCTGCCGGAGCTATCCCCTGAATCTGTGACAACAGAGGGAACGCATCAACTCCGTCTTTTGAACATCAGTCCAATAAGACCTTCGAAAGAAAAAATGAGCCGGCGTCGTCCAGGTTTATACTGCAATTCCCAAAGAGTGCGAATGCACGGCAACGCTCCGTCGTCGGTGAGCAAGGGCAAGATGAACCGGAATTGGTTTTTTTCTTGACAAATTCAGGGGAAAAGAAGATTGACAGCTGAAAAAGAATCAGGCTAGAATAGAGCGGCAAGAGGTCTTGAAAACACTCAAGAAATGGCGGAAGTGCATGGGAATCGAACCCACCTACCGGGTTATTCGCCCGGCACACCGGATTTGAAGTCCGGGAGAGCCACCAGTGCCCTTTCCACTTCCGTTGGAGAAGATCTTTACCTCGCAAAAAAAAACGGATTTCCGTTGGCCACAAAGAGAAAGATGCTGAGATTGTTTCCCTCAATCTTCTTCAGTGGTTGCGAAAGCATGATTAATATTTAATATTTATTCGCTCATAACACAACTGTTTGTTGCCATCAAGATTTAAATCGGGCTTCGGCCCCCAACAGCACACACCTCGATTTTTCCATGGAATGTGAGACTTTAATTCGCCTGATCAAGGACTGGTACCTTCGGGTGAAACAAGAAACCATGGCTCCGGCCCGCATGATGCAGTTCGTTGACCAACATGTCAAAACCTGCAAGGTCTGCCAGGAGGATTTGCTTCTCTCCGATGAGGTTGAGAAAATTCGTGAATTCGTTCTTCCGGAATCCAAAATCCCCAAAGCGGTTCGAGCCGCCGATGAATCCACTCCTGACATTTCTCCCGCCGAGGATGAATACGAAGAGGATGAAAAGTACATCGACGACAATGACGATGATCTGGATGGTGACGAAGACATTGACGATGACAAAAGTAACAACATCAACAACGACGACGTCCTCTAATCCTGCTCCGAACATCGCTTTTTTACTGATCCCTTTCTTGGGGGAGTGATGTACCCGATAAAAAAACTGCGCCATTTGGTGCCCAAAACGAGGCCACGTCTAGGCCTCGTTTTTTTATTCCTTCTTGTTTTTGCATCCCCACTCTGGGGTGGAGAACGACAGTCCCTCCATGCCCCTGCACGGGTTGTTTCACTCAGCCCCCTGCTCACCGAAAATATCTTTCTTCTTGGCGCGGGTGAGCGGCTGGTTGGCGATACGGTGTATTGCCAACGACCTGAGGCCGCACGGTTTCTTGAAAAAATCGGGTCTGTGCAGGAGTTGAGTATTGAGAAAATTGTCAGCCTCCGCCCTGAACTGGTGCTGTCCATCAATCTCAACCCACGGCAACAGATACAAAAGCTGCGCGAGCTGGGACTTCGCGTCGAAGTTTTTGGCCAACCGGCCTCCTTTACCGATATCTGCGCCCAATTTCACCGACTCGGAGAACTCCTTGGCCTTCAGCCACAGGCCGAGGCAATTATAGCCCAGGCGCAAGCACAGGTGGAGACCATCCGCCTTGCCGTAAACGACCTTCCAAAGATCAGGGTCTTTCTCCAGGTGGGAGCCAGCCCCCTTTTCTCCTCTGTCAAAAACTCCTTTACCCATGACTTTATAGAACTCGCCGGCGGCATCAACATAGCCGGAGACCAGCGCATGGGAACAATGAAGACCGAGCAGGTCATCGCCCTCAATCCACAGGTCATTATCATTGCGGTCATGGGCTCGGAAAATGGCATAGGTGCTCAGGAAAAAGAACGCTGGCTCCAGTTTGCAACGATCGATGCAGTGCGGGACCAACGGGTCTATCCGCTCAACCCGGATCTGGTCTGCAGTCCCTCGCCGCTCACTTTTGCCGACACCCTGTTGACGTTTGCCCGCTTGATCCATCCTGAAGCGATTATCAATCTTCCCCCTGCAAAAAACTGAATCCTGAAACAGTGAGCACCGCTTTCACGGATTCACGGTTCAAGGAAAAGGACCAGCACTGTTTCGTCGTGCTGATCCCCCCCAAAAAAAACCCGCTGCCCTAAAGAAGAGCCAGCGGGTTAAAAAGAATGGGGAGTTGCTCCCTCTCAGGCAGCTTGTGTGTGTTTTTGCACCGTTTTGGTTCGTTCCAAGGTGGTCAGGGCTGTGGCAACAACCGACGAAACATCCGTCAGGTTGGCCGGAAGAATCATGGTGTTGCCCTCTTTAGCCAGTTTACCAAACTGTTCGATATACTTTTTAGCCACATCCAGATTGGCGGCATCCTGCCCGCCGGTGGCACTTAAGGATTCAGCCACACGGCGAATTCCCTCACCAGTGGCTTCTGCAACTTTCAATATCTCCTGGGCCTGGCCTTCGGCTTCATTAATGCGCCGCATTTTTTCACCTTCTGAGCGGGCAATAGCCTCGGCCCGGGCACCTTCAGCCCGGTTGATCATTGACTGGCGTTCACCTTCTGACTTGGCAATTTCGGCCCGCTTTTCCCTCTCGGCTCGCATCTGTTTTTCCATGGCATCCAGAACACTCCGTGGTGGCTGAATATCCTTAATTTCATAGCGCAGCACCTTAACACCCCAGTTTTGAGAGGCTTCATCAAGGGCGTCCACAACCTGCTGATTCAAGGTCTCACGAGCCTCAAAGGTATTATCCAGGTTGATTTTTCCTATGGCTGAACGCAAGCTCGTCTGTGCCAGCTGTGTTACCGCATAGTGATAATTTTCAATACCATAGGCAGAAAGACGGGAGTTAATGACCTGCATATAGAGACAGCCATCAATTTCCATGGTGACATTATCTGCTGTTATACAGGTTTGGGCAGGTATATCGATGGACTCCTCTTTGAGACTTCGCTTATAGGCTACCTTGTCCAAGAAGGGCACCAGGAGATGGAACCCCGCTTCAAGGGTTGTTCTATATTTGCCCAATCGCTCAATCACATATTCATACTGTTGGGAAACCACCACCGCCGTCTTCAGCAATATGATAATCACAAAGCCCACAAGCGCTAAAACTCCAACTAAAAAACTATCCATCATCCTTCTCCTTGTGTATCTATTGGCCCGACCATAATGGTCAGATTTTGTTTCTCAAGAACACGAACGACCGTCCCCTTAGGAAGGGGAGTTAGAGCACTTGCCTGCCAGAAGGAACCTCGGTATTTTACTTTTCCCAACGCAGGAGGCAGAATATCCTCAATGACCTCAGCGGTTCCATCCGGCGGCAAAGGAGTATCCATAGCATCACGCTCCAGAGTACGGCCGAGGAATACTTTTTTTAAGGTAGAACGAAGCAGAATAAGACAGAGCAAACTGGCCCCAAGAAAGATGAGCAACTGCGACGCCAGGCTCATGGGCATAAAATAGAGCACAAGTGCGGCACACCAGGCACCAATGCCAAAGAAAAAAACGATTAACCCCGGAAGAAGCAGCTCTAGCCCCAAAAAGACCAAACCGGAAAGAAACCAAAGTAATACTGGTGATACCTCAGTAAGCACCATCATTCACTCCTCTTCAAAACAATTTTCGATGGTAACCGGAACTCTTCAGGTTTTTCCGTGATCGGTTACAAAATTCCTGTTCAGAGCATAAGGCAAAAACTAAAGAAGTCCCAAGAAAGAATTGAGCCGAGATAAAAAAAATCTCCTGAATCAGTGATGGCGGGTGCCCACCGAGAAACGAAACTGGCGCCCCGATGAATGCTCCCGGATTCAGGAAAATTTTTGTATGCTCTTGCAGAAGAGGATGGCGCGATTTTTTGAGCGAAAGAAGAGCAGGAAAATTTTTTTATTCAAAAATTTGTATATCTTCTTGTCTTTATCGTCGTAGTTCCTTAAAAATGAATTCAATGTTTGAGTTTCATTCTTCTTTTTATGGGGAATCAGAGAAATTTGTTGTCTTCACATGGTTCTGACAGACAAGCAGGTAAAACAGGTCGGTGCGATTTTCTTGCCAATCAAACAGAGAACCAGAGTTTGGCCCGGTCACCCACGGTAACGATTCTGGATCAACAATAACAATCCCGTCTTTTTTTCAGGGTCATCCCGAAAGCGGCATATTTTGTTCCGAGGTTTACCACCTGTTGTGAACCAAAAGGAAACAACCACTCAGGAACCCATCAGTCTAGATTCAGGAATATTTCCCATGCTGTCGTCAAGTCCCGCCGGACGCTGTACTCACTCTATACTGGCAGTGCTGTTGCTTGCTGTCATCTCTCTTCCCTTAGCTGCGCCCTTGATGGCGGAGGAAAGCGAACCGGTTTCTCCTGCGGAGGAGTTACCTGTCAACGTTTTGCCTGAACAGCAGCTGATTCAACAACGTCTGGAACAGTTGTACTATGGGGGACAAAAGAGCAACGAAGAGATGACGCTCTACTCTACGGCGTACCTGCTCGATCTGTATAGAAAAAACAACTTCGCCCCCCTTTGGACCAATCAGGATAATATCACCCAGCTCCTCGCTGCCATTATCAATGCCAGAGAGGAGGGCTTTATCCCCGATGACTATCATCTGAAGACGATCAGCAGAAACTATTTCGACCCGCAGGAAATGAGCTCGACAGCTCAGCGAGTCCAAAACGACCTGCTCCTCTCAGATGCCTTTATTCTTCTAGGCCAGCACAAGCGCTACGGAAAAGTCGACCCCAGCCAGGTCGACGAAAAACACAACCTGGAATCCACCGCCCCCCGCATATCACCTGTTGAGGGGAGCCTCAAAGCGCTGCAAACCGGGACGGTGCGCTCCTTTCTTGACCAACTCTCCCCGCATCACCAGGCCTACGTGGCTCTGAAGGAGGCGCTCAGCACGTATAAAGGAATCGCTGGCAGAGGCGGCTGGCCACAGATCCCCGGTGGCCCTTCCCTCCGGCCGGGGATGCAGGATAGCCGGGTTCCGCTTATCCAGGAACGGCTCGTTACGAGCGGTGATTATCTCGAGATACCCGACAGTGAAAACGTGCTCTACGACGACTCGCTGGTGGCAGCGGTGAAGTCATTTCAAAAGCGCCACCACCTGGGCATTGATGGTGTCATAGGCCCCAGAACCCTGGCGGCGATGAATATCACCGTAGAACAACGCATTAAGCAAATTCGGGTGAATCTGGAACGAACCCGGTGGATCATCCATGATCTCCCCAGTTCCAGCCTGATTGTTGATATCGCCGGCTTTATGCTCCAGTACTACCACAACAATCAACAGATATGGACCAGCAAGGTCATGGTGGGCAAACCCTACCACCAGACACCCATTTTTCGCTCGGCCATTACCTACCTGGTACTCAACCCGACCTGGACCATTCCACCGGATATTATTAAAAACGAAACTATCCGTAGTATCGTCAATGATCCGGAATTCCTTGCAAAAGATCACTTGCGCGTTCTGGATTACGAAGGCAATGAAATTGATCCGGAAACTATTGACTGGGAAGGATATAAGGGAAAATATCTTCCCTACCTTATTCGGCAGACCCCAGGCTTTTACAACGCGCTGGGGCGAATAAAATTTATGTTCCCCAACCCGTATCATGTGTACCTACATGATACGCCGTCTAAAAGTCTCTTTGGCAGAACCCGCCGCGCCTTCAGTCATGGCTGTATCCGCGTACAAAACCCCCTTGATCTTGGCCACCAGATCCTTGCCAACGATCCGGGCAATCCTGTAACACCAGAAAAAATGGATAGGATTTTAGCCTCAGGCAAAACCACGACCATTATTCTTAAACAGCCCCTGCCGATTTATCTGATGTATCTCACCTCCAATGTCAGTGACGGTAAGGTCATGTTTAAAGCGGATCTTTATAATCGCGATGACAGTATCCTCAAAGCACTGAATAGCCCACCCTTTCCTTTAAAATTGACGACCCAGCTGCCAGAGGCGAAAAAGCAGCCTCAAAAACGCCAGACGCAGATCAACAAACCTCTGGGAAAGGTGCACAGCAACCCAAACAACACGGACACCTCCTATGCGCAAAATACCCTGTGAACTGACTTTGGGAAACGGCGGCGACATTGTCGTCATGGTGGAACTCGATGATGCAGGCACGCTGAAAGTTCCGCGACATGCCACCTACGGCACCTTTGAGGAGGGGGTCTTATCCTACCGCATTATGCGTCCGGAGGATGCGGCCTGCGTCCAGCAGGAAATCTGGGTAGAAAAATAACGTCAGTCCCGGACATCTTTTTTACTCCTCTTCCTCCCCACAACTTCATCAAGCAAGAGCAAACCGAAAGGGAGTTTCTCATGCGCCACATATTTTTTTCATTACTTTTCGCCCTTTTTTTCACCATCCTGGTCAGCCCGGTCTCCGCACTGGCAGCCAAAACAATACACGTTTTGGCAAGTACCTTTCCCATCTACCAGATCACCCGCAATGTCACCTTAGGCGTTGACGGGGTCGAACTTGATCTAATGATTCCTGCCGGGCTCGGTTGCCCCCATGACTATGCGCTCACACCGCAAGACATGCACAAGCTGGCCAAAGCCGATCTGCTGGTGATCAATGGTTTGGGCATGGAGGAATTTCTTGGAGCACCGCTCAAAAAAGCCAATGCCGGGCTCCAGATTATAGACAGTTCCAAGGGCATCACCCCGCTGCCCATGCGTGAGGTGGAGCACGACGAGGTCCATGATGCCCACGAAGTCCAGCACGAGACGGGGCACCACCATCATGGCAGCCCCAATCCCCACCTCTTTGCCAGCCCGGCCATGGCAGCACTGATCGCTGAAAACATTGCCCAGGACCTGGCGATCAAATACCCGGAAAAGGCCGAGCAAATCCGGACAAACGGGACAGCATACAGCAAAAAAATGCGTACCCTGGCTCACAAGATGAAACAAACAGGCAGTACGCTACGCAACAACCGTATTGTGACCCAACATGGCGTTTTTGATTATCTGGCCCGAGACATGGGCCTTGAGGTGGTCGCGGTGGTACAGGCCCATGCCGGGCAGAATCCATCGGCTTCCGAAATGCTGTCTATTGTTTCCATCATCAAAAGCTCCAAGGCCGGAGCCATTTTTACGGAACCTCAGTATCCTGAGGCTATCGGAAGAACACTCGCCCGGGAAGCGGGAATCAAATCCGCACGTCTTGATCCCGCGGCCACCGGCCCGGAGCTGGCACCGATTGACTACTACCAGCAGATTATGCAGGCCAACCTCAAAACCCTGGTGGACACCCTTGGCAGCCGTTAATCCGCTTCCACTCTATCAACCTGCAGCCGATGAGGTTGAGACGGCGATCCGTTTTAAGGAGGTGACCGTTGAACGTGGTGGTATTTCCATCCTTGATTCGGTCAGCGCCAACGCCCCCAAAGGCAGCTGCACCGCCATCATCGGCCCCAACGGCGCGGGAAAGACCACCCTGCTTATGGCTCTTTTAGGTGAAATTGGCTATCAGGGGGCTATTGTGCTTGGCAATGGAAAGCAACCACTCCGTATAGGCTACGTTCCCCAGCGCCTCTCCTTTGACCGAGGTATGCCGCTTACGGTTAGCGAATTTCTTGCCATGGGCTTTCAAAAAAAGCCCCTCTGGTTTGGGATTATCCCAAAAATTCAGGACAACTCCCGAAGGATTTTAGCCCAGGTTAAAGCGGAGCATCTGGCGACACGTAAGATCGGCGCCCTTTCCGGTGGTGAACTCCAGAGGGTACTTCTGGCCCTGGCCCTGAGACAGGATCCTGACCTGCTTGTCTTGGATGAGCCATCCGCGGGGGTTGATTTTCGTGGCGAACTGATCTTCTGCGAACTCCTGGATAAACTGCGTGTCAGCAAAGGTTTTACGCAACTGATGGTGAGTCATGACCTGGCAACGGTAACCCATCACGCCACCCACGTCATCTGTCTCAACCGGAAGGTTGCCGCCGAGGGGCCACCGCAATTAACCCTGACTCCAGAAAACCTGACTGCCATTTTCGGCATGCATATGGGCCTGGTCCGCTCCCGCTCCATGCCAGAAAATCGGGTTGTCTGTTCTGCCCCCTGCTGCCAGGGGAAATGCAATGATTGATCTCTCCCCACTGTACGCCCTGGTTGGTCAATGGCTGCCCTTTGACTGTTTGCAGGCCAGATTCATGCAGCAGGCCTTTATTGGTCTGTTGCTGCTATCGCCTATGGCGGCAGTGATGGGCATCATGGTGGTCAACTTTCGCATGGCCTTTTTTGCCGATGCCATCAGTCATTCCGCCTTTGCCGGTGTCGCTCTTGGCCTACTTTTCGCGGTTGATCCCAACTGGTCCATGCCCGCCTTTGGCTTGCTGGTCGGTTTGGGGATCATGATCATGCAGCGGAGTTCAGGATTATCCAACGATACGGTCATTGGAGTCTTTTTCTCGGCCATGGTGGCCTTTGGCCTGGCGATTGTCAGCCGGGACCGATCGCTTGCCCGAGATCTGCAACGCTTTTTATATGGTGACATTCTCACCATCTCCGATGGCCAGATTATTTTTCTTATCCTCCTCTTCATTGTCCTGATTGGATTTCAGATCAAGAGTTATAATCACCTCCTTTACATTGGCCTCAACCCGACCCTGGCCAAGGCACACCGCATTCGAGTCGCCTTGCATCAGTATATTTTCACCGCCCTTCTCTCACTGATTGTCATGTTTGCGGTCCAGGCCATGGGCGTGCTGCTCGTCACAGCCATGCTCATTGTACCAGCTGCAGCCGCACGTAACCTGGCTGGCTCTGCAGGTTCCATGTTCTGGTGGGCCCTGGGTATCAGCCTGAGTTCTTCGCTAAGCGGATTACTGCTCTCTGCCCAGCCATGGGCACGAACCGCCACCGGGGCCACTATTATTCTCATAGCCTGTGGTTGGTTTCTTCTCAGCTTGCTTCCGGCAGCTCTACGGCGGGAACGTAGAGAGTAACCCCCCTTCCGCTCCATCCACCTTCTCAATCAGGGGCTCATGGTAAGCCCCTTTCTCCCATCGAAAATCAGGCAAGCCTCCCCTGCATCACTGCAGCCGCCAATCCTCTCTCTTTCTCCGTGCCTCTGTGTCGCTGGCCATAAACCACTCTGTGGCGGATCACCGCACGCTTCGATATCTCCTATAACGAAAATAGATTGTGCACTACCAGCGTTTGACAAATCATAGCGCCCGCATATATGATTTTTTTAGTTTACCAATGTCAGGCCAACGAGGCACATATCCGCTCAAGCACCGCACAACAGAAGAGGATGCTGCAATGCGAATTAAATCAATAAGAATAAAATTATTGATCGGTGGTTTTCTCATTATCCTGGTCCCTATGGTCTTAACGATGTTCATCAGCAATAATAAAGCCACGAGGGTACTGACCGAAAACTCAAAAGAGTACGCCCGCTCCATGGCCATCAAGCTGGCAGAGGAGGTCACACTGATCCTCAACGGTGCAAAACACGCTGTGGCCATCCTCACAAACGACACACAGCTCGTTGACCTGATGCAGAATCTCAATCAGGTGGACAGTGTGACCCACGACAAGGATATCGCCATCCTCCAGAACAAGGTCGAAAAAGTCTCCACCGCCTTCAAGCGCACCTACCCTGACCTTTATATTGCCAATGCCCAAGGGGATATTGTGGCCGCCATGTTTGGCGACAAAACCTCATTCGGCAAAATCAACATCAATGACCGCGGTTACTTCAAACAAATCAAACAGGAGAAAACGGTTGTCCTCAGTGATCCGATTCGCTCCAAGGTCGATGGCACAAGCGTTGTTGTCGCGGCAGGGCCCATTCTCGCTGACAATGGTGATTTTCTAGGAATTCTTGGGGTGACTATTCGTGCGGAAGGGATTACTTCAATCGTCACTCGAGAAAAATCGGGAAACACCGGTTACGCATTTATGGTGAATTCCCAGGGCATCATCATTGCCCACCCGAACAAGGAGCTGGAACTCAAGCTCGATATCAAAACGCTCAAAGGGATGGATCAGATCACCCAGGCCATGCTGGCCGGGAAATCCGGGGTGCTTGACTATTACTATTCAGGAATGGATAAGATCGCCGGTTTTGCTCCCGTTTCGCTCCGGGGCTGGTCCGTTGCCTACAGTAAATCAGCCGATGAATTTCTTGAGGCTGCGGCCTCCATGCGGCATCAATCGTTCCTCCTTTTGGCTGCGTCCCTGTTGCTCGTAGCGATCGTCATTCTCTTTGCTTCGCAGACAATCGTCACCCCTATCAATAAAGCCGTCATGGGCCTCCGTGATATCGCGGAAGGAACAGGCAACCTGACAACCCGGCTTGATGTCAACTCAGGCGACGAAATCGAAGAATTAGCCAACTGCTTCAACACCTTTGTAAAAAAGTTACACAATCTGGTCAGCGAAATAACGACGAGTCTCTCCTCATTGCGTCATTCAGCCGATGATTTCACCTCGGTCTCCGAACAGATGTCCATCAGTTCAGACGATGTTTCAAACAGATCGAGCACAGTTGCCTCCGCTGCAGAACAAATGAGCACCAACATGCATACGGTTGCAGCAGCATCAGAAGAAGCGGCCACCAATGTAACGATCGTTGCCACAGCAACAGAGGAAATCAATTCCAAAGTCAATGAGATAGCCGACAATACCTCCAAGGCGCGGCAGATAGCACACAAAGCGGTGACAAAGACCGACAGCGCCTCAAGTCGCATCAATCAACTGGGAGGTGCGGCCCAGGAAATCAGCAAGGTCACCGAAACCATCACGGAAATTTCCGAACAAACCAATCTGCTCGCCCTGAACGCGACCATTGAAGCGGCTCGGGCCGGTGAAGCGGGCAAAGGATTTGCCGTCGTTGCCAATGAAATCAAAGAATTGGCCAAGCAAACCGCCGAGGCGACGCTGGAAATCAGGGAGCGGATCAGCGCAATTCAATCATCGACCGGCATGACCGTCACGGAAATACAGGAAATCAGTGTTATCATTAATGATGTCAACGAGATTGTCACAACCATAGCGACAGCGGTTGAGGAACAATCCACATCGACAAGCGACATCACCGCAAATGTGCACCAGGCGGCTCAGGGCATTGCCGAGGTCAACACCAATGTCGGCCAGAGTTCAACAGTGGCCATGGAAATTTCCCAGGAAATAAAAGAAGTGAGTCAGATTTCCAGTCACTTACGGGAAAACAGCGCCCACGTCAACCAGCAAGCAGAAGAACTTTTGAGCTTAGTCGATCAGCTCCAAGGCATCGTCAATCTTTTTAAATTGTAATACCGCGCTGTACTCAGAACTCAGGAAAACCATGACAAGACGACAGATACTTCCCCTTATTTTTTGGCTGTGCCTACTGCCGGTGTCCTGTTTCGCCAATGATGGCTTCGGTGGGCTGACAGCCACCGGCCTTCAGTTTGGTCACACAGATGCAGTGCGCATGGTTCGCGAGGACCTCTTTCTCAGTGCCGACAAAGTGGTGGTCCGCTATCTTTTTCATAATGACGCCACCTCAGGCCTCAAGGGGGAGGTGATTTTCCCTCTCCCCCCGATCTCACTCAATGAGCTCTATTCTTCAGGATTTTCTCTGAACCAAAGCAGCCTCCACTCTTCAAACCCTGTGGACTTCACCGTCCGGGTGAATGGGATGCCCATCCCTGTTCGCACTGAACGCAGGGCTATTCTCGAGCCCCCCTACGATAAACGGCAAAAAGGCGGGGACCGATATGATACCCCAGGAGAAGACGTCACCGCTGTACTCAACGAACTTGGCATACCACTCTCACCCGACCCGCAAGAAATTACGCCCATCCTTGCAAAGCTCTCTCTCCCGCAAAAGCAACGTTTGCAGCGCCTCGGGCTGGTGGAAATGTACTCGGGAAATCCGCCTCTTGCACTCTGGTCCATCGTGCTCAACTATCACTGGACACAATGGTTCCCACCGGGAAAAGACATGCAGATAGAGCACAGCTATAATCCGGCGCCACCTGGAGGCATCTTTGTCTGGCCGGCAAAGGAGAGCGATCTTGCTCCCTATCAGCAAAAGCAGATCGAGCAGTACTGCATTGATCCCCCCACGCGCAGGGGGATCGTCAAACGGCTGTATAGTTCTCAAAACAGTGGATCTCTCGGGAACGGAATGGCGATTTACCTTGACTATATTCTCACCACGGCAAATACCTGGCACGGCCCCATCGGCACCTTTCATCTCACCATAGACAAGGGATCGCCAGACAACATCCTCTCCCTCTGCCTGAACGGCATTAAAAAAACAGGCCCAACGCGCTTTGAACTCACGCGCACTCATTTTCGTCCCCAGCGCGATCTGCACCTGCTCTTTGTGGCACCACTTGCCGCCTACTGAGCGTTGTGTGCAACTCTTCAAGCCTGAGTGCGGGGATCTCGCACGGATACCCCTGCAATCGAATGCAGGGGCGAAGAGAGGCTGTTGTCTGTGAAGTCCCTCCCTTATGAAAGGACACCGCTCACTTGCTGCACAACAAGGAGACTCTCAACGACCCGTAAAAATTTCCTGCACTTTTTCTACCAAGGCAGTCGGGCGGAATGGCTTTGAAATAAAATCTATCCCGGCATCAAGCACGCCGCGAGAGGCGATCACGTTTTCTGTATACCCCGACATATAGAGCACCTTCAGCCCGGGAATCATTTTTTTCGCTTCAGTGTACAACGCTTTGCCATTCATCATCGGCATAACCACATCGGTCAGCAAGAGATCGCTGTCAGCCGCCTTTTCTCGCAGCTGCTCAAGGCACTCATGCCCACTTGCAGCCTCATAGACCGTATATCCCGAGCGCCTGAGTATATCCACCGCCAATTCGCGCACCATTTCATTATCTTCAACCACCATGATGCACCCACTGTTATCGCGCTCTATCTCCGCTTCCAGCTTTGGAAGAGGCTGTACCTCTCCTCCCTGCTTCACGACCGGAAAATAAATTTTAAATGTGGTCCCCTCACCGGGTTCACTGTAAACCCAAATATGTCCGCCATGCTGCTTCACAATGCCATAGCTCGTGGCCAAGCCAAGTCCGGTTCCCTGACTATCCTCCTTGGTCGTGAAGAAAGGTTGAAAAATCTGGCCCCGAACCTCCTGGCTCATTCCGCAACCGGTATCGCTCACCGAGAGCTGGACATGGGGACCAGGACGGACATCGGCATGGCTGTCCGCATAGTCCTGGTCCAGCTCAACCGTCTCGGTTTCCAGCAGAATGCTGCCGCCATCGGGCATGGCATCCTGCGCATTGACCACCAGATTCATGAGAACCTGTTCAATTTGCCCCACATCCATGCGAACAGACGGCAGCGGAGCAGACAGTTCAAGTTCAATCGCAATATCCTCACGGATTGTTCGCCGCAGTAAGGGAACAAAGGCCTGGACGGTCTGATTGATGTCCGCATTCTCCATGAACAGGGTCTGCTTGCGGCCAAAGGCGAGCAGTTGTCGTACCAGATCACGTGCCCTGAGCGCTGCCTGATGGACCGTCTCAATATATCCGTAGTGGGTGCTTCCAGCCTCGAGTTCTGTCTGCAAAACCTCACTGTACCCAAGAATGGGGCTCAACAGATTATTGAGGTCATGGGCAACACCGCCGGCAAGACGTCCGACGGACTCAAGTTTTTGGGCCTGTAACAGCTGTTCCTGTAGACGCTCTTTCTGCTCCTGGGCTTTTCGCCGATAACTGACATCCTGCACAATGGAATAGAGGCGCTCCTGACCACCAATACGAATCGGGCCGGAAATGACCTCTACATCGCAGATTGAGCCATCAGCTTTACAATGGCGAAAGGAGAAGACATGGCGTTCAGTTTCCTGCGCCTCTTGCATGGCTGATGCAATTTCATCGGACGCCAGTGCGTTTATTTCGCTGATTTTCTTCTGCAGCAATTGCTCCCGACTCCAGCCATAAAATTTGACCGCTGCGGGATTGGCGTCCACCACCTCCCCACTCTCGGGGTTGACCAGCAGCATCACCGCGTGATTATTTTGAAACAGGCTGCGGTAACGCGATTCGCTCTCACGAATCTCAGCCTCAGCTCGTTTACGCTCTGTAATATCCTGTATGATACCGAAGACTTTATTCGCCTCTGCGTTATATTCTGCCTGAGAGCGAATATCGAGAAGAACGCCGTCTGCCGGTCGACGAATTTGAAATTCGACATCATAGGGAATGCCGTCCTGAACCAGCTCCTTGAGGGCACGATTCAGCGTTGACCGATACTGAAGAAGAGGAATCCCTTGAATTTCATCAATGGTCCAAGTTTCATTACTGACCCCATAAATATGGCGGGCAGAGGGTGAGGCCCAAACCATTTTGCTCGAAAAATCAAACTCCCAACACCCCATATTGGCCATGGTTTCAGCCCGCTCCAAGAGGTTGGTCGTGCGTAAAATATGGGCCTCAATACGACGCTGTTCAACCTCTGTTTTCAGGGCAAGCTTATACTGCTCCTTACGGGCACGCATCCACATCATGGCAAGAACGGTGGTCAGCACAACGACCACACCAACAATGAGCACCTCAATATAGATTGCTTGCACCCGCCACTCAGACAAGACCTCCTTGGTATCGACCTTGGAGATCATAAACCAGTTAGTTCCTTGCACAGGATATCCCACAGCCACCACCGGAACACTGCGGTAATCAAGGCCACTGACGACCCCACGCTGGCCTTGAAGCACTCTGGCGGCTGGAAGCTCTGGTTGGTTGAGCGGCAAACGCAGGGTCAGTCCACTTTCTCGTTGGTGCCTGAGTTCACTGAGGAAGACAACCTCCTCGCCGATACGTTGCACCAGAAGGGTTTCGGCACTCCTACTCTCAACCGGCCAGCTCTGGAGCATGGGATAGAGAAAGGTTGAGGCATCAATTCTCAGAAGAAGCGTGCCGACATGGACATCTGCACCGTGACTCCGCTTAAAAAACGGGCTGATAACATCTTGGTGGGGGGGGAGGACCGAAAATTTATGTAGATCGGAGAGGAGGACCTTTTTCAGACGGACAGCTGTCGTGATCTGTTTTTGTATCTCTTCATTCACCAATGGATGCTGAGTTAAACTCAGCCGAATAGTCCCTGTGGAATCGAGCAGTATTATATCGGAGTACTGATAATTTTTCTGCAGGGATTGAAACCAACCGAGCAACTCTGTCGTCATCTCCGCGGCAGGTTTACTCAACCATTCCGCGATCATATCAGAAACGAATGGGGCTGCAACCGTCACTTGCGCATCGCCTAAACGCTCGGATCGCCACTGTTGAATCTGGCGAATTTTCAGTTGGGCAATGCTTTCGAGCTGATCAGTCACCTGATGACGGATCTGCTCTTTTTCATGCTGCAGAAACCAACTTCCCCCAAAAAAGACCACAACGAGAAGGACGAAGTACACGATCAACCATTTGCGGGGCAAGACTAGCATGTGTTTTTGCTCCATGGGCGGTTCAAGCACGAACATCCCTGAGACAGGCAGAGAATTCGCAACATTTATATTAATATTTTATTGTAAAATCGAGTAAATATACAAGTGAGAAAGCTCTTAGATTCAGGATTATCCCTGAGACAACCTGTGGAATTATCCACAGTCAGTCACTGACGTACTCCCTGTTCCATCCCGGCGTCAACAGATTCTGCAAGCACAACAACGATTTCCAGAATTTATTCTGCTGCAGCAGGCAAAAATTCTCACCAAGACCGAGCCAGGTGCAATGCTACGCCTTTTCCTTTTTAATCGAGCGAGTATAATAGGTTTCCTGAATCCGTGACGGCGGGTGAAACTGAACAATACATGGATTTGTATAAGAATCTTTGTAGGGTGTCTTGAATAATGAGATTTTTCAATCAAGGCCAGGTAAGCGCAGACTCCGCGGGATTGGCAGAAAAAGCAATTATTCAAGATGCCCTGTATTATTAAAAGGGTACACTGTTCAGTGACCATCCGCCGTCACGGATTCAGGAGGTTATTTAACTGCATTTCCATACATGCCTCCATCTCCTGGACTTTTTGTCCAGAGGACTGCATTTCTTTTTTTCAACCTGCCAAGTGGAGCTAAGGGATGAGCCAAAAAACATCGCGACTTTTTTTTGACAGCAACGATTACAAGCTGCTCAATATCGTCAACGATGTCCTCAAAAGAAACGCCCGTCCCCGGTCTCTGAGTTCGCTCATGGCCACGGCGCTCCATCCCCATGGCATCAAAGAGATGGCAGCGCCCACCGGTCTGCGCATCGCCTACGCCATTGTCAGCTTGCTCGGCTCTCTGGAAGCCGGTAAGGCCGGGGACCGCATCATGGCGCTTCGCAGCCTGCGCGATGAAGTTTTCAGCTCTGCCACAACCTTTTATCACAAAAACACCGCCCGCGTGCTGATGCAGATTATGAAGGAGCTGGTGCGCAGCCAGGGCGATGAACTCAAGCAACTCAAGCTGGCCCATGATTTCCGCATGGCCTATACCGGAAAACCGCGCCTGGTTCGGGAACAGCTGGCCAAATACCACCTGCTGGAAATGCCTGAGGCCTGGAATCAGTTTGCCTTTGATGATCATGTGCATGACGCCAATACCAAGGGACGTAAATCACCAACCCATCTGCTGATGGATGCCTGGATCAAAGGTATCCGTCAAATAACGGTGGTCTATTACAACCACGTCGAGCCCGAAGTTGTGGAAGAACTCCTGGAGGCGGGGGCTATCTTAGATATCCATGTGCGCATAGGCATCGAACTTTCCGCCTGCTTTCGGGAAAAATTTGTCCGCATTATCTGGGAACTGGAAGGTTTTTTTGACAAAGACAATCTCCTCCAGTTTCTTGAGCAGGAGAGTGTGACGGAGCTGATGCGTGAGGGACGGGCTGTCTCAGACTATCAGCAAGAGTATGTCACAGATGTTCTGGAGGCCTTGAATAACCGGCACCGACACGTCCTCGACCAGGAGCTGGAACTACAAAGTGCACCTTTCCAGCCGGAAGATTTTGCTACCTTTGTGGGAAGCGGTCAGCCTTCACTGCTTCATCTGGCGAAATTTATACAACAGTACTACCACCAACTCCTTGATGCCAAAGTCGCCCGGATTTACGAGCAGCACCCCCAGGACAGCCAGACTCGCCAGGAGCTTCTTGCAACATGCGCCCAGAAGATGCAGTCGCTTGGCCTGGAGGCACTTATCGGACGTTTTCTTCAACCCATCAAAAACCCCTCACTGCATAACCCTTTCATTCCCCAGGAAGAGGGCATGCCTGCATTGTTGACGCTCTCCCCCCAAGCCTTGCTCAGCAAGTTGGGGACCATGCTCTCGACCTCCCGCTTTACTTTAAACCTAAGCAACCTCACCATTCAGGATACCCTGGAACTGCTCTATCTTTGCCATGGCCGCATCACCCATATTGAATCCTTTAACTTAAAAGACGCTTTCCATGGCATGACCGCCCTTGCCTCCTCCAAGGGCAGCGGCTTTGCCGGTGAAGCGGTTGATATCACAAGCCCCGATCGCAACTATGAGCTCATCAACGCCCTGCAAAAAGCGCTGAACGAAGATAACGTGATCGCACTCAAAAGAATCATTCGCACCATTATCTGGGATTTTGAGCAAACGCGAGTTTTGGCAGAAAAACAATGCGATCAGATCGAGCAGAAGGGGGGAAGCGCAGAGGAACAACAGCGATGCGCAAGCGAACGAGAAGCCGCCAATCAACGAAAGATGGCACTGTTGGATATTCTTTTTGACCTGGAATCTTTCCATAATTTTTACAATAAACGCTACCTGGGCTCTCGCATTGGGACCGGCTCAACCGGCCAGTCCCAGTTGCAGTACGGTATGGGACTGATCTGTCTGGACACCCTGCCGGAGCGGGCCATCGCCCAGGTCCTCAAAGACCGCAAAGCGGGTCATCGTAGCCTGATTCCGGTGACTGCACGGATGCTCAAACACCTGCACCAACGTGTTTGTGAGCCGGTTACCGCAACCTGGAAACAACGGTTTCTTGCAAAAATCCCCGGCTGGAACCAACGCCATGTGATCGACTCGCAGGACTGGTCACTGGATCGCTTTGAAATTCATCCCGGAACAGAAGGCAATGTTGTCCCCCTGGGAGGAATTCGTCGCCTTCCGAGAGTCAACATTCATCCACAGAAAAAGCAGCACCAGGAAACCATTGAAAAGCCTTTTCGCTACCTCAACACCCATCTGCAGAATACGCTTAAGGTGCTTGGAGGGTTTATTCCGGCCTTTCTCACCTTTGTCCTGACGAAAGACTGGTGGGTGCTGGCCTACTGCGGCGCCTTTATCTGGTTTGGTATCACAGGTGGAAGAAACATTATTCAGTCCATCCTTGGCGGCGGAGGGCTGAAACGCTCCCCACTGCTTCCCTGGAATTCCCTGGTAAGCTGGAGTCGGATCGCCGACTCGCTCTTTTTCACCGGTTTTTCCGTCCCCCTGCTTGATTACCTGGTCAAAACCCTGCTTTTGCAGCAACAACTGGGCATCACCACCTCCACCAGCCCCATTCTTCTCTACTCGGTGATGGCTCTGGCCAATGGCATATACATTTCCACCCATAATATTCTGCGTGGACTCCCCCGCAGCGCGGCTATTGGCAATTTCTTTCGCTCCATTCTCTCCATTCCCCTGGCCCTTGTCTTCAATGAGGCATTGAGTGTAACGCTACATATGGCCATGGTTCCCGGTGTTGAGGCCGGGTTGCAAAAATGGGCGGCTATTATTTCCAAGCTGGCCTCGGACTGCGTGGCAGCGGTCATTGAAGGGCTGGCAGACAGGCAAAGTAACATTCGGATGCGCATGGCCGATTACCAGGCCAAAATATCCCAACTTTTCTCTGTGTTTGCCCGTCTGGACATGCTTTTCCCGGAAGAGGACGTCCTTGATCTTCTCCAGTCCCCTAAATCCCTGATTAAAGCCATGAGCGAGGAGGCTCAGGATCTTAAAAAAGTGTTTATCATCAACGCCCTGGACCTAATGTACATCTGGATGTACAAACCACGCGCCCGTAAGGCCCTGCAACGCATCGCTCTGTCCATGTCCACAGAGGAGTGGCTTATTTTTTATCGCTCCCAGCTGATTCTTAAACGTGACCGGGAAATATCCCAGGTCTTTGTCGATGGCCTCGTTGGGCGAAAATTTGCTCCGGCGCTCTCTTTTTACCTAGATCGCAGCGATACGTATCTGCTTGAAATGCTGGAAATGGGGATGCAACGCGACCGTATTCTTCAAAAACAAGGCCATTCCCAGAGCGCCTGAACGTGCCTTTCAGCGAAAGGCTTCACCCAAGTCCATTGTTTTTACCCTGAATCCGTGAGCATTCATCAGTGCGTCAGTTTCGTTGTTTGTGGCATGCCGATTAAATTAAAGGGTGTCTTGAATAATTAGATTTTTCAATCAAGGTCAAGTCATGCAAAAAATTTTACCGCAGGCATATACATGATATCGGAGTCTTCGCTTACCTCCGAGGATAAAATTTTTCGCATAACGCAGAGATTGGCAGAAAAAGCAATTATTCAAGATTCCCTAAACTTTATCGGCTTGTTACGAACAATGAAGGTGGCGTTGCTGGTGGATGCCCCAAAAGGCGGCGGGTGAAACTGAACAATACATGAATTTGTTTAAAATTCTTCGCCCCTTTAAAAGGATACGTTGTTCAGTGCTCATCCGCCGTCACGGATTCAGGTTTACGCTCTTTCTTAACCTTTTATTTTTTAACTACTTTTTGCTGAGAATTTTCCACTTTTAATATTGACAGCCGTTCTCAATTAAAATATATGGGACCATATTAATCTTATTTATCCCTTTACTTTTACCTGAATCCGTGAGCATTCATCGGTACGTCAGATTTGTAGTTTATAACATGCCGATTAAAGTAAACTTTATCGGTGTGTTACAAGCAATGAAGATGGCGAGCTGATAGATGCACCAAAGGGCGGCGGGTGAAACTAAATAACAAGATATTTTTTTAAAACTTATTCTTATCAAAATGATACGATGTTCAGTGACCACCAGCCGTCACGGATTCAGGTTTTGATTTATGCGCTTAACTCGAGCTGCCGAATACGCCATACGCTGCATTATTTATCTCAGTCGCCGTGGTCGAGGTGTCCTGACCAGTCGTCAGGAAATTGCCGCCCAGGCCGATATCCCCATCCATTTTCTGGCAAAGATTGCCCAGGACCTTGCCAAAGCCGGACTGATTGAAATCCGCCAGGGAGCAAAAGGTGGTTTTCTCCTGAGCAAACTGCCTGCCGCCATCACCCTTTTGGATGTCGTGGAAACCATGATCGGCGAGATATACCTAAACGACTGCATTGCCCGCCCTGCCGGGTGTAAGCGAAGTTACCACTGCGCCGTGCATCGCGTCTGGCTGGATGCACGTGATCAGTTGCGCGACACGCTGCGCCGAGTCACCTTTGACCAACTGATTACAGATACGTCCTGCCTACCCTATCCAAAGTCCATGCTCGAATCCAAGCCACTGGAAACCAATACTTCCGCTCGAGGTGACCTGCAATGAGTACATCCCCGCATGCAGCCCCTGGCCTGATTCTTCGTGTTTTCCATTTTTACCGGGATGGATTTCGCCAGATGACCGTGGGGCGCACGCTCTGGAAAATTATTGCCCTTAAACTCTTTGTCATGTTTGCCGTTTTGAAATTCTTTTTCTTCCCCAATTTTCTGGCAACTGAGTTTACAACTGATTCCCAACGGGCCGACCATGTCATCAACAATCTGACTCGGTCTGTCCAAAGAAATGTAACAACCCCCGTTAAAGGAGAGAAACTATGATCGAAAACCTGGACCTCGGCATGGTCAACTGGGCTCGAGCCCAGTTTGCCCTCACCGCGATGTACCACTGGCTTTTTGTGCCCCTGACTCTGGGCATCACCTGGATCATTGCCTTTTATCACTCTATCTATGTGAAAACAGGCAGTGAAGAGTGGAAGCGGCTGACAAAATTCTGGATGAAGCTTTTTGGTGTCAACTTCGCCATCGGCGTGGCCACCGGTATCATCATGGAGTTTGAGTTTGGCACCAACTGGTCAAACTACTCCTGGATGGTCGGTGATATCTTTGGCGCACCACTCGCCATTGAAGGTATCTTTGCCTTCTTTATCGAGGCGACCTTCTTTGCCGTCATGTTTTTTGGCTGGAACCGTGTCTCTAAAAGATTTCATCTCTTCTCCACCTGGATGGTTGCTGTTGGTTCCAACCTCTCTGCCGTCTGGATTCTGGTGGCCAACGCCTGGATGCAATACCCTGTTGGCCAGGCCTTCAACCCGGATACCGCCCGCTTCGAAATGCAGAATTTTGCTGAGGTGGCATTTTCCCCCTACGCGGTGAATAAGTTTGTCCATGCCACAAGTTCGTCCATGCTGATGGCAGCTCTGTTCATCATCTCGATCTCGTCCTATTATCTGTTGCGCAAGCGCCACATCATGATGGCCAAACGTTCCATCGCTGTAGCGGCAATTATTGGTCTGATAGCCTCTGTCTTCACCATCTTCAACGGTGATGAGTCCGCCTATGAGATTGCCCAGGTGCAGCCAATGAAACTCGCTGCCTTCGAGGGGCTCTACGAAGGTGAAACCAATGCTGGCCTGGTTGCCTTTGGCCTCATCAACAGAGACAAAAAAGTCTTTGATACCCAGGACCCCTTTGTAGGATTTCACCTCAAGATTCCTGCCGTTCTCTCGCTTATGGCTAACCGTTCTTTTGGTTCCTTTGTTCCGGGTATGAAAGATCTGGTGTATGGCAACAGTGAGCAGGGGATTCTGGGGGCTGCTCAGAAAATGGAACGCGGACAAAACGCAATCGACAGCCTGAATGCCTACAAACAGTCCCAGAAAGACGGTGACGCTGAAGCGGCTGCAAACCACCTGACGGCCTTCAACGAAAACAAAGAGTTCCTGGGCTATGGTTATCTCACCAAACCCGAGGAAGCTGTTCCCCCGGTCGCCTTGAGCTTTAACGCCTTCCACATCATGGTTGCCCTGGGTACCCTCTTCCCCATCATTTTCATTGGCTATCTCTACTTCAGTATGAAAGGAAAACTGGAAGAGAAAAAGTGGCTTCTTGGTTTTGGTACCATCACCTATTTCCTGGGCATGATTGCATCCCAGGCCGGTTGGGTTCTGGCTGAAGTTGGTCGTCAACCCTGGGCTATTCAGGATCTGCTGCCTGTCACTGTTGCCCGCACCAACCTGACCAGTGGTACCGTCCAAACCACCTTTTATATGTTCCTGATCCTCTTTACCCTGCTGCTCATTGCCGAGATCAGTATCATGGTAAAACAGATCAACATCGGACCGGAGGAAAACTAAGATGATTGAAAATCTGGATTATGTAACCCTGCAGCACCTCTGGTGGCTGCTCTGTTCCGTGGTCGGGTCGCTGTTTCTCTTTCTTAACTTTGTCCAGGGAGGGCAGAGCCTCCTCTGGCAGGTGGCCAAAACCCAGACGGAAAAAGATCTGGTGATTAACTCGCTTGGCCGCAAATGGGAGCTGACCTTTACCACTCTGGTTCTCTTTGGTGGAGCGCTGTTTGCCTCCTTTCCCAAATTCTACTCCACCTCCTTTGGTGGCGCCTACTGGGTGTGGATCGCGATCCTCTTTACCTTTATTATCCAGGCGGTGAGCTACGAGTTTCGCCGCAAACCTTGGAATATTCTGGGCAGCCTGGTCTACGAGGGCTTCCTTTTCATTAATGGTGTGGTGGGCATTCTCCTTATCGGTGCAGCGGTTGGTACCTTTTTCACCGGCTCCAACTTTCAACTCGATGGCAACAACTTCGTCACCTGGACCCATCCCTTCCGTGGCCTGGAAGCAGCTCTCAGCCTCTCACTCTCATCTATTTTCAATATCGCCATGGGGCTGTTTCTGGTCTTTAATGCCCGCACCCTGGGATCGATGTATCTGATCAACAATATCGAGTTGGGTGAGGTTCCGGATATGGAGCCCCGCCTGCGCAAGGCCTGTTTGCAGAACCTGATTCTCTCCCTGCCCTTCTGTCTGATCATAGTTGGTTCGCTGTTGTTCATGCGCGGCTACGGCATCAACGATCAGGGCGCCATTGAGGTGGTCAGCTTTAAATACTTTTTTAACCTGCTGGCAAATCCCTGGCTGCTCCTCCTGCTGCTTGCTGGCCTGGCTCTGGTTATTTATGGCGCCTGGAATACTGCAAAAACAACCACAACCAAAGGCATCTGGTTTGGTGGCCTGGGCACCGTTTTCATTGGCCTTTGCGTCTTGCTGCTGCCCGCCTATAACAACACGGCCTTTTATCCGTCCAAGGTGGATCTGCAGTCCAGCCTGACCATTTACAACGCCTCCTCCAGCCCCTACACGCTGAAGGTCATGACCTATGTCGCCCTGGGGATCCCCTTTGTTCTGGCCTATATCGCCTACGTCTGGTGGTCAATGAACCGGACCAAAATTAAAATTGAGGATACTGGCGATCGGGCTGCGTATTAATTTTAGGGAATTTTGAATAATTGTTTTTTCTGCCAATCTCTGCGTCATGCTCAAAATTTTATCCTCGGAATATCAACTATATGCCTGTGGTAAAATTTTTCACAATCCTTGACCTTGATTGAAAAATCTAATTATTCAAGACACCCTTTATCCTGTTGACCACATCTGGAGAGCTCTCCTCTCCAGGTGGCCAAACTTAGATGAGGTACAAGCTATGAGTATCATGAGTATCGTTCTCTGTGTTTCCTGGGTAGCGGTTCTCGCCGTTTCCTTCTTTGTGTCGGTTTCGGTGCTGAAAAAACTCAATCTCTATTAAAATCGCCTCAACGCGATAAGTAACTGGGGGGAGGTGAACCGATTGGTTTTCCTCCCTTTTTTTGTTGTTGTAAAGATTTCCACGACAGGCTAGGTTTTGTAAATAGTATTCACTTACCAAGGAAAAACCTGTCTCTTCCTGTTTATATGGCCAATCCTTTATCGATTTTTTATACTCTTCTTTGGGCCTGCGTACGCCCGCTTCTCCACAAGAGTCCACGTATGACTCTTGGCTGGGAGGAACGGACACTAACAAAACCACTTCCCGGTCCGGTCGATATCTGGATTCAGTCCGCCTCCGGTGGCGAATCTATGCTCAGTGGTATGGTACTGACCCAGTTAGCCAAGGCCACCAAAGCCGATACTCCACTCTCCATCCTGGCAACCGCAGGAACAAAGCAGGGAATTGATAGCCTCCACAAGGTCTGGGGACAACTCGACAGTACTACTCAATCCGCTCTTCAGCTCACAATCAGATATTTTCCCCTTGATGCCCCAGCTACAATGGCCAGAGCCTTTGCCGCCACCCGCCCGCAGCTCGCAGTGATCGTAGAAACTGAACTCTGGCCAGGCTATTTCATGGCCGCCCAACAGGCCCAGGTTCCAGTACTTCTCATAAATGGCCGCATGTCAGAAAAAAGCTTCAGGAGCTACCGACTTTTTCGCACTTTTTTCATGCAGTATGGTCCCAAACGCGTATTGGCTATATCCGAAGAGGACCGCTCACGTTTTGCCTATCTGCTTGGCCCAGAGCGCGTTACCACGCTCAACAACCTGAAATTTGATCGTATTCATCCCAAAGAACTGTCTTCAACTGCCCCCACACACCACCCTCTGCTCGCAGAACCTAGCCCTTTTATTGTGCTGGGCTCCATTCGCCAAAAAGAAAAAGCAAAAATTCTTGCGACCATTTATGCTATCCTGCAGGAACGCAAAGATATTGTTATCGGTTTATTTCCCAAGCATATTGAATGGGCCGATGACTGGGTTGCATCACTTGCACAGCAAGGGATCTCTGCGCAAAAACGCTCAACAACCAAAACACCTGCTCCTCCATGCTCGGTTCTTGTCTGGGATACCTTTGGTGAACTGGCAGAGACCTATCAATATGCCGATGCCGCCTTTGTCGGAGGTTCTCTTGTTTCCCAGGGGGGACAAAATTTTCTTGAACCACTGGCTTTTGGGGTACCAACAATCATTGGGCCTCATTGGGATAATTTTTCCTGGGTTGGCCGCGATATAGTGAAGAGTGGATTGGTGAGAGAGGTGAGCGATGAGGTTGAACTGAGCCGGGTATTGCTTTCAGCTCTCAAGAGGCCAAGTTCTCGCGATGCAACACTTGCTCTGGTCCGTGACTATCTCCACCCACGCCAGGGGGGAACAAACGTAGTCTGTAAAGAAATTCTATCAATACTTTCAAGTACAACAAAGAGAATGCACGCATGAGTTCACCCGTCTGTTACGGCATCATTCCGGCCCGCTATCAATCGCATCGGTTCCCGGGAAAACCGCTTGTGGATATTCTTGGTAAACCCATGTTTTACCGCGTCTACGAACGGGCAATCAGTTGCAGCAAATTACAACAGGTCTGGCTGGCAACAGATGACCAGCGCATCTTCGATGCAGCGACAAAGCTCAATGTTCCTGTTGTCATGACTTCCGTTGACCACCATAGCGGATCCGATAGAATCAAAGAGGCGGCGGAACAACTCAAACTGGACGATGAAGCGGTTATTGTGAATATACAGGGTGATGAACCCGCACTTGACCCTTCGATGCTCACAGAACTGGTAGCTCCCTTTGATGATGCCTCTACACAGGTCACGACCCTTGCCCGAGTCATTGACGCTCAAGAGGCTGAAAATCCCGATCGGGTCAAGGTCGTCCGCTCGAATCGTGGGCATGCCCTCTACTTTTCCCGATCAAAAGTACCGTATATTCGTGACGAGGAACATTCGCAAACAGACTATTATCTGCACATCGGTATCTATGCGTACCGTTTTTCAGTGTTGAAAGCCTTTACCTTACTCCCTCCGAGTCCACTTGAAGATATCGAAAAACTTGAACAGCTTCGGCTTCTGGAAGCGGGAATAAACATTCATGTAGTCATGACGAACTATACTGGATTTGGTGTTGACCGCCCTGAAGATGTAGAACAAATTATCAAGCAGTTACAACAGCAATAAGGCCCCCCTGGAGGCAATCATGCATCGCATCATTCTGACCCTTTTTTTTGTCAGTACCTGTTTGTCCATACACCTCGGTTTTGCCCAGGTAGAGCCTCGGTCACCGGACCTTTCCCAGCTAACCATTCTAACAATGCGCACGGCCCAAGAGGTTGCCCTCAGCAAAAATCCCAACATGGCTGCGGCCCGGACTCGAATCGAACAAGCCAGGGCCCGTGTACGCCAGGCAACAGCTGCCTGGTGGCCCAGTTTGGACCTCAGCGCAGGTGCGGCTCGTCAACGGCTCTCCAATAATCAACATGCCTATAACCAACTTCTCTCCCAGCGCTTGGGCCCAACCGCCTCTACCGATCAGAACCTGGAAAATTACAGTGCCGGTCTGCAGGCGACCTGGGTCCTCTTTGATGGTTTTTACCGGAACTTCAGAGAAAAGCAGGCAAGCTTCGATGAAAACTCCAATCGAGCTGCCATGGCGGACAGTCAGCGGCTGCTGATCAACTCCGTGGCCGAGGCCTTTCTCAACGCGCAGCTGGCCCAGACCAAAATAGATATTGCCCAGGCCGATAAGACCTTTTATCTGCGACAGCTTGAAGATGCGCAAAACCGATTTGATGTTGGGGCTGGGCCCTGGGGCGATGTGCTCAACATCAAGGTACAGGTCAACTCGGCCAAAACCTCCCTGATCGGTGCTCAACGTGAATTTGAGGCCGCAGGGTACGGACTGGCAGCCCTTATGGGAATTGACGATGCCGCCCTTCCCTCTCAGCTGCGCCTGCAATCGCTGGATAAGCAATGCCCCATTAAAAGCAACACCGAAGAAGTCAGCACACTGATCACCGAGGCACTCGCCCAGCGCCCTGATATTCGTCAACTCGAGGCAATGGTTAAGCAGGCGGATGCGGCGCAAGGGATGGCCAAGGCTCCGCTGTATCCGAAGGTGCAGATAGCCGGAGCCCTGGAAGGTGAACGTGAAGGAGATAGCGGGCTTGACAGCAATGATTTTGGTCATACCCTGGGGATCAATATGAGCTGGAACCTCTACGCCGGTGGAGCGGATAAGGCACGCATGATAGAGACCGAGCAGGCCAAACGGGAGGCGATCTATACCCTGGCGGGACTGCGCAACTCGGTTGCAGCGGAAATCAGGCAGGATCTGGCCCTTCTGCAGGCCGCAGAAGAGCAGGTACGCCTCCAGCGGGAAACCGTGAAACTGGTTCAGGAAAACAGAGATCTGGCAAAAAACGAATATGAGGCAGGCGAGGCCTCGCTGGTTCGGCTGAATGAGGCACAGCGGGATCTCACAGCGACCCACGGTCGTTATGCCCAGGCCCTGGTCTCCTATCAACTGCAGAGACAACGACTCCAGGCTGCAACAGGTCGCAACCTGGCCAACCTCACGCTCAGTTCAAAATGAAAGGGTTTGGTACAACCACACTGGTCGTTCCGGAATCGGCCATTGATGTCAATGGTCATGTGAACAATGTTCAGTATGTGCAGTGGATGCAGGATGCGGCCATGAACCATTCAGCAAGCCTGGGTTGGGCCACGGAACGCTTTTTGAGCCTGGGCAAGACCTGGATTATTCGCTCACACAGTATTGAGTACTACCACTCAGCCTATGCAGGTCAAACCATCGAAGTGCTTACCTGGGTGGCTCATTTTCAGAAAATCCGGTCTCTGAGAAAGTACAAGTTCATTCGTCCAGAAGACGGGGTTGTCCTGGCGAAGGCGGAAACGCTTTTCATCTTCTGTGATCTGAAGACGGGCCGCCCCATTACCATCCCGCCTGAGGTACAAGAGGCTTACCCGATTATCGATCCTGCTGATGAACCATAAAAAATAGGGGCGAGACCATGTCGTATTTTCTTTTCCCTCGTTTCTCCCAGGATTACTCCGCGCTCAACCTCGCGAAATTCTCCTGACTGATATCCGGGGTCATGAAATTGCGAAAACGGACCACTCCATGTTTGTCCGCCAGGACAATGGTGGGCACACCGATGAGGTTGTATTTG
Organism: Desulfobulbus rhabdoformis; assembly: GCF_016919065.1. Taxonomy (GTDB): domain Bacteria; phylum Desulfobacterota; class Desulfobulbia; order Desulfobulbales; family Desulfobulbaceae; genus Desulfobulbus; species Desulfobulbus rhabdoformis. The sequence continues at coordinate 60,551 of NZ_JAFFQA010000007.1, read as the reverse complement.
GCAGTCACCTGACCATTGGTATCAAAATACGAGGGATAGGCCATCTTGTTCTTCTGGGCAAACTTTCGAGCCTTCTCCACTGAATCGTTGTAGCCCACATTGACCCCAACAACCTCCAGCCCCTGGCTTTTGTATTTTTCCACCTGGCTGTTGATTTTTGGTACCTCAGCCCGGCAACTGGGGCACCAGGAAGCCCAGAAGACCAGCATCACCGGTTTGGCGCCAATACTCTGTGTCAGATCGATCGGATTTCCGTTGAGGTCAGTCCCTTGAAAGGGAATTAGCTGTTGCCCCTCCTGCACAGCCCAGAGAGAGGAAGGAAGGAAAAGAAAGCAAAAGATCAGGAGCAAGGCCTTGAGTGGGGATCGTTTCATAACTGTTTTGACTCTTTTATTCTGTGGTTTCCCAGTACGTAACTGTGTCTGTGGTAACGATGACCTGATGCAGGATTAAAAGAAGAGCTTTCCTGCCTGCACAAAAAAGTATTCCGCCAGCCCAATCATCAACAAGCCCATCCCTTTCTTAATTTTGACCATCCAGGCGCCGGAACGGGGAATGGAGGTCAGTATACTTGAAAAGGTGCCTACGCCAAGGAGCAGCGCTCCCATACCCAGGGAAAAGGCAAACAGCAGCAGGCCTCCTGCAAGGAGGCTGTTGTGCGTTGAAGCGGTATAGGCAAGCAGGGTCCCCAATACCGGTGTTGTGCAGGGCCCTGCAACCAGAGCAGAAGAAATACCTGCCAGAAAAATCCCCCCCAACCCCAACCGTTTTGCCCCGATACGTGCCGCGAAGGTTGGCAGTGCGAACACATCCAGCATCCCCAGGCCAAAGAGCAAGATAACATTCCCCACCACAAGAAAGGTCCAGGGGCTGGAGTTGATAGCCCCGAAGAATCGCCCGGTAGCCGCAGCAAAGACGCCCAAGGCAGCGTAGGTCAGGGCCATTCCCACCACATAGGTGAAGGATAAACCAAACCCTCGCCAGCGGGATCCGCCAACATTGGCATGACCTATAACACCAGCGGTTATAGGAATCATCGGATAGACGCAGGGGGTCAGACTGGCCAAAATTCCGCCCAAAAAGGCGATAACCACCGAGACAATCAGCGAGGATTGGAGGTAGATGTCAAACTGGCTGAGAAGAAACTCCATTGGACAGGCTCCAGGTACTTTTGAGAGTATTTCTCAAAAAGAATAACCAATGTCCGGCTGATGTAAAGGAAAAACTCGTAAGCGATCACGGGGCACCGAATCTGCGGTGTTATTGGCCTGTTTACGTACGGTGTACGCTGCACAGGCCGATGCCTAGCATCCCGTCACCTCGCAATCGCTTACTGGTCGAAGATAGGGAGCTTTCGACGCTTGCCCCCAGGTTGGTTACAAAAATTCTTGCTCCCCTGTTTCCAATCCTATCAGTTGGTCTTGTTTTCTCCGATAAGTGCTGCCCCAATGGCATTGCCCACCTCGCAATACTCGGGAAACTGCACGGTGGTTCCCAGCCGTTTGGCGATCCCCGGCAGAAAACTACGGGCAGCGGCACCAATACCTATCAAGGGGACCTTCAACGCAAATTTGACCGAGAACAGCTCATTGTCACGCCGGTTAAGAAACGGTGTGCTTTGATCCCCCTGCCAGACCGTCCGCCCCAGATATTTCAGCAAGATGGTTTCAATGGCATCCTCGGTTACTTCGATCACCTGCTGGCAGAACTCCTCCACGCTTATCCCCAGGGTCTTTGCAAGCACTGCAGCACCGGCCCGACTGGCCTCTTTATTCCCGATATCAATGTGCCCCAGAGCATGCAGGGCATCGGTGGGTGTAAAACCGACCAGCACCAGTTGTTGGAGAAACATCAAGCGCTCCAGTCGCTTTTCAAGCACAATACCGCCGACACTGGTTTTTTCACCAATGAGACTGGGAGAGCAGGGACCGTTTTCGGCCAGGAAACGCAAAATCGGATCAGCGACAACGATATCCGGGTCAAGTCCAGGCACCGGAACCACCAGCTGTTCGTCAAGGCCAAGCTGTAGCCAGGTGGCAGGATCCGGGAGGTCAAGTGTCATCGCCAGAGGCTGGACCCGCGTTTTTTTCAGCTCAGGATGCCCGTCAACGCAGATGAGATGGCTGTCACCACCGGCACCTGCGGTGTACATATCGACCGCCTCCACATGAGTCCGCCACTGGCCGATGACACAGCCCTCTTTATTGAGCAATGGCTCACCATCTTTAAGTAGACAGACATCGGTGGTCGTGCCCCCGACATCAACCACCAGCGCTGTACTGACACTGTCTCCGGCACCAAAGCGTGCCGTGGCCGCCGGACCACTGGCCATGGTCACTGCTGCCTGATCAGCGATGGTATCAAGCGGTTCCCCTTGACCATTCCCGCAGATAATCGTCACCGGGCACTCCAGACCGACACCGAGCATAGAACGCTGAATGGAGGCCAGGAAATCCACCATAAGGGGCATGAGCTTGGCGTGCAGACAGGCAGTCGCCGAGCGTTCCAGCATACCGGGATGCTCAGAGACCAGGTGGGAGCAGAAGACTGGCTTACCCCCGTCTATCATCTTGATCGCCTCCTGGGTCACCAGCTCATGGGCGGGGTTTTTAATGGACATGGCCCCACAGACGGCATAACTGTCGACTTCTTTGGCGAGACCGGGAATGGTGTCAATCAGGGTCTCGATATCCAGGGGTTCATCTTCATCGCCGGTGATGGTATGGCCGCCTTTGACAAAGATATTGGCCACAACCGGTAATTTGAAATGGCGCACATAGCCAAGAACAAAGAGACCGACACGGGCTCCACGCCCCTCAACCACCGCGTTGGTTGCCAGGGTGGTGGAGACCGAAAGCCGGGAAACTTCACTGGGCTGCACAGATTGCTTTAAAAGCCCTGCCAGGGCCTGGCCCACGCCGACACTGAGGTCATGGTGGGTGGTCCGTTCTTTATGCCAGGCAATGACCTTGCCCGTTGCACTTTCCATAAGGACGGCATCGGTGTAGGTGCCGCCTGTATCAATGCCGATGCTATATCCGCTCATAAGGCTCATTATACATGTTCAAATATAAAAAAAATACGCGGCCCAAAAACCAGCAATACCCGCGCACGAGTTATTTTTTTACTAACAATCAAATCTATAGGGAATCTTGAATAATTGCTTTTTCTTCCAATCCCTGCGTCACGCTTAAAATTTTATCCTCGGAATATCACATATATGCCTGCGGTAAAATTTTGCGCAATCCTTGGCCTTGATTGAAAAATCTAATTATTCAAGACACCCTACAAATTGAAAAATGGTGCTGATGGATACCATCGGCTCCCCTGAAAAGCAAGTAGTGCCTGGCTCCATCCCCCGGCAGCAGATATTTATCACCTTGTATTCGTGAGCTCCCACCCACCGTCACGGTTACCCCTGAATTCGTGATTTAGGTTAGAGATAGCGTCCCAGGGGGGAAAGCAGCCATTCACAGAAGCGCTCAAACCAGCCTCGACGTTCATAGACAAGCGGGTCGATTCGTTGGGATTTCTCCAACTCCTCATGAAAAAGTGTATCCACCTGCTGGCCAAAGGGCTGACTGGCCACGATGACATTGATCTCAAAATTTCGGTGAAAGCTGCGGGCATCCAGATTGGCCGATCCCAGGGTTACCCAGCTTGTATCCACAGCCATCACCTTGGCGTGGAGGATGGTCCCCTGTCGTTCATAAATCTGCACACCAGCAGCAAAAAGAGGCTTCAAGTAGGCCCGCCCGACAATCTTCACCACAGGAACATCGCTGATGGAGGGAAGTATGATCTGGACACGCACGCCACGTCGAACCGCCCGCAAGAGCGAGCGTACAACTCGCGGACCAGGGACAAAATATGGCGTCATGATCTGGATTTTTGCCTCTGCCCCAGACATGGCAAGACGGAAGGCATTGCGAATCCGAGGCCTGTTCATATGGGGACGTCCATTGACAATAACCACATCCGCCTCTCCCTGCGGCTCCCCCTCCGATTGCTGCGGAAAATTCCTGAAACTGCCATCAAGCCGCTTCCAGGTTCCCTCAAAGACTCGCTGCAACTCTTGAGCTGCGGGGCCGTCCAAACGCATCCCCACATCACGCCAACGGGTATAGTTTTCGCCAAACCCAGAATACTCATCCCCCACATTGAGGCCGCCGACAAAGGCTGTCTGGCCATCAATCACAACCAGTTTGCGATGGTCACGAATATCCAGCAACCGAAGTCTGGTAAGAGAGGGAGGGTTAAAAGGGAGACATTCCACACCATGCTCTCGCAGGTCATTCCAATAGGCGTCCGGGGTCTCAAATGATCCCAGGGCATCATAGATGAGAACAATGCCGACTCCCCGACGGCAGGCCTTCTTCAAAGCCGTCGCCAAGAGCATTCCGGTTGTATCGGCTTTTATGCTATAAAACTCTATGCAGATGCAGGTCCGAGCCATTTCAATGGCTGCAAGCAGGGCCGGGAAAAAATTTCCCCCATGAGGCAGCAGGTCCACCCGGTTGCCGGGAAAATACACAAGCTCACCACGACGTAGTATACGCTTCAAAAGTCGAGTCAGCCGCTGTTTTGTTTTGTATTTTTCAAAGAGGACCATGGATAACGAGAGGAGTGCTCACAGATTCAGGAACGAATGATAGTCGACTCTCTGCATTGCCCAAATTCTGCAGAGGATGCCGCTGCCCGGGATGACCAGCAGGGGAAAAACAACGTTTCTATCTTGATGTGCTTGAAGGCAGACAAAATAATGCATATCTCCAACAGGAGAGCACTCCCATTGCAGGTAATCTTGCCAAGACGGGAAATACAATACAACTCTGAAATGAAGGAGGAGAAAGATGACCATGCAACCGGTTAAAAATGAACTGATGCAACGCTTTGAGCTGGCGGTTGAGGGGAAGGTTGCCATCCTTGAATATAAAGAGCAAGACAACAACGTGCTCGTCTTCACCCGCACCTATGTCCCACCTGAACTCCGAGGAAAAGACCTAGCCGCTCTGCTGACTCGCTTTGCGCTTGAGGATGCACGGAAACAGGAGAAAAAGGTGGTCCCTCAGTGTTCCTACACGGCAATGTTTATGAAACGCAACAAGGAATTTGGCGAACTCAGGGCAGCGGAAATCGGCCTTTAATTAGCCGCTATCACGAATTCAGGGAACACTCTTATGAAGGAAGAGGACTGATCATATTCTCGTCGTCCGAGGAATAGCCGGTACCCTTGCACAGGGTGCTGGTTTTACTCTGCGTCTTCAAGAAAGATACGGCGTAACTTATAAAAATAATCAGCCCCAGACCAAACAGTCATCACCAGAGCAACATAGAGAATGGCCAGTCCGATCTGATGCAGATGGGGAATCGGCAACAGTCCCAGGGGAAAGATCAGGGTACCGAGCGCAATGTACTGAATGATGGACTTCCATTTGCCCAGTTTACTGGCTGCGACGACAACCCCGGAAGAGGAGGCGACACCACGCAACCCGGTGACAACGATTTCCCGGCAGAGAATAATCAGCGCGATCCAGGCGGGTAATCTGTCGGTGGGGATGAGCATGATCAGAGCCGTGGTTACCAGAACCTTATCGGCCAGGGGATCCATCAGCTTACCCAGCACGGTCACCTCTTTATACTTGCGTGCATAGTAGCCATCAATCCAGTCTGAGCCTGCGGCGATAGAGAAGACCAGCCAGGCGACAAAGGCTACGCCGGTGGTTTGCTCGAGGAGTAAAAGCAACATCAGGCAACCGGAGAGAATGAACCGACTGCCTGTGATCAGATTGGGGACATTAAAAATTTTGGAACGACGCTTCAATTGACGGTTACCATTTTGCGGACATTGATATTTTTGGCAGCTCGAGGACGACTTTTTCGCTTGTAGGAACGGTAATTCTCTAGAACCTTTGCCACATAGTTCTTGGTTTCAGGGATATTGGGAATGACGTTATGTGGAGCCACCCTTCCTGGACCTGCATTGTAGGCTGCTAAAGTTAATTCCACATTTTGATCAAAGTTGTCAAGCAGGTAGCGTAAATACTTGGCGCCACCGTTGATATTCTGCGCTGGATCAAAAGGATCTCTGACCTTCAAATCCCTTGCGGTTCCGGGCATGAGCTGCATCAATCCCTGGGCCCCTTTGGGGGAAATGGCCTGAGGGTTAAAGTTTGATTCGGCTTTAATCACCGCCTTAATCAGCAAGGGATCGAGCTTGTGTTCGCGCGCGGCCAATTGAATGTAGCGATTGAGAGCGTGGGGCCCGGAGCCTACGTTCCGCCTGGAGGAACGGAAGTGCAGAGGGCGAGAGGCATGACGAGCCAGCTTGGCGGGGGCCAAAGCAGAACGGGAGTGACGGGTGATGGTGCGAATAAGCTGATCTTCCGGGGAGCTAACCCGTCGGGGAGGCCGCTTACTCAGCTTGTAGCGCCCGGTGCCAGGAACGTTGGTATAGTGGCAAATGCCACGGGCATCAACATAGGCATACATCGCCGCACCAGCTGCTCCAGGGAGTACGAGTACCAGAAGGAGAAAAACTATCAGGCTAGGGCGTGGACGCATGGGCACTCTCTTCGATGCGGAAGTGGGCCAGAGTGGAGACGATTGTATTCACGGCCATGCTCGTACCTTCAGGTATGTACCCTGAAGGTACGAAGCATGCTCGTGTTCTCGACCTTACTTTTGTCGTTTTTCCCAGTCTGCCAGGAACTGCTGCATACCGATATCGGTCAGCGGATGTTTGGCCAGCTGGGCAATAACTTTGTAGGGGATGGTGGCGATATCAGCACCAAGAAGCGCTGACTCAACCACATGCATTGGGCTGCGAACCGAGGCAACAATAACCTCAGTGGCATACCCGTAGTTACGCAGTATTGACATTATATCGGCAATTAAATCCAAACCGTTAATGGAAATATCGTCCAGGCGGCCAACAAAGGGGCTCACATAGGTGGCACCGGCCTTGGCTGCCAGAAGTGCCTGTGCGCTGGAAAAGATCAGAGTAACATTGGTTTTGATACCTTCGGCACTCAAAATTTTCACAGCTTTCAAGCCTTCCTCAATCATGGGAATCTTGATCACGATATTATCCGCGATCTGCACCAGTTCGCGAGCCTCGGCAACCATGCCTTCGGCATCCAGGCTGATGACCTCGGCGCTGACCGGTCCCTCAACCAGGGAGCAGATCTCTTTGAGGATGTCCAGAAAAGGCCGGGGCTCTTTGGCCACAAGAGACGGGTTGGTGGTCACTCCATCGACCATGCCCAGGGCCAGGGCATTTTTAATCTCATCAATGTTGGCTGTATCGATAAAAAACTTCATTGCTCTCCTTGTTGGCTTTGTTCAGCAAATTGATCACAGCAGCGTTCGCTGCAGAAATAGTAGGTTTTTCCATCCTGACGCAGTCGTAGCGCCTGGTGTTTGGGGATCAGGACGTGGCAGACAGGATCCTCGACCAGCACGTCCTGAGGATCTTCTTCAGGTGGCGGCTCCGGTGGAACAGATTGCTGAGAGTTGTTGCTCAGACTCCGACGGAGCATACGCCAACCAATATAAAAAAGTATGGCCAGGATTAACAGGCGAAGTGGTGTCATAATAGGTGCTTTCTTCCTAGCTTTGCCTGGTTAGACTCTCTTCAGCATGTGTATTATAGCTCTGAGTAACCAAATGTCTAACCGTATTGCAGTTACATCCGTGAAAACCCGACAAGTGGCCTTCCTTGACTACCAGGTGGACGCAACAACCTGCTGGTTGGCGACCTTGGGCAGGTGGGCTTTTGTCCAATCCGACAGAAGAGAGTCAAAAGGCGAGATTCTGATCTCGCCCGCGAGTTCCAGAAGAGGGGCAAGCACAAACCGTCGTCTGGCCATTTGTGGATGTGGGAGTGTCAAGTACGCCGTATTGAGGATGCAATCTTCATAGAGAAGCAGATCAAGATCAAGGGGGCGGTCCTTATAGCCACTCATGTCCAAATCACGGCGACGACCAAACTGATGCTCCACCCTCTGGAGGACTTCAAGTAAACCAAGGGGGGAAAGCGTGGTTGTCACAATGCCCACTGCATTGAGAAACCAGTTTGTGCTCTCCATGCCTACCGGCTGACTTCGATACGGGGCGGACAAATGCTTGCAACGCACCTCAGAACACTCGGCCAGCGCCTGCCAGGCGCGTTGCAAGGTCTGTCCCGTGTTGCCCAGATTTGCCCCTAAGCCGATCACCGCCTGGTGCTGCCGGCTCATCGCGTCGCTCTACTCAATCTCTTTCCCGGAAAAAGTTGGTTAGAAGTTGGCCAGATCCAGCACATCAAACATGGTATACATGCCCTTGGGCTGTTTACCGATCCAGGCAGCGGCAAGTGCCGCGCCACGGGCAAAGTTATCCCGGCTGGTCGCCCGGTGAGTGATTTCAACACGCTCACCAGCTCCTGCAAAATAGACGGTATGCTCTCCCACGATATCGCCACCGCGAATGGTCTGAATCCCGATCTCTTTATCAGTGCGCTCCCCGATAATACCGTTTCGCTCCATGATCCCGCACTGCTCCAGGTCTCGACCAAGGGCGCTTGCAGCCATCTGGCCAAGTTTCAGTGCAGTCCCTGAGGGGGCATCTTTTTTCATACGATGATGTGCTTCAACGATCTCAACATCATAGGCATCACCGAGAATGGCAGCGGCCTTTTCCACCAGCTTAAAGAGTACATTCACGCCGACAGCCATATTGGGTGATTGGACGCAGGGAAAACTCTCCTCTGCAAGGCCTTTGATCGTGCTCAGTTCATCACCACTGAGCCCGGTTGTTCCAATAACCATAGCCACACCGTGCTGAGCGGCGATCTGGGCAAAGCCTACCGTTGCCTCATGGAAGGTAAAATCAATGAGGACATCCGCCCCATCGATGACCGATTCGATGCCTTCACTGATGGTGACGCCCGTCTCTCCAAGCCCACTGATGGCTCCGGCATCCTTTCCCAAAGCCGAGCTGCCAGGGCGTTCAAAAGCACCAGAAAGGGTCAGTTCCGGATGGTTCAGGACCATGTGAATAATCCGCTGCCCCATTCTTCCGGCTGCACCGGCTACAATTACGTTGGTCATCTTCTTCAACCTCAGCTAAAATTAGAGCAATCCACAATCCTTCATATCACGAGTCAATCGAGCCTCACCGGCGGCATCGATTGCGGTCATGGGCAGACGCACCTCGCTGGAACCGATTTTCCCCATCAGCTCCAACCCTTTTTTGGCGGGGGCCGGGCTCGGGTAGCAGAACATGGCGCCCATGAGGTCAAAAAGCTCATAATGGAGCGCCTTGGCCTTGGCCGCATCGCCCACCATGGCAGCTTCCATCATTTGTGCTGTTTTCGCCGGCTCAAGATTAGAAACAACCGAGATAACGCCTCTGCCACCGATCATTGCCGTGGGCATGGCGGTAAAGTCATCACCGGAGAGCACGATAAAATCCTGTGGACAAAGCTTGATGATCTCAGAGATCTGACTAAGATTACCACTGGCCTCTTTGATGCCGATCACGTTGGGGTGCGCAGCCAGGCGGGCAACCGTTGCCGGCAACATGTTGGTGACCGTCCGGCCGGGAACGTTGTACAGAATCATGGGGACATCGACCGCCTCAAGGATCGCGGCAAAATGCTGGTATAATCCTTCCTGGCTTGGTTTGTTGTAATAGGGGACAACGGAGAGAACCGCATCGGCACCGGACTCCTTGGCCGACTCGGTCAACTCAATGGCTTCCAGGGTGTTATTGGCCCCGGTCCCGGCGATAACAGGAATCCTGCCGTTCACAGTCTGCACCGTCAGCTCAATGACCCGTTTATGCTCCTTAAAACTTAAGGTTGCCGATTCACCGGTGGTTCCACAGGGCACGATGCCATGAATACCGCTTGCAATCTGAAATTCAATCAGATCTACCAGCCCCTGCTCATCAACGCGGCCATCTTGCATGGGGGTGACCAATGCGGTTATCGCTCCCTCAAATCGCTCCATCTTTCCTCTCCTGTCATGTATCTTTCTCCAGCAACTGGAGATTTCCCCCAGCGCGGCAACCACTCCAGCCGGTAATTCTCAATTATATGAAAACGTTAGCTTACACGCCTGCGTACCTTTTGCCCTGAATCCGTGAGCACCGGCTGGCACGAATTCAGATTTTACAATAATGCTTCCGGACTCAGTTCACCCTTATAAATCAAGGATGCAGGCCCTTTTAACACAACCTGATCCACGCTCCCATCTTTCAAGCCAGTAAACTGCACCGTGAGTGTGGTGGCTCCGGAAGTCACGAGCTCCACCGGTGAGGTGGTCATGTTTTTTGTTGCTGCGATCAGGGCTGCTGCGACCACTCCGGTTCCACAGGCCATGGTTTCGTTTTCAACCCCACGTTCGTAGGTTCGAATAAAAAAATCATTCCCTTGCTGCCCGACAAAATTTACATTTGTCCCCGCAGGGGCAAACATTGGGTGATGCCTGAGTTGACGTCCTAAACTGACAACATCCGTGGCCTCAACATCATCGACAAAAATAACCGCATGCGGCACCCCGGTGTCCACGCTATGCACCATAAAAAGTTCACCGGCCACCTCGACCTGACGGTCCAAACAAAAGGAATGCGGTGCGGTCATGCCGATGGTCACCTGGGTATCGGCTACCGCGGCTTCCACGATTCCCGCCAGGGTCTCAAAATGCATACGAGCAGCTGCCATACCGTTGAGATAGGCAAATCGGGCCACACAACGAGCACCGTTACCGCACATTTCAGCTTCCGACCCATCCGCATTAAAAAAACGCCATTTAAAATCCGCCCGCTCAGAAGGCTCAAGCAAAAAAAGCCCATCCGCTCCCACAGAAAACTGTCTGCGGCAGACCCGGCGGGCAAACTCAGGCATCATCTCGGGGAGAATCAGAGGCTGGCGATGGTCAATGACGATGAAATCGTTGCCCGCTCCACTCATTTTCCAAAAGGGAATCGGACGGGTAATTCGCTGCATCAAAAGCTCGTTTTCGTTGAGGGGTGTCGTGAATCTTGTTGAATGCTCCCTGGTAGAGCAGACTATTCGGCCCTTGCTTCCACGGAGCGCTCACTCTCGTTAGCAGGATCCTGGTCATCAAAACTGCTTACCGAATAATAGAGCACACCGCCTGGAGGATTCTGATCGACGAACAATGTATACGGGAGACTGACCTCAGCAACCTGCACAGGAGCCTCTCCCGCCTGCCGCCGATAGACTCGATAACCAGCCAGGTCATCTGCGGCAACATCCTTCCAGAAAACTTTCACCCCCATATCGGTGCGCAGGGCGTCTACCTGGCTCACCACTGGCGGTGCGGTCTGATCGGTCGGCGTGGCAACAGCAGACTCGCTCAGGGGGCCAACGATGATGCCGTGGGTATACATATTTTCAGCCTGCACCTGGTAAGTGTAGCGGCTACCGTTTTTCACATCGGTATCACGATAGCTGGTGATCGTAAGTGGTGTACCGTATGGCTTCACCTGCTTTCCGTCAACCCCTCGGAAGAGCTGATACTGCAGCGGCACAGTCATTTTTTCACCGGTTGTAAGTTCTGTAACCGGTTGCCACTGCAAGGTATTCTCCCCATCACCACTTAAGACTGTCAGGCTTCGGGGAGAGCGTGGCGGTGTCTGCCAGAGAAAAGAGATTTCATTGGAATCCTGAGACTCACGCCACCAACCGCTCTTACTGCGAACCTTGAAGTAATAGAGGTTCCCTGGGCGCAGGTCATTCACCTCATAGACAGCGGTTTTCTCGCTGCCAGGGACCAGATAACCGCCGGGTACATCAATGATTGTCCGGTAAGGAATGGGACAGGACGGACAAAAGTCGTCTTCAGGGATTTCAGCCTGGAAGAGTTCGAACCCGTCAATCTCCTCAACCGCTTCACCAGACATCGTTTTTTGCGGGTAGCTCCAGCTCAGGGTTGCCCCCTTGGGGGTTACCTCCACTTGAAGATCGGGAACGGCCTGGGGAAGAACCTGTTGGGGCGAGACGGGATCATCTTTAAACCCGCAGCCGCCGCAGAAAAGCACGCCTGTCGTCAGCAGGGTGAGCGCTGTTTGAACCAACCGGTCTTCCCTTCTCATCATTGCATTCCCAACTGTTGCTCAACCCGGGTCAACGCTTCCTCAACCCGTATCTGTGCAGTTCCGCCTGCCGAAAGCCGGCTATTGATCGAGCCTTCAACGGAAAGAACCTCAAAAATATCAGCTTCAATCAGCTCCGAATGTTCCTGGAGTTCAGCAAGGCTCAGGTCGATCAGCTCGCAGTCGCGCTCCTGGCAGAGGGCAACAATGCGCCCCACCACGCCGTGCGCCTGGCGAAAGGGCATATTACGCTTCACCAGGTAATCGGCCAGATCGGTTGCAGTCATAAAGCCACCTATGGTCGCAGCCTGAAGTCGCTCTTGGTTGAACTCGGTGTTATCCATGAGCTCGGCGGTGATCGAGAGACTGGCTTTGACCGTATCCAGGGCGTCAAAAACCTGTTCTTTATCTTCCTGCAGATCCCGATTGTAGGTCAATGGCAACCCCTTCATGGTCATCAACAAGGACATGAGCGCACCGGTAACCCGCCCGGTCTTTCCGCGCATCAATTCGGGGATATCGGGATTTTTTTTCTGGGGCATGATCGAAGAGCCGGTACAGTACCGATCACCTATACGGACAAACTCGAACTCTTTAGAAGACCAGAGGACCAACTCTTCGGAGAGACGGCTCAAGTGCAGCTGAATCAGATTCAGACAAAAGAGCATCTCCATGGCAAAGTCACGATCTCCACTGGTGTCCATGGAGTTGGCGCTGATGGCGGCAAAACCAAGCTCATCTGCAACAAACTGTCGATCTATGGGCAACCCGGTTCCGGCCATGGCAGCAGAGCCAAGCGGAAGCACGTCAATACGCTGGCGGCAGCCAACCAAACGGTCGCGATCGCGCTGAAACATCTCCACATAGGCCAGTAAGTGGTGGGAAAGCAGAACCGGTTGCGCCCGCTGCATGTGGGTGTAGCCGGGCATGACGGCGCCGAGATATTTCCGTGCCATACGGGCAAAGGCACGCTGCACTTCGGCCAGCAGGGTATCCAATGCATCGGCCTCATCGCGCAGATAGAGGCGAAAATCCAGATTCACCTGATCGTTACGACTGCGGGCAGTATGCAGCTTTGCTCCTGCCGCGCCGATGCGATCGGTGAGCACCTTTTCGATATTCATATGAATATCTTCAAGTTCGGGCCTGAATACGAATTCGCCCCGATCGATCTCTGCCTCGATTTCGGTCAATCCTTCAAGGATGGCATCACACTCTTCCACGGTGATCAGTCCCTGGCGCGCAAGCATGCGTGCATGCGCCTTGGACCCCATGATATCATGGTGATACAGCCGGGCATCGTACTGGATGGATGCGCTGTAGGCCTCAACCGATGCGGCGGTCGCCTCAGCAAAGCGACCGCCCCACATTTTCTCTGATTTCTGTTGCTCAGCCACGCTTATTTGTTCCGTTGGTAGGCTTGAATTTTCAAACGCAATGCGTTTAACCGAATAAATCCGGTGGCATCAGCCTGATTGTAGACCTCATCCTCTTCAAAGGTGGCAAAGGATTCGGAGTAGAGCGAATTATCCGACTTTCTCCCCACCGGGATGCAGTTGCCCTTGTAGAGCTTCAGACGTACTGTTCCATTCACCGTTGCCTGCGCCTCATCCATGGTCTTCTGCATCAGTTTCATTTCAGGAGAGAACCAGAAACCGTTATAAATCAGCTGCGAGTAACGCGGCACCAGAGAATCGCGAACACTCAAGACCTCACGATCCATGGTGATGGTCTCAAGGTCACGGTGAGCCGCCCGCAGGATCGTACCACCGGGAGTCTCATAGACACCGCGTGACTTCATCCCCACATAGCGGTTTTCAACCATGTCCAGACGACCTATACCATTGGCACCGCCCAGAGTGTTGAGTTTGGTCATGATATCAACCGGACCAAGACGCTCGCCATTGATGGCAACGGGATTGCCCTGCTCAAAATCGATCTCGATATAGGTCGGTGTATCCGGAGCTTTCTCCGGAGAGACGGTGAGCTTAAACATATCCTCATCCGGCTCGTTCCATGGATCCTCAAGAATTCCGCCTTCAAAACTGATATGCAGCAGGTTCTCATCAGAACTGTAGGGATTTTTCTTGGTTACCGGAACCGGAATATTATGCTCTTTGGCAAAGGCAACCAGCTTGGCACGTGAATTCAGATCCCAGATACGCCAGGGTGCAACAATGGTCAGCTTGGGATTCAGCGCCAGATAGCTCAGCTCAAAACGGACCTGATCGTTGCCTTTACCGGTTGCACCGTGACTCACGGCATCTGCCCCTTCTTCAGCTGCGATACGCACCTGCTCTTTGGAGATCAGTGGCCGAGCCAAAGAGGTCCCTAACAGATACGAGCCCTCGTAGATAGCATTGGCACGGAAAGCGGGAAAAATGTAATCGCGAACGAATTCCTCGCGCAGATCAGAGATAACCACCTTCTCCGCACCGGTCGCCATGCCCTTTTCGCGGACCGCATCCCAGTCCTCTTTCTGGCCGATATCGGCTGAATAGGCAACAACGGAGCAGTCATACTCATTGGCCAACCATTTTAAAATAACCGAGGTATCCAACCCGCCTGAGTAGGCGAGTACAATCTTGTTGATCGACATAATTCCACTCTGTGATCTCAAAGAGATCGTCTTGTATTGGTGTTGAGGCTTACCTGACGACATGGCTCTTTAGAAGAGTAGGTCATGCAAAGAGATTTTTCCACCGCCTTCTGTACACATATACACAAATCGACGTAGAAAAAAACGCGCAGCCCTTTCTTGAAGAGGGGGAGTCGCCCAAACCTTATTATTTTTTTGCGCCGAGAATAAAATGTTCCAGAATCGCGGCGTGAATGTGCATTTTGTTTTCAGCCTGGTCAAAGATTACGGACTGAGGTCCTTCAAGTATCTCTTCGGTCACTTCTTCCCCCCGGTGCGCGGGCAGGCAGTGCATAAAAATGGCCTCTTTGTCCGCCTCTGCCATCAAGGCAGCGTTGAGCTGGTACTTTTGAAAGAGACCAAGGCGTTTTTCCTGCTCGGACTCCTGCCCCATGGACGCCCAGACATCCACATTGACCACATCGACACCTTTGATCGCCTCACTTGGGCTCTGAGTCAGGCTGATAGCCCGGGGGCTCTTGGCCGTTGCTTTTTCCAGGATCTCCTGATTAGGGGCAAACCCTTCGGGACAGGCAAGACTGAGCGGAAAACCAAAGACCGATGCAGCCTCAATCCATGAATTTGCCATATTGTTGCCATCACCGATCCAGGCTACCTTGGTGGTGTCAAGTGTGCCTTTCTTTTCAAGCACCGTCATCATGTCACTTAAAACCTGACAGGGATGATGCAGGTCGGTTAGAGCATTGATGACCGGTACATCAGAATATTTTGCCAACTCCTCGACCACATCCTGACCAAAGGTGCGCACGACAATGGCGTCTACGTACCGGGCAAGCACCCGTGCCGTATCTTTAAGTGGCTCACCCCGGCCAAGCTGTGACTCTTTGGCCGACATAAAGATTACCTGCCCCCCCAGACCATACATGCCCGCTTCAAACGAGACACGGGTACGAGTGGAGGGTTTTTCAAACAAAAGACAGATCTTACGACCGGCAAGCTGTTGATGCCGAATACCCTGCTTCGCTTCGGCTTTTAGTATAAGTGCCCGATCAATGAGGGCACGGAGTTCTTCACGTGTAAAGTCGCCCAATGACAACAGATGTTTCTTCATTGTACTCTTCCTGGTAATCCAGAATCGACAACGACGATAAGCATTTCAAGAGCAACGCTCTTTTTCCATCGGTGTCTCTCCGGGTAAAAAAAACAATTGATACAAAAAAACAGGGCGTTTGCAAAGGGATTTTGCCAGCAGTCAGTGGAATGCAAGGGGAATCAGGGAATCTGACGATGAATTCCTGGGCATTCATCGCAACGTCACACATTGAGGTGAGGTTATATAATACCAGTAACCGCCCTCTCGAAAAAGAGGGCGGAAAAAAGGATTTTGCCTCCGATGAGAATCAGGATGACACCACCGGCCACCTCCACCCGCGTCCCCCAGAGTTGTCCGGCCCGGGTTCCAAGAAACAGCCCCAGAACGGTAAAAGCACTGGCAACCAGGCCGATGACCAGGGCTGGCATCCAGACGACAACGTCGAGCATGGCCAGAGAAAGGCCAACGGCCAGAGCATCAATACTGGTGGCAACAGCCAGCCCCACCATGGTCAGGCCTCGGCTGGGATCATTGGCACGTTCCTCATCCTCATCTGCCGTCAGTGCCTCACAGATCATACGCCCACCAATGTACAGCAGGAGGCCAAAGGCAACCCAATGGCTCCAGGTAGCGATAAAGGAGTGTACGGTTCTTCCGGCAAGCCAGCCAATAACAGGCATAAGTGCCTGAAACAGACCAAAATGAAAGGCTAAACGAAAACAGGGCCGAAAGCTCAGAGGATGCAGCACCGCACCGGCGGCCAGGGCCACGGCAAAGGCGTCCATGGCCAAAGCCACGGCAACAGCAATCAGAGAAAGACTATCCATGGTACGGCAATCTGCTTAATCCGGTTTTTCAAGTGAATCCGATTACAGGCTATCAAAAATGCGACAGAGCTTCTCCACCACCGCATCGATTTCTTCGGTGCTGACAATCAGAGGTGGCACAAAGCGCAGCACCTTATTGCCGGCAAAGTTAATCAGGGCGCCATCCTCAAACATTCGCTGCACGATCGCAAGCCCCTGCTCAATGCCCTTCTCAGTCAGCATCAGCCCAAGGAGCAAGCCCCGTCCCCGTACTCCCGTAGCCAGGTGGGGATACTGGGCTGCAACAGCTTCAAGCTTTTTGATAAAGTAACGGCTTTTCTCCTGCACCGACTCCATAAAACCATCCGCCAGCATGGTTTTCAGCACTTCAACGGCGGCAGCGGCAGCCACCGGGTTACCACCAAAGGTAGAGGCATGGGTTCCGGCCACCAAGGATGCGGCGATCGTCTCCGTGGTCAGCATGGCGCCAATGGGAAGCCCATTGCCCAGTGCCTTGGCCAGAGTCATGATATCCGGAGTCACGCCGAGCTGCTCATGGCAGAACAGGGTTCCGGTTCGACCGAGGCCGGTTTGGACCTCATCAAAAATAAGCAAAAGTCCATGCTTATCGCATAGATCGCGGATGGCCTGAAGATATTCTGTCTCCAGGGGACGCACACCGCTTTCTCCCTGCAAAGGCTCGCAGAGGATGGCGCAAGTCTGCGGAGTAATCAGCGCTTCTATAGCCTTGGGATCACCAAATTCCGCGTGAACAAAGCCCTGGGGCAGCGGTTCAAATCCCTGATGAAATTTGGGTTGCCCTGTGGCCGCTACCGCTGCCAGCGTACGCCCATGAAAAGATCCGGAAAGCGAGATAATTTCGTACTTCCCAGGCCCACTGTGGATTCGAGCCAGCTTTATTGCCGCCTCGTTCGCCTCTGCTCCGGAGTTGCCCATAAAAACACGATCGGCAAAACTGTTTTTGACCAACAGCTCGGCAAGCTCAATCTGCGGCTTGGTGTGATAAAGGTTGGAGACATGAACGAGCTCGCCTGCCTGCTTTCTGATAGCCTCGGTGACCACCGGGTGACAATGCCCCAGCGAGCACACGGCAATACCGGCGAGAAAGTCGAGATATTCCTTACCGTCAGCATCCCAAAGCTTGCAGCCACTCCCCTTCACCAATGCTGCGGGGTACCGATTGTAGGTACCTATAAAGACTGCATTGCCCCGTTCTGCCCATTCTTGATTACTCATGCCACTAACTCCGTTCCGATACCTTCTCGCGTAAAAATTTCCAAAAGGATGGCATGCTCCTGCCGTCCATCGATGATATGTGCCTTGGCCACACCGCTATCAAGCGCTGATTTACAACAGTTCACTTTGGGGATCATACCCCCCTGAATCACACCTGAATCAATCAGGCCATTGATCTGATCACGGCTTATGGTGGAAATCAGCTCCCCCTTTTCATCCTTGACCCCTTCCACATCAGTAAGCAGCATCAGCTTGACCGCATTGAGCTCTGCGGCAATGGCACCGGCAACCAGATCGGCATTAATATTAAAGGCCTGCCCGTCTTCTCCCACCCCCACCGGGGCAATAACCGGGATAAAATCCTGCTCGTCAAGCGCGGTTAAAATCTCCGGATTAACCTGGGTGACCTGTCCGACTCGGCCAATATCGATAAGTTCCGGCGGACGGTCCTCACTGGCGGGCTTACCCTGAATCGTCAGCTTACGCGCCTGCACCAGGTCACCATCACGGCCGGAAAGCCCCACAGCCTTCCCCCCGCAATGATTGATCAGCCCGACTATTTCCTTATTCACTTTGCCCACCAAAACCATCTCCACCACATCCATGGTCTCCCCATCGGTGACCCGCATGCCCTGAACATAGGAGGGAGTAATCTGCATTTTTTCCAGGAAACGGTTGATCTGGGGGCCACCTCCGTGGACAATGACCGGGTTAATGCCGACATATTTCATCAAGATCACATCAAGGGCAAAGTTGCGCTTGAGCGTCTCGTCGACCATGGCATGGCCACCATACTTGATCACGACGGTTTTTCCCCGGAACTCGCTCATATAGGGCAGCGACTCCACCAGTACCTTGGCCTTTGCTATCTCTTCTTGCATCATGTGCTCTATATCCTTAATCCAGTAATTGGAATATTCTGTATTCACTCGGGCGCTTATTGTACCTCTGCTTCCCGCACCTGTAAACTCCTGCGTTTTCTTCCTTCCGTCAATCTGTGCTCCACACGCCTGGCTCGGAAAAAGATTGTCTGAAAAAGCCAACATGACAACGGACCAAGGGGCTTTACTTTTAGAGGATAACCAAGTAGTATTTGTCTGCTCTTGCAAAAAATAAACCCAAAAACCACATTTGTTCATTTTTCCCTTGCATTTCTGAGGAGATGACCATGGAGCATGGAAAACGCATTCGCCTGCGAATGCTGCCCCTGCTGATCATCATATTGCTTTTCCCGCTGGGTGCGGCGATTGGGGCCGAACAGGCGAACAAGCCCATCAGCATTGAAGCAAACCGCATGATATCGCAGGAAAAAGACAACATCGTCATCTTTCAGGGCAAGGTAGATGCCCGTCAGGGAAACCTGACCATCCGTGCCGATGAGATGACTGTTTATTATAGTGCCAAATCCACTCAAGGGGGGGGCGGCGATGCGTCCACTAGCCGGGTGGAAAAATTGATCTGTAAAAATAATGTCAAAGTCAGCCAGGGCGACTGGCTCGGCACGGGCAAACGGATGGATTATTTTGCCCCTGAGCGCAAGGTGGTCTTGCAGGGAGATGCCAAGGCCTGGCAGGGACAAAACATGGTTGCCGGCAAAACCATCACCTATTACCTGGATAAAAAACGCTCGGTGGTCGAACAGGATCCCTCTGCAAACGGTCGTGTTCGTGCCATTATTCATCCTGAATCGAAGTAAAGACAATGTCCAAACGAGCACTGCTTGAAACCAGCGGCCTGATCAAAGAATACCGCAACCGAAGGGTGGTGGATCAGGTCAACCTGCAGGTGCCCGGTTCTTCGGTGATCGGCCTGCTCGGCCCCAACGGTGCCGGCAAAACCACGACCTTTTACTCCATTGTTGGTTTTGTTCGCCCGACGCAAGGCTCAATCCTGCTTGATGGCGAAGATATTACCAGCCTGCCGATTCATAAACGCGCTTCGCGTGGAATAACCTATTTGGCGCAGGAAGCCTCGGTCTTCAAGAAGTTGACCGTGGAGGAAAATATCCGCATCGTTCTTGAACCGCTTGGTCTTTCGCGCAGCGAGATCAATAGGCGCATCGAAGAGTTGATGGCCGAGCTCAAACTCGAGTACCTGGCGGGCAATAAGGGGCATGGCCTTTCCGGCGGCGAGCGACGCCGGGTTGAAATCATGCGGGCTCTGGCCACACGGCCCCGCTTTATCCTTTTGGATGAGCCCTTTGCAGGCGTGGATCCGCTCTCGGTGGCTGATCTCCAGGGAATTATCCGTGACCTTAAAGACAAGGGGCTTGGCGTTTTGATTTCTGATCACAATGTGCGGGAAACCTTGCAGGTCTGTGATTTCGCCTATATTATGAACGGCGGCCAAATTCTGACCAGTGGCGCTGCCGATGAGGTTATTCAAAGCTCAGTCGCGCGAAAGATGTATCTCGGCGATAATTTTAAACTGTAGGGTTGCAGTAGGTACGGTAGAAAGAAGTAATTCGAGAATACAATTTGGCAACAACTTGAATACGTCGAAAAAGGTCGCATTTAAGCTGTTGAAGACTTGACGGGAAACACTAATCGATGGCTCTTGAACTCAGGCAAAATCTGAAGCTGGCGCAAAAACTGGTGATGACACCACAGCTCCGTCAGGCTATTAAGTTGCTCCAGTTAGGACGCCTTGAGTTGACCGAGGCCCTGCAAGCAGAAATTGAGCAAAACCCAATGCTTGAGGAGGCGCCAAGCCTGCAGGAGCAGGCGGGCAATCCTGAGGCGCTCAATGCCGAAGAAAATACCGCCAAAAACGAGGCAATCGTCACCGACAAGGTGAAGGGAGACGACCCTTCTTCGGTGGCTGAGATAAACTGGGAAGATTACTCAAACAGCTTCGACACAGATCTCTCCTTTGCCCACGAGGCCCCTCCCGCCGATGCCCCCTCACAGTTTGATTTTATCTCTGCCACACCAGGATTGGATTCTTATCTGATGTGGCAGCTGACCCATCTCGAACTCAATGAAAAGGATGTCGACCTAACCCAATTTATCATCTGCAACCTGGACGGGCACGGCTTCCTTGAAGCTACCGTAGCCGACATCGCGGCCTATGGGGAGTGTAGCGAAGACGAAGCCGAAGGCTGTCTGCGCATTATTCAAAGCCTCGACCCGCCAGGGATTGGTGCCCGCGATATTCGCGAATCTCTGCTGCTCCAACTGGACAGACTCGATTATTACGACACCCTGCCCTACCAGATTGTTGAAGAGCATATGGGGCTTTTACAGTCGCGTAACTATGCGCAGATTGCCCGCGAGGTTGGCTCTCCGGTCAAAAAGGTGATGGAGGCAGTTGCAGTCATTCAGGAACTGACCCCCTATCCGGGCAACGAATTCAGCAACGAACAGACCAACTACGTTGTCCCGGACGTCTACCTCTATAAAATTGATGGCGAATTTGTCATCCAACTCAATGACGATGGCCTCCCGCAGCTGCAACTCTCCAGCGAGTACCAGCAATTGCTCAAGCAAAAAGGGAATCTCAACACTGAATCCCGGGGATATCTGCGTGAAAACAAGCGAAATGCCGAATGGTTTATCAAATCCATAGAGCAACGCCAGCGCACCATCTACAGGGTCATGGAGTCCATTCTCAAATTTCAGCACGACTTTTTTGAGACCGGGCCAGCGGCCATGAAACCGCTGATCCTGCGAGACGTGGCCGAGGACATCGGCATGCACGAGTCCACAGTCAGTCGGGTCACTTCCAACAAGTATGTGCACTGCCCTCAGGGTATCTACGAGCTCAAGTATTTCTTCAGCACCGCTGTTCCCAATGCTGACGGTGAGACAGTTGCAGCCGAGGCCATCAAGACCCGCATTCGCCAGCTCATCAGCGGAGAAAACCCTGCCAAGCCTCTGAGCGATAATAAAATTTCCGAGCTGCTCAAAACAGAGAACATCTCGGTTGCTCGGCGTACTGTGGCCAAATACCGGGAGCAGATGAAAATCCTTCCGGTGAAACATCGGCGCCAGACCGTGTAACCTTAAGAAGGTGGACTCATGCCCCAACTGAACAGCGATGCTATCATTTTGGATATGAAGGCCACCACCAAAGACGGGGCCTTACGGGAGCTGGCCGGGCTTGCCGCCACCCAATGCGGACGATTCACCGAAGAGGTGCTCTATCAAATTCTTCTGGAGCGGGAAGCGGTGGGCTCAACCGGTGTGGGCAATGGAGTGGCTATTCCCCACGGAAAGATAGAGGGGTTGGATCAGATTCTGCTCTGTTTTGGACGCAGTCGTGCTGGAATCGACTTTAACGCCATTGATAAACGCGATGCCTACCTTTTCATGTTGATGATTTCCCCTGCAGGAAAAGGCGGTGAGTACCTGCAGACCCTGGCACGGGTCAGCCGTATTCTTAAAAAGAGTCGAAATCGCCAACTTCTTTTTGATTATCCCACCCGAGAAGAAATCGTTACACTTTTTGCCTCGGAAGACAACGCTTCAAAATAATCCCCTGAAGCCTCTACGGCTGGAAGAAATCGAAAAAAAAATCCCGATGCGATCAAAGATGATTGCATCGGGATTTTTTTTAGGGTGTCTTGAATAATTAGATTTTTCAATCAAGGCCAAGGATCGCGCAAAATTTTACCGCAGGCATATAGTTGATATTCCGAGGATAAAATTTTAAGCAAGACGCCGGGATTGGAAGAAAAAGCAATTATTCAAGATTCCCTTTATTCTCGTACGGACGCAAGTATCAACTACTGCGAATCATCTCCGCAATCTGGAAGGCCATCTCCAAAGACTGCTCGGCGTTCAGCCGCGGATCACAGGTGGTGAGGTAACGCTGACCAAGCTGAGCATCGGAGAGCTGGCGAGCACCGCCGATACATTCGGTGACATCATCACCGGTCAGCTCGAAATGAACGCCGCCAGGTACAGTGCCTTCAACCCAGTGCAGCTCGAAAAAGCAGCGCAGTTCAGAGAGAATGTTCTCAAAATCGCGGGTCTTATGGCCTGAATCCGCCTTAAAGGTGTTGGCATGCATGGGGTCACAGGTCCAGAGCACCTGCTGACCGGATTTTTTCACGGCACGCAAGAGCGGTGGCAGGTATTTTTCAATATCTCTGTAGCCAAAACGGGTAATGAGGGTGATACGCCCTGCCTCATTTTCCGGGTTGAGGCGCTCAATGATTTTCAGGATGGTGTCTATATCGTAATTGGGTCCGACCTTCATCCCCAGAGGATTGCGAACGCCACGGAGAAATTCAATATGGGCGCCGTCGAGCTGACGGGTACGATCACCAATCCAGAGCATGTGAGCTGAACAGTCGTACCAGCCGCCGGTGATGGAATCTTCACGGGTCAGAGCCTGTTCATAGCCCAGGAACAGTGCCTCATGGGAGGTAAAAAACTGCACCTCTTTCAGGCGGGGAATATCGGTTTCAATGCCGATGGTTTCCATGAACTTAATCGCATTGGAAATCTGCACCGCCATGCGCTCATAAGAGCGCCCCATGGGAGACTGTTTCACAAACTCCTGGTTCCAGGCCTGTACTCGATGGAGGGAACCAAAACCACCGCGGGTAAAGGCACGCAGCAGGTTCAGGGTCGAAGCAGAGAGGTGGTAGCCCTTGAGCATGCGGGCAGGATCAGGAATTCGTGCCTCGGCATCCGGCTCTATTGAGTTCGCCATATCGCCGCGGTAACTGGGAATTTCCATGCCATTGACATTTTCCATGTCCGCAGAACGGGGCTTCGCGTATTGACCGGCAATACGACCGACTTTGACCACTGGCTTATTACCGGCATAGGTCAGAACGACTGCCATCTGCAGCAGGACTTTTAACGTCTCACGAATATTGGGGGCTGTGCAGCGGGAAAACTCTTCAGAACAATCACCACCCTGCAGCAAAAAGGCCTCACCCTTGACCGCCTTGGCAAGCATTGATTTCAGATCCCTGATTTCACCGGCAAAAACCAAGGGGGGCAGTTCGGAAATAGTCTGAACGATTTCGTCGTATCGTTGTTTGTCCGGCCACTTGGGTTGTTGCAGGGCTGGGAAATTGTGCCAACTTGTCTTGCTCCAGTTGCTCATGTTCTCCATGTTCGTCATGTGGGTAAGGGTTTATGGCTATTCGCCGCCACACATGGTGGCGACGCGGTTGGTAATTTTTGCGTCAGTGGCCGTTTAGAGACGAGGATTTTTGTTCAAGCTCAGGTAAGCCCCGACTCCGAAAAGGCTGTCTCTGAATGGGCACTATTCAGGCTTTGGGGTACACCCACTGCCCATACAGCAGACTTCCAAATCAAACACATTTAATATACGCAGAGCCTGGTCACGCTTTTGCGGATCTGCAAACGGCTCGAAACTATACTCTTTTCGCAACTGTTCGGCCTGTGCCCGAGTCGGAATGCAGTCCATGCCCGTGGCCAACACCTTGCCGTGCTCTGTCTCCAGCAGCTCGGCATCGCGACCGTTCGTCACAATGGCCAGGGGAATACGATATGCAGGCTCAAGAATTCGGGCAGCTGCAAGAGCCGCCTTCTCCCGGGTTACCAGAGAGCCTGGCCCGTAGCGCAAAATAAAAAGTCGTTTTCCCTCAATACTGACCGTCAACTCAATGGTGGTCACCACATGATGATCATAGTCTGTGACAATGGTCAGACGGGGTTCTAATTCCTCTTTGGCATAGCCCAAACGTTCGACTAAAAGCCGAGCCAACTCCTGACGGGTGCGTTCATCATCCGTGTCCTGCAGCGTTGCTCCGGTGAGAAAATCCTGTAGCTCACCGTAGACAATATGATGTCCAGAGGTATCAACCATGGCAGCCTCACATGCATCTAACCAGTTTTTTTTCCACGTACGCCAACAACTTGCTGAGTAGCGGGCCCTATCAGTTGCCCTGCAAACCGTTTGCGGTGTACAGCACAATAAGAAAACCAATTCAGCTGGTTAGTACGCACACGGGGTAAAAACAGGAGGGAACAGCAGATGGACGAAAAATCCTTTGGCGATGCTGTCGGCTTCTCTCCCCTCGGCGACCAGCCGCAACTCTACCTAGGGCAATTCCGTGACCAGCAACAGGGAGACTTAAGTAATCGTTAAATGATGATTTTGTCAATCACCAATTTGGCCTGACCACCTGGCAGCATGGATCGACAAGAAATGCCTGCAAGAGGAAAGCCTCGCCGTCGGCTTTGATTACGAGTAGTATAGAGTACACTCGAATCCGTGACGGCGGGTGGTCACTGAACAACGCATCTTTTTAATAAGACGACGTATTTTTACAAATTCATGTATTGTTCAGTTGCACCCGCCGCCCTTTGGGGCATCCATTAGCACACCATTTTCATTGCCTGTAACATACCGATAAAGTTTACTTTAATCGGCATGTCACAAACAACGAAACTGGCGCACTGATGAATGCTCACGGATTCAGAGTACAATTATCCTGAATTCGTGAGCATTCAGAAAACCCTCCATGCCCTGCGCATGTCACAATACAGCAACAGACAACGAACATGACAGACAACACAAATGACACGACCAACCAATGGCTGAAGCTTTCTTTTCTCTGCCCACTGCCCCTTCTTGAACCAACCTCCGATTTACTTGGCGTCTTGAGCGGCTCCGGCGTTGAGCAGAGCCCGGAAACCGATGCAGGGGCGACAATCAGTGGCTTTTTCCAGCTTGGAACGACTGAAGATGAAGGAGAGACGACTGTGCAGTCCGTTATGGCCCAGGTTCAAGCACAGTTAGAGGAGCTCTTTGCCCTGTATGAACTCACTTTGCCAAGCTTTGAAACAACGCTCATGGCTGATGAGGATTGGGCAACAAGCTGGCAACAATACTTCAAGCCCTTTGAAATCGTACCCGGATTGATCATTAAGCCCTCCTGGGAAGAATTTACCCCAGAGGCTAACCAACAGGTCATAGAAATGGATCCGGGCATGGCTTTTGGAACGGGACAACATGCCTCCACCCAGATGGCGTTGTCCCTTATTCAAGACAGTATGCGACAGCTTCATGCACCTTCGGCTTTTGATGTCGGCACAGGGACAGGCATTCTCGCCATGGCTGCCCTGCTTTTTGGAGCTCGATACGCCCTTGCCATTGACAATGACCCCGAAGCAGTCCGCGTCGCTCTTGAAAACATTGAACACAACGGGCTGGCTGAACGTATTGCCGTACGCACCACTCCGGTTGAAGAGGTGAGCGAAACTTTTCCTCTAGTCATTGCCAACATTGTCCACGATGTTCTCATTGCCATGGCCCCATCCCTGGTAGAACGTACAGCTCCTGGCGGCCATTTGATCCTGGCTGGCATCCTCAGTGGTGCCCAGGAAGAAAATATCATAAAACACTATGGGGAGCTTGGCTGCTCGATCCTGAACCGAAAATACACCGATGAGTGGGTATCGCTGCAGTTTGAGCGTGAATAATTAATCCTTATAGGGTGTCTTGAATAATTAGATTTTTCAATCAAGGCCAAGGATTGCGCAAAATTTTACCGCAGGCATATAGCTGATATTCCGAGGATAAAATTTTAAGCGTGACGTAGGGATTGGCAGAAAAAGCAATTATTCAAGATTCACTATAGACTTTCTCCTGAGTGATCATTTAAAAAAAGCGCTGCTTTCCAAAGAGTCGAGAGCAGCGCTTTTTTTGAGCATTGAATCAGGGGTTAGGCCATGCCACTAAAAGGCCCCATCATCGTTTCCATCATGGTACCGGTATTTTCTGTCCCCAGAGACGACATACTCATCATGTTCATGTATGTTTCAACCGCAACAGTATTCAGGGGACCATTTTCAGTAGCTGGTGGGCCACCTTCTGGTCGGTTTGCTTCCATGGCGGCAACAGCATCTTCAGCTGTCAGGCCATCAGAAGAACTGGCATAATCTGCAAGAAGTGAGTCAGCATCATATGCAGAGCCAGTGGCCTCATTGAGGAAGTCGGCCAGCTCTGTTAAACTGTCCTCGTCCAGAACGCCACTGTCAGTTAAAGAAAGCGCACTGACAAAATCCTCTTCAAAAGAAGCCCCCATGCCTGTTGCCTCTTGCGCTTCAGGTTGCTCTGGGCGATTATCCTCCATGGCAGCAACGGCATCTTCAGCTGTCAGGCCCGTTTCAGCATCGCTTGCATACTCCTCTAAAAACGTCGACACAGTATATTCTGAACCTGTGGCACCGTTAATAAAGTCAACAAGCTCCTGAACGTCATCTTCACTCAGCGCTTCTTCATCAGAACTCTCAAGTGCACTGACAAAGTCCTCTTCAAAGGAGGCCCCTCCTGGACCACCAGAAGGAGGTGGAGGAGGCCCCTGTGGCGCGTTGGCTTCCAGGGCCGCCACCGCTTCATCCTCACTGATGGTACCGCTCTCATCAGTGTCATAGGTTGAGAGAAACTCCGTTAACTCTTCAGATACACCGGTATCGTAGCCAACCGCTTCGGCAAGCGATTGAATTTCCGCATCTGTATCCAGACTGCCGCTTTCATCCGCATCCAGATCGGAAACAAGTTCCGTAAAATCCGGTTGTTCTTTTGCCTCTTCATTTCCAGAAGGGGCTCGGGTCTGCATATTGGACATCATCTGCCCAATAGAGTACCCACTGACACTACTGCCTATACCGAAGACCGACATAATACACCTCCTTATGACGTATCTGTCCTCTCTGCACTTTCACCTGCGGCTTCATGCCTGTGTGAAAAACGGAGTGAACATGATTATCCCGCCCACTGCGGGTTACCTCTCGCTTCGTCGTGAACAAAGAGGCCGTTTATGCGTATTTAGTTGTTTTTTAGTAACAATGGGCAACAATTAGCGCCTTCCCTGTCAAGGATGTGACTCTACCTGCTGAAATATCACTGAAGGTAGAACCAAGCGCGTAAGCAAGTTTGACTTTCAAACATACCTGACGATTTTCCAATGCTCATTCCCTTTCCAGATACAGGTAAGATTATATCGGTATATTAGGGAGATTTGCTTGTTAACCCTCAGAAAATTATTGTAAACTTCTGTAAATTGCCTAACAAACTTTTTACAGGAAACACTATGGTGGGCCTTTGAAATTGTATCCCCCCTCGTATTTGCAGTGAACAAGCGTACCGGTTATGCGCAGATTGCAGCGTGCAAGCCAACAAAACCGCCTGCAAATCAGGGCCATGCTTAACTTTATGGACACCTCATGAAAATTCTGATTATTGACGACGACACCGAACTCTGTGACCTGCTCACGACCTACCTGGATCAGGAAGGCTTTGATGTGGCTGCCATCCACGAGGCTCAGGACGGACTTGCCGCCGCACAAAGCGGTGACTATGCCTTTCTTATACTGGATGTGATGTTACCGGGATTCAGTGGATTTGATTTATTGCGTCAGCTGCGACGCACTTCCGCCATGCCGGTGATCATGCTTACGGCACGAGGTGATGAGGTCGATCGCATTGTTGGCCTGGAAATGGGAGCTGATGATTACCTGCCCAAACCGTTTAATCCGCGTGAGCTGGTGGCCCGAATCCGTGCTATTCAACGGCGCGGTGAAAATGGACTGGGGAACCAATCTGGAGTGCCGGGAAAAATCATGGCTGACGATATTGCCATTGATCTGGGAACTCGCACCGTCTACCAAAACGATGCAGAGGTCATTCTGACCGCGGTTGAATTTTCCCTGCTTCATGCGCTGATTAAACGCATCGGTCAGGTGGTCAACCGTGAAGACTTGGCCCAAGAGGTGTTGGGCCGCAAGTTGGAGATGTTCGACCGCTCCATTGATGTTCACATCAGCAGTCTGCGCAAAAAACTTGGACACCACATCCACGGAGTCGAGCGGATCAAAACCATACGCAGTGTCGGCTACATGTACTCCTGCACCGCTGCGGTCTGATCCTCATGCGCTCTATCTTTTTTCGGCTGTTACTTAGCTTCTTTTTCACTATCCTCCTGACCAGCATCATCAGCGGCCTGGTCATGTTTTCCATATCGCGTCGCTCGGTGGACACCTTTCGCCACGACTTTCAACAACGACTGCAAAACAATATCGCCCGTTCCGTTGCTTTGATGGGGCAGGCGGCATATATCATGCGGTTGCATCGCGGCGATACAGCTTTCAACGACTATGTACGGGAAATTGAGGAGTCGATGCACACCCAGCTTCTCCTCCGTATTGACTCGAAACTCTACCCGGACGCTGCCCCCCTCAACCGGGATATTCTGGAAGCACTGAATCGAACCGATCTGAGCACGCAGCCATATATCGCTGAGCAGGGGCGACAACTCATCGTCATTAAAGAACTGCAATCGCTCCAGGGAAAACCATATCAGGTCATCGGCTTGCACCATATCGGCCCCCCACCGGGCATGAAAATGCCACCTCCCCCACAAGAGATACGCGGGGGCCGCATGCCTCCCCCACCTCCCTTTGAACCAAAAAGAGGTTTTCTTTCATATTACATGGGAGACAAATGGGTTCGCTTACTGGTTTTTCTCCCTATTGCCGGAATCATCTGTTATCTGCTGGCGCGCTCGTTCAGCGCCCCCCTGACTCGTCTGCGTCGTACCAGTCGCCAGATAGCCTCTGGGGATCTCTCGGCCCGGATTGGCACAAGTTTAGGTAAACCTGGCAATGAGGTCGGGGATCTGGCACGAGATTTCGACCATATGGCTGAACGGATGGAGGGGCTCGTCACCGGACAAAAACGGCTGCTTTCAGATATTTCCCATGAACTGCGCTCGCCTTTGGCCCGGCTTAACCTGGCCTTGGAACTGGCCAAAAAACGTTTTAACGCCGAAGATGATGACAATCTTGCGCGCATTGGCCGTGAATCGGAACGACTCAATGCCCTCATCGGCCAACTGCTTTCCCTGACCCGCAGTGAAGCCTTTCTCATGGACAAGGATACTCCAGATGTTGCACTGCCAGAACTCATCCAGGAAATAGTCGATGATGTACGCTTTGAAACAAGTACCCAGCATAAAACGATCAAGGTGCTGAGTCTAGAGCCACTGATTGTGATTGGCTCGATGGAGCTGCTCCACCAGGCCATCGAGAATGTGATTCGCAACGGAGCCTACTACACCTTTGCCCATACCGAGGTGCATGTGCGTCTTTTCAGCAAAGCAGATGCCATACAGCAGCAATGGGCTGTTATTCAGGTGCGAGATCATGGCCCCGGGGTTCCGGAGAAAAAAATCCCCTATCTCAAAGAGCCTTTTTTCCGGGTTGCAGAAGCGCGAGATCGAAACAGCGGCGGGACCGGCCTTGGCCTGGCTATTGCCCACCAGGTCGTGCAGCAGCATGGTGGACACATCAGCATCTGCAACGTGCCCAACCAGCACGGGTTGATTGTGGAAATCCATCTTCCTCTAGCCCGACAAAAGGCCGAGGCAACTCAAGGGCATCTCGAATAATTGCTTTTTCTGCCAATCCCCCGGAGTCTGGCGCTTACCTGGCCTTGATTGAAAAATCTAATTATTCAAGACACCCTCAATAGAGATATTTTTTCCACCCAATGTACATCAAACTGCAAACTTCTTATTGACGGCCCGGCGCCACCATGCTATATAGCCATTCTCGAAATGACGCGGTTGTCGTCACAATAAACGACCAGTCAAGCAAGAGCTACATTCCTCGGTAGCTCAGCAGGTAGAGCAGGTGGCTGTTAACCACCCTGTCGGGGGTTCGAGTCCCTCCCGAGGAGCCATATATAGAAGGGGTTAGACGTTTTCGTCTAACCCCTTTTTTTATGCTCGTCTTTCACTGCTGCATATACTTCTTTCGCCACTTGAGCCATTTCTTGTACTGCGCGCTGTCCTTGCGACGAAAATCCCGCATTGCCTCTGCAAAACCACAGGCCTCCAGACTGGCCCGGTCGGTGGCCGGATGCAGACGAGAGCAGCCCCAGTTCCCCTGGATACAGGGGGGCCCGGGATTATCACAAGCCGGGCTCGATCCCTTGGTGGGCTGCGGGTGGTAGGAGCAGCCACTGCCCATCACCGAATGCCGATTACACAGACACTGGCTGATATTCGTGTTGCCACTGATGCGCAACAATACCTCAAGGGCATGCCCGCTTTTCTTAGACAACTGCTTGATCTTGGGATCAACTTTCGCTGGCAGGGGTTTGGGCAAAGCACCGCAGGCCTCGGCATTGGAGACCATCGTGGTTTTATAGGTTGCCGGTGCTGTTAACGCCTGGCAGGTGAGTTTATCAATCAACCGGTTGTTCTCTCTAGTCCCTAAGCGACAAGCCTTCTCCTTCCCTTTCTGCCAGCCTGCCATCTGGCCTATAATCTGACCGCGCAGGTTGAGGAAATTTTTAAAGGCCACGGCTTTGCGCGCGCAGGTCACCGAGGAGTAGGTTTGCTTTCCGCTAAGTGCCCCGGTCAGTGAGCTGGTATAATGTCCACCGATCTCTTCCATGGTCCCGAAAAAATTCTTTTTGGCCACCTCGGCACGGAAAGCTTCATGGCGGCATTGACTGGCAAACCAGGCATCTTTCATTTTCTGGTAGTAACGATCCTTCTTTTCATCTGCCCGTTCCTGCTGATACCACTTTTCCATGTAGCTCATAATAACGGTATCAATCTCACCGGCACTGAGCTGTATTGCCTTTCCGTCAATAGCCCGGCGGTTGTTGGCCTCGGTCAGATACTGCTTATACCCTCTGGGATTGGCCTCAATACGCTGACGCAATGAGGTCATCAGATAGTTGACCTGTTTACCGGCAAGAATGGTGTTCACCTGTGCGATGGTCCCGCCCTCCTTGCGCAGCTTGCGGTAGGCATCCATGAACTCCACGGTTTCCTTGTCAATGAGAGCACCACGCAAAACATTCAGCGTCTCATAATATGCCTTGAGCGCTGTATACCCAGGCATTGCACTGGCCATGGAGAGGGTGACCGATTTCATGGTGCTGATGGCAGCCGACTTGGCCATTTCCTTAGCCTTGCCTGCAGGATCGGGAACGGCCAATTTTCCCGCCAGGGCAGCGAATTTTGCGGTTTGGGTTTCGATGGCTCGCAGGTCCGTCTTATTCAGCAGAACCACCATACGGGTATACTCCTGTTTCCAGGCCTCCTGCTGGGCCTTACTCATCTTGGTGGGGTTATAGCCTTTGAGTTTATATTCGATGGCTTTTCGCCCCAGTTTAGAAAGACAACCATCGGTAACGCAGGAGTTAAGCATAGCCTGGGTGGAATTCCACAACGCCCCCTCAACGGTTTCCTGCCAGCCGTTCTTTTCCACTCCGGCTTTGAGCCGCATGGCCTGCTCGTAATAGCCTTTGGTTGTATCGTAGTACTGTTTAGCCTGGGCAATATGTTTTTGCCCCATGACCAGATCGGACGCCATGTTGGTCGCAAGCTCACTAACGACCTGGCGCACATTGACCCCATCGCCAAAGTTAATATTGACCTTGCGCATATTGGCAATGGCCAGATCAATATCGGCCTCACAATCCTTTGCGGATGTGGCGGCACAGGCAGACTGTGGACTGAACAATTCAAGAATGGCTTCAGCAAAATACACCGCATCTTTCTCCTGCGTGCTGCCCTGGAGCTGTTCGAACATCTTCTGACTCACCGGAGTGGGGCGCAAGCGGGGCACCTCCAACTGTTCTTTATACTGCTCTCTGATCGCTTCCCGAATAGTCTCCTGCTCCTCTTCAGGGTCAGGTAAGGCCTCGAGCAATGCTCCAGCCTCCTTTTCAGCCACCCGGTTCAACAGGTCCGTATCCGCCTGGTGCAAAGTAAGCGTTTCCTGAAAAACCAGGGTACCGTCTTTAGCTCCATCAAACATAACCAGCTGATAGGTCCCGGGTTGCTTGGGAGTATGCAGACTGAGATGCCCCTGATCTCTCCCACTGAGCGTCGTGGACCAGAGCGCTATTTTTTTGGCGCTCGCTGCGTCCAGTGTCGCTGCCGATGGCTGTTGCGGCAACAGACCAATCCAGGCGGAAGCATCAAAATCCTTACGCGCGATAAAGGTTCCATCCGTAAACATATCCGCATAGAGTCGGGTATCAGTGGCAAAGTATGACTGCAGCGCCACCTTGGGTTTATGTGCCTGGAGATAGGCGTTTGGCAGGGCAATATGCAACGGAATCTGTACTGCATCCTGAGGCAGGCTGGTATAGGCAACCTTGTCGCTCTTTTGCCACATACAGAGTTGATACTGGCCACTGGTCCGGGGCAGCTTGATCGCTTTACGTACAACCTGCCCCCTTCCCTTTTTCACCGTCTGGGGCTGTTGGAGAAAAACAAACTCTCCTTTGTCATTCTTCCCGGCCCAGGCCCAGGCCCAGCCCTCTTTCCACGCAGAAGCCGGGGAAAAATCAACCTCCACCAAGGCCTGGGGCAACAACTCTTGTTCGTTGCCTCGTAAGCTGACTGCGGCCAATTTTTCCAGTGGGCGGTTCTTCATCACCTCAAGCGCTGAGGCCAGGGGAGCATCGGCCAAGCGAAGCTGATACCTTCCAGAAGGCAAGTCCAGCTGCATCTTCCCCTGATACCAGCCATCGAACAGTGGCTCCAAAACCGTCGAGGCGACTGCAGCCGAATCGTTCCGGATAAAATTAACTTCCTGAGGATAGAGGCGTACCGTTCGCTCCGCCTTAGAGAGATCAGTCTCTCCTGTTTGCATGCGCAGCACCAGCGCCCCCTGCGCAAACGCAGCCTTACTGTGAAAAAGCTGCCGCGCTCCCCCTTCTGCAACCACATCCATGGGCAGGGTTGCCAGCAGGGAAGGAGCCCCAGCCTTGGCCCACTGCAGGGTATCATAAAAGCAAAGATCCCATTGCCCGGATTTGGGTGCCCGCAGAGTAAACACATCGTTTTTGGGGTTCAACTCATGCACCTGCACCGCACCCTTGAGGGCCAGCGCAAGAGAATCGGCTGCCACCCCACGCGGCACAAGAATCATGCAGGCAGGAACTCCGGGAGGTAGGCTGTAACTGATAAGAACCTCTTCTCCGGGGGCAGCCTGTTTCTTGAACAAGGTAAATTCGGCCAACCCGCTCCCCGACAGGGCCGCCTTTTTCTGAAAAGCCGCCACCGCCTGTGGGTGAACAGCCTCAGGCTGGTTTGTAAAATCGGGTTGAGTGAGTGCCGCACGGTCCACAAAACGCAGCTGCCTTTCCGCAAACAGAAGCTGGTCTTGTTTAGAAGAGGCCTTACCAACAAAATAGCGAAGGGTATAGCTCCCCGGCTGCTGCGGGCCCTGCAAGGTGAGGGGAAAATCCATATAGGGCAGAGAGATATTTCGCTTTTGCACCACCCTGTCCCCTGCATAAAGGGCGACACTGCCCGACTGCTCCATCCCCTGCGCCGGAGGAAACAGTTTAAAGGAATACGGTTGTCCGGTCTCGTACTCCCCTGGGGCAAGAACGATTTCAGCCTGGGGCTTGGGACGAGGAGCAACCTGGACAGGCACAGCGGCGACTAAATGCCTGGCACTGTACCCGGCCAGCACATATTTTCCCGGTTGCAGAGGGGCGGTAATATCAAACCATCCCCATCCTTCAGCCATCTTTTTCGCCTCCAGAAAAACAGAGTGCCGTTTCTGTGCGACATACCTGGCTTTATCCTGGCGCAGCTGAAGATTTTCTTCGGGCAGCAGATAGACCTGCAAATCATTGCCCAGTGAACCGACTCGGGCAGCGGCACGTATACTTGCCCCCGGCGGAACAACAGACTGGTTGATCACCAGCCGTGCAGCACGCTCTTCTTGAACACTGAACCTGGCCAGTTGAACTGGAGCCGCTTCTTGCTGTAGAGCAAGCCAGTGCGGGTAATAGAGCAGGTTGAATTCGCCTCCTGATCCAGGAAGTTCCAGCACACTGCCATCTCCCCGGGGCAGATCGATATTGCTCACCAGAGCATGATTCAGCCCGTGACGTATATCCAAAGGATGGAACCAGGAAGGAACCAGCAAACACCGGGGATCAAGCCCCCTAATCCGCTTCAGCCCCAAACCGGCATTGGCTATTTTGATCTTCTGCTGAGCCTGCAACAGCAGCGGCTCGCCGGCTGCTGTCCCTGCACTGAAGCCACGCACGGATTTGGGTTCTCCCACAACCACATCCGCACTCAAGAGTAACTCCTGTTTTTCCCCCTCACGGCTATAGAGACGCAACTGATACTCACCGGGTGCATTGATCCTGGTCGTAATCTGGGTGAGTTCTTTTTTGCCGCCTATAGACCAGGTGGAGATGGCATCGGCCCCCTGCTCTGGATCTGCTGCGCGATAGAGCCCCAGCCAAATTTTTTTCGTGAGTTTACCCGCAAGCCACTCTTTTTTGTGATGAAGGACGCAGGCAAAGGAATCCTTGGGGCGCACCGGCATATCATTGAATCCGGGATAGCCCTCTGTTTCAATTTTGAGTTGTCCCGCCCAGGTGGGGGCACTGAGTACGGTTACAGTTCCTCTAGCAAGCAAACCATCGTCGTTATAGGCTGAGAGGATATATTCTCCAGGAGTTGTCGGCAGTTGTAGCGCCAGAAAATCATCGAGCGCCTGGTGTGCATAAAGAACTGGAAGAGGAAGATCCTTTGGAGGCGTCCCTCCTTGATCCACAGGCTTGAGCACCAGCCAGACAGAACTGGCTGTTTCAGCTCTGAGCTTGCATAAGAGGGTCTGCCCCGGACGATACGACTCCTGATAGAGCAACAGCGAATCCTGCTGATGCGCCCGGGCGGTTTCAATTTGGGCAGTATCCTGCCTGGTGCTCAAGCTCATTATTTTGACCTTGAGTTGTTGGTGCTGCTGTTGATTTTGAGGAGGAAATTTTTCCCAGACACTATCCAGATAGCGGTAATATCGCACCGCCTGCGAGTAGACACCCGCCTGTTCAAAGCGCTGTCCTGACGATAACAGGATCTTGTGCAGCTGTGGCGAGTCCATGGGCAGGGTGCGCACCTGCTCACTGGTTTGCTCTTTCAAACGCCCTAAGTCGCCCCCAGCTGTTGCAAAACCAGGTTTCGCGGCCAGTAAACCTGCAATCACCGCCAGGAAGATCAACAGATTCCACATTTTCAGTACAACAGATTCCATATTGCCCTCAAAGAGTATTACTGAATCCGTGACGGCGTGTAATTCGTGAACAACGAAACGAACGCGTAGAAAATGATCACGAAAATCAAGGTATTGTTCTTTCCCTCTCTTCTGCATCGAATTACACTTCAGCGTATCGTAAAGTTGTGCAAAGCTGTAGAAAAAAAGCATAAATTTATATGATTACCATCAAAGCTCCGCTGAAAAAGAAGAATTTGTGCCAGGTGCCACTTCTCTTCCGCAAAAGGCAAAGAGTCGGTAAACCGTTCGCCCTGTCGCGGGCATGGTCCGTCTCCTACAGCCTCCCAAATGTTATCGGACTTGAGCGGGCCTTGCCCGCGACAAATATTGCAGCAGAGTTTCAGTGGTAATCAAATAAACCTAACTCGAATCCGTATTGGCAATCGACACCAGAACGACGATATTCAGCAGCTGAGTATCCCTACATTTAGAAATTTAGCTCTTTATGGTGTAGACTTGGTGATAATCAGAATGTACAGGCGCATAGGAGAATCAGCATGTGGGAACTCTTTGATGGGTGGAAATTTTTAGCAGGGCTTGGGATCTTCCTCTTTGGCATGTTCATGATGGAGGAATCGATCAAGCTTCTGGCCGGGCGCTCCTTTAAAATTCTCATTCGCCGTTGCACGGAAAGCCGCTTCAAAGGGCTGCTCACCGGATTTGTGACCACGGCTATCCTCCAATCAAGTTCTGCTGTTTCCCTGATGGTGCTGGCTTTTGTCGGCGCGGGGTTGATGTCACTTGCCAATGCGGTGGCCGTACTCATGGGGGCCATGGTGGGAACCACCTGTACCGCCTGGATCGTTGCCCTTATCGGCTTCAAGCTCAAGATTGATGTCTTTGCTCTGCCGCTGATCGGCCTGGGCGGATTGGGGTTGATTTTCTTTTCCAACTCGACCCGGTATGTCAATATCAGTAAGTTACTGATCGCCTTTGGCTTTCTCTTTCACGGCCTGGATTTCATGAAAACCAGTGTTGAGGCCTTTGCCAGCGGGGTGGATCTCTCTCAACTGCCGAATCTGGGCCTCTGGGTCTATGTCCTGGTGGGCACCATCATGACCGCTGCCATGCAATCAAGTTCGGCCACCATCGCTATCATTTTAACGGCACTCTTCTCCGGCATCATTGATTTTCAGGAAGGTGCGGCTCTGGTGATCGGCGCCAATGTCGGCACCACGGTTACGGTTCTTCTTGGGGCCATTGGCGGCATACCCGCCAAAAAGCAGACCGCGCTCAGCTCGCTGCTGTTCAATGCCGTGACCGGCCTCATAGTCTATCCGCTTATTCCGGTCATGGCCTGGGCCTCTCAAAATATCCTCCATCTCTCTGACCAGCCGGTGCTGGGTATCGCTCTGTTCCATACCCTGTTCAATCTGCTTGGCGTGCTGATCTTCTTCCCCTGGATCACGGCGATGGTGCACCTGCTGCACCGTGTTTATCCAGAAAAGCAGACCGTGGCCACGCTCTATATTCACAACACCTCACCCAAGGTACCGGAGGCGGCTACCACCGCCCTCAAAAACGAAGTTCTCCACCAGTTGCTGCTCTCCCTGCGCTACCTGGGCAAACGCTACAAACTCAAACCATCCCAGATACAGATGGGCAACCAGGCTGAAGGTCCAAGCGTGGAAGAGGAGTTGAAGGAACTGACCCATGGAGACCTGGAACACCTGCATGCCGAAATCTTCACCTTCTATGCCCTGATCCAGGCTGAAGCCATTGAAGCAGAAGAAGCTCTCCAACTGGAACCGATTATTCGTTCCAGCCGCAGTATGATGAATGTGGTGCGCAATCTCTACGACCTGCGTATGGAAATTGATGATATAGGTCGGGAAGACAACACCTTCTTGCATCAAGCCCACGCCGAAGTGCTTGCCCGCATCACCCGGCTCTGGCACACCATTGAAGAGATCGCTCTCGAGCCCAGAGCAGAGATGCAGGAAGAAAAACTGCACCTGCTCTTTCAAAGCGTTGAAGAGGAAGACAAAGCTTTTATTCGGGCCAATGCCGGAGCAATCTCACGCCGTGAAATTCGTGAGCAGGATGTGACCAAACTGTTGATGATCAACCGATTGCTGACCCAATCCAGCCGCATGGTTGTTCTGAGTTTACAGAACCTGATACCGCTTACCCCTCCGCTTCGGTCAGCCCAAGGCGAACAGAAACCTGCAGCTTAAGCGCCCATATCTTGAGGGGGTATCGGATCATCGATGCTTTCGTGATTCTCGGTTGGACAAACTCCGCCAAATCTAGTATATAGGGGCAAAATTTCCGCAAATGGGCCGGATTCCGGCCCATTTTTTTTTGGCCTGGCGCCTGCTTTTCGCCGGACTTTTCTGAACAATTCGTTGCAAACGGTACCATTGTGAGCAGTCAACACCTCAAAGAGATAGAAAAAAGACGCACCTTCGGCATCATCAGTCACCCCGATGCCGGTAAGACCACCCTCACTGAAAAGCTGCTGCTCTTTGGTGGTGCCATTAAAATGGCCGGCGCGGTCAAGTCGCGTAAAACTGCGGTCCATGCCACCAGTGACTGGATGAGCATTGAGAAAGAACGTGGTATCTCGGTCACAACTTCGGTTATGAAATTTAATTACCGTGATTACGAGATTAACCTGCTCGATACTCCTGGCCATCAGGACTTCTCCGAAGATACCTACCGCGTATTAACCGCCGTCGACTCGGCGCTGATGGTGATCGATTCGGCCAAAGGTGTTGAAACCCAGACCACCAAATTGATGGAGGTCTGCCGGATGCGCAATACCCCCATCATTACTTTTATCAACAAACTCGACCGAGACGGCCTGGATCCCCTTGATATTCTGGCGGACATCGAAGAAAAACTGCAGATCGAGTGTGTGCCCCTCTCTTGGCCCATCGGTATGGGCAAGGAGTTCAAAGGGGTCTATGACCTGCATCGCAAACAGATTACCCTGTTTACCCCCAGCCAGGAAACACGGCCCGAGGACTGTGTCGTGGTCAAGGATCTGGCGGATGCGCAACTTGACGAACTGGTGGGCAGTTTTGCAGCGGACAAACTGCGCGAAGATATCGAGCTTCTGCAGGGAGCAGCCAATCCATTTGATTACGAGCAGTACCTGAAAGCTGGCCAGACTCCGGTATTTTTCGGGAGCGCGATCAACAACTTTGGTGTTCGCGAACTGCTCGATGCCTTTGTCGAACTCTCACCTGCCCCCGGTCCTCGCGCCACCACCACCCGCATGGTCAGCCCGGAAGAAGAGGCTTTTAGCGGCTTTACCTTTAAAATTCAGGCTAATATGGATCCGGCCCACCGTGACCGTATCGCCTTTTTCCGTATCTGCTCGGGAAAATTCACCCGCGGGATGAAGGTACTGCACCACCGGCTGGGCAAAGAGATCAACCTCAGCAACGCCACTGTGTTCATGGCCCAGGAGCGTGCCAATGTGGACGAGGCGTATCCCGGTGACATCATAGGCATTCATAACCACGGAACCATCAAAATCGGTGATACCTTCACCACCAAGGAAGAGCTAAAATTCACGGGGATTCCCAACTTCGCACCGGAGCATTTCCGCCGGGTAGTGCTGCAAAACCCGCTGAAAATGAAACAGCTGCAAAAGGGCTTGATCCAGATGGCCGAAGAAGGCGCGGTTCAGGTCTTTCGCCCCATGGTGGGCAACGAGTATATTCTGGGCGCGGTCGGTGTACTCCAATTCGAGGTGACCATGACCAGGCTCAAAGATGAATACGGGGTGGAGGCCACCTACGAAC
The DNA here is from genome assembly GCF_016919065.1 of Desulfobulbus rhabdoformis. Classification (GTDB taxonomy): domain Bacteria; phylum Desulfobacterota; class Desulfobulbia; order Desulfobulbales; family Desulfobulbaceae; genus Desulfobulbus; species Desulfobulbus rhabdoformis. The sequence goes on along the minus strand of NZ_JAFFQA010000007.1, from coordinate 20,895 downwards.
CGCTCAGTTACACCCTGGCCCGCTGGGTGAGCTGTGAAAACAAAACGCAGATGCGCGAGTTTGAGAAAAAGTACCAGTTTAATCTGGCCATGGATGCCGAAGGCCACCTCTCGTACCTGGCGGAAGGTGCCTGGCGCCTCTCCCACACTCAAGAGCTCTTTCCTGAGGTCGAATTTCATAAAACACGGGAATCGGTCTGAGAGGCGAGAGCGGTTTGAACGCTCCCAAAAATTCCATACTGCTGATCCACCCGCCCCTGGCCAAGGCTGCTGAACCGCCAACAGGTATTACTGCCTTGGCAGGGTATCTGCGTGGGCATGGGATTTCCTGCGCCCAGATGGATGCCAACCTGGAAATCCAGCTCTGGCTGATGGAGACGGCTGAAAATCCGCAGGATACCTGGTCGACTCGGGCACATAAGCACCGGTTGAAAAACCTTGCGAGCCTGCGAACTACGGCCACCTACAGCAATATCGACAGGTACCAGCGGGCGGTACGTGACTGCAACCGGGTGCTGGAGCTGGCCGGAGCCGAGTATCCCGAACTTTCACTCAGCCTGGCCAACTACGAGGATGCGGGCTTTGATGCGCTGGATAGTCGAGACTTGCTGGGAGCAGCTGCATCCTACAAACAAAGTCTTTTTTTCCCCTGGTTCCGCCAATACCTGGCGCCACGAATTGAGCAGCAGACACCGCAATGGATTGGCCTGTCACTGTGCTATCTCAGCCAGGCCCTGCCAACATTTGCACTCATTGGTTTTCTTCGCGCCACCTTCCCACATATTCCGCTGATCCTTGGTGGCGGTTTAGTTACCTCCTGGATGTCCAATCCCCAATGGAACAATCCCTTTGCTGCTCTGGTGGATCACTGCATCGATGGCCCGGGGGAAAAGCCGCTGCTCACACTTTTGGGAGGTGCGGAACAGCAGGAAGAGCTGGCCCCGGATTACAGCGGCCTCCCATTAAGCGACTATCTCGCCCCAGGACTGATCCTCCCCTATGCCGCCTCACGAGGGTGTTACTGGAATAAATGCAGCTTTTGCCCGGAACCGGCGGAGGCAAGTCGATACAGACCAGTGGAGGTCGCTGTTGTTATGGAGCATCTCCATGGGTTGTGCCGAAAGATGCAGCCGGCTCTGATCCATCTTCTGGATAATGCCGTCACCCCTTCCCTGATGGAAGCTCTCTGTGCACAGCCTCCAGGTGCTTCCTGGTACGGTTTTGTCCGCTTCCATGAGCAGTTGGCTGATCCTGCCTTTTGCCGTCAACTGCGAGCCTCGGGTTGTGTGCTGCTCAAACTCGGCCTTGAATCTGGATCGCAAGAGGTGCTTGATGCCATGCGCAAGGGAATACGGCTTGAACTGGTCGAAAAAGTTCTGGAGGCACTCAAACAGGCAGGAATCGCCACCTACGTGTATCTGCTCTTTGGAACGCCAACGGAATCAGTGACTGAAGCACGACAGACACTTGCTTTTACCAAGGAGCATCATGAGGCGATCACCTTCCTGAACCTGGCCATTTTTAATATGCCCTTGGGGAGTCGCGAGGCAGACACACTGAAAGCACAACCCTTTTCAAATGGCAACCTCTCGCTTTATCAAGATTTTGAGCACCCACGGGGCTGGGATCGCCGGAACATTCGCAGCTTTCTTGACCGCGAATTCAAGCGGGTTCCCGAAATCAGCGCCATCATTCAACGTGATCCACCTTATTTCACTTCGAATCATGCGCCGTTTTTTAGTCCGCATTTTTGCTTGGAATCGGCACCAATGCGAGTAAAATCTTGTTAGTGCCCAGCCAGAAACGGTATTTTCGGAGTCTGCGCTTATCTGAAATCGAACAAAAATCTTCATTTCTGGACAGACACTCGTTGGTGATTTACTTTTGAGCGGAAAATTTTTTTTGATAATGCTAGGGTTGTCAGTTTTATAAAAAACGGCACGACGCCCCTCGCGATTTCATCGCTTCTCCAAGATTTGCCACAATTCATTTTTCAATACATTCAATTCATTTAATATAATTCCCACTGTTGTATTATCCAGCCGCCCCCCCGGTTGAGATAATCAAAGAGAAAGGATAGATCATGGCACCTTCTGTGACCCAGCTTCACCGACAGCTTACACCCAATTTTGCCTACTGCTTCAATATTGAATCCAGTCGCCCCCTGGAGCCCCAGGAAATGGAGCGGTTGCGCTTAATCCTGGCCGATGGATTTCTGGTGGAAACCGTCAGCCTACAGCCGCAGCTCACTGGAGAGAGAGTGGTTGAGGTGGGCCCACGTATGAACTTTGCTACGGCCTGGTCATCAAACATGGTCTCCATCTGTCGAGCAGTCGGCCTTGATGTGGTCAGCCGGGTCGAGCGTTCGCGCCGTTACCTGGTGGACTCGGATGAGGACATGGACACCTTCATTGCCAAAAACCATGATCGTATGACCGAATGCGTCTACGACAAACCGCTGACCACCTTTGAAACCGGCGTCCAACCAGAACCTGTCTACGAGGTTGACCTGAAAACCAAGGGAGCGGATGGGCTGCTTGATATTCCAGGGATCTCCATGGATGAGTGGGACCGAGAGCTGTACTACGATTATTTCGTCAACAAGTGCCAGCGCAACCCTACCATTGTCGAGATTATGGATCTCAACAATGCCAACTCCGAGCACTCCCGCCATGGTTTTTTCCGGGGCAAACAGGTCATTGACGGAGAAAACTACGACAAGCCACTCTTTAAGGTGGTCACCGAGACTCTTGATGCCAACCCCAAAGGCAGCATTGTTGCCTTTAAGGATAACTCCAGTGTTATTCAAGGGTTCGAGCTCACCACTCTCCTACCCAAGCAGCCGGGCGATCCGTCCCCACTTGCCGAGTCCAGTGTTGAATATCACCCGCTCCTGACCGCCGAGACCCATAACTTTCCTACAGGCGTAGCGCCCTTTCCCGGCGCTGAAACCGGAACCGGTGGCCGCATTCGTGACGTCCAGGGCACCGGACGCGGTGGCTTTGTCATGGCCGGCACCGCGGGCTACTGCGTGGCCAACCTGCACATTCCCGACTACCAACTCAACTGGGAAAACGACTACGCCTGTCCCGACAGTTTGGCCCCTGCCCTTGAAATTGAGATCGAGGCCAGTAACGGTGCCTCGGATTACGGCAACAAATTTGGCGAGCCGCTCATCCAGGGCTTTACCCGCTCTTTCGACCTGCGCCTTGAAAGTGGTGAGCGTTGGGGCTTTTTGAAACCGATCATGTTCACCGGCGGTATCGGTCAGATCGATAGCCGCCACACCGAAAAAAAGGATGCCATCAAAGGGATGATCATCGTTCAGGTGGGTGGCCCGGCGTATCGGGTCGGCTTTGGTGGTGGTGCGGCTTCCTCCATGATGCAGGGGGAAAACGAATCAAGCCTTGACTTCGACGCCGTCCAGCGTGGTGACGCTGAGATGGAGCAGAAGATGAATCGGGTTCTGCGGGCCTGCAACGAGATGGGCGATCTCAGTTTGATCGATGTGATCCACGATCAGGGCGCCGGTGGTCCGGCCAATGTACTCAAGGAGTTGGTGGAACATGCCGGTGGCCGGGTGGAGATTCGCAACATTCGTGTGGGCGACCCGACCATGTCGGTTTTGGAAATCTATGTGGCCGAATATCAGGAGCGGGTCGGTCTTTTAATCAGCCCGGAGAATATCGAGCAGTTTCAGCAGATCTGTGCCCGTGAAAAGGTTGCCTGCGAGGTCTTGGGTGAGGTCACCGGAGACCTGAAGTTCATTGTCCATGACGACCAGGACAACACCAATCCCGTCGAGATCGACATCCCCGACTTACTGGGTAAAATTCCGCAGAAAACCTTTACCGACAGCCGGACACAACAGGCGCTGTCCCCCTTTGTCCCCCCCAAGGATTTGGATGTACGCGAGGCCCTGAATCGGGTCCTTCACCTGGTTTCGGTTGGCTCCAAACGCTTCCTCACCAATAAGGTGGACAGGGCGGTAACCGGACTCATTGCCCAGCAGCAATGCTGCGGACCGCTGCAGTTGACGGTGGCGGACGTGGCCGTGGTTGCCCAGAGCCATTTCGGCCATACCGGTATTGCCAGCGCCATTGGTGAGCAACCCATCAAAATGCTGGTTGATCCGGCGGCTGGTGCCCGCATGGCCGTGGGCGAGGCCCTGACCAACCTGGTTTGGGCAAAGATTGAAGATCTGCAGCAGGTGAAATGCTCGGCCAACTGGATGTGGGCCCCGAAACTTGCCGGTGAAGGCGCGGCCCTGCGCGACGCTGCCGAGGCCATGGCTGCGGCCATGATTGAGCTTGGTGTCGCAGTGGATGGCGGCAAGGACAGCCTGTCCATGGCCACCAAGGTCGGTGACGAGGTGGTCAAGTCGCCGCGTGAACTGGTTGTCTCGCTCTATGCAGCCATGGGGGATATTCGCAAAAAAGTGACTCCAGACATCAAAGAGGCGGGCTCTGTCCTCCTGCTGGTTGACCTTGCAGACGGCAAGAATCGCCTGGGAGGCAGCGCTCTGGCCCAAACCTGTGGGGCCATTGGCAATGAAGTCCCGGATATGGACGATCCGACCCGTTTAAAAAATGGATTCCTTGCAATCCAATCGCTCATCAACGAGGGCATCATCCTTTCCGGCCATGACCGCAGTGACGGTGGTCTGATCACCACACTGCTGGAAATGGCCTTTTCCGGGAATTGTGGTTTGAATCTTGCTTTAAATGGTTCAGACTCCATCCTGGAGACGCTCTTCTCCGAGGAGCTGGGTCTGGTGATCGAGTGCCAATGGAGCCATCTTGCCCAGGTGAAGGAACGTTTCGAGCGCTTCCAGATCCCCTGCTCGGTTCTTGGGTCCAGTCAGGTTAAACAGGCCGTGACCATTCAATTTAATGGCGAACTAGTCCTGGATGACTCCATGGTGCTGTTGCGCCAGTGGTGGGAAGAGACCAGCTACCAGTTGGAACGGTTGCAGATGAATCCTGAATGCGCAGATGCAGAAAAGGTCAACTGCATGGATCGCAAGGGGCCTGAATATTCTCTGAACTTCACCCCGGAACACACGGCCCCAGCTATTTTGACCAAAGCAGACAAGCCGAAGGTGATTATTCTTCGTGACGAAGGGTCCAATTCGGACCGCGAGATGAGTTCAGCCTTTTACAGCGCTGGCTTTGAGCCCTGGGATGTGACCATGACCGACCTGCTGGCGGGAAGGGTAAACTTGGCTGATTTTCGAGGTATCGCGGCTGTGGGTGGTTTTTCCTATGCCGATGTACCGGAGAGCGCCAAAGGCTGGGCAGCCACCATTCGCTTCAACGAACGGCTGCAGGCCCAGTTCCATGAATTTTACAACCGGCCAGATACCTTCACCTTAGGTATCTGCAACGGCTGCCAGTTATTTGGTCTACTGGGCTGGGTGCCCTGGTTAGGGATTGAGGCAGAGCGTCAGCCCCGCTTTATCCATAATCTGAGTCGCCGCTTTGAATCACGTTGGAGTACGGTGAAGGTGCTCAAAAGCAACGCTATCATGCTGCAGGGGATGGAAGATCTGGTCTTTGGTATCCATGTGGATCATGGCGAGGGCTACCTTCACTTCCCGGATGAAAAAATTCGAGAACGTGTCTGGAACGAGCAGATGGCAGCGGTTGTCTATGTGGATGATACGGGCAATCCAACCGAGGCCTACCCTTTTAATCCCAACGGCTCACTGGACGGACTCACCGGACTCTGTTCGCCCGATGGACGTCATTTGGCAATGATGCCGCATCCGGAGCGTACCTTCCTCACCTGGCAGGCCCACTGGGTGCCGGAATCGATGAAATCACTCCCGGTCAGCCCCTGGCTGCGCATGTTCCAGAATGCCTATGCTTGGTGCATGAAATAAGTGAACCTAAGCGAAAAAGAAAAAGGACCGTCAAATCTGACGGTCCTTCATCAACTCCCGCACAGTCGCTAAATATTGCAGAGTATCCACCTTTGGGCCAACAGTCGGAACCTCGAAAACGCGAATGCGAAATCCAGCAGAGAGCAGGCGCAACTGCTCCAACTTTTCGGCCAACTCCATCATCGGCTGTGGCAACCCGGCGTACACCTCCAAAACCTCGAGCCTGTAGGCATATATTCCGACATGTTGAAATAACATGCTGTTTCCGGTGTACGATTATAGGGAATGGGAGAACGGCTAAAGTACAGGGCATCTCCGATAGCGGGAACAACAACCTTGACGAGATGCGGGTTATCTGCTTCACTTGCAGGAAGGCGATGGCATAATGTACCGATCTGAACGGAAGAATCAGCCAACATCCCTTGAGCCAGCTTACTGATATCTTCCGGTCGCACCAACGGTTCATCACACTGCAGGCTGATATAAATATCCGCCTTCAATGTCTGCATAACCTCGGTCAGCCGGTCGGTTCCCGAAGGATGTTGCGTCGAGGTCATGATGGCCTGTCCCCCAAAGTCCTGCACAGCCACCATTACTCTCTCGTCATCGGTAGCCACAATAACAGAAGTCACCTCCGGCACAAGCAAAGCCCGCTCATACACATGCTGCACCATGGAGTTCCGCCAGAGGCTTTCCTGGTAGACGGGTTGCCCCATAAGGGGCTGGGATAACGATATTTATACGCTTACTCATCAAAAAGCACCTTATTTGAACTCTGATCTGGCTGGCAACTGGTGTCGAGCACGGTTAACAAAATCTCTCCCTTTGAGAGATACCAGAGTAATTGGTTTCAATAAAACGATTTTTTTTGTCAACGCTCGTACTCTTTCACAAAATAATTTACAATTTTTTAGCAAAACATAATTTCCGAGCTTGTGTTGCACATAGAGGAATCATTGAACATCGGTAATCGCACAGGCTTGCCCCGAGAACTATACATAATAAACGATCTCAATTTGCTAAAATTCAACCAGCCAAACCTGCCTGATCATTATCTGTGACAAGGTATTGCGAGGAGTTTGATTATTCACAATGTTGATTCATTACCGTGTGTGGTTCTAAGTAGGGCATGCCCGATCTGCGGTTATTTACAAGACAATATTTAAGCTACCAATATATTAAATTTACTGATATATTTTATATATTGTAATTTTTTCACCAGACCTGATAACTGAGAGGTATTTAAATTCCTAATGAACGCCTCTGGGAGATAATAATGCTGCATCGTTGGTATGCCAGGTTGCTCAACCAGGCTCAAGTATCATTGACTATATTCTTTCCTCTACTTTTCCTTTCCGGTTGCGCGCTCCAAAACCCATTCTCTCAGCCCACCATAACGGAAAAAGGAATCAGCGAAAAAAACCTTTTATTACTCAAAATTAAACAATTACAACAAGGAGACACTGTCACACTGAATGACCCAGCATTTGGTGGAGTACTCCAAGCCAAAGTGATTGACAGCTACTTCTCCGCAGCCGGTGTCGATTGTAAACGCTTAATTATTAAAACTATGACTGACAGCCAACAGATTCTCATCTGCAACAATCCGACTAAAGGGTGGGCGGTAGTCAACCAAGTTGATAAATGATCACCGGCATGGACAATACTTTCCAACACGCTTTTAAAGTCCAACAACGGGTTATCTGGGCCCTTATGTTGCGTGAATCGAAAACCCTCTTTGGCAAACATAAGCTCGGTTACCTATGGGCAGTTATTCAGGCAGCATTCCAGATTTCTGTCTTTTGGGTGATCCGTGAGGTGGCAGGTGTTCAAGCTCCGCACGGTATGTCAACTCCGGTTTTTCTACTCGGTGGCTTTGTTCCATGGTTCATTTTCAGCAACGGTATTACCAATGGGATGAATGCGATTAACGGAAACCGTGCCCTGCTTACCTACCCCCAAGTTTCCCCCCTTGACCTCTTAATGGCCAGAACTCTTTTACAGGGAGCCATGCAGACCCTGGTGCTTGTTGTGCTATTGATTGCCTCCTGCGCAATGGGGCAAGAGGTAAGCATTGAAACCCCTCATGTCATATTAGCAGCCCTCTTGCTGGCACTCATTCTTGGACTGGGAGGAGGAATGATTTGCTCCGCTTTCAATCTGATTTGGCCTGCGACCGAACAATTGGTTCCGATGCTCCTACGAATATTGTTTTTTACCTCCGGCCTCTTCTTCTCAATGGTCGACCTTCCGGCATCAGTTCAAGGTATTTTATCTTTAAATCCCCTCACCCACGTCATTGAAATGATGCGCCAGGGGTTTGTGTCTGGCTATGGAGAGCAGTTCATCTCAGTCATTTATGCATTCAGTTTCTCTCTATCGATTCTGACTATCGGGCTCCTTTTAGAACGCTACGCACGACGATACTTGGACCGATTGATATGATAAAGTTAGTCAATTTGTGCAAATATTATCGAGTCGGCCAGGGGGTCAAGACCGTACTGAACAATGTCAACGCTCACATCAAGCCAGGCCGAAACCTCGGGATTCTGGGACAGAACGGTGCTGGAAAATCGAGCCTGTTGCGCTTGATCGGAGGGGCAGAACTCCCTACTAGTGGTCACATCTGTCGCCATGGACGAGTGTCTTGGCCTATTGGATTTAGCGGAGGGTTCCATGGCAGCCTCTCCGGTCGAGAAAACCTCAGGTTTATCTGTAGAATCTACGACGCTTGCATCAATGAAATCACTGAATTTGTAGAAGATTTCTCTGAACTAGGCGCATACATGGATATGCCAGTCAATACCTACTCTTCTGGTATGAAAGCCAAACTAGCCTTTGGCCTCTCCATGGCAATTAATTTTGATTACTATCTGATTGATGAAATCACAGCGGTCGGCGATGCTAATTTTAAGAAAAAATCCAAGGCTGAATTTGAACGACGCAAAGATCATTCAACATTGTTGGTTGTTTCTCACTCGATCAGTACAATTCGCGAACATTGTGATATTGCCGCTGTTCTCCATAAAGGTGATCTACTTTTTTACGACGATATGGAAGAAGCAATAACCTTTTATCAGGCATTGCCAGCTACGAAACACTAGGAAAAAAGTAATGAGGAAGGCTCAAATCAAGTGGTTGCTTTTTGTTGCTCTACCGATGCTGGTCGTTTTGATCTATTTCGGGTTCTGGGCCAGCGATATGTATATCTCCGAAACCCGTTTCTCCCTTCGCAGCCAGGAAGGGGGGGGCTCGACCGAGCTCTTATCATTTCTGGGGCAGTCCACAGGAGGAACAGGAACAGATGCCCATGTTATTGAAGAATACATAGAATCATCCGAATTATTGGCCCTGCTTGACCACCAGCTCAGTCTCAAGGATCACTACCAGAATCCAAAGGCGGATTTTTTCTCCCGATTACGGCAGGAACCGAGCCAAGAAGAATTTACTCTGTATTTTCAGCGTCAGGTTACGATCCGCTTTGACCAAACTTCTGGAATATTAAAACTCCAAGTCAGAGCCTTTACACCACAAGCCGCACAACATATATGCCAGGCGATCCTGACAAAAAGCGAAGACCTGGTCAACCGTCTTCGGGAACGCGCCATAGAAGACAGCTTGTCATTATCCCGTGCAGAAATACAAAGAGCAGAGCTTCGCTTAGCAAATATCCGGAACAAGTTACATCAATTCCGCCAGAACCATAATTTACTCGACCCCACAGCAGAGGCAGGTAAGGTGGAAGGATTGGTCGCTGAATTGGAAGGTGCTGCCGTCAAAATTCGTACGGAACTGGCTGAAGCCAGATCTTATATGCGCAACGATAGCCCTAAAATCGTCGGGCTTAAGGCAAAACTGCAGGCCCTGGAAGAACAAATTGTAACAGAAAAATTGCGTCTCTCTGGACAAGGAAAAAGCACTGTTAATAGCTTGGCCGCAGACTATGAACAACTTACACTGGAACATGAGTTTGCCCAGAAAGAACTTGTTGTCGCAATGCAGGCCATGGAGGCAGCCAGAGTTCGTGCTGAAAGCAAAAGTCGTTATCTGGTGGCATTTATCCAACCTACTCTACCGGACGAGCCGCTCTGGCCTCGGCGAGGCTACGCCATAGGAGTGAGCTTTGCGGGTGTACTGTTGATCTTTGGAATGGGCTCACTGTTAGTCGCGGCAATCAAGGAGCATGCAGGATTCTGATATGAAAATACGTTACCATCTTTCAATCACTGTTGCGCTAGTATTCATCCTCCCCTTTCTGGTGCATGCTGCCACTCAACCGCCAAATTATCCTGATGCCTCGCCCCCAGCTGGTAACAAGCAAATTTCTTTCAATAAATCAGGCATGGCCCCCTACGGAGCGGAACTCTTTCAGGGAAAATTTGCTCAGGGCTATTTTGACGGTCGCAACGATGACTATCTCATTATGCCCGGTGATAGAGTACGCCTGCAGCTCTGGGGGGCTCAAACCTATGACGGAATCCTGGAGGTTGATGCTCGCGGCAATCTATTCCTCCCTGAAATTGGCCCGGTCCGAGTTGAGAGATTAGCCCATGCCAAGCTTGAGAACGCCATTCGAGAAAAGGTGCGCTCGGTTTTCACCAAAAATGTTGAGGTCTATGTCAATCTGCTGAAACCACAACCCGTTGCTGTTTTTGTTTCTGGTTTTGTTGCCCAACCAGGACGCTATGCGGGAGGCCCGACTGATTCAGTTCTCTATTTTCTCGACCTTGCCGGTGGCGTCGACCCTGATCGCGGCAGTTATCGCGATATTCGGGTGCTGCGCCGAGGCAAGACAATCGCCCAAATCGATCTCTATCCCTTCCTCCGTGAAGGCCTACTCCCCCCTGTGCGACTTGAAGACGGCGATGTCTTACTTGTGGAAGAGCGTGGACCGAGTATCGCAGTTGAGGGACAAGTACGGCACGCAGCCTCCTTTGAATTTCAGGGAACGGAGCTGCTGAATGGCAACAAACTCCTCGCAATGGTCAATCCTGAGAACAATGCGTCGCACGTGAGTGTTGTAGGAACCCGGGGAGGCGCACCATACAACGTCTATTTACCCCTCGACCAATTTGCAAAACTCCCTCTCGAAGACGGTGATCTGGTCCGTTTTCACGCAGATATTCCTGGAAACACGATTATGGTAGCTGCAAGTGGTGCGATTGTTGGCGCCTCTCGCTATCCCGTTGATAAAAATACGCGCCTGCAAACACTGCTGCTGCAAATAGCGGTTGAGCCTAAACTGGCAAATCTTGACGGCATCCACCTGCGTAGGAGAAGCGTCGCTTTTCAGCAAAAAAAGGCCTTGCATGAAGCCCTGCAACGATTGCAGCAAAGTTCACTGACAGCGACCTCTTCATCTGTCGATGAAGCCAATATTCGAGTACATGAGGCCGAGCTGATTGCCAAATTTGTCGAAAAGGCCAAACAGATAGAACCGGACGGCACAGTTGTAGTGCGACAAGGCGATAAGGTGGCGGACATTCACTTGGAAAATGGTGACGAAATTATCATCCCCCCGAAAAGTGATGTCGTGCTTATTAGTGGCGAAGTCTTGATTCCCCAGGCGGTCATCTGGTCTTCTGAGTTCGATGTAGATGATTATGTGGCCGGAGCTGGAGGTTTTTCGGACCGAGCCGATAAAAATCGGTTACTCGTTGTAAAACCCAATGGTGCGGTTCTGCTGGCTCAAAATACAGACATTAAGGCTGGTGACCGCATATTGGTTCTGCCACGTTTCGACAGTAAAAATATGCAGGTATTTAAAGATATTTCTCAAATTTTGTATCAAATCGCTGTAGCTGCTAAAGTAGCTATCGATATGTAAATGGAGGAGGTAAAGTGAATAAGGTTATTGTTGTTGGCCATCCTTTCTCAGGCTATAGCGAGGTAGAACAATTACTTTTGGAATGTGGGATGGCTTCAGCACTCCCGTCACACCAGGAAAAACTGACTCCTCAAGAAATTGATCTCATGCTTTGCAAGGCACATGACGTTGCCCCACTCAGTATTGCAGATCTTCAAGACCCTATTTTTGATCAAATTGATATTGGTGTCGTCTGGCACGGTATGATACTTGATTTGATGCGAGGTAATCTGGGACAACAATTTTGGGGATGGGGCGACCCACAGGCAATCTATCTTCTCGATTTTTGGAAGACCATAGACCCTAAAATTGCTTTTATTCTGGTGTACAATCACCCCCGCACAGCTCTACGCAATAATCCGACTGAGGCGGATTCTGGCCACAGTGATCAAGAAAAAAATGAACTAGACTGCTGGACAGCCTACAACGACACACTGCTCCATTTTTATCAACGCAACACGGAGCGCTGCCTGCTTGTTCATGCAGAACAGGTTCGAACATCTGTCAACAGCTACCTGCAACAACTCAAGACCCGTCTCGATGCCCCCATCGGGCAAATCCAAGATGACTGCAGTCTCCAACAAAAAACAGAACAAATCCGAGAAGAAACAGCAACGTATACTGCTGAAGACGAAGCAAACCTTCAATGTCAAACCGCCTTGGCGGCTTTTACAAAAAAACAGGATCCTCTTGAGATTTTTTTAGCTTCTGAGGTGATCGAGCAATTTCCTGAAGCGATGGAACTTTATGAAGAACTTCAGGCAATTGCAACTCTTCCATATAGCAACAATTTGACCTCATCTCATAGTGCCTTTTTAGCCTGGCAGACCTTCTCGCGACTCAAAAGAGACAATGACAATATTACCAAAAAATATCAAAAATTAAACACTGAAACAGAAACACTAAATAATGAAAAAATAAAATACCTACAAAAAAACAATGAAATCCAGCAAGAAAACGATCTTCTTATACAACAAGTACTTCAGTTGCAGAAAGATCTTGATAAATATTATGCGCAATCACATGATTGCATGATAAAAAATCAAGATTTCAAACAGATAGAAAAAAAATTCACCAAACAGTCTATAGAGCTAATTCAAAACAAAAAAATAATTAATGATCTCAACAAAAAATTGGATGATCTGAAAAGAAAATCACATGAATCAAAAAATAAAACAGATAGAGACACATCAAAGCTGAAAGAAGAAAATGAATTACTACTGCTTCAGTTACATCAAGTTCAAGAAGAGCTAGAACAATATTTCTTAGAAAATACAAAGCTGAGGAAGAATCAACTCCCCGTCCACTATGGCGCTGCGGAACGGGTAAAAAGCGAGCTGCCATACCTAATTGGGGCAGCCATAATACAACGAAGTCGTAAAGGATGGCCGCTTCTTTTCTTGCCTTTTTCCATGCGTCCCCTTGCCAGACGCTATCGACAGTCTGCTCAGCAACATGACAACCCCCTTCCCCCGCTGAGCGAATATCATGACTTCCCTGAAGCTCAAAGGGTGATGAAACACCTATCTTACAGGTTAGGAACAACATGGCTCAAACATTGCCGAACTCCGTGGGGGTTACTAATCATGCCCTTTGCTCTCATGAAGGCGGATAAACAATTTCAGCAATATAAGAATCAATAAGGTGATATTATGTTGCCAATTAATCCACTGCCGCAGTTTCTAACTCATATCCAAAAATTGATTCCAGCAAATGGAGTCCTCCTAGTTGGAGCAGGTTCGGGAACTGGACAATGGATTACTTGGCTGCAAAAGATGGAAATTCAGTCAGCCCTATTAATAGAGGCTGATTCAAAAAATTACATACAGCTCGAAGCATTTACGCAACACGTCCCTGGCTGGTTAACCGAAAACAGTATAATTGCTGAAACGCAAAAAAATGCGACCTTTCATATTGTTGGCAATAGATTGGAAAGTAGCTTATTGCCTCCGTATCTATTACAAAAACTTTGGCCTAATATTAATAGTATTGAAGACCACTCATGTCAGACAGTAACACTCGACAATATCTGCAAGAAAAATAAATTTGTTGCGAATTGGCTGATAATCGATTGCCTGCCGAGCTTAGCAATTCTGCGTGGCTCCATAAAAGGTATCGATGACTTTGATGTCATAGTTGTGCGTATGGTACTGAATCAGAAAGTATCCCCCAACGAAGATGCAGGCCAAAAAAAAATAGATTCTTTTTTGCAGGACAATGGATATCGTTGCGTAGAGAAGGAGCATGAGCGTCACCCAGATTTAGCGCATGGGCTATACATACGTGATTACAAGCTATTAGCTGAAAAAAGGCGTGAACAAATACAACAGTTCTCTACCCAAAAAAACGACCAAAAAAAACTGGCGAACGACCGGCTCGACCAAATTGAAAACTTAAAAAATAGGCTAAAGCGACAGGTAGAGGAACATCAAAGACAGATTGAGCAGTTAAACTCTCAAAAAGATACGCAAGAAAAACTAGCTCAAGACCGGCTCGACCAAACTGAAAGCTTAAAAAATAGGCTGAAGCAACAGGTAGAGGAACATCAAAAACAGATTGAGCAGTTAAACTCTCAAAAAGATACGCAAGAAAAACTAGCTCAAGACCGCCTTACCGAAATTAAAACTTTACGGAATAAGCTTATATCACCGGAACAACGTGAACAGGAGCGCATACGTTTAGAAGCCCGGGTTGCCTCTTGTTGCTCAGCACAAGATCCTCATTCCGCAATCGATGATGAATTAGAAAAGGGAAACCTATCAGAATCAGAGAAAATACATTTTTTGTTTATGGTCTCCGATGCGTTTTATTCCCAAGGGGATAAAATGACCGCACTCCATTATCTTCGCATGCCGTTGGAGTGGGGTTCTTCGTTAAGTATGCTACAAAAAAACATGCTTGTATCCGCCTTAATTAGCCAGGGTAGAGCAGAGTTAGCCGCAGATATTGTAATTCAGGACATGCTGAACACTTCCAAGGTTGATGGTCTCAAACCTGAGGAGCAGATGGCTATACGCAAAGCCTATTCTGAAAAAATCAGGCTCATTCATTCGCAGAAAGAGCATGGGCATGATCTTCTGCTTAGCTATCTTGAAGCTAACCTGGGCAAATTTAAAGAAGAGCATGGTCAGGGCATGCCGGTATTTATTGAGATTGGCACAACGAGAGAAAATGTTCCAGGACAGGGGTCAACACGTAAAATTTCGATGTTCTGCAAAAAAAACAAGTTGACTTTTATCACTGTGGACATGGATCCCCATAATACCTTGATGGCTCAAAGGATGTTCTCTCGATTGGGGGTAAATGCGAAAGCTATAACTGCTAAAGGGGAGGACTTTCTCCGTAACTATGAGGGAGGTATCGACTTTGTCTTTCTTGACGCTTACGACTTTGACCATGGAGGCCACAGTTCTTTGCGCCAAAGTCGTTATGAGCAGTTTCTTGGCAAACGAATCGACGATAAAGATTGTCACAAAATGCATCTTGACTGTGTCAAGAGTATCATTCCCAAACTTTCCAAAAATGGAATTATCTGTTTGGACGATACCTGGACAGAGAATGGCATCTGGATGGCTAAAGGAACTTTGGCAGTTCCATATTTAATAGAGCAGGGGTTTATCATTCTTGAAGCACGTAATCGTGCAGCCCTTTTAATAAAACCTGAACAATGAACCGCTTAGAACGATTTAAAAATCGACATATTGGCGAACGCGTGGTTGTGGTGGCCAATGGTCCATCATTAAATACTATGGACCTCTGTTTCCTCCGCCAGGAGACAGCTATCGGGATGAATAAAATATTTCTAGGACTCAATAAATTTCGCTTTTATCCCAAATACTATGTTGCGATTAACAGAAAAGTTATTGAGCAGTCGATAAACAACATCAAATCCCTTAACTGTAATAAATTTATCAGCATGCGTGGCAGTGAATTGTTACCAGAGGATGCTCTGACATATCATCTTGAAACCCAAAACCCACCAGCACGTTTTTCAAAAGACATTACACGTGGTATTCATGAGGGCTGGACGGTCACTTATGCTGCGATTCAGGTTGCTTATTTTCTAGGCTTTAGTGAAGTGGTCATAATAGGCATGGACCATCGTTACCAGTTCACCGGCCAGCCCAATGAAGCCCGACGACAGGATGGACCGGATCCGAATCATTTCTGCCCTGAGTATTTTGGAGGTGGGCAACACTGGGATAACCCCGATCTTAAAAATTCAGAAGAGTCATACCGCATAGCCCGTACAGAATTCGAAAATGATGGGCGAAGAATTCTGGACGCCACGCTTGATGGAGCTTGCGAAATTTTTGAGAAAATTCACTACAAGGACTATTTTGGTTTAAGATAATGAATACACCCCGTATTGCTGTTCAACTTTTAGGGCAATCCGGTTGTCGCTTATGCTTTGGGCAAACAATCATCTACATTGATCCCTACCTTTCCAATTCTGTGCAAGAACTTGATGCACCAGACCTTGAACGACTTCAACCGCCTCCCTTCCCCCCCGAATCGGTGACTGATGCCACTTGGGTTCTACTTACTCACGATCACCTTGATCATTGTGACCCCCATACCCTGCCGATACTAGCCCAAGCCTCACCAAACGCACAATTCGTCGCACCAGCGCCTGCCCAATATCTGCTTCACACTTGGGATATCCCTTCCTCTCGTGTGCAATTAGCTAAGGAAGAATGGTACCCTTTGGGCGACAATATTGAGATCAAAGCAGTCCCTGCGGCACACCCCAATATCGAACGCGACAGCCAGGGAAGATTACAAGCTGTAGGCTACCTGCTTAAAATACACGGGCAGTGTATGTACCTCGCGGGTGATACATCAATTTGTGACGAGTTACTGGATGCTCTACGTGAAAATTTGCCAATACACACAGCAATTGTACCTGTTAACGAATCAAATTTTTTCCTGGATAAACGCGGCATTATTGGCAATATGAGTATCCGCGAGGCCATGCTCCTAGGACAAGAAATTGGTCTTGAGCAGCTTATCCCTGTTCATTGGGACATGTTTGCCTGCAACTCTGTCCCCCCTGAAGAGATTGTACTTGTACACAAACATCTCAACCCAAAATTCAGGCTTGTCCTCAACCCGACTGCCATTACCTTAGGAGTTGTTAATGTCAGTATTGTTATTCGTACGTTAAATGAGGCTTTACATCTTGATGCATTGCTGACATCTATCGCCAACCAAATAGCCCCCAGACTCAACCCGGAAGTGGTGCTGGTCGATTCTGGCTCAACAGACTCTACTTTGGAAATAGCACATCAGCATGGGTGCCGTATTTGTACAATTGATCGCGCTGATTTTTCTTTCGGTCGCTCGCTTAATATTGGCTGCGATGCTGCCCGGGGTGACATTCTGGTTTTCATAAGTGGTCATTGCATACCAACAGACGACCAATGGCTTTCAAGACTTTGTGCCCCTCTACTCGAGGGCAAAGCTGATTACGTTCATGGAGGTCAAATTGGCGATGAGAACACCCGTTTCAGTGAAAGCCGTATTTTTGCAAAATATTTTCCGCCCGATTCCCGCTTTTCCTCGACGGAATTTTATTGTAATAATGCTAACTCGGCAATCACTCGGAATGCATGGCACAAATTCAGATTCGATGAAGAGTTGACTGGGCTGGAGGATATGGATCTCGCCCAAAAAATCATTCATGATACGGGTACGATTGGCTATGTAGCTGAGGCCAAGGTCATGCATTTACACCATGAATCCTGGAGCACCGTCAGGAGGCGCTTTGAGCGAGAAGCAATTGCCTTACAGAAAATTATGCCTCAGGTTCATGTCGGCTTGGGAGATATGCTCCGCTACTTCATGTCAAGCGTAGCAAAAGATTGCCTCTTTGCATGCACTAACGATAATCTCAAGCGTAGAGTTCTTGAAATAGTTCTCTACCGCTGGAATCAATACTTTGGCACCTATCTCGGCAATAGGGAATTACGCAAACTTTCTCATGCCGAAAAAGAAAAATACTTTTATCCTGTATAAAAAAGGAAATAAACAATGCCCCAAAAAACTATCGTTGCACTACTTCCAATGAAAGCGAATAGTGAACGCGTAAAAGGAAAAAACTTCCGTGAATTTTGCGGAAAACCTCTTTTTCAATGGATCCTTGATTCTCTGCTGGCCGTAGATGCAATAGATAAAGTCGTTATCAATACCGATGCCCGTTCTATTTTGGCTGAAAATGGTCTACTTGAGACTGAGCGAATTATCATTCGTGACCGAAAACCGGAAATATGCGGTAATCATGTGTCAATGAATCTAGTACTGGCCGACGATGTGGCAAACGTTGACGCCGACACATACCTTATGACCCACACAACTAACCCTTTAATGAGCCCTGAAACGATCCAAAAAGCACTGGCTGCATTTAATGAGGCACAGGCAGCAGGCACAGCAGATTCACTTTTCACTGTCGACAAAGTACAAACTCGCTTTTATCGATCTGACTGCAGCCCTGTTAATCATGATCCTGACAATCTTCTGCCGACACAACATTTGGAACCTTGGTTTGAGGAAAATTCAAACCTCTACCTCTTCACTCGTGACAGTTTTTCCCAAACACAGGCACGCATCGGAAAAAAACCGATGATGTTTGAAAGTCCTGCCTTTGAGTCCGTAGACATCGATACCCCTGCTGACTGGGATTTTGCCGTCGTTGCAGCTCGTTATCTTCTAGAAAAAAATGGTATTGCCCAATGAAAATTCTTGTCACCTGTCCGCCTATGCTTGGAATGATAGAATCATTTTCCACTGTCTTTTCGCAATATGGCTGTGCAGTCACCGCGCCTGATGTTGTGCAGACTCTTACTGTCGAGGAACTCAAATCATTAGTTCCCAAACATGACGGTTGGATTATAGGTGATGATCCAGCAACTCGAGAAGTGTTTACTGCCGCAAAAGCAGGCCGTCTTAAGGCCGCTGTCAAATGGGGCATAGGAGTCGACAACGTTGATTTTGCCGCGTGCAAAGAACTTGACATCCCCATAATCAACACCCCAAATATGTTTGGACGAGAGGTTGCCGATATTGCCATGGGGTATGTTATCGCTTTAGCGAGGGAAACATTCCAAATCGATGACGGTGTACGGCAAGGTAACTGGCCAAAACCTCGAGGTATTTCTTTGTATGGCAAAACCGCTGCTTTAATCGGCTATGGTGACATTGGCAAGCAGGTAGCGGCACGCTTACGAGTTGCTGGTATGAAAGTCATCGCCTACGATCCTATGGCACAGGACGCACCAGATATGGCAGATGTCCAGCGAGCACAATGGCCCAATCGCGTTGAGGAAGCTGACTTCATTGTCGTAACCTGCTCTTTGACCCCATCCAGTGAGCACATGGTCAATTCTGCCGTACTTAACCAGGCCAAGGATGGCGTGCGAGTCATTAACGTTGGACGCGGCCCGGTCATAGACGAACCATCTCTGGAAGCTGCCTTGAAATCGGGTAAAGTCTATTCTGCAGCCCTTGATGTGTTTGAGGTAGAGCCGTTACCAATGACCTCATATCTTCGCCAGCACCCCCGTTGCATCTTCGGTTCACATAATGCATCAAACACTGCAGATGCTGTCGAAAGAACAAGTTTGATTGCCATTGACAAGCTCATGACATTTTTAGGGGTAAAGAATGAATAAGGGGTTTGTCATCATAACCGGCGCTGCCGGGGGAATTGGGCAGGCATTTGTTAACGAGTTTGCGAATGCCGGATACGGTATCATCGGCATTATCCACAAAAATAAACCCGCAGCTCCCCAAAACCAAAATGTCCACTATATCACCTGTAACCTCGCCCAAACGACCCAAGACACAGAATACGCTGCAAAAATTTTTGCACAAATTCGAGCCGTTTTTAATCAAAATGGGCTCAAAGGGTTAGTGAATAATGCCGCCACCCAAATTTTGGGTGGCGTTGATTCTTTGACACGAAAAGATTGGCAGGAAACTTTGAATGTGAACTTGCTTGCTCCTTTTCTCTGGTCGCAGGCCTTTCTTCAAGAGCTTGAAACTTCACAAGGTTCGATAATCAACATCAGTAGTATCCATGCGCGCCTGACCAAAAAAAATTTCGTCGCCTATGCAACCAGCAAAGCAGCATTAAGCGGGATGACTCGGGCTATGGCTATTGATTTGCAGGGAAAAGTTCGAGTCAATGCAATAGAACCTGCTGCCATTGAAACGGAAATGCTGAAGGCAGGTTTTTCTGGTAAACCTGAGCTGTATTCAAAACTTGAAGCATGCCACCCTCAACAGCGGATAGGTCGTCCCGAAGAGGTTGCAACCTTATGTCTATCGCTTATCGATAGCAAGCTCGATTTCATTCATGGGGCAACCATATCAATTGATGGTGGGATTAGCGGACAATTGCATGATCCTGATTAATCAGTCGTATCTATTTTAACCAGAAATACGTTTGCGGCCAACCTTGATTCCAGCACAACCGACCAGAGCTCGCAACATACCTGGGACCATAAATAAGTCTTACTTACAACTCAACATGGGAGCATGGCCGGCTCATACAACAGGCTTTTTTTGGGGCGGGGAGAATTCAAGTTGATGCGACTTATAGGGCCTGATTGCCTGTCTAGTCGCAAATAATTTTTTTGGCACAGAACCAGTTGATTTAGTGGGGGACGATCCTGAGGTTGCATACGAGCAGATCCTTAATCCTGTCCACCTGAATTTCGGTCAGCTTTTCAGATCGTTTCAATAGACATCAGTGGCTTTTTGTGAGGAGTGGCTCTTTCCTTTTTTTAAGTTTTGGAGCCTCATCGGCGTGGCCCACATCGATTGCATTGCTCAAGTGGATCATGATGTGAAACCAGTCGAGAATATTGACAGTACCCGCGGCTTTTTCTGTAATGACTGCCAGACAGGGGGTCCACATGGTAACCGATCACGGGGTCTAATTTTTTCGCTGGCGTCGTAAGCCAGTATTTGCTACGGTGCTGTTATGGAAATCACAGCACCTATGTACAAAATTCGTGGTCGCCACCTCAACCAGCACGATCTGGATGAAATTCGTCAGATCACTGCCGACCATTGGGATAAGGGGCGCACGGCGATCTCAAAAATTCTCTGCCAGCGGTGGCAATGGCGACAACCTAATGGCC
>NZ_JAFFQA010000079.1 GCF_016919065.1 Desulfobulbus rhabdoformis | reverse complement strand
TGCAATCCACGACCACACCACGTGGTGATCATTTTTCTTACTTTGACTGGTAGAGACTTTCTCGTTACTGGTAATGCTTCATGAGAATTTAAGCGGATTTTCGGGGCGGCGGGAATGCGAATCTACACCGTTACATCGAATCATATCCATCTTTTAGTTGCTGATGATAAGGGGCAGAATGTCATCCCCCGCTCCATTCAATTGATTGCAGGAAGGACTGGCCAGGAATTCAACCAGCGGAAGGGAAGGAAAGGAGCCTATTGGGAAGATCGATATCACGCTACTGCAGTTGAGAGTGGCGATCATTTGCTGCAATGCATCGTGTATATCGATATGAATATGGTGAGAGCAGGAGTTGTGCAACATCCTTCCGAATGGTTTTTTTCCGGATACAATGAAATCCAGCAGCCAAAACGGAAAAATATATTGATAGATTATGATCGTTTACAAGAGCTTCTAGGATTCGACACCTACGGTACCCTGCAAGCAACTCACCGACAAAGAGTTGAGAGCTGCCTCAAAGAAGGAATTCCTCTTCGTGATGACAAGTGGAGTCGCTCTGTGGCAGTCGGAAGCGAGCGTTTTGTCGAAGAACTGAAGGGAACGATGGGCACAATGGTGTTGGGGCGGAAGATTGTACCGTCTGGGAAATCATTCCATCTTCGCGAGGCACAAGCTTCCTATTCATCTCTTTTAGGGGATGAAAAGTACGAAATAGCCCCTGAAAACTGCTATATTTGGAGATGAATAACTGAAATAACAGAGGGTTGACTTGGCCCGCCCCCTGTAAGATGCCCCTGTAAGATCCTGTAAGACCTCCCCCTGTAAGTAAACCAGGCATGTTACCATGCATGGCGCTTTCCAACGGTAGTTGGATCGCATACCGGACAGGCCTCCCCGGATAAGGACGTGATCTTTCGTTATGCAGGTAAGCGACCACTGGGAGACTCCGATCGCGGCATTTACCGTATCTCCTAAAACAGGTAAGCGAAGACTCCGGGGGTTTTGTCATGTTGTGCTGACTTGCCCAGAGACTCGGCCTTGTATGCCTTTTCTGTTAGTCGACTCATAACTTAGCGCTCCAGGTTACCGCTCCCATAGGTCGCTTTCGCCTGCGGCTCATGGCCAGCGGGCCCCCCAGACGAACCCTCGCGGGATCGCCCTCGGAGTCTTCGCTTACCTGCTTTCGGCTAGTATTTATGTTCCTGTCATCACGACAGTAACAGGTTTTACAAACAGGGGACTTGCACCCCATTAGATCACGCCCATGCCGGGCGCACACCATGCCTTGCACACTGACGGAAATTCCGCTGCTCTTCATTCCCGCACGTGAAGGCCAGCGTTACGCATCAAAAACGAAAAAAAATAAGTATTACAGCATGGAAAACTTAAGTCCAATATTTGGTTTGATCTGTGGCATTTTGCTAATAGTTTTCAGGGAAAAAGTCGCACAGTCAATTGAAATAGGTTTTAAAAAATTCCCTGTTTATGACAGAAGTGTTTTTGACTTTTCTGTAAAACCAGTGAATGTAGTCTTTATAGGAGCAATTTTGATTTTCACTAACTCTTATTTTCTGCTAGCTCAAATAGTATGAAAAATTGAGGAATTATTAGGATCAGGCCACGTTTTGAATCCATACAACTAAATATTTCACGGGATAAACCGGTGATCATCGATCGTTCGGTGAATAAAACTAGATATGGCAAGAAAAAAGAAACAGCAAGAACCAAGTTGGAAAGACATTGAGAAGATTGTTGATCAACATGGAAAAAGTCAATTAATTGATCTGATACGTGATTTATATCGTCTATCATCGGACAACAAAGATTTTTTCTTTACTCGTTTTTCAATCGGTGAGAATCCGTTGTCAAAATATAAAAAAATCATTCAAGACTCTGTACATCCTTATCTTGAGGATAATGAGCCCTTGGATATTGAAAAAGCAATTGATGCTATAAACCGGTATTCAAGAGCAGTTGATAACCCTTTGGAGGAAGCAGAATTAAGAGTATTTTTTGTTGAATGTGGCAACAATTTTACTTTGAGCTACGGAGATATTGATGAAGATTTCTATGATGCCATGCTCGAAATGTATGAACACGCATCTGAGACTGTTTTGGAACTTCCAGAGACAGAACAAGAAAAATTCAAAAAAAGACTTCAAGAAATTATGAAATCTGCATCAGGAATTGGCTGGGGATACTATGACGGTCTATGTGACATTTATTATGAAACATTTTCAAAGGATTAATCACCGAATCGGGTAGCCGGGGGAATCTCTCCCCCAGCCCCATAGCCGTCAGGTTAAGCCGTGAGGCCCTGATTAAGCCACACCAGGTATTGGCTCACCTCTGTATGACTATAAGCCTTCCTATATTTGCTCCAGGGGAAGATGACACAAATGTTTATCCTGCGGCAAATTTTCCTCAATCCATTGATATGGATAAACGAATATAAGGAATTTTTGTGCTCTGATGATTCGCATGTTTAAAATAATCCTGGTCCTCTCCTTAATGGGTATTACAGTCGCTGTTCATGCAACGGAAAACCTAAAGGCGTTGATGCCTGAGGAAAAAGCGTACATTCAGGAAAAAAAACAGGTGACCATTGGTGTTATTGATAACGAGCCCCCCTATTCATTTTATTCCCAGGGAAAAATTAACGGGTTCTCCATTGACCTGCTTCATCTTTTGGAACAAACGTCAGGGCTGAAATTCAACTTTGTTCTAGGCAGCTGGTCCAATGTTTTTTCGTCTTTTAAAAAAGAGGAACTGGATGTCATTGATCAAATCTCCTTTACCGAGGACCGTAGCAAATGGCTGCTCTTCACCCCGGCTTATCACATTAAAAAGCTTGTCCTGTTCATGCGGACCGGGGAAATCCCCTCCCCCTTTTCGGGGTTGAAGAGCCTTAAGGGGAAAAGGGTCGGTATCATAAAAGATATTTATTACGCCGATGCCATCCGCTTGAAAGATTTGGTCGAGGTTCACGAGTATGACGATTATATCTCACTTATGAAGGCCCTTTCCTTTGGCTGGATAGATGCGGTGGTGTCCAGCGAATTAACCGGACATTTCATCGCCCGGGACAATAACCTCACCGGGTTGGGAGTGGCCGGGCCCTTTAAGATAGAAGGGGTCACAGAGGAGGACTACCGGCTGGGCGTTTCTCAAAAGGAACCCCGGCTCCATTCGATTCTGGCCAAATTGTTGAAGACTATCCCAAAGGAAACACTTACGGCTCTGACCCTCAAGTGGAGCCAATATCCCTATCTAAACAAAGATGATTCCAAGCTTTTTTTGACCGATGGGGAAAAGGCTTTTATTCGAAATCACCCGATTGTCTCCATGGGGATGCTGGCAGATTTTTCTCCCTTCAGCTTTACCAGCCAGGGCCGCCAGGCGGGCTATACCGCGTCCCTTCTGGATATCATTTCCGAAAAGACCGGAATAAAATTTTCCTATGTTGTGGATGACTGGCCCAAGGTGCTTTATCTTTTTAAAACCGGCCAGTTGGAAGCCCTTGCCAACATTTCATATACCAAAGAACGGACAAAATTTACCCGGTATACGGATGTCTATCACGCCATTCCAACAGTGGTTTTTGTGAGGAACGAGTTTAGAGACTACAAAGATGTCAACAGCTTGAGAGGCCTTTCTGTGGGCATTACCGCAGATGTCTTTTATAAAGAGGCGCTATCCAGGGCTGTTGGCCCCCATTTGCGTGAATATGACAATCACTCCGCCATGATGAAGGCCTTATCCTTTGGGGATCTGGACGCTGTGGTCTCTCCGCTTAATACCGGAAACCACTATATCCGAAAGCTTGGGCTGGTTAATCTGGTGGTTGCCGGAGAACTTGACTCTGAAGGGGTGCCGGCTGAAGATCTTCGTTTCGGTGTCCGGCCGGACCTGGCCCCTCTGGACAGCATTCTTAATAAGGCCTTAAAATCCCTGTCCGCCGCAGACTGGCAGATGCTTGAAACCACCTGGCTTTCTCCCAGAACCGGGATCTTTTCGGATTACATGCTCAGGTTTTCGGAAAAAGAGCTGGCCTATCTGAAAAAGAAGAAAAAACTGGTTCTTTGCGTGCTCTCCGACCGGCTGCCCTTTGGAAATGTGGCCAACGACGGCCGTTACACAGGGATCAGTGCGGATTTGATGGCGCTTTTGGGCAAGAAGCTGCCCATCGCCATAATTGTGGAGAAGTGCGACTCTTGGGCGGACTTGTTCCGGTTGATCAGGCAGAAGAAGTGCGATTTTTGTATGGACGTCATGAAAACAGATGAAACGCAGCAGTACATGGATTTTACAAGCCCCTATCTCACCGTCCCCAATGTTATCGCCACCTCTGTTAATGCGCCCTTCATTGACGACATTAGGAAATTTTTGGATCGTCCCATGGGGGTCATTAGGGCATCACCTATTTATGAAAGTCTTAAATCCGCCTATCCCCGCATGTCCCTTGTGGCGGTGGACAACGATCCGGAAGGTATCGCAAAGCTACAGAGAGGAGAGTTGTTTGGCTTTATCGAAACCATGACCAGTATCGGTTATCATTTGCGGCAGGAGAAAATCGTGGATGTCAAGATTGCAGGTAAAATGCCCATGGACTGGCAGCCCTGTATCGGCACCCGGAGCGACGAGCCTCTGTTGGGGGCAATTTTTCAAAAACTTATCATGTCCGTGTCTGACCAGGAAAAGTCCCGAATTCTGGATCAATGGCTCAGCGTAAAGGTGGAGCAAAAATTTGACTATTCCCCGTTCTGGAAGATCCTGGGAGTACTTTCCGTCATGGTGCTCCTTTCCTTGTTCTGGATACAAAAGGTACGCAAACTCAACCAAAAGCTGATCGAGGCAAACCACGCCTTGGAGGAGTTGAGCAGTACCGACGGGTTGACCGGACTTTTTAACCGGCGGACATTTGACGAGCAATTCCGGCGGATGTTTGACATCTGCAAACGCAGTGCCATCCACTTTTCGGTTGTCATCCTCGACATTGACCATTTCAAGAGCCTCAACGACACCTATGGCCATCCTGCCGGAGATAAATGTCTAAAACGATTTGGCAAAATCCTTATGGAACGGTTCCAGCGGCGTTCAGATATCGTGTGCCGGATCGGCGGTGAGGAGTTCGCCATTATATGCATGGGCAAGGACGCCCGAAAGATCGCCGCCTATACTGATGATCTTCGCGAATATATGCAAGACAGCCATATCACCCATGGTGACCGAAAGATTAACTTCACCATCAGTGCGGGAATTTATTTTAATATTCCCCGGGAAGATACCATTGCTGAGCAATGCTTGAACATGGCGGACCAGGCCCTTTATGAGGCCAAGAACAACGGGCGGAACCGGGTGGTGGTTTCTGAGGCCTCGGCATCTGCAAACATTGCTTAAAAATGCCGGGATAAGAACGCGATTTATGTTCCTGTCATCACGACAGTAACAGGCTTTACATACAGGGGACTTGCACCCCATTAGATCACGCCCATGCCGGGCGTACACAAATCGTTTCAATGGATTGCGGAAGCTTCTCCGCCCCCCTAAGCTCCGCGTTGTGTGAAATATGACTACTAAAACGATTATTCTATTTTTTATCGTATCTTTCTGTACATCAATCTCAATAGCCGAGGATGGGATGTCGGCAAGTGATGTAATTGTCACATTCAAAAAATATGAATTGTTGAACAAAGAGTATGTCGCTTCTGTTGGCACTGCATCAAGCACAGATCTTCGCCAACAGGCCGAAGAGTATGCAGAAGGCCCGTTTGATCAGGCGCTTCAGTCTGCTGTTCAAATAAATTGCCGAAATGAAGATAAAGAGTTACTGCACGCTCTTTTTCAAGTGACTTTGTCAACATCGAACTCTGCCTCTGAAACGCCTGCATGGACACTGGGGCGCATTTTTGTGTGTAAGCCTGATTTTTTTGAAAAGGAATTTAAAGCTTTGACGCCATCGAATCAAGAAGCCTTATACGAGATCCTCAGTTTCGCTTTTGAGAATGTGGCGTATAATAGTAAAAACGATAGCAATATTGATAAATTGCGAAATCGACTTTTTTCGATGGCTCCAAATAAAGATAAGTGACACACAACCTTTTGCTGCACTGGATTTGGGCCCAAAAGCGGCCCTCTCCAGAGAGCAATACGTTAGTCGCAAGCAAGGAATCCCATGGAAATCAACTACACCCAGCTTAAATCATCTTTTGAAAACGATCTTCTTGCATTCGTAGATCAAATCACCAGCACAAGTAAACTATTTGGCCTGGCGATCATGATTGGCGAGGATATTGATCAAATGGATTGCATAGCAGTCACTTTAAACGAAAAAGAAAGGGGCGAATTATCCCCTGCCTACTCAAGTGAGTCCCAATTTATCGCAGATGAATGGCATAGTTGGCACTACGAGGCATTCAAATCAACGTCTGAGGCATTCCAAAAAATGCTGTCAAATGCCCCTAAACCCGATCCTGATTCATTTGAGTACACAAAAGATCAACTTCGGTTCATGAATGGCATTTATGATACCTACCTATCAGTAATGATGTCCCATAGATCTACAGCTCTCTCTAGCATTCCCTTTACTATGCTCTACTCGTCAGATTGTGGCCGCAATTTTATGGCTAGATCTGTTCAAAAACTGAACACGGGCGACATCCTGGAAGGTGCTCAAAAGATATTCGCCTGCAATGGCGAATCAAATTTTTGATAGGTGGCTAACTATTGCGTTAAGCGGACATCGCCCTTAGGCCTCGCCGCTTACGCTGGCCCGTTGGAGAAAGAAATCATGAAAAGAAAGATCATCTTAGTAAACGTGCTACTCAGTCTTGTATGCCTGACGCCCATAGCTTCAGCAAACGAACTGGCCGAATATCTTGTCAAAGGAGACTTTGCTGCAGGCATCGACTACTTTGAAGAAAGAGAAAATGGTGGCAAAGAATCAAATAAGGAAAAATTCTCGCTTGGTGTTCTTCAGTTCTTTGAGGCACTTGAAGGTCTAGCTCAGGACTTCCATCGCCTTGGTCTGGATAGCAGATCGGGTCAAAGAGCCAGGCTACCCTTTTTGAGAGTTCCCGTTCCAATTAACGAGAATCCAGAATTAGCGACTCCCGATGCAATAAGTGAAACTCTAAAATGTTTTCATGCCCGCATTTCGAAAGTAAATCAGACTCTACAGAATCTAGATGAGAAAGAATTTACCACTTCCATAGATATTTCCACTATTCGCATTGACTTCGACCACGATGGCCAACTTGGAGAAAATGAATATTTTCACCAAGTATATACAGCATACAATCGACGATCGAGAGCGCTTTTTATTGATGGAAAATCCGTAGTGATTGATTTTGATCTTAGTGATGCCTATTGGTTGAAAGGATATTCACATCTTCTGCTGGCGATAACAGAAACACTTTTAGCTCATCAATGGGATGATGTTTATAAATATTCTTCCCATATATTCTTTTCACGGGTTGTTTCAGACATTGGGACCACTTTAAAGAAGCAAAATGATGCTCAACTCTCGATTTGGGCAGATCTAATAGCTGGTATCCATGTAATGAATCTTGAAGTTAGAGCCCCCGATCGGCTGAGATCTGCCCACCGCAACCTGCTCAAGGTAGTAGAGTGTAGTCGTTTATCATGGAGTCACATTGAGAAGGAGAGCGACAACAAAAACGAATGGATACCTAATCCGCAGCAAACAGGGGGTACTGGTGTTCAGATTAGCCAGGATATGATTGATGGTTGGAAGGAGTTTCTCGACGAATTTGAAAGCATCTTGAACGGGAATAAGCTTGTTCCACACTGGCGCTTTAAGGATGGACGGGGAATAAACATTAAACGAGTATTCCATGATCCCCAACCATTTGATCTAGTTCTTTGGCTTCAGGGTTCCGCAGCAATCCCCTATCTCGAAGAAGGAAATCTTTCCTCGCGAGAGACATGGACGAGAATCACCAGAGTGTTCCAAGGGAATTTTATCGGATTTGCAATTTGGGTAAATTAAGGAAAAAGTCCAATCGGGTAGCGGGGGTTTTTCTCCCCGCCCCCCCACACCACCAAGCGTGCGGGTCCGCACTTGGCGGTTCCCATAGACCATCGAACCGTAGCCGGATGAAGTATAGTCGCAGCTCTTTGACATCGAGAAGGTAGCAACTGCTAAATATACTTGAAAGCGCAATGGTTCTTTCATCGCGCCTGCTTATCCGCTCTCCCGGTCGGGCTCAACGCGTGGCAGAGCATATAAGGTTGCACTTTCTTCTATAGGTTTGGCCCTTCAGCGGGGTGAGCCCTCCCAGCTTTTCTATTCGCCGAGCTCGTTTCCAGTTACCCATGCTCCTGTTGGGTAACTTCCTTCGCCTAATATGGCCGCTGCTGACTCCTGCCCAATCACCCTACATGTTCCCATACAGGACGCCGCTGAATCAGCTACCGCTCGTTGAGCAGGCCTCCCCGGATAAGAACGTAATCTTTCACTACACGACCGCAGCATTTACCGTATCTCCTGAACCAGGTAAGCGAAGACTCTGGGGGTTTTGTCATGTGGTGCTGACTTACCCGGAGACTCGGCCTTGTGTGCTATTTCTGTTCGTCGTCCCATAACTTTGCACTCCGGCTTCCTTCAGACAGGCTCTCGCGAGACTGCCTCGGAGTCTTCGCTTACCTGCCTTCGGCTAGTATTTATGCTTCTGTAATTTCACAGAAACAAGGTTCATACAGGGGATTTGCACCCCATTAGATCACGCCCATGCCGGGCGTACACCCAATTCACCGGACGGAAAAAACGCCGCCGGTGATCGGCATGTTCTCTTCTTAAAAACACACGCCTGACATTTAACGCATGCCGTTATACTTTTAACCATGACAAAGAATTTTAAATGCAAGCATACACAGGCCCTTTATGAAGGAAACAGCCCAAAGCAATTCAGAACTTTTCAGGCGCAAGCAGAACGTAAACTCCAAATACTTGATAGCGCAGTCGAGTTGCTTGATTTACGATCCCCACCCGGGAATCGATTTGAAAAATTGGGAGGCGATAGACAGGGACAGTACAGCATAAGAATCAATAATAAATGGCGTGTGCGCTTTTCGTGGTCTGATGAACCATACGATGTAGAAATAACAGACTACCATTAGTTCTACTTTGGGAATCATTTAACTTGCTGAATTTTTATCAAAATTGTGTATAATAACACCATCAAATAATTCATTTTTTGGGGGGCGTTTTACCTCATCTCAGCGTCTCCCAAAAAAAGAAATTCAG